>JBIPPB010000061.1:0-12723 GCA_044368655.1 Chitinophagales bacterium | reverse complement strand
ATACACATACAGCTATGCCACAATGGGCGAATTTATGGCTTGGATTATAGGTTGGGATTTGGTTTTAGAGTATGCATTAGGAGCGGCTACTGTTGGCGTGAGCTGGTCTCGTTATTTTCTTGAATTGTTAAATAAATTTGATATTCATTTGCCTCACAGTTTGATTTGTTCACCTTGGGAAACTTTGAAATTAGGTGACGGAACTATTATAGAAGGTGGTATGATTAATTTACCAGCTATATTTATTGTATCACTTTTATCTTTATTATTGATAAGAGGAACAAAAGAATCGGCATCTATGAACAATGTTTTAGTTGTTGTAAAAGTATTAGTTGTATTGTTATTTATAGCATTAGGTTGGAATTATATTGACTCTGCTAATTATACACCATATATACCTGAAAATACAGGAGTTAAAGGACAGTTTGGTTGGTCAGGAATCGTAGCAGGTGCCGCAACTGTTTTCTTTGCATTTATTGGTTTTGATGCCGTATCTACTGCTGCTCAAGAGGCTAAAAATCCACAAAAGGGAATGCCAATCGGAATTTTAGGCTCTTTAGTTATATGTACGGTTTTGTATGTATTATTTGCACATGTCATGACGGGACTTGTTAATTATAAAGATTTTGCTAATGATGCAAAACCGGCCGCAACAGCATTTGCAAAAACGGGTTATGGATTTTTACAAAATGGTCTTATTATTGCTATTTTAGCTGGATATACTTCGGTAATTTTGGTTATGTTGATGGGGCAGAGTCGTGTATTTTTTTCCATGAGTAAAGATGGGTTACTTCCAAAATTATTTTCAGATATTCATCCTAAATTAAGAACACCATGGAAGACAAATTTATTTTTTATGGTATTTGTTAGTTTATTTGCTGGATTTGTGCCAGTTTCCGATCTAGGCCATATGGTTAGTATTGGTACATTATTAGCGTTTTCTTTAGTGTGTTTAGGTGTTTTGATTATGCGTTATAAGATGCCAGAAGCCAAACGAACTTTTAAAACGCCTTTAATGCCTTTTGTACCAATTGCAGGAATCGTAGTTTGTGTATATTTGATGACTGCCCTGCCATTAGAAAGCTGGTTTAGGCTTGTAATATGGATGATTATAGGAGTAGTTATTTATTTCTTTTATGGAAAGAAAAATAGTACTTTAAATAAGTAAAATTAAGAAAATTATACTTTAAAAAAGCTAAACAAATTTGTTTAGCTTTTTTTTATTTTATAATTGTACTATCCGAATTATTAATTTCTAACGTTGAATCTGATATTTGAATCATCTTTGAAGAATCAATAGTTTCAGTTTTAGTTACTTGTTCAATGTTTTGTTGATTGTTTTTAGATTTTTTTTCAAAAAAAACAAAAAGTAATATAGCTAAAATTAATGCTAAAATTAAAGGGAGTACTTTTTTTAACAACGAAAGTCCTTCATTATTTTCTTCCCTGTTTTTTTCAATTATATTTTTATCTTCCATTTTAATTAGGTATATTTACTTTTGACTGCAAATATAAATTATCAATTTTTAAAAGTATTAAAAAAAGTAATGGTATTAATAGTAGGAAGTGGTTTGGCCGCATTTTCAATTGGATTAGAATTGGAGCGAAGAGGTATTGATTTTAATATCATAGGAGATGATTTGACCAGTGCTTCACATATATCATCTGGAATTATTAATCCAATTTCGGGTCGCGAATTACTTTTAACTCCAAATTATAATATTTTGTTAGATGCCGCAATTCCTTTTTACGTCGTTAATGGAACGAATTTTTTGAAAAAGGTTGATATAATTAAAAAAATCAAAGATAACAATACAATAAAAGATTTAGAGCTCAACATAGAAAATAAATCGGAATGGATTTCTATAATAAGTGAAGATGTAGTGTTTATAAATAAAGCCTACCAGCTAGATGTAAATTTGTTTCTGAATACTTTGAAAAAACGATTTATTGAAAGTGGATTTTTTTTTAAAGAGGCATTTGAATATAATTTAGTAGAATTGAGAGACAACGTAAAGTATAAGAGTAAAGAATATGACTTTGTAATATTTGCGGAAGGAATGGGGATTACAAAAAATCATTTTTTTAATCACTTGCCATTTTTGCCAAATAGAGGAGAGGCACTGTATTTAAATGTAGAAAATTTTAATAAAGAGGAAATTTATCACGATGGGAAATTTATTTGTAAATATGGTGATGGATATTGGATTGGCTCTACTTTTGATCGCGTGCCGTTCTCCGAGCCAATACATACAGATAAAGCATATGACATTTTGCATGCTGCGGCTAAAAATTTAACCGAAAATTCGGTTTTTCAAATAGTTTCACATCTAGGTGCATTTCGTTGCGCTTCTCATGATCGAAGACCATATATAGATGTCCATCCAGAGTTTAAGCAATTATATATTTTTAATGGTTTGGGAACTAAAGGTGTAACATATATTCCTTTTTATACCCATCAAATTATAGAACACATATTGTTTCAAAAGCCTATAAATAAAGAAGTTCGTATAGATCGAATTAAAAAGAATAAAATTTATCGAACGGTTTAAAAATAAATGATTAGTTTTGCACCTCAAAATTTTTAACTAACTTTTAATTAACTTTTAAGTTTTTCATTTATGGCAACTAAAATAAGATTACAAAGACACGGACGTGGTAAAAGACCTTTTTACTATGTAGTAGTAGCAGATAGCCGTGCAAGAAGAGATGGTAAATTTATCGATAGAATCGGTGATTATAATCCATTAACTGTTCCAGCTACAATCAATATCGATTTCGATAAAGCATTTCAATGGGTTATGAATGGTGCTGAGCCAACAGATACCGTTAGAAGAATACTTTCTTACAAAGGTGTAATGTACAAAAAACACTTAGCTAGAGGTTTAAGAAAAGGTGCTTTGACTGAAGAGCAAATGGAAAAAATGATGAATGAGTGGTTTGAATATAAAGAAAACAAAATTGCTACTCGTGTAGAAAAATTAAATGCAGATAAAGACGCTAAAAAAGCAGAAAATTTTGCAGCTGAAACTAAAAAACGTGAAGAGTATGCAGATAAGTTAAAAGCTGCTGAAGTTGTAGAAGAAGAAGCTCCAATTGAAGAAAATGTTGTTGTTGAAAATGTTGTTGTTGAAGAATCTAATGAAGAAAACGTTGAACAAACAGAAAATCAAGAATCAGAAGTAACTGAAACACCAGCTGAATAATATTCTTTTAATTAGATATTAAAAAGTGAAAACATAATGTTTTCACTTTTTTTTTGTACTTTTGCCTATGGATGAATTTATAGAAATTGGAAAAATATTAAAACCTAAAGGTTTTGATGGATCACTTCGAATCGCATTAGACTTCGAAATCATATCTGAGACAGTTCCTAAAGCTTTTTTTATTGAAAAAGGTTCGGATCTTTCTCCTTTTTTAATTGACATTTTTTGGTCAGATGCTCAAAGTGAATTGGTTCGATTTAAAAAAATTTCAACAAAAGAAGAAGCTGTTTTATTAAACTTTAAAAAAATATTTTTACCTAAATCTTTAGCCGAGACTTTTTTAGATCTTACGGAAGAAGCTACTTGGATAGATTATAAAGTTTATGATGCTAATTTGTTTTTAGGTACAGTTGTGGATGTTTATGACAATTTACACCAACAAACGCTAGAAATTCAATTAGAAAATAAAGAAGAATTGGTTTTAATTCCTGTCGTTCAAGATTGGATACGAAATATCGATTTAGACTTAAAGATTATTGATATTAATTTGCCAGAAGGTATTTTAGATATAAATAAAATATAAAACATATGCAGATTGACATCATTAGCGTAGTGCCTCAATTAATGGAAAGTTTCTTAAATCATTCTATTTTAAAAAGAGCTCAAGAAAAAAATCTGTTAACTATTAACTTAGTTAATTTAAGGGATTATGGAATTGGAAATTATAAACAAGTTGATGATTATCAATATGGAGGCGATGCGGGTATGGTTCTAATGTGTGAACCACTTTCCAACGCAATTGAATCTTTAATTTCTAAAAATGGCGCATATGATGAAATAATTTTTTTATGTCCAGATGGAAAAGTTTATGATCAAAAAACTGCGAATTTTTTATCATTAAAAAATAGAATTTTACTCATCTGTGGTCATTACAAAGGAATTGATGAACGTATTCGTGAGAAATATGTTACCTTAGAAATCTCTATTGGTGATTATGTATTATCTGGCGGTGAATTAGCAGCGGCCGTGCTTGTCGATAGTATCGGTCGATTAATTCCTGGAGTTTTAAATAATGAGATGTCAGCATTAACAGATAGTTTTCAAGACAATTTATTATCGCCTCCCGTTTATACGCGTCCCGAAATTTGGGATGACCAAAAAGTGCCTGCTATACTATTATCTGGAAATGCTAAAGAAATAGATAAATGGAAATACGAAGCTTCTTTAAACAGAACTAAAGAGCGAAGACCAGATTTATTTGATAAATAAATTTGGAACTTGGAACTATTATCTAAATATAAATGTTTGTTCATATATTAATATAAATATTATTTTATGGAGGTTTTAGGTTATTTTTTATCAATTTTAGTAGGTATTTCTCTTGGTTTAATTGGTAGTGGTGGAAGTATTCTTACTGTACCTATTTTAGTTTATATTTTAGCAATTAATCCAGTTGTAGCTACAGCATATTCACTTTTTGTAGTAGGTAGTACCGCATTAGTAGGAGGTATTCAAAATGCCATCCAGAAAAAAGTTGATTTTAAAACAGTAGTGATTTTTGGAATTCCTTCAATTATAGCTGTGTATATTACCCGTGCTTTTATTTTACCTATAATTCCTCTAGAAATACTACAAATTGGGGGCTTAATCATAACAAAAGATATCTTTTTAATGCTATTGTTTGCTATTGTTATGATACTGGCTTCGATGAGTATGATCAAACAAAAAAAGAATTCGGCGGATTCAAAAGAACAATTGATTACATACAATTATCCTATGATATTATTAGAAGGTTCATTAGTAGGTGTTTTAACTGGTCTTGTAGGTGCAGGTGGTGGTTTTTTAATTATTCCAGCATTAGTTATTTTAGCTAAAATGCCTATGCGCTTAGCAGTAGGTACTTCTTTATTTATAATAGCAATTAAATCCCTTTTAGGATTTTTAGGTGATATTAAAACTGGATTAGAAGTTGATTGGAATTTTTTAATTTTATTTACAATGTTCTCGGTAATTGGAATATTTATAGGTACTTATCTTTCAAAAAAGATACCAAATGAAAAATTAAAAATTGCTTTTGGTTGGTTTGTATTAATTATGGGATTTTACATAATTTTTAAAGAGTTGATTTTTTAAAAATTATGTAAAAATAGCCTCAATTTCTTTAAACAATAAGCTTAAAGTTGATTTAAAAAATCATCAAATAGATATCTTGAATCATGAGGACCAGGACTACTTTCGGGATGATATTGCACTGAAAATGCTTTTTTATCCTTACATCGAATTCCTTCAACGGTGTCATCATTAAGATTAATATGCGTAAGCTCAATATTTTCAATATTTTTTATTGAATCAATATCTACTCCAAAGCCATGATTCTGTGAGGTAATCTCCGATTTTTGGTTTTTAAGATTTAAAACAGGATGATTCAAGCCTCTATGACCATTATGTAATTTATACGTTGTAGCACCTAAAGATAAAGCAAGAATTTGATGCCCCATACAAATACCAAAAATAGGAATATTTGAATCTAATGCAACTTTTACATTATTTATTGCATAATCCATCGAAGCGGGATCACCAGGTCCATTAGAAAGAAAAATACCATTTGGTTTAGAAGAAAAAATTTCTTCTATTGGTGTTTTACAAGGATAAATGGTTAAATGGCAATCTCTTTCTAAAAAACAATTTAAAATATTTTGTTTTACACCAAAATCATAAACTGCAATTTTATATTTTGCATCTTTATTTCCTAATTCGTAGATTTCTTTCGTTGAAACATTTGAAGCCAATTCAAGTCCTTTCATTGAAGGCGCTTCGGAGAGTTGTTTTTTTAATGCATCTATGTTTTCAATATCCGAACTAATAATAGCATTCATACTACCATTTTTTCGAATATGTCTAACTAAAAACCTAGTATCTATACCACTAATAGCAGGAACTTCCCATTTTTCAAAATAGCTTTTCAAATCCAATTCACCATCTTTTCTTGAATATTTTTTTGAAAATTCTTTACAAATTAAACCAAAAATTTTAGGAGAATTACTTTCGGATTCGGAGGGATGAATTCCATAGTTTCCAATATGATTGGATGTCATAATTAACATCTGACCGAAATAACTCGGATCTGTAAATAACTCTTGATAACCAGTCATTCCTGTATTAAAACAAAGTTCTCCAATTTTAGTTACATTGGCGCCATCTTGATTACCAAATAATGTAGTTCCATCTGCAAGAATTAAAACGGCCTTTTGGCTCATAAATTAAATTGATTTAAAAATATTTTTAAAAAATAACATTAACTGTTTCCAAAGACTTTTTTTTGGTTTATTTTGATAATGTTTAGTAGAATCCCAGTTGATTGCCATCTTATAAGTTTTCGATAACAAGAGCAGTAGCACCGCCACCGCCATTGCAAATTCCAGCTACACCGTATTTTGCATTGTTATGTTTTAAAACTGAAAGTAAAGTACAAGCAATACGTGCTCCTGAACCACCAATTGGATGTCCTAAAGAAACGGCGCCTCCAAATACATTCACTTTTTCAGGATTAAGATTTAAGTCTTTCATATTTGCCAAAGCTACTACTGAAAAAGCTTCGTTAATTTCATAAAAATCAATTTGATCCGAATTTAAGCCAGCTCGTTTAATTGCAGCCGGAATTGCTAACGCAGGTGCTGTTGTAAACCAATCTGGATCTTGTTCTGCATCGGCATAACCTACAATTTTTCCAATCGGTTTTAAACCTAACGCTTCCATTTTTTCTTTACTCATCAAAAGCATTCCACCGGCTCCATCATTAATTTTACTAGCATTTACAGCAGTTACCGTACCATTTTTATCAAATGCAGGTTTTACCGTACTTACTTTGTCCCATTTAATATTTTTATATTCATCGTCTTCAGAAATCCATTTTGATTCTCCACCTCTTTGTGGTATTTCTACTGGAATAATTTCATTTGAAAACAAATTATTTTTGTATGCTTCTTGTGCTCTTTCGTAAGATTTAATAGCATATGCGTCTTGTTCTTCTCTAGAAAAATTATACTTTGTAGCGCAAAATTCAGCTACATTTCCCATCATATTCTTTTTGAAAGGATCTTGAAGACCATCTCTTACAATAGCATCGATAATTTCGCCATTTCCAAAACGATAACCATTTCTTCCATTTGCTATATAATATGGAGAATTTGTCATACTTTCGAATCCGCCACCTAATGTAATGTCATAAATTCCAAGTTGAATAGATTGTGCAGCTAAAGCAATTGATTTTAATCCTGAAGCACAAACTTTATTTATAGTAGTACATGCGGAATTAAATGCGGCTCCACCACCCAATGCAGCTTGACGAGCGGGAGCTTGTCCATTATTAGCTTGAAGTACATTTCCTAAAATTACTTCTTGTAAATCTTCTCCTTTGATTCCTGCTTTTTCTATTAAGCTTTTTACTACAATACTACCAAGTTCTACGCCACTTTTAGATGATAAACTACCATTAAAACTTCCAATTGGAGTTCTACCATATGCTACAATATATACTTCTTTCATTTAAACTAATTTTTTAGTGATTTGCAAATATAAACAAATTCTAAAAAAACTTTTAAGAATAAAAACAAAAAGGGGATAGGATGTTTATAAAGAAATTATTTTCTTTGAAGCACTTCATCAATCATTCCATATTCTTTGGCTTCTTGTGCGCGCATCCAATAATCTCGATCGCTGTCTGCTTCGATTTTTGTATAATCTTGACCAGAATGTTGAGCTAATATTTCGTAAAGCTCTTTCTTGAGTTTATTAATTTCAATAACCGTATTTTCAATGTCACTAGCCATTCCACCTGCGCCTCCTAAAGGTTGGTGAATCATAACACGTGCATGAGGTAAAGCCGTTCTTTTTCCTTTTTTGCCTGCACATAAAAGCACCGCACTCATTGATGCAGCAAGTCCAGTACAAATAGTTGCTACATCTGGGTTGATATATTGCATAGTGTCATATATTCCTAATCCTGCATATACACTACCTCCAGGTGAATTAATATAAATTTGTATATCGCTTTTAGAATCCGTACTTTCCATAAATAAAAGCTGCGCTTGAATAATATTAGCAACGTCATCATAAATCGGAACTCCTAAAAAAATAATACGATCCATCATTAATCTACTAAAAACATCCATTGCAACGGCGTTCATTCGACGTTCTTCGATAATATTTGGCGTTATATAGTCATTGATAACAGGAGAAGTGGCCTGCCACACAAAATCTTGGACAAGTTTGTCATTTATATTTTTATGCTTTGTCGCATATTTTATAAATTCGTTTCCTAAGTGTTCCATAAGTAAGATTTTTTTATTTAAGCTTCTTTTCTTTTTAATGAAGATTCTGTAAATTCTTCTTCTGTTTTTTTAACCGCTTTTGTTTTAACCATTTCTGCCATTTTAGCAAAAATTTTATCGTCTAATAACTTTTGATAGGCTTCTTCTACTTTCTTACGATCTTTTAGGGTTTCTTTAAGCATATTGTCAATAAACTGATCTTCTGCAGGCATTCCATATTGCATTAACATATTTCTGTAACTACCAACAAAACTCTCACGAACTTCATCGAAACTTACTTTAATTTCATATTTTTTAGCAAATTGAAGTGTTGTAATTTCCCATTTGAATTGTCGGAAATACATATCTTTCTCACTTTCGAATTTTTCAACATCAATTTTGTAATCATTACGGTTGGTAATCCATCTTTTAAGAAAATCTTCGGGTAAATCTATAGCTAATTCTCGTGTGATGAATTTATAAATGTCATCATATAAGAAATTATTAGAAACCGTTTCATATTGATTTTCAATATCCTTTTTCAAAAATTCTTTTAAATCTTCTACGGTATTTTTTTGCTCATCTCTTGTGATTTGAGCAATTTGTTCTTGGCTCAAATCATTAGGAATAACCAATTTTTTAACATTTGTAATTTCTACATCAAATGTATCATTGGTTTGGTCAATAATTTCTTGAGTTGTATTCTCATCAAATTTGAAGATGTATTTATTTGGATTACTTTTTTCTGTAAACCAGTTATTTAAATTACTTGAAATCTTATCGCCTTTCTTTTTACCTTTAATGGCATTTTTCCCTTCATCTGTAAGGTCTTCAAAAATCATTGAAGATTCCACAGAAATGTCTTTATTGTTGTTTAATGAAAAATATATAACATCTTTTTCATCTTCAATTGGATTTTCAGTATCTTCACTAGTTTTAAAATATGTTTTTACATTTTCTAATTCTTTTTCTACAATCGCATCAATATCTTTGATTTCATATTTTTCAAACGTTTTTCCATCAAAGTTTAACTCCACCTGAGGTTGTCTTGAATATTCGAATTCAAAAGTATAATTCAAGTTAGAAGCAATGCTTAAATTTATTTTTTCGTTATTTTCTGTTGGTATAGGTTGACCAAGAATATCAATTTCGTTTGATGTAAAATAGTTTTGGATTTCTTTATCAATGATTCTATTAATTTCTTCTGCCAAAATAGCATCTCCATACATTTTTTTCACCATTCCTTGAGGAACCATTCCTTTTCTAAAACCTTTAACTTCTGCAGTTTTTGCATATTGTTTAATTTTTTTTTCGATCTCAGGTAAATAATCATTAGTTTCGATAGTCAACTTAATGATTTCTGTTTTTTGATTGTCTAATTTTTGATTTTCGATTTGCATATTTAATAGGTATTTTATTTAAAACAAAAAAAACGCAGATTTTATTTGATCTGCGTTTATGGGTGCGGGCGGAGGGACTCGAACCCCCATACCGAAGGCACTAGATCCTAAGTCTAGCGTGTCTACCAATTTCACCACGCCCGCTTTTTTTAATTTTTAGGAGTGCAAAGATAATGATTTAATTTTATATCTATGCTTTTTTTTATGAAGAAGGTATTTTTATTTTCTCTCCTTCTTTTAGAGGCACATTCTCTGGAATATTATTAAGCCTTTTAAGTGTCTCTACAGGAACATTATATAAATTGCTAGCGCTTTGTAACGTGTCACCACCTTTAGCAATATGAATAAAATACTGCTGTAAGTTATTGCTTTCTAGTTTGTTTTTATTTGTTTTTATAACGATTTCTTGACCAATCAAAACATTGTCATCTTCTAATGAATTCCAAGCTCTTAAATCATTTAATGTTACGTTATATTTTCGGGTTAATTGTAATAAGGTTTCTCCTCTTTTTAACTTATGAACAATTTCTTCATCCTCATAGGAAAGATTCGATTTATTAGGAACTGGCATCAACTGAGGCTTCACTTCTTTTATCGTTTTTTCAATCTTCAATTTAGAACCTACTAATAATTTTTTTAAATTAGCTTTTTTGTTCCATTCGCTTAAATCATCTAACGAGATTTGATATTTTCGTGCGATTTCAGTCGCATTTTCACCTTTTCTTACTTTATGATAATCAATGACCTTTTTAGTTTCTACAATTTTTACAATTTTAAACTCTTTATTTGATTTTGAATTTATGTTTGAAATAATACTAGATACCTTAACCGGTTCATTTTTTTGTTCTACATTATCATGATTTACTTCATTTGGTTTGGTACTTTCTGATGATTCTGCTAATGTTTCATTTGCAATAATAGGTTCAATAGGAATTGTTGGAGGTGGAATGTAAGCTGGATTATAAATATATGGATCTTGAGCTAACAAATCTACTTTTTTATCAAGATTAAATGCTATTTGTCGAGGTAAAAGAATACTAAATCCTTCGTCTGTCTTAGGAACGATTCCCTTTTTTAAAGCAGGATTGTATATTTTTAGTGTTTCTTCATCTGTACCACTTAATTCGGCTAGATATTTTAATGATTGTTTTTCATTAATTTTATAGAACGTCGCATCTTTTATATTTATTTTTGGTGTACCTGGATAAAGTTGATAGTCTTTAGCATAATACATCATATAAACCATTGCAATAAAAGAAGGTACATAGTTTTGAGTTTCTCTTGGTAATGCACTTTTAATTGTCCAAAAATCATAACCACCAGAGCGCTTTATTGCTTTATTTACATTTCCTGGACCCGCATTATAAGAAGCTAAAGCCAAAAACCAATCACCATAAAGATTATGTAATTTTTTTAAAAATTTTACAGCATGCTCGGTTGAAATATAAATATCACTTCTAGAATCATATAATGTATTGATTTCCATGCCTTCATATTTTGCTGTTCCATGCATAAACTGCCACAAACCAGTAGCACCAACTCTACTTTTAGCAAGAGGGTTTAGCGCACTTTCGATTACGGATAAACACTTTAATTCTAATGGTAAATCAGCCTCTTCGAGTGCTTCCTCAAAAATAGGGAAATAAACTTGGCTCATTGTAAGCATTCGAGTTGTATAAGCTCTTTTTTTATAGGCAAAATAACGAATTAACTCTCCGACTTGAGGTGTAAATTTAAGAGGAATTGTAGTAGGAATTGCTAAAAGTCTTTTGTGTAATTCTTCATCTGAATATTGAGGTAAATCATTTACATTCATATTAATAAAATGCTCAACTTGCTCTTCATTAAAATAAGCCACATTCTTTTCAAACATTTTAGAAGTTAAATCTTCAAGCATTTCATAATTTAAACTTCCGGCGTTGGGGCCAGAATCATACGTAAATTTCCGACTATCTAACTGAGCAAAATTAGAATTATAAAAAATGAAACTGGTTATTATAAGATAAATGAACTTCATATATTAAAACGTTGTAAATTATAAGATAAGCGCAAAGATAAAATAAATTTTTAAAATTTATATATTTTTTGAACATTTTATCCACAATTATTTTAGTTTTGTAATCTAATTTAAACATTAATAGATGTTATATTTTAAAAAATATCAAGGTTGCGGTAATGATTTCGTTATCATAAATAATATTGAAAATAAAATTAATTTAAATACAAATCAAATTGCATTTTTATGCGATCGGCGTTTTGGTATAGGCGCAGATGGTTTTATTGAAATAGTGAATATTCAAAAAGATTTTTTTAAAATGAATTACTACAACAGCGACGGCAATTTAAGTTCTTTATGCGGAAATGGAAGCCGCTGTGCCGTTCAGTTTTGTTTTGATATTCAGTTAATCTCTAATAAAGGAAGTTTTGAGTCAAATGGTATTGTTAATAAATTTGAAGTTTTAAAGGAGTCCGTTAAAATTGAAATGAATTCTATTTCAGAAATTCAAAGTATTGGAAATCATTATGTTATAAACACAGGAAGTCCTCATTTTGTTATTTTTGAAGAAAAAATAAAGGATAAAAGCATTATTATGCCCTCAAGAGAAATAAGGTATTCAAAGGATTTTCCTGAAGGCATCAATGTCAATTGGGTAGAAGAAATGGATAATCATTTATTTGTAAGAACGTATGAGCGTGGTGTAGAAGACGAAACGTACAGCTGCGGAACTGGTGTTACCGCTTCAGCTTTGGTTTATGCTAATAAAAATAATTTAACGGAAGGGCATATAAAAATAAAAACCAAGGGTG
>JBIPPB010000170.1:0-3685 GCA_044368655.1 Chitinophagales bacterium | reverse complement strand
GCGGGCATCGGCCACGCGAAAGCCCGTGGAGATCCGCTTCTGGGTCGTTTCGAGCTGATCGTTGGTCCTGCTCAGTGCCTGCAGCGCGACCATGGCGCTCGTGTTGGTGTTGATCATGTTGAACGACATCGCAGCTATTCCTTTACGTATCGAACGCCGGCTATTCCAGCGTCCCGGCCTGCCGCCCAAGGCGGTGTCTGGCCGTCACAAGACCGGTCACCTTTGGGCTATTCCCGGCGCCAGCCTGTTGCTCGTTCATGGAGCAAGGCTAAATTTCCCTCGATTTGTTAACCGAACGTAAACGGTATCGCATTGATTTGCGGTCGAGACATATTCCGTTTACGATCGGGTCAGATGAACGGTCGTGTGTCCAAGCTGCGGTCCAGCCTTGCCCCCCTGTTCGCCCCGCCGATGCGGTGCCCGGATGCCTGACGGCGCCGCCCCCCGCACCGCCGCCCGGCTGCGCCAGGCGCGCGACATGCTCCGCACCCTCTCGCCGCACCGCATTCAGGGCCGCGTCACCGCCTTCGACGGGCTGACGCTGGAGGTCGCGGGGCTTTCCGCCCTCGTCTCCCGCGGCGACCGGCTGGAGATCGAACTGCCCGGCCACCCGCCGCTGCCGGCCGAGGTCATCTCCGTCTCCGCCGAACGCGGCATCCGCGCCATGGCCTTTGGCACCACCGATGGCGTGCGGCTTGGCAGCCCGGCGGTGCTGGCCGCGCACGGGGCGGTCGCACCGGGGCCGGGCTGGCTCGGCCGGGTGCTGGACCCGCTCGGCGCGCCGCTGGATGGCGGGACGCCACCCCCCCCGGGCCCACGCCGCCGCTCCGCGCGTGACGCGCCCCCCCCAGCCGGCACTCGCGAACGGCTTGGCCCGCGCATCGACCTTGGCGTCCGTGCGCTGGATGCCTTCTGCGGTATGCGGCGCGGCCAGCGCATCGGGCTTTTCGCGGCCTCCGGCATCGGCAAATCCACGCTCCTGTCGATGCTGGCGCGGGGGACGGCCTGCGACGCGGCGGTGATCTGCCTGGTCGGCGAACGCGGCCGCGAGTTGCGCGAATTCATCGAGGATGACCTGGGGCCGGACGGCCTCGCGCGGTCGGTGGTGATCTGCGCGACCTCCGACATGTCGCCGCTGCTGCGCCGCGAAGCCGCCTTCACCGCCATGGCCGCGGCCGAGCATCTGGCCGATGAGGGCAAGCATGTCCTGATGCTGATGGACAGCGTCACCCGCTTCGCCATGGCGTTGCGCGAGATCGGGCTTGCGGCGGGGGAACCGCCGACGACGCGCGGCTACACCCCGTCCGTCTTCGCCGAATTGCCGCGTCTGCTGGAACGCGCAGGCCCGCGCAAGGCGGGCAGCGGCGGCGCCATCACCGGCCTGTTCACCGTGCTGGTCGAAGGCGACGACCATGACGAGCCGGTGGCCGATGCGGTGCGCGGCATCCTGGACGGCCATGTGGTGCTGGAACGGCGCATCGCCGAAGCGGGGCGCTGGCCGGCGATCAACATCCTCCGCAGCCTGTCGCGCACCGTCCCCGGCTGCCTCGCGCCCGGCGAGGCGCCGCTGATGAACCGCGCGCGGGCGATCCTCGCCCTGCATGCGGAGATGGCGGAGATGCTGCGCCTTGGCGCCTATCGCCCCGGCACGGATGCGGCGGTGGATGAGGCGCTGCTCCTGACGCCCCGCCTCGAAGCCCTGCTGTCCCAGGCGCGGGACGAGCCGACCGTCACGGCTGCGGCCACCTTCGCGCGCCTCGCCGCGATCCTGGATGCGCACCCCATGGCAGGAGCTGCCCATGGCTGAAGATCGGGCCCTGGCCACCCTGCATCGCCTGCGCCGCTTCAAATTGCGGCTGGCCGAGCGCGAGCTGGCCGGCAGGCGCGCGGCAGTCGGCGCTTTCGCCAGCCGCGCGGCCGCCGCTGAGGCGGCGCTCGAGGCGGAGCGTGAGGTCCAAGGCGTAAGGCTGGCCGACTACACCGCCTGGCTGCAATTCGGCCTGGCGCAGCGCGACACGCGCGCCACGGAACTGGCGGCGGCCGAGGCAGCGGCCGAGACCGCCCGCCAGGCCGTGACGGAGGCCCACGCGGCCGAGGAACTGATCGCGACCCTGCTCGCGGCCCATCGCGCCGAAGCGGTACGGGAAGCGACCCGCCGCGCCCAGATCGAGCAGAACGAGGTCGCCGCCCGCATCCGGCGGGACACGAACAGCATCTGACGCCAGTGGCCGGCTGGACTCGTTTGTTTTGACGCATGCTCCGAGTCGCCAAGCGTATCCGCTTGGCTTGAGAATACTCTAACGTGCCGGGCCGCGGCGGAGCCGCCAGACGAAGGCGATCACCTCCGCCACCGCCGCGAAATGCTCCTGCGGGATCTCCTTGTCCTCCGGCACCAGGTATAGCGCGCGCGCCAGCGGCGGGTTGGAGACCACGGGGATGCCGTTCTCATCGGCCGTGTCGCGGATGCGCTTCGCGAAACTGTCCGTGCCCTTGGCCACGACCCGCGGCGTGCGATGCTTCCCGCGTTCATAGGCCAGGGCCACCGCGTAGTGCGTGGGGTTGGTGATCACCACGGTCGCGCCCCGCACCGCGTCCAGCGCGCGGCGGCTGCTGCGCGTCCGCATGATTTGCAGACGCCGGGCGCGCATCAGCGGGTCGCCCTCGCCTTCCTTCATCTCCTCCTTGATGTCGCGCCGGCCCATCCGCATCCGGCTCAAGAAGCTGAAATTCACGTAGATGACGTCGAGCAGCGCCACGAAGGCGAGCCCGGCCAGCCCGGCGATGAGGATGTCCAAGCCCATGCGGCCCATATGCTCGGCCAGCGCGGCGGGGCCTATCGCCATGGAGGGCAGGGCCTGGTCATCCAGGTGCCGCAGCACGCCGAACCAAACCGCCCCAAGGCAGGCGGCGAGGTTCAGTACGGTGCGGGCCAGCTGCTCCAGCGCCTGTCGCCCGAAAATGCGCTTGACGCCCGCAAGCGGGCTCAACCGGCTTGCTTTTGGTTGCAGCCCTTTGCCCGAGGCCAGGAAGCGGGTTTGCAGCATCGTGGCCAGGATGGCCATCGCGGCGCCCATCACCGCCACCCCGAGGGTCAATGGAATCATGGGGGCCAGCAGCGACCAGCTGAGCTGCCGCCAGGACGCGGCCTCTCCCGCCCCGCTCAACAGATCGGCGGCCGCCATGCTGAAGCCCGTCGCTGCGACGGGGCCGAGCAGCGCCGTGGCAAGGGTTGCCCCGCCGAGGGCGGCGAACTTCACCAGCTCGTTGGAAAGGGCGGTCTCGCCTTCCTCACGGGCGCGTTCCAGGCGCCGTTGTGTCGGCTCTTCTGTCTTGTCCTCGGCATCCGATGCCCCGCCCTGCTGTTCGGCCATGGTTCAGCTGAGGCCTGCCAGGGCCCGCCAGCTCTGCATCGCGGCTTCCCCGTAATGGCCCAACATCGCGGGCAGCAGGGCGACCAGGAGCAGTAGGCCGAGGACCAGCTGCAGCGGCACGGCCAGGATGAAGGCCTGGCTTTGCGGCGCGACGCGACCGATCAGCCCCCCGATCAACTGCACCACAACCGACAGCAGCACGAAGGGTGCAGCCAGCCGCAGGGCCAGCAGGAAGCAGGCGCCAACGGCCTCTGCCACGCTGGCGGCGGCGAATTCGTGCGGCAAGGACATGCCGATGGGCAGTACCGCATAGC
>JBIPPB010000011.1:0-44344 GCA_044368655.1 Chitinophagales bacterium | reverse complement strand
CATTTTACTATTTTCACGCTCTTTAAGAATATCCTTTTTAAGATTATCAAAAGCCAATGCATCTACTTTACAATCATTTAATAAATCAAATAAATAAGATATTCCTTTTGACATATTCTTGTCCAAACCTGAAACAGTAAATACAAATTGATCTCTAGTTAAAACATTGTTAATCTCTAAACCATTTTTAAATAACTCTTTTTGTAAATTCTCAGCAGATAATTTATTCGTTCCAAGATACTTAATATATTTTGAAATAATCGCCATTTTAGGACTAAAATCAGAACCCGCTTTAACGATAATGCTAAACTTAGATAATTGATTTTCATTATTTTTAATACTATAAAAAGAAACTCGATCATTGATTTTTTCAGTCTGAATTTCTTTATTAAAATCAACAAATAAAGGATCAATATTATCACTTGGCATTTTGGTTACCGCATCAAAAAATTGTGATTTTTGATCTCGGTTCATTACAACAGGAGTGATTTCAGGTTTGTCTACTTTATGATTTTTTTGTTCGCCTTTACGTTTGTAACTAATTACATAATTATTATCTTTAAAATAAGTATTTGCAAAATCAATAATATCTTTTTTAGTGAATTTTCGCATATCCTCAATCTGAGCGACATAATCTTTCCATTCAATACTATTTGTAAAAGCATCAACAAAAGCAGAAGCTCTTCCACGATTGCTTTCAAATTCTTTCATTTTTTTCAATTCGACATCATTAATAGCCGCATCAAGCATCCAATCTTCAAAATTACCTTTTTTAAATTCTTCTAATTGCGCTAATAATAACGTTTTTACTTCCTCTAAAGTCTGTCCTTGTTTAGGTTTTCCATAAAGTGCGTAAACACCATGGTCATGCATTAAAATTGGAAATGAATATGCTTCAAGCATTTTTTGCTTTTGAACTAAGTTGATATCAATTAAACCGGCCGTTCCATTTGCCATAATTTGATCAATCAAACGTGCTTTTAATGATTCTTTATTATTTGCAGCAGGAATTCTAAAACCAATATATACAAATTCTTCTTGTTTTCCAAAATTCTCTAATACAATTGGAGCATTAATTGCTGGTAAAGATTTGCTTACAAAGGGCTCAATAGATTTTGATTTCCAAGTGCCAAAATATTTTTTAATAACTTCCAACGCTTTATCCGGATCAATATCTCCAGATAAACAAATCGCTACGTTATTTGGAACGTAATATTTTTCAAAATAATTACGAATATTAACCATTGAAGGGTTTTTCAGATGCTCTCCTTCACCAATTGTAGTTTGTGTTCCGTATGGATGATTTGAAAATAATCCTTTTAACATATTGGCATATGCCCATCTTCCATCGTTATCTTGGCTAATATTATATTCTTCATAAACGGTTTCTAACTCAGTATGAAAAAGTCGCATTACTAAATGATTAAAACGCTCACTTTCAAGACGCGCCCATTTTTCAAATTCATTATTAGGAATTGAATTAATATAAACCGTTTGATCGGTACTTGTATACGCATTCGTTCCTTGAGCTCCAAGTGAAGTTACAATTTTATCATATTCATTAGGAATCGCAAATTTTGAAGCCTCATAACTCAATTTGTCTATTTCTTTATAGATTTCTTTCTTTTTATTAACATCTTTTTCCGCTTTATGTTTTTCATATAAATCCGAAATTTTGTTCAAAATTACTTTTTCCGTTTCCCAGTTATTCGTTCCTAAAGTTGGAGTTCCTTTAAACATTAAATGCTCTAAATAATGTGCCAAACCTGTAGTTTCGCTAGGGTCAAACTTACTACCCGCTTTTACAGCAATCAAAGTTTGGATTTTAGGTTCCACTTTGTTTACCGAGATAAATACTTTTAAACCGTTTTCTAAAGTATATTCTTTTGTATTTAATGGATCTTTTGTCTGAGCTTGCATGTTCAATATTGTGATACTCGTTAAAAATGATAATACCGATAAAAATTTCATATTTTAATTTTATAGTTTATATAGATTAGCAAAATTACAAATATAATTTTTGTATGAAGATAAAAAAACAAAAAAAGCGACATGATCTATTGATATGCCGCTTTAATATTTATTAATTTTGGTTCTTTGATTAAAAACGCTCGTACATCGAGAAATGTAAATCCGATTCAATAGCGGCATTTTCATTACTATCACTTCCGTGAACTGCATTCGCTTCAATACTTTCCGCATATTTATTACGAATAGTACCTTCAGCAGCATCTTTAGGATTGGTTGCACCAATTAATTTTCTAAAATCTTCTATAGCATTCTCTTTTTCTAAAACTGCAGCAACTATAGGTCCTGAAATCATAAAATTTACTAAATCCATATAAAAAGGTCTTTCAGCATGAACTTCATAGAATTTTTTAGCTTGTTTTTCAGTTAATTGAACATATTTCATAGCCACGATTTTAAATCCAGCATGAATAATGTCATTTAAAATTGCACCTGTATGGCCGTTTTTAACAGCATCTGGCTTAATCATTGTAAAAGTACGATTCGTCGTCATTTTGAAATTTAATTTATTGTTAATTGATATATTATTAATGCACAAATTTATATCAATTTACACAGACATTGGTCAAATAATGTTATTTTTGTATTTTTTAATGAATTAGCATGTTGCAAAACGCAAAAGAAGATTTTGAATTTTTAAAAAATATCTTCCAAAATCCACAAAAGATAGTCATTCTTTCCCATTATAATCCGGATGGAGATGCTTTAGGTTCTTCATTAGCGCTGTACCATTTGCTTAAGCAACTTGGACATCAAGTTCAGGTAATTTATCCGAGTGCGTATCCTCCCTATTTTAATTGGATGCCGTCTATTGAAAAAACATTGTTTTTAGATGCAAATAAGAAAAATGAAATTGAAAAAAGTATTAAAGATGCGGCAGTTATTTTAAATGTTGATTTTAATGCAAAAAAAAGAATTCAAGATTTAGAACCTTTTTTTGATGCTTCAAAAGGAATTAAAATTGCTATTGATCACCATGAAAGTCCTACGTATGAAGATTTTAATACGGTATTTTGTAATTCAAAATCGAGTAGTGCCTGCGAAGTCGTTTATGAAATTATTGAAAAATTAAATCTTTTAGATCTAATAAATTACGAAGTTGCAACTTGTTTATTTACGGGCTTAATTACCGATACGGGTGGCTTTCAATATGCGTCTACCGCTCCATATACGCATCAAATGGCTGCATTTTTAATTGAAAAAGGCGCCTCTTCGCAAGACATATTTGATTTGAGTTTTAATAACTTCTCCTTAAATCGTTTAAAATTATTTGGATATTGTACTTCAAATTGTTTAAAAATTTCCGACGATCAACGCATTGCGTATCAATGGATTGACCATAATACAAAAAATAAATTTCAGATTAAAGAAGGCGATACCGAAAGTTTGGTTAATCAACCTATGAAGATAAGCACGGTAAAAGTTTCCGTATTATTTAAAGAAGATAAAGATAAAATTCGAATTTCCTTTCGAAGTAAAGGCGATATCGATGTTAATACATTTGCTAGAACCTATTTTGAAGGGGGTGGGCATAAAAATGCAGCGGGCGGGTCTTCAAAAAAAACACTGACAGATACGTTATCCTATTTTGAATCATTGATTGCTCAATTATAATTCAAAATGCATCGTTTTCTTCCACACATTTATCTAATAATTGTCAATTTGATTTATGGGGCAAATTTTACGATTGCCAAAACCATAATGCCTAAATTTATTCTCCCAAATGCTTTTATAGTTCTTCGTGTAACTTTTGCAGCCATCTTGTATTGGTTTGTATTTAAGTTATTCATTAAAGAAAAAATACAAAAAAGCGACCTCAAACGATTTTTTGCTTGCGGTTTTTTTGGAATTGCAGCAAATCAAATTCTATTTTTCAAAGGAATCAGCCTCACTTCAAGCGTTCATGGTGCTTTGATTATGATAACCACTCCAATTATTACATTAATTCTTTCCAAGTTTATTTTAAAAGAAACACTTAGTTTTCAGAAATTAGCAGGAATTATTTTGGGAATGGTCGGAGCGGGATTGCTCATTTGGAGCAATCAAAATGGAACGGGGCAAGGAAATCTAAAAGGCGATATTTTTGTATTATTTAATGCGATTAGCTATGCCATTTTTCTGATTATTGTAAAGCCATTAATGCATAAATACAACCCATTAACCGTCATTTTTATTTGTTTCTTAATGGGCAGTCCTTGGGTATTTTTATTTGGGATTGAAGAAGCACTTTTAATAGAATGGGCATCCATTCCTAAAATATATTATCTAAATATTTTTTTCATTTTATTTGGAGCTACATTTTTAGTTTATTTACTCAATGCTTTTGCCATAAAAAAAGTAAGCCCAACGGTAGTAAGCAGTTACATTTATCTTCAGCCTTTATTTGCTATTGTTATTGTATTGCTGTATCAATTGGAAAGAATTACAATTGATATCTACTTTTATGGATTATTGATTGCTTTAGGATTATTTTTGATTAATTTTAAGTTTAATAGTAAAAAGGGATAAACAGAAACTTAGTTAAAAATTGTAAAAATTAATTATCTTTGTTAACCTTTTTGCAAAAAAAGACACTATAGAATTGATAAACATAATGGCGGAAACCGAAAAGCCAAAATAGAGTAGGCATTAATTTAATAAATAATTATATGAAAAAAATTTTATTTTTTTTATTTTTAAGCGTTAATGCTTTTGCAAATAAAACTTCAGATTTGCAAAAGGCACAAAAAATGATGCAAAAGAGTTCTTGGGCTTTTGAAGAAAACAAAGGACAGGTAACAGGAGCAGATGGAAAAAACGTTAAGTTTGTGTTTAAAGATGGTAATCTTTCAATGTTTTTGATGCAATCGGGCATAGCCTATCAGTTCAATAAAGTAACTTATCCAGAAGGATATAAGCCACTGGATAAATTTGCATCTGCTGAGGAACGTATAAAAATAGAAAGACTTCAAAGTCAGATTCAAACAGAAACCTATCGTATGGATGTGAATCTAGAAGGTGCAAATCCGAATCCTACAATTAAAAAAGAAGGTAGAAGTGACGATTATATTCAATACTATAATCACAATGCATTGGATGTAAGAAGCTATCAAAAAGTAACGTATTACGAAGTATATCCAAATATTGACTGGGTGGTCTATGTTAATAAAAATGCGGGTGTCAATGAACCGAAAGTAAAATATGATTTCGTAGTTCATCCAGGCGGAGACCCTTCCAAAATAAAACTTAAAACAGAATGGGTGGAAGAATTAACATCTAATGAAGATGGAAGTATTACCATGAAAAACAGAATGGGTAGCGTTACAGAACAAAAACCAGTTAGTTATCAAGATGGAAGAGCAATTGAAACCCGTTTTATGCTTGAAAAAAATACGATTACATTCAATCTTGAAAATTTTGATAAGAGTAAAGATATAGTTATAGACCCAGGATTAGAATGGGCGACGTATTTTGGTGGTGATATTGATAATAGAGATAACATTAACTCTTCCTGTGCAACGGATGGGAGTGGTAATGTATACTTGGCAGGAATAACAATCTCTAATATCAATATCGCTTCAGGAGGTCATCAAAATATTTATGGTGGCAATACTGATGTATTTTTAGTTAAGTTTAATAGCTCTGGCGTTCGTCAATGGGCAACATATTATGGTGGAAGCTTACAAGATTATGGATATTCTTGTGCAACGGATGGAAGCGACAATGTGTTCTTGGCAGGACATACAAAATCTACTAACAATATTTCTTCAGGAGGTCATCAGAATACTTTTGGAGGAGATATTTGGGATGTATTTTTAGTTAAGTTTAATGGGGCTGGCGTTAGACAATGGGCTACCTATTACGGTGGAAGCTTACAAGATTATGGATATTCTTGTGCAACGGATGGAAGTGGTAATGTATACTTGGCAGGAGGAACAAGCTCTCCAAACAATATCGCTTCAGGAGGTCATCAGGATACTTATAATTTTAGTATAGATGCATTTTTAGTAAAGTTTAATAGCGCTGGCGTTCGTCAATGGGCTTCATATTATGGAGGAAGCGACAATGATGGTGGATATTCATGTGCGACGGATGGAAGTGGTAATGTATACTTGGCAGGAATAACAAGCTCTAATATAAATATCGCATCAGGAGGTCATCAGAATGTTTTAGAAGGCAATTCTGATGCTTTTTTAGTAAAGTTTAATAGCGCTGGCGTTCGTCAATGGGCTACCTATTACGGTGGAAGCTTACAAGATTATGGATATTCTTGTGCAACGGATGGAAGTGGTAATGTATACTTGGCAGGAGGGACAAGCTCTCCAAACAATATCGCTTCAGGAGGTCATCAGAATATTTCTGGAGATAATTCTGATGCATTTCTGGTTAAATTTAATAGTAGTGGCGTTAGACAATGGGCAACGTTTTATGGTGGCACTGGTATAGATGTCGGATATTCTTGTGCAACGGATGGAAACGACAATGTGTTCTTGGCAGGTTATGCAATCTCTAAAAGTAATATCGCCTCAGGAGGTCATCAGAATATTTTTATAGGTGAAGGTGGTTTATCAGATGCTTTTATAGTGAAGTTTAATAATCTTGGCGTTCGACAGTGGGCAACGTATTATGGTGGCACCGGTATAGATATCGGATATTCATGTGCAACGGATGGAAGCGACAATGTGTTCTTGGCAGGAGGGACAAAATCTACTAGCAATATCGCATCAGGAGGTCATCAAAATACTCTTGAATTTATTTATGCCTCATTTTTAGCAAAGTTTAAAAATTCATCAAACTCATCTATTTCTGAAAAAAACTCTAATAATAATTTAAAAATTTATCCCAATCCAAGCGAAAAACTACTAAATATTGAAACCAATGAATCTGAAAATTGGCAAGCTATTATAACGGATAGTAAAGGTGCTCAAATCAATCAAATTCAATTTCAAAAATCCACTCAATTGGATATCAATAATTATGCCCCAGGTGTATATTATATTCAATTGACAAGTAAAGAAGAGGTATTGAATTATAAGTTTATTAAAAAATAAGAATTGGCATTTTATTTATAAATAATCTTAATTTAAAAAAACACAAAAGGGATAAAGTCTAGCTTATCCCTTTTTACATTAATATTCTTCTCAATAGATTCTTAATTTTTATACCGTTCTCTAATTTGGAGAATTAAAATAATACCCCCAACAACAAGACCAATTCGAATCAGAGGACTATGATAGGTATCATTTGCTAATAAATGTACTAAAACAAATAGATAAAAACTATAATCAAAGCATATTTTAAATTGAGATGTTTCATAGAATAATTTATCTTCAAATTATAAAAAACTATCTATTTTGTATTATTTTATCTAGTGCGCCATCCCATAATTTAATTCTTTTTTTAAGCGATTCTTTGACGTATAATGTGGCGTTTTCCCATTTTTGAGCATCGGTTCCACAAAGATTTTCGGTCATTTGAAGCGCTAAATGACTATGATGATCGCCATCCACTTCAATATGTCGTTCTAGATAATATTTAAACTTAGAAATAGGGTCTGTACTTTGTTTTGAAATTTCATCAACTATCGATAAAAACATTTCGGGTATTAAATCTTCACGACCAAAAGTGAAAATTGCAGCCAACAAATAACTTTCATTTTTTTGAATCATATCAAACGTAAAAGATACAAATTCTTGTGCGGCTTTAGGAGGCATTGCGAGTTCAAAAGCTTCCGAAAGTGTTTGTTTACTTTTTAATTCATGTAAAAAAAGATTTATAATCGACACATCTGCACCGATCTGTTTCATGGCATCACAATATAATTCAAAATGACTTTTACGAACTCCACTTTCATCAATATCCGATTCTTCGCCCACAACAATTTCATTAATTAAAAAACGTGTATCTGGATCGCCAACAGGAAACCAAGGCGTATCAATACAAGTTAAATTTCTTTGAAGCGATTTTAAAAGCGACATGAAATCCCATACTGCAAAAACATGAAACTCCATGAATATTTTTAAATCATCAATGGTACGAATTTCCTTATAAACCTGATGATGAATAATTTCTTGTCTTAAACTTTCAATTTCAATTTTTAACTTATGAATCATTTTCTATTCTTTTTAACGTATTTAAATTGATTAAACATACAAAAAAAGGCTATAGATTTCGAAAACAAAACCTATAGCCTTATAAATTATCATAACAATAAATGTTAGTTTAAATAACCTTTTTTAACTTCATTAGCTATTTCTACTAATCTTGGCGCTACTTCATCAAGAGCTTTCTTTCCTAAATCAGATAATAATTCTTTATGCGAATTTTCTAGAGTTTGGAATAAATCTTCTTGAAATGCTCTTACTTTAGAAACCGGAATTTCTTTAAGTAAATTATTCGTACCTAAATAAATGATAGCAATTTGTTTTTCAACCGTTAATGGAGATGCTAAATTTTGTTTTAAAATCTCTACATTACGAGCTCCTTTATCTAAAACAGCTTTAGTAGCGGCATCTAAATCCGAACCAAACTTAGCAAATGCCTCAAGTTCTCTATATTGAGCCTGGTCTAATTTTAAAGTACCAGCCACTTTTTTCATATTCTTGATTTGAGCATTACCTCCAACACGGCTTACCGAAATACCAACGTTAATTGCTGGACGCACACCCGAGTTGAATAAGTTTGACTCCAAGAAAATCTGACCATCGGTAATTGAAATTACATTTGTAGGGATATAAGCGGATACGTCACCTGCTTGTGTTTCGATAATTGGAAGTGCCGTTAAAGAACCACCACCTTTTACCTTATCTTTAAGAGATGCCGGTAAGTCATTCATATTGACTACAACAGACTGATCTTTAACTACTTTAGCTGCTCTTTCTAATAATCTTGAGTGCAAATAAAATACATCACCCGGATAAGCCTCACGACCTGGAGGTCTCTTTAATAATAAAGAAACTTCACGATAAGCTACCGCTTGCTTACTTAAATCATCATAAATAATCAAAGCAGGTCTTCCAGTATCTCTAAAATATTCACCAATTGCACAACCTGCAAATGGCGCATAGAATTGTAAAGGAGCAGGTTCTGCTGCACTAGAACTAACTACTACAGTATATTGCATTGCACCTGCTTTTTCTAACGTATTTACAATACCCGCAACAGTAGACGCTTTTTGTCCACATGCTACATAAATACAATAAACAGGCTCACCTTTTTCAAAAAATTCTTTCTGATTGATAATTGTATCAATAGCAACGGTTGTTTTACCTGTTTGTCTATCTCCAATTATCAACTCTCTTTGACCTCTTCCAATAGGAATCATAGCATCAATCGCTTTGATACCCGTTTGTAAAGGTTCATTTACAGGCTGACGAAACAATACACCAGGAGCTTTACGCTCTAATGGCATTTCAAATAATTCACCACCGATTTCACCTTTACCATCAATTGGTTGACCAAGTGTATTTACAACACGACCTACCATGGATTCACCTACATTAATCGAAGCAATTTTTCCAGTACTTTTTACTTTTTGACCTTCTTGAATATCTTCCGTTGGTCCCATCAAAACGACACCGACATTATCTTCTTCAAGATTTAATGCGATTGCCTGAACACCACTTTCAAATTCTACAAGTTCTCCTGCCTGAACATTATTTAGTCCATAAATACGAGCAATACCATCACCTACTTGTACGACAGTACCTATATCTTGTAACGAAGAAGACAAATCTGTATTAGAGATTTGATTTTTTATCAACGATGAAATTTCATCGGGTCTTACTGCTGTTGACATTTTATTGATATTTAAATTGTTATTAATTAAATTTATGTTTTAATTTGGTAATTTGAGTGCGAATACTTTTATCTAACATTTTATTGTCAAATTCCGCAATAAAACCACCAATAATATTTGAATCAACATGATGAATCACCTCTACATTGGCGTTTGTGGCAATACTTGTTGCAATATTTTTTTGCATATCATCAGAGATTGCAGAAGCTGTTGTTAAATGAACAACCGTTTTGTTTAAAGATTTATTAAATAATTCTAAAAACGTGTTAGCAATTGCTTCTAGTTGTGATATTCTCGTTTTATCAATTAATAAAACTAAAAATTTTTGTGTTGTATTATGAATTTTAGAATTTAATAAATTCGTAATTATTTCCTTCTTTTTACTTTTTTTGATAATTGGATTGGAAATAATATCACTAAATTCAGATGAATTTTTAACTAATTCAGACAATAATAAAACATCCGCTTTAATATCATTTAGAATATTTGATTCACTAGCTAGCTCAAAAAGCGCTTTTGCGTAAGGGAAAATTGATTTATCAGACTGCATAATTAGAAAACTTTAAATGTCTTAAGCTTGAGCAATTAATTTATTGATTAAAGCCGTTTGGTTATCCGAAGTTTCTAGTTTATCTTTAACTAATTTCTCAGCAATTTGAACCGATAGTGATCCAATTTGATTTTTAACTTCTAAAATAGCTGCATTTTTTTGACTTTCAATTTCTAATTTAGCTTTTTCGATTAATTTTTCAGCCTCTTCTTTAGATTTTTTTAATTCTGAAGCTTTAAAATTTTCAACTTCTGTTTTAGCTTCTAAAAGCATACGAGTACGTTCTTCACGAGCTTCGCGTTCCATATTTTCTCTTTCACTCTTCAAACTTTCAAATTCTGCACGGGCATTTTGTGCTGCTTTTAATTCATCTTCAATTTTCTTATTTCTTGCTTCGATAGAGGCCACAATTGGTCTAAAAGCAAACTTACCCATAATCAACCAAAATATCACAAATGCTAATAAGGTCCAAAAAGAGTATCCTAAGTTTGGTGTGATTAAATCTGTTGCACTAAAAAAATATATCATTTTATTAAATTTTATCTTAATTTTTAAATTTCAATTAAAAAAAGTAAAGGAAAAGGCAATCCCTAATTCCTTTACTTAGATTTTTGGAGCAAATTATTTGCAAAGGAACGATACGATAATTGCAATAAGTGCTGCACCTTCAACAAGTGCTGCTGCAATAATCATAGCGCCTCTAATTTCTCCAGAAGCTTCTGGTTGACGAGCAATACCTTCCATGGCTTTGCCACCGATACTACCAATACCAATACCTGCTCCTAAAGCTGCTAATCCGCATCCTAATGCTGCTAATCCAGTCATAGTTTTTTGATTTTAAGTTTAAAATAATTAAATATTAAAAATGGATTTACCATAAATAATCAACAAATTTTAGTGATGTCCTTCATGATGATGCTCCTCTTGAGCAATACCAATAAAGATTGAAGTTAATAAAGTGAAGACATATGCTTGAAGAAATGCAACAAACAATTCCATCGCATTTACAAAAATTAATAAAGGAACGGCAATAACGCCACCTGCTATAGCTCCAGAGAAACTTTTACCAACTTGACCTAAAATAAATACTAAACTCGCGATACTTAAAATGGTAATGTGACCACCAATTATATTTCCGAATAAACGAAGCATTAAAGCTATAGGTTTAATGAAAATACCGATAATCTCAAGTGGAGTAAGTAAAAATAAAACAGGTTTTGGAACACCTGGCATTGCAAAAATATGTCCCCAATAATCTTTTTTAGCAAAAATGTTAATCATTAAAAACGATAAAAATGCTAAAACTAAAGTAAAACCAATATTACCTGTAACATTTGCACTACCTGGGAAAATTGGAATAAGACCCAATAAGTTATTGATTAATATAAAAAAGAAAACACTCATTAAATAAGGTACAAATTTTAGATAATTTTTACCAATGTTCTGCTTAGCTATATCATGCGCAACAAACTGAATTAAGGGTTCTATAAAACCTTGTAATCCTTTTGGAGCATTATTATTACCGTCAATGTAATGTTTACGAATTGAAAACATGATAACAAATACAATTAACATTCCTAAAAACATTCCAAAAACATTTTTGGTAATTGATAAATCAATTAAAGAATCGTTATCAACAGAAGTTATATGTTCATGCTCATATTTATAGCCATCAATTATTTTATCACTAGTTCCATGATGTGGATGAAACGCACTGCTTAATGCAGTAAAAAAAGTGCCTTTTGTCTTATTGTAAATTATAATAGGTAAAGGTAAAGCTAAATCTCCTATAATTGGAAACTCATGCGCATCCTGAACGTGGTGCATAATGGTTTCAACAGGATCATAAGCACCTTCATGTTGAACAGCTTCTGTAATTGTGGTATCGACATTAACGCTATTTGTTGAAAATAAATTTGAACTATAAATCGTTAAAAATAAGGTAATTAAAAGTGTTTGAAGTCTCATTATTTATTTATTTCCTGTCTTTTTTAAAAGTGGTGCAAAAGTAAAAAAAATATTTTAATTAAATCGATAAAAAATAGATCTCGATCTATAAACTAAAATTTCTATTAAAATTTAAAAAAATCAAAATAAAGAATAACAAATAAGGATTTATTCTTGAGAAAAAATAAATAAGTCTTCATTTTCTTTCTTTAGAAAATAACGCTCTCGAACGAATTTTTCAAAATACGTTTTTTTATTAAACAAGGCTTTGTATTCTTCTTCTGTTTTGGATAACTCAACTTTATAAAAACTAATTTGTTTATTAATTTCATTTATTTGTTTATACCTAGAATATAGCGTTATAAAACTATTATTATCTATAAAAACAACCCATATAATAAATAAAATGATCGTAATTTTATATTTATTATTCCAAGAATATGGAATAATATTACTCAAATTAGATAAAGAAATTTTATCAAAAAACATAAATCTACTTTTTTTTCTTTTTATCTAAACGATCTTTTTCACTTAATAGCAATACAATGTGGTTCATCATTTTATTTACTTCTAAGCTATCCGTACCCATATAGTATCCTCTAATATTTTTATTCCAATCAATTAGTACAAAACGCTCACTATGGAGAAATTTATCTTGACTATCTTCATCAGAAATAGGAATTTTTAAACCTTTGGTACCAAAGTTAAATAAACTATCTGGCTCGGTTCTTAAAAAATACCATTTATCAAGATTAGCATTATGTTTTTTTGCATAATCTTTTAATGCACTTAAGGAATCTCTTTCATAATCGATGGAATACGAAAAAATTCTAAATCGCTCATTATTTCTAAATGCATCAAAAACGCGCTGCATTTGTTTATTCATAATTGGGCAAATCGAAGGACATTGCGTAAAAAAGACTTCAACTATAGAAACCTTTCCAAACATAATATCGGTTGCAATGTATTTTCCATCTGCATTCTGACCCAAAAGATAAGGTACTTGATGATACGTAATTTCTTTTTTTCCATCAACAATTGTCGAATCTATTGGCCAAATTGGCTTGGGTGCAGCTGAATTTTTAAAGTTATTTTTTTCTTTAAAATAAAGAACTAATAAAACTGGAATTATAGTTACAATTAAAAAAGCAAATAATTTGATTAAGGAAGATTTCATTATATAAATATTACATAAAAAAAAGGATTGATAACTATCAATCCTTTATAAATTAATGACTAGAATGTGAAACACCTTTGTGATCTTCAATTACAGAAGGATGTGGTTTTTCGCCAAACCTTTTATTATTCATATTATTCCAGCTATCTCCATCAGATATAAATGAAATAATCATCCAGATTAATAATGTAAAAGGTATTGTTATTGTTAAAATCATAGCTTTTAATTCATGTTTTACGTGCATAAAAATAGCCATAATATAAACCGCTTTTACTAAAGAAGCAACTACTAAGAATAATCTTAAAGCCCCAATTGGCCAACCAGCAGGAATTAAAGCTTTTTCATAATAAATAGCAAAAACAACTTCTACAATAGTTACAATTGATAAAATTATCGTAGTTTTCCAAACATCTGATTTATGATGTTTGTACTCTGCCTCAGTCATTGCCAAATGATTTGGTAATTTTTCTTGATGATGATGATTTCCCATATTAAATTAAAATTTAAACTTTTAAAATTACATTAAATAGAATGCTAAAAATACATAAACCCAAACTAAATCGACAAAGTGCCAATAAAGACCAATTTTTTCAACCATTTCGTAATGACCAAGTCGATCAAAATCACCTTTAGCCGTTCTTAATAGTAAATATAAATTTAAAATTACACCTCCTAAAACGTGAAGACCGTGAAAACCTGTAATGGTAAAGAAAAACGCACCAAACTGAGAAGCCACTAAACCATTTTCTCCAGCTAAAGATGCAGGCATAGTCGTCAAAGTCATTCCATCAGCGATCAAATGCGTCCATTCAAAATATTGACATACTAAGAATAAAATACCAAATAAAATTGTAGGAATTAAATTATTAATAACTCCTTTACGGTTCATCATAGCGCCTTCTTGTACGGCTCTAACCATTGTAACAGAACTAATAATTAGGATGAATGTCATGATACTTACAAAAACAAGTGGCAAATCTTTATTACCATCTAAACCATGAATAGGAATAGAACTAAACACTTCAGAGGCTTTAGGCCAAGCTTCAGAATTTTTCATTCTTAAAGAAGCATATGAAACTAAAAAAGCAACGAAAGTAAATGTATCTGATATTAAAAAATACCACATCATTAATTTTCCATAACTTGCTTTTAGAGGCTCATTACCACCTCCCCATTGATTTGAAACTTCTAAACTAGTTGTACTTGATGACATAATTAATTATTTATAAATTATAAATTTAAAAAATAGAAAGATATATACCCAAACGATACCGATAAAATGCCAATAATTCACTAACATATTTAATCCCATCGATGAAGTGTCCAATTTTAATTTCTGTTTTCTATAAAAACGAAACAATAATAATAAAAGAAATAAAATACCAAATAAATAATGTAACGCATGAAAACCTGAGATTACATAAATATATGAACCTGAAGGGTTGCCACTTAATAAAATATTTTGTTCTTTTAGCTGATTCCAACCATTGTATTGTAGATAACAAAATGTTATGCTTAACAAGAGTGTTAAAAGTCCAAATAAATAATATTTTTTTGTTAAACTATTTTTTAAACTTGTTAACATTAAATGCATTGTAATTGATGATAATAAAATCACGAATGTACTGTAAAAAAATGACTGTGGAATATCTACATGTACCCAGTTTTTAAAATCACCTCGTTTTACTAACAACGCACTACTTAATGCTGCAAAAAACATAACCATGCTTCCCATCCCAAGATAGAGTGCAAACATCTTTGGATGTATTTTCAAATTTGTATCAAAATTATTATCTGAGATCATCATAAAATTTTATAAAAATAATGAAAATAAAAAAACTAAAAGGTATGCAAACGAATAAAACATTAATTTTTTTGCTTCTTTGTCACTATTGTTTTGAACTAGCTTTAAAGATTGAAGAGTAAACAATATTGAAGAAATTAAAATTATCGTTGAGCCAATAAAACCAATACTCTGAATCCAAAAAGCAAACACGGATAAAGGAATTAACATAAAAGTATACAAAAATATAATTATTGTTGACTCTTTAGATTTACCTGACTTAGAAGGCAACAACATAATATTGGCGCGTTTATAATCTTCAAAACTTACCCAAGCAATAGCCCAAAAATGAGGAAATTGCCAGAAAAACTGAACTAAAAAAAGCCAAACTGCTACTTGATCTAAAACATTAGTTGCGGCTACATATCCTAATAATGGAGGTAATGCGCCTGGAATTGCACCAACAAAAACAGCAATTGAAGACATTTTCTTTAATGGAGTATAAAAAAAACCATATAAAATCAACGATAATGCTGATAATAATGCAGTAGTTGAGTTAAATACTAAGGCTAAAGTTAGCAACCCCGAAAAAGCACAAATACCAATAAACAAAACGACTTCTAATGAATTCATCGAATTCGTAGGTAAAGGCCTATTCATTGTTCGATGCATTAATTTATCGGTATCTTTCTCAATTAACTGATTAATGGCATTTGAAGCAAAAGTAACTAATGAGCCCCCTAATGCTAGAAAAAATATTTTATATAAATTAAAAGAACCTGACCCAAAAATGTATCCAATAATTGAAGAAAAAACAACTAATAAGGATAACCGTAACTTCATTAATGCAGCGAAGTTAGTGGCTTTTTTTGATAAAAAACTCTTTATAGTAAGTTCTTTGCTCATATTATAAAACAATTTTTAGTGAGCTTCCTCACCATCTTCTAATGGCAATGTTTGCGGTCTATAATCTTCATCACCAAATCCTGTTGAATAATCATAAGGCCATCTATGTACGTGAGGTATATCACCAGGCCAGTTACCATGTAAATGTTCTACTGGAGTAGTCCATTCCAAAGTATTAGAATCCCATGGATTTATATTATCTGATTTCATTTTTCTACCTTTTAAAGCAGAATAAACAATATTAATTACAAATAAAATCTGAAGTAAAAAAGAAATTATAGCAAAAATCGAAATAAACTTACTTACATCTTCAAAAATATTAAACGTTTGAAAGTTAGAATATGTATAATATCGTCTAGGTAAACTCAACATAAAGTGCATAGGAATAAAAATAGCATAAGCTGCAATAATAGTTCCATAGAAATGAATATAACCTAACGTATCATTGAGATATCTACCAAACATTTTAGGGAACCAATGATACACACCCGCAAACATAGCAAAAAATGCTGCAACTCCCATAACAACATGGAAATGCGCTACTACAAAATACGTATCGTGTAAAGGAATATCAATAGCTGAATTTCCAAGAAAAATACCTGTAAGTCCTCCAGAAATAAACATAGATACGAATCCTAAAGCAAATAACATTGCAGGAGTTAATCTAATATTACCTTTCCAAATTGTTGTTAACCAGTTAAAAACTTTAACCGCAGAAGGAACCGCAATCATCAATGTAAAAATTACAAAAATTGATCCAATGAAAGGATTCATACCTGTTACATACATATGATGAGCCCATACTAAGAAACCAAGTAAAACAATTACACCTAAAGCATAAACCATCGCTCTGTATCCAAAAATTGGTTTTCTTGAGTTTACAGATAAAACCTCTGAAACTATTCCCATTGCAGGCAAAATGATTATATAAACCTCTGGATGTCCTAAAAACCAAAATAAATGCTGATATAAAATAGGAGAACCACCTTTGTAATCTTGCAATTGACCCCCTAAAACGATATCAGATAAATAAAAAGAAGTGTCAAAAATTCTATCAAACTCTAATAAAAGAGCAGCACTTAACAAAGGAGGAAAAGCTAGAATACCTAAAATTGCGGTAAACATTAAAGCCCAAACGGGTAAAGGTAATCTCCACATTGTCATACCTTTAGTTCTTAAATTTATAATAGTAGCAACATAATTTAAACCTCCTAATAAGGAAGAAACAATAAACAAGGCCATACTAAAAAACCATAAATCTGTTCCTAAGCCACTACCTAAATTTACGGCTGTATTTCGCATACCATTTAAAGGAGGATACATGGTCCAACCTCCTGATGCAGCACCAGTTTGAATAAATAATGAAGAAAGCATTAAAAGTCCAGATAAGAAAAAGAACCAATAAGATAACATATTCATCAATGGTGATGCCATGTCTCTTGCTCCAATTTGATATGGAATTAAAAGATTAGCAAAAGTACCACTAAGTCCTGCTGTTAATACAAAGAAAACTAAAATAGTTCCGTGCATAGTTACTAAAGAATAATAAAATTCATTAGAAATTCGACCTCCTTCAGCCCATTTCCCTAATAAGGTTTCCAAAAAAGGAAAAGTTTCATCTGGCCAACCTAACTGCAATCTAAATATAACAGATAAAAGAGCACCAATTATAGACCAAAAAATACCCGTAAATAAAAATTGTTTAGCTATCATTTTATGATCTTGACTAAAAATATACTTAGTCAAAAACGTTTCTTCATGATGATGTTCTTGAGAATGATTTAATGAATTTGCCATATAAATATTTATATTTTCTTAATTTAAACTTTTAATACAATTTTAATTTTTAGATAAAACAGAATCCATAGAAGTTGTTAGGGAGTCTGTTTTGATTTCTTTTTCAACTTTTTGTGAAGTTAAAGTAGAATAATGAGATTTTTGAGATGCTAACCATTTATTGAAAGAAGTTTCATCTTCAACAATTACATTTGTTAACATACCATAGTGAGATTTTCCACAAAGTTCAGCACAAGCTAGCTCAAAAGTAAACTTAGTAAATCTTGGTTCACCCGTTTCTGGATCAATTGAACTCCAGTATTTATTAGATTTCAATTCTTCTCTAGTCTCATCATTCGTTTTAACTGGTGTAAATCCTATCGAAGTTGGAACACCTGGAACACAGTCCAATTTTAATCTAAAATGAGGTAAATAAAAACTATGTAACACATCTAAAGCACCTAAATTAAAACGAACTTTTTTACCTTTTATTAAATGAATTTCAGATGCAAAAAAATCATCCTTACTAGCTGGGTCATTCCAATCGACTCCAAGTTCGTTATCAGGAGTAATAAATTGCTTAGAAATAACTCTTCTTCCTAATTTTCCATCTGGACCAGGATATCTAACAATCCAATTAAACTGTTTTCCAGTTACTTCAATTATCATCGTATCCGCTTCATTCAAATTCTTTTTATTTGGAAATATTTTAAACCAAGTATTTAATCCCATTACTACAAGAACTGCCATTGCTAATGCAGGAACTGAAGTCCAAAGAATTTCTAAATTACCACTATGAGCAAAGAACGTTGCTTTTCTATTTTTCCGACCTCTGTATAAATATACAAAAGCAAACATTGCGATATGCGTTAAAATAAAAACAACACCAGTTATTAAAGCTGTTATATAAAACAAAGAATCTATTTCAGAACCAAAATTAGATGCAGATTCTGGTAAAACTGCATATTCTAAATATTTAAAAGAAGCTCCAAAAAAAGCAAAAAACAAAATACCAAAAATTAGAAATAAAACAGAATGCGTTTTATTTAATTTATAATAATTTAATTCTTCACCTTTATGCTCTCTTAATTTTTCGATAATTTTAGCGAAAATTACAATTACTGCATAAAATAATGAAATTACAAATAAGGTTAAAAGTATATTGAACATTTCTTTTACTTTTTAAATATTTAGAATAAAATTTTAATAATTATGATTTAAACTTTCTTTGAAAAAAGGATTACTCGTAGGAGGAACAATTCTATTTTTACTTAAAACTGTCATTACGGTATATATGAATAACCCTATAAATCCTAAGAAAATAAAGATTTCAATAATTCCAAAAGAAGCTAATGTTGTGGAATTTCCATGTTTTGAGTGCGAACTTGCTGCTTCATGAGAATGATCTTTATGATCAACTACAACATCCGTGCTTACTTTAACAGCATCGTTTGAAGCGGAATCTAAAACTGATTTTTTATTTTCAATTTTAGCAGATGCGGATAAAACGTTATTTAAACTTGCATGATGATCATCATGCGAAGCATGTTCAGAAATTGCATTTGGCTCAGGCATAACCATTAAATAGAAATCTAAATAATGACCAAAAATTAAAATTACAGCCGCTATATTCATTATCCAAAAATTTCTCTTTGCATTTCTTCTTAAGAAAAATAAAAATGGAAATATAAAGTTGATAATAAATGTTACAAAAAATAAAACTTTAAATAAAGGCACATTGAACCTTTTAACAAAATACATAGTATCTTCAGGAATATTACCATACCAAATCAACATAAACTGACTAAACCATAAATAGGTGTAGAAAACACTAAAACCAAATAGAAATAAAGACAAATTATGTAAATGACTTTCAGTAACATTAACTAAATGACCTTTATATTTTAAATATGTAACTATTAGAATTGCAAAACTTAAAAAAGCACACATATAACTGGCAAAATTATACCATCCAAATAACGTAGAATACCAATGAGGATCTAAAGACATGATAGCTACCCATGAAAATATAGAAGTTGTTACTCCAAAAATTACGATATATGCTGCTGATTTATATTTTGCAGTTTGATTATGTTTAATTGGGTCTTTAGCATTATCTTCATTTAATGAGTGACGTCTCATTAGAACAACACCAAACATCCATAATGCACTAAAAAAGATTACAATAAAAGTGAACATATTCTTATTAAGAAACGCTTTTTTGTCTCCTACAATAGTGTCCGTTTCTGGTGCATGAGTCCAATGATGATAAAGAGAATGCCAATCCAACCACATTCCAACAACTATAATAAGAAAGAAAATAACGGTTATAAACACAAAATAACCAAAACTTTCAAAAACTCTTTTTAAGATAGTTTGCCATCCACCATAACCTATTGAATGAGCCGCTACCAAAAATACAGCTGAAATTGCAATACCATTAAAATAATATGTATTTAAAAGAAAATTAGACCAAAAACGACTATGATGATTTTCGGTATGACCAAAATAAGCCCAAACCATACCTATGATTCCTAGTATGATAAAAATTATGCTCATTTTCTTAAGACCACCTCCAAAAGTAAAATTTTCTTTTTGAGGATCATGACTAATAGTATTATGATGTGCCATCTTATATATTTATATTATTTTTTTAATGATTTACTTTTTTGTTGTATCTACAGTTTGTTGAACTTTATTTAATCCTGCTAACTCTTTAATATAACAAATTAATTTCCATCTATCATCAGCTTTTACATGCGATGCATAAGAACCCATCATTCCTTTTCCATAAGTTATAGAATGAAACATTTCACCATCTTTTAAAGTAGGTAATCTGTCTGAAAATGCTGGAGGAACAGCTGTATAAGCGCCTTCAGATCCATCTTCTCTAACTATTAAAGGACCATCACCATTTCCACCTTTACCATGACAAACTGCACATTGTTTAGTATAAACAGCCTCTCCTCTTTTTAGGATCTCTGCTTCAGGTTTATATGGATTAAAAATTGATGAACCTGCTCTCGCTTTTTCTTGATCATTATTACTAAAATGTTGAGTATATCTATATGAATATATTACGCTAGGCTCTTTTGAATACAACTCGTTAGAAGGTAAACCTTCCGTAGGAATGGTATTAGCTACTGGTAATAAAGAGGATAAACTAAACTTTTCTTTATTAAACCAAAAAGTTAAAGGACCTTTTGTATACGTTTCATATGCTTTTGAATGTCCCATATCCGGCATATATTCACTACCAGTACTTCTGTTATTTTTAAACAACAAAAAACCAATAATTAAAAGTAATAAGACAATTATTGTATAAAATTTTCTATTTTTCTTATTCATATTAATTTAATTCTATTGTTTTTATTCAAATGACTTTGTGTGAACTTCTTCAGCTCCACTAGATTGTAATAATTCTTTAATTTTATCTACATTATCCGATGACATATCATCTGTTCCAAAAGCTAAAGCAAATTTATCATCCGTAGTTCTTTCGTCAACCATTAAAGGAATTTTACCTGGAAATAATTCATTTCTTTTAATGTAAACAAAAAACATACCTACCGCAGCCATTAAAATGGTTAATTCAAAAATAATAGGCACAAAAGCCGGAAGTCCCCAAAATGGTTTACCTCCAAAAATTGTTGGATAATTTATAAAAGATATCCAAGAAATAACTCCTAAAGCTGTAAATGTTCCAGTTAATCCCAAAACAAATCCTGCTGTATGCAATTGAGTTTCTTCAAAACCTAACTTTTCATCAATACCATGAACAGGAAATGGAGAGTAAGCATCATCTATCTCTACTCCATTTGACCGTATTGAATCTATGGCATTTAAAAAATTATCTTCATGAGAATAAATCCCATAAATATAGTTTTTGTGCTCTTTTTTACCCTTATTCATTATTAATATTTTTATTTCTTATATTATAATTAATGTTTATTGTTATTTCTTTCTTTTTCTTGTGCGGCCTCAGATATAGAAGAAAAGATGGATTTAACCTCAGCAATAGCTATTACAGGGAATGTTCTAGCAAAAAGCAAAAATAATGTGAAAAACAAACCTAAACTTCCAATAAATATAGCAATGTCTACCCATGTTGGTGAAAAATAATTCCAACTTGAAACTAAGAAATCTCTATGTAATGATGTAACAATAATTACAAAACGCTCAAACCACATACCAATATTTACAAATATTGACATAAAGAAACTCACGAAAATACTTCTTCTGAACTTCTTAAACCAAAATAATTGAGGAGATAAAACATTGCATGTCATCATACTCCAATAAGCCCAATAATAGTCTCCAAATGCTCTATTATAAAAAGCATATTGTTCATAAAGATACCCAGAGTACCATGCGATAAAAAGCTCCGTAATATAAGCAATACCAACTATTGAACCTGTAAGTACAATAACTTTATTCATTGACTCGATATGAGCGATGGTTATATAGTCTTCTAACTTCTGAACTTTTCTTGCTATTAACATTAATGTTTGTACCATAGCAAAACCAGAGAAAATAGCACCAGCGACAAAATACGGAGGGAAAATCGTAGTATGCCAACCAGGAATTACAGATGTAGCAAAGTCAAAAGATACAATTGTGTGAACTGAAAGTACAAGAGGAGTAGATAAACCCGCTAAAATTAATGATAAACTCTCGAAACGAGACCATTGTTTAGCTGTACCTCTCCATCCAAAACTTAATACATTATAAATAAACTTACGTTTCTTTGTCTTAGCACGATCTCTAATAGTAGCAAAATCAGGCATTAAACCACTGTACCAAAATAATAATGAAACGGTAAAATACGTTGAAATAGCAAAAACATCCCATAATAAAGGAGAATTAAAATTTACCCATAATGGACCTCTTGTATTTGCATAAGGGAAAATAAAGAAACCTTGCCAAATTCTTCCCATGTGAATCAATGGAAATTGACCCGCACAAATTACAGCAAATATAGTCATTGCTTCCGCAGCTCTGTTAATTCCTGTTCTCCATTTTTGTCTAAATAATAATAAAACAGCCGAAATTAACGTACCCGCGTGACCTATACCAACCCACCAAACAAAATTAGTTATATCCCAAGCCCAGTTAACTGTTTTTTGAAGACCCCAAACACCAATACCTTTAAATATGGTCCAACCTACAGCAACAAAATATAATAAAAGACCTAATACTGCAATAGCAAAAGCAATCCACCATTCTCTAGGCGGGTTACCTTCCGTATTTCTAACGATATCATCCGTAATTTTACGATACGTTTTATCTTTTCCTAATATTAATGGTTCTCTTATTAAAGAATCTACGTGTGACATAATTTATTAATTTCTTTGTTATTGTAATATTAAGCTTGAGTTTCTGTTTCTCTATTTCTAATTTTAGTTAAATAGCTCACAGATGGTTTTGTATAAATCTCTTCGATTACTCCAAATGCTCTTTCATCATTTGTTAAATTATAAACTTGAGTATCCTTATTATTTACATCACCAAATGTAATTGCTCCTGTAGAACAAGCTAACTGACAAGCAGTTTTAATTTCACCGTCATTAAGCATTCTATTTTCTTTTTTAGCTTCTAATTTACCCGCTTGAATTTTTTGAACACAGAAACTACATTTTTCTATAACACCTCTAGAACGCGTAACAACATCAGGATTTAAAACCATTCTTGCCAAAGGATCAAGACGATTTAAAGAATCCTCATCATTAACTGAACCCCATGCATCAGAACCCATGTAATCAAACCAGTTAAATCTTCTTACTTTATAAGGACAGTTATTTGCACAATATCTTGTACCAATACATCTATTATATGCCATTTGATTTAATCCGTCTGTACTATGATTTGTTGCACTTACCGGACAAACATTCTCACATGGAGCATTGTCACAATGCTGACATAACATAGGTTGGAACGTAACATCTGGATTGTTTACATCACCAGTATGGTATCTATCAATACGCAACCAATGCATATCATGCGAACGAATAACCTCATTTTTACCTACTACAGGAACGTTATTTTCAATGCTACAAGCTACTACACAAGCACTACAACCTGTACATGAATTTAAATCTATAACCATACCCCACTGATGACCTGGCATATCATGACCTGGATACAAAGTAACAAGATGATGTTCCATCCATTCTTTTCTACCCATTCCATTAATCGTATTTCCAGATTCTGGATTTGATTTATAGTCTTTAAGTGTTGTTTCTTTAATTAATTGTCTTGTTTTTTCACCACCAAGACCTTTATGAGTTAACGTAAAATAAGATTGAACCGAAGCCAATTCTTTAAAATCAGCAACCTTTAAAAACTCTGCAGATTTTGAAACATTAGAAAAATAGTTATTTACTTTTGTTAATGCCGAATAAACATTAAATCCGTTATTATAAGCATTATTACTTGTAACTGTTCGTCCAAAACCATATTTAATTCCTATAGTTCCTTCAGCTACACCTGCAACAGGTACAACAGGTAAAGAAACTTCTACTCCGTTAATTTTTACATTTAAAACTTTGTATCGTTTTTCGTTTAGAATTGGAGTTAAATTATTTTTATCTGCCCAGTTTGGATTTGCAATAATATAATTATCCCAAGTCATTCTTGTTGTTGGATCAGGTAATTCTTGTATGAATGGATTATCAGACATAGAACCATCTCCTTGAACCGACTCATAGAATTTCACTTCTAAGTTAGCTTTTGGATATGATGCTTGAACTTGACCAACTAAAGCAACTAAACCAGAATTAGAATAGCTTGCACCACCACTATTTAAATCTGCACCATTGGAAACAAATTCTCCATTTTGAATTGTATATTCCCAAAATGCATCAAAATTATGATAACTACCATTTCCAAAACTTTGAGCTTGTTTTTTAATATAATCATAATAAGTTCCTTCAATACCGCACCATTTCATTAAAGAACTTTGAGCTTGACGGGTATTAAATAAAGGAGAAATTACTGGTTGAGCTACACTATAAACACCTTCTTTTGGTTCATAATCATTCCAAGATTCTAGAAAATTATGGTTTGGACATATAAATTTGCAAACCGCAGAAGTTTCATCAATTTTATCTGAAAAAGTTAAACTTAATGGTAACGCTTTTATTTTTTCAGCTAATTTATCTCCATTTGGTAACGAATAAACTGGGTTTGAATCTAAACAAATAATACCTTTAATTGAACCATTATGAATTCCATCAATTAAACCATCTACTTCAGATTGGCTTCCTTTTTTATAATTTACCTTACGATTAACTACAACTGTTGTTCCAATAGCTCCTAAAAATTGGTTTATTGCAAAAGTTAAATGCTGAACATTTTTATCATTAGATCCATTAACAACTATAAAAGATTTACCTTCCGCTTTAGCTTTTAATAATTCGTTTTTAACTTCATTAACGGCTTTAATTGGAGAAGAAGTACCAGTAGTAAGCGCTGCATACAAATCCGCTGCAAAACGCGCTTCTTCAGAAGCTGAAACGACAAAACGCATATCAGCAGTAGCACTCGTAGGACTTGGTAAAGATTCTACTTGAATATGTTTACTCATATTCGTATTTTCTTTATTTACTTTTCTTCTTGTAATGTATTTTTTTGAATATTCAGTTGGATTGATCCAAGTTGCTAAAAAATCAGCTCCGATAGATAATACAACATCCGCTTTATCAAATTGATAATCTGGAAGTGTTCTTTTTCCAAAACCCTCAGCAGTAGCATCTAATAAACCCGAATAGTTGATTGGATCTAAAGTTACATGAGTAATATTTGAATATTTTGTGATTAATTCAAAAATAAGACTATTTGTACTTGGGCTAATTACAGTTGAAGTAACTAAAGCTACTTTTTCATTTTTTGACTTTAAGTCATTTAATGTTTTAATAATCTGAGCATCGATCTCTGACCACTTCACTTTATTTCCACTTACAGATGGATTTTGGTGTCTTTTGCTATCATATAGATTAACTACAGAAGCTTGAGCTAATGCTGTTGTACCGCCTTGAGTTACAACAGATTTAGGATTTCCTTCTATTTTAATAGGTCTTCCATCTCTATTTTTAACTAATATACTAATATACTCTCCATTATTTACAAAAGCTGAAGCATAATAAGTAGCCATACCTGGCATAATATCTTCAGGTCTTTTAATATAAGGAATAGATTTCTTTTCAGGGATAGAACAACTTGCAGCTAATGTTGCCGCTCCAACTGTAAATCCAAGTGTTTTTAGAAAATCTCTTCTATTTTGATTATTATCTGAAATAGGTTCAACAATTCCTTGTAATACTGGTAAATCTTCAGCAAACTCTTTAAAATCGCTATTTGTATTTTCAGTATTCAATTCTCCTAAATGTTGCCAATATTTTTTCTCTTGCATAGGTAATTTATGATTAATTATTGCAATTTATTTTATTTATAAAATCTAGTAGTGACATTTTTGACACTCTGTACCACCTATATCACTTACAGTTACTCGTTTACGTTTTCCATCTTTCATTTCTTGATGGAATTTATCAAACGTTTTGTAGTATGAATTATCAACAAATTGAACATCGTGATTTCTGTGACAATTTACACACCATCCCATAGATAAAGGAGCATACTGATATACTTCTTCCATGGTTTCAATAGGTCCATGACAAGTCTGGCATTCCACTTTACCTGCCGTTACGTGTTGAGCGTGATTAAAATATACATGATCCGGAAGATTGTGTATACGAATCCATTCGATTGGTTTTTCTTTTGACTTATCATACGTATCCGTTGCTGGATCGTACCCTAAGTAATTGTATATTTTTGCAATTTCCGTTTTACCATATTTAGGGCCACTTTGAACAGCTTTATGGCAATTCATACAAGTACTTAACGAAGGGATATTTGAATGTTTTCCTTCTGCTGCAGTGGTATGACAATACTGACAATCAATTTTATTTTTTCCTGCATGTAATTCATGAGAGAATTTGATAGGCTGCTCTGGTTGATAACCTTGTTGTCTTCCTAAACCAATTGCATTTTTAGCCACAGCATATACTAATAAAACAACAACTAAAAGCATTAATGCCGATTTAAAAGAATTTCTTAAGTAGAAAGGTTTTTTAGATGTTTTTTCAACTTTAAGTTTGTAAGTACCATCCTCTTCCTTAGAAACTTTCATTTTCTGAATTTGACTAGAGGTTCTTCCCAAGATATATACTAAAAGTAATAGAACTATAAGTGCTATAAAGATACCTATAGTATATGTTGAAGTTCCTTCGCTATCTGCTGTAATTTCAGAAGCAGCAGCTGCTACTGGTGCAGGTCCAGACGAAGCTGCGGAAGGATTTTTTAAATACTCCATTAAATTGGCCATTGCTGCGTCATCAATTTGACCTGCAAAAATGCTCATTTCACTAGCATCAAAATCTTTCATTTTTATTGCATATGGCAAACCTGCAGCAACTGGGTCTTTCCAATTAAGGATCCATGATTTTAGCCATTCATTACCTGACTTTCCATTAAATTCTCCAATGGCTTCCCAACGCTCAACAACTCCTTGCAAGGCAGGACCTGTCATTTTTTTATCCATAGCGTGGCAACTTGCACACTTGCTTCTAAATAATGCCTTACCAGCTTTGGCATCTTGAGCAAAAGTTGTGTTTGCTGTAGAAAATAATATTAATGCTAGTAAACAAATCGATTTTAGTACTTTTCGTATCATTACTGTGTAAGATTGTGCTTTATGTTTAAAATACGGCGCAAATATATAAAGTTCTAGATAAATAATTAGAATTGAGATTAAAAAAAATAAAACATTTTACTTATTTATAATAATTCTAATTAAATATTTTTGTAAATCAATTATTTAATACAGAAATTAGTGTAAAAAAAAATTAAAATTGTTTCTTAATTCGGTCTAAATTTCGCTTTTGATCTTTTTCTTTTATAGCATTTCTTTTATCAAACAATTTTTTTCCTTGAGCTAATCCTATCTCTATTTTTACGTATTCTGTTTCTGAAATCTTTATAGATAAAGGTATTATTGTAAGGCCTTTTTCTTTTATTTTAATCAACAATGCATTTAGTTCTTTTTTATTCAAAAGTAATTTACGTTCTCGATTAGGAATATGATTCATATACGTACCATGTTTATACTCACCGATATTCATATTTTTAATATAAAGCTCATTTGCTTTAAAATAACAATATGCCTCATTAATACTGACAGCAGATAATCGAATTGCTTTAACTTCCGTACCTTTTAAAATAATTCCGGCCGTATATTTTTTTAGAATATTAAATAAAAAAGTTGCTTTCTTATTTACAATATGTATATTTTTATTTACTTTCTTTTGCATCTTCTAATTTGTATAAACGTTACCAATCCAATCTCTTAAAATAGCTATTGAAAATATCAAAATTAAGGACAGTATATTTCTAAATATAATTTTCATATCTTCTATATTTTTTGAATTATGGAGTTCAAAACTTGCAAAAATATAAGCTATAAATGAAAAAATGATAACCATTTTATTAATATGACCCAAAAAAGGTATAATTCCAATTAATAACAAAAATAATAAAATAACTGAAAATAAACTACTTAATTTCATTTTTCAAATATTGAATTTATATAACAATTAAAACCAAAAAAGCGTTTCAAAAAAAATATAAACTTCGATTTAATAGATGTCCGTTAAATTTGCACTAGATTCTTAAATAAGAAATCGCTTTGAATTTTGAATAAATTATTTTTATGAAAGCTATAATACCTGTAGCTGGAGCGGGCACACATCTTAGACCTTTTACCTATACCCAACCAAAAGCGTTAATTCCTGTAGCGGGAAAACCAATAATTAAATATATTATTGATGATTTATGTAATAATGGAATTACGGAATTTATTTTTATTGTTGGCTACCTTGGTGATAAAATTATTGACTATATTCAAAATAATTATTCAAATCTTACTTGCCATTTTGTGTTTCAACCACAAAGAGAAGGATTGGGACAAGCAATTTTTTTGGCAAAAGAATTTATCAATATTGAAGATGAAATTGTTATTTACCTTGGTGATAGTATAGTAGATATCCCTTCCGACTTTTTTGGCAATCACAATACTTCATTAATCGCTACAAAAAAAGTTCAAGATCCACAAAATTTTGGTTTGATTGAAATGGATGAAACGGGTAAAATTACGAATTTTATAGAAAAACCTAAATTCCCTACTACCAATTTAGCTATGGTAGGATTATATAAAATAAAAGAAACCGAAAAGTTATTCGAAATACTTGAAAAACTAAACAAAGATAATATCCGAACGAATGGAGAAATCCAATTAACGGATGCTTTGCAAATTATGGCAAAAAATGGTATTGTATTTAATAATTACGAAGCCACAAACTGGATGGATGTCGGGAAATGGGAAGTTTTGCTCCAAACAAATGCCATTCTACTAAAAAAATATGGTAATTCAATTTGTCCTACAGCTATCATTTCAAATAGTGTTATTATTGAGCCTGTAAGTATTGCGGATAATGCTCAAATTATCAATTCAATCGTTGGTCCCAATGTGACGATAGGTAATCATACAAAAATAGAAGATTCCATTATTAATGAAGGAATTATTGGTGATTTTTCAAAGTTAAATACGATTCAACTTACTCAATTTGTAATTGGTTCTGATTCCTCGCTTAAAGGCAGTTTGAAGTCACTAACCGTTGGAGATAACACCGAAATTGACTTTAGTTTTAAATAAACAATTATGAGCTCAAAAACGTTATTAATAATTTTGGATGGTTGGGGCATTGCAAAAGACAAAAAAGTAAGTGCTATTGATCAAGCAAGTCCACTTTATTACGACCAATTGATTAAAAACCATCCTAATGCAAAATTAATTACATTCGGAAATGACGTTGGATTACCTGAAGGACAAATGGGAAATAGTGAAGTTGGACATTTAAATATTGGTGCAGGCCGAATAGTTTATCAAGATTTTCAAAAAATAAATGTTTCTATTCAAAAAAAAGAAATTGATACCCTTCCAAATATTTTAAAAATTATTAATTATTGCAAAACAAATAACAAGCCTTTACATTTAATAGGATTGTATTCGGAAGGTGGTGTTCATAGCCATTCGGAGCATTTTAAAGCGATTATAAACATTGCCGAATCGCACCAAATAAAAGAAATATATTTACACTTATTTACAGATGGCAGAGATTGTGACCCAAAAAGCGGCGCGAATTTGATTAAAGAATTAGAATTTTTCTTATCAAATAAAAACACAAAAATTGCTTCAATTGTTGGAAGGTTTTATGCGATGGATCGAGATAATCGGTGGGAACGTATTGCAAAAGCATATAATTTATTGCGCTACGGACAAGGTGAAATCACTCAAAATCCATCAGAATTCATAAAACAAAAATACGAAAACAACCAAACGGATGAATTTTTAGAACCTATAATCACCAATTCATTTAAAGCAATTGAACCCGATGATGCCGTTTTTTGTGTAAATTTTAGAACAGATCGTTGTCGAGAAATTACTGAAGTTTTGACACAAAATGACCTACCGGATTTTCATATGAGTAAAATCCCACTTTTCTACTCAACAATGACCAATTACAATAAAAATTTCAAAAATATCAACGTGATATTTGAGAAAGATATGATTCAAAATTCGTTAGGCGAAGTATTATCTAAAAATAATAAAAAACAACTTCGGATGGCCGAAACAGAGAAATATCCTCATGTCACGTTCTTCTTCTCTGGTGGTCGTGAAGCAGCATTTGAAGGCGAAGATCGATTTTTAGCGCCGTCTCCAAAAGTTAAAACATATGATTTAAAACCCGAAATGAGTGCGTTTGAAATCAAAGAAGCCCTCCTAAATTATATTGATGCATCAAAACATGATTGCATTATTGTTAATTTTGCAAATGCAGACATGGTAGGACATACAGGCGATTTTAAAGCGGCTATTAAAGCCATCAAATCCGTTGATAAATGTTTAGAAGAAATCATACCTTTAGCCATTAAAAAAGAGTATAAAACATTAATCATAGCAGATCATGGAAATAGTGATTGTATGATTAACAAAGATGGTACTCCTAATACTGCGCATACAACAAATTTAGTGCCAATAATAGGAATTGCGCCTGAAATAGATGAAATCAAAGATGGCAAACTTGCGGATGTCGCCCCAACTATTTTAAAATTAATGAACATCGATATCCCTAAAGAAATGTCAGGAAACATTCTATTTTAGGCAATTTTTTAAAATTAGAATTTTTTTTCGATGGTATTAGGCTGTTTTGATTTATACAAAATGATTAACAAGCCTATAAAATAGGTACTCAAACAAGGTATTTTATATCGATCGAGTGCTCCAAAATTATAACTAGAAATTCCCGCTACATAAGCAAAAAATAAACTAAAGCCTATAAGTGTAAAGACATCTAAGGAAGTAAAGAATATTTTAAAAAACTTAAAAACATTTACCTTTATCAAAACATAAAGTGTAAAAAGTATAAAATAAAAACTCTGTAAAAAAGTCAAAAATATTATAGGTTTATTTACTTCCCAAATATAGGGTCTAAAGAAAGTGACATTAATGGATGCAGGAATCTTTTGAATATATCCAGCCAATGTAAAATCAAAATCTCCAAGAGAGTATGCAGATCCGCCAAGACTCGCATGCCAAGATTGAAAACCTTGAAGTGAACTTTCAATTTTATCAACACTCACTTCAAGCATATATTGATTTAAAACTTGAAATGCCAAAACTCCAAAACCAATGATTACTATTGTGAATAAAGGAAAAAAAATGACTTTAAAATTATTATTTTTTATTTTCTGAAAATAAGAGAAAAATACCCAAGCAAATAAAAATGGGAAAATCGTGATAATAAAAAAGCTTCGAATATTAATTAATAAATAAAAAGAAAATATAAAATAAAAAACAAAACTCCATCGAAACTTTCTCAAAATCAATAGCTGAACAACCGAATAAATAAATAGATACAAGCCTCCTAGCGTAAATGTATCTTTAAATAAACCAGACCCCCAAAACACAACGGAAGGCATAAAAAATATAGCCAAACCTATTGATTTTTTAATTTTTGGATAAAATTCAGTAAAAAGTTTATAAAATTTCCAAGAACAAAAAAAAGAAAAATAAGCCGTTAGAATATAAGTACCGATTATAGAACCTAAAGCTAAGGTATAAAAAACTATTCCTAATTTAACAACGGTAAATGTGGCTTTAGAAATGATATATCGGTGTGCACTTTTGGTTGTCCAAAAATCAGTATCCATAATTTTGGATAAATCCGATTGACTTAAAAATTCATAAATTTGATCAGGGCGCTTCCATAAATAGTTAAAAACAGCCTCTACACTGGTGAAATAGTCAACGGTGTCTCCACCTTTGTAATAAAACAAGTAAATGCCAAGCGCTGAAAGTGATCCTATAATTTTAATTATAATTCCATTTCTAAAAAAAAAACGATCATTTGAATCCGTCAAAAAACGGTAGCGATATCTAAGCGCAAAAAAAAATGGAATAAAAATATAAATTGGTAATAAAAATAAATCTAAAATATCTAAATATTCCATGTTTAGCGTATTATAGATTTAAAAATACATAACGAATTACTTAACTCTTGAAATAGGAAACGTCATACAATGCGGCCCACCCCGAGCTCTTGAAAGTTCGGTAGAAGGAATGGTAATGATGGTTTTTTCGTATTTATCTGGGTTGAATTTTCCATAATTCCACTCTTTTGATATGTCTCGGCCACTTACAATTTCATAGCCTAAATTATACAATGCTTCTGCAGTTTTGTTGTTTCGATCGTAAGCAATCGCAACGCCATCTCGAAGTGCGACCAAGTTGCAACCATCCGTCCACTGTTCGCGCTCATCATATGGATATTCACCATTTCCACATAAAATAAATTTCATATTTGGATTGGCAGATAGAAAGAAATCTTGAAGCGTCGTGAATTCTTGAGTCGTGCCATCATGATTAAACTGAGTAACTTTTATTAAATTGGATTTTAAGGTATTTTCAAAAATCACAAACTCATCTTTACTAATTTGAGTAAATAACGTATCGATATGCATACAAGAACGATCTTTTGGGATAACGATTCGCACTAAGCTTTTGATTACATTTTTTTCAAATAATTTATTTTTAAGATGCTCTACCGCTTCTGGTGTCGTTCTTTCACTGCAACCAACTAAAAGATAATCATCTTGAAATACCATTACATCGCCACCTTCAATAGTGCAATCTTCTCCAATCTTGGTCATATCGATAATTTTGGCATCATTATCTTTCTGACAATTCGCAAAAATTGGGTGGAAATAACAAATCGAACGCGTTATTACACTTTCTCTCGTTCTCGCTTTTTTAGATGGCTGACAAATTAAAAGATGATCTTTAACAACAACTGCAATATCACGAGTAAACACATAATTTGGTAATGGATTAAAAATCGTACGATTCTCAGATTGTAAAACGCCCGTAAATAGCGTGTACGTCAAATCTTCATTAGATAATGACTTCAAAATTTCTTTATCTTTTGAAGATAAACGCTCCAACTCAAAAATATAATTAAATAATTTTTCTCGATTTTTAGCATCTAATAATTCTAATGTTTCTAAAAACATTTGTTCGGTATCCAAAACATTTTCTTCACCTAAAAAAGCTGAAAGAATGTCAATAAAAATTTGATGTTCTTCGCGCATTACTGGAAGATGCACAATATCATCATATAGAAACTCAAGCGCATTACTCGGTGTAACCACTTCAATACCATCATCTGGATAATGAACGATTACTTTTTGCAATTTATCTACTTCGCTACTACAATAAATATTATTCATACCTCTTTTATTTAGAATGCTTATTTTCCTATACTTGCAAAGTTAACTAAAATTAATTTTTTGGCGTTAAAAAAACTTCGGCCATCATACATCTTGCGCTTCCTCCACCTACGGTTTCTATAATGTCAATTGAAACAGGAAGTATTTTAGCATACTTTTCAATTTGAGCTTTTTGATTGGCGTCAAGACTATTAAAAGCTCTTTTGCTCATGACCAAATTTGGAAAACCATTGGCATCCAAGACTTCAAGCATATTGCCTGCAAAGCTTTTATTTAATTGCGCATCATTTAATTCCACAACTTCTAATTTTTCATTATGAAAACGACTTAAAATTGCTTTTTTCTCATCTTCATCGGTAATACTATTTAATCCAATTACAACATAGCCAGAACCAATACACATTACAACATTGGTATGATATATTAACTTATTGGAACTGTCATAGGATTTGAATATATGATAATCATAACCCAAAATTCCACAAAGATGTTTCAAAACGTTTTCTTCTGTTCTGGGCGAAAGACAAGCATATGCCGTTTTTGATTGATGATTAAAAACAATACTTCCCGTTCCCTCTAATGCCAATTCTTCATTTTCAAAATGACTTAAATCAATCACTTCGCTAACTTGAAAATGATTTTTATAAAAATCGACGATATCCATTCTTCGTTCCAATTGTCGGTTGTAGTTCTTCATCGGAAAGGTGATAATCTTTCCTGAATGGTGAAACATAATCCAATTATTTGGAAAAATGGCATCCGGTTTAATTGGATTTGGTGTATCTTTTATCACATTTACTTGGATTCCAGCCGCTTTAAGCTCTTGAACCATTTTTTGATGTTCTTCAATGGCTTGTTGCGCTATTTTTTCCTGACTAATATGATTAACATTATTTTGAAACTCGTTAGAAACCGCAGTTTCTTCGTTAAACATAAACGAAGAAGGTTCAATCATTAAAATTTGATTTGTAGATTGTTTTAACATAACAATATTTTAATTAAAACTATAAACCCGTAATCGAAATTCCTATAGAATATTGACGCAAGTCATGACCTCTTGCATTTTCACTGTCTTTAATTAATTGTGACATGCCGTAATATCCAAATAAATTAACGGCACCATATCCAATTCGGAACGTAGCGCCATATCTAAGTCCATTAATCCCTCTAAATGGATTTTGTTTATTCGTTTGTTCTCCTAATGAAGGATCAATATAATCTATCTTAGAATTGGATGCCAAACGAATCCCTACACGCGCTCCAACCGCTACTTTAAATCGATTTCTTCCATTTAAAGGCTTAGAGCTCCATCGAACTTCAATTGGCGCTTCGATCCAAGAGGAATAAAAACTGGAACCTTCATATTTTGTAAATCTAGAATTTGCTCCAAAATAATTAGAACGTGCTGCATTTTCAAAATAAGTTCCTGCGGAATCGGCTCTTAATATACTTCCATCTAAGTTTACCTTACTAAAAGTAAAACCCAAACCAGGCGCAAAACTAAAGCCTGTTTTACCAATTGGTAAATCATACATAAAATAAAATCCAACATTTGGATTAAACCACGATGAACTAAAACCCGTATCCGTTTTTCCATTAATAACATTATCCATCGTGATATTAATCATAAAATGGTCTTGAGTCTCTGAGAACTTGATATCTTTAGACTTCTCTCTAATCACAGTGTCTAAAGCACTTTGAGCAAAAACACTTGTAAACCCAAACCACATTAAGACTAAAAAAGCATATTTTTTCATTATTAAAAATTAAATATTAAATGATATTATAAAACAAAAGTAAACAAACTAAAATAAATTGGGATATTAATAAATCTTAAATAAAAACTATACATTAAACCTAAAATGCATCATATCTCCATCTTTTACAATGTATTCTTTACCCTCTACACGTAATTTACCCGCTTCTTTCACTTTAGCTTCGCCTCCAAAATCAACAAAATCTTGATATGCAATCACCTCAGCTCGTATAAAACCTTTTTCAAAATCGGTATGAATAACCCCAGCTGCTTGAGGCGCTGTGTCTCCTTTATGAATTGTCCAAGCTCGCACTTCTTTTTCTCCTGCGGTGAAATATGTAATTAAATTTAATAAAGAATATGCCTTTAGAATCAATTTTTCCACACCCGATTTTTCAAGATTTAAATCATCCAAAAAAGCACGACGGTCTTCATAACTGTCCAATTGCGCAATTTCCGCTTCAATAGCTGCGCTGATGACTAAAATTTCTGCATTTTCATCTTTAACGGCTTCTTTTACCATTTCAACATATTTATTACCGGTATTAGCCGAAGTTTCTTCAACATTACAAACGTATAAAACAGGCTTGTTCGTTAATAAATTTAATATTTTATTTAACCAATCTGTCGATTCATCCGTTTCAACCGTTCTTGCAGATTTACCACTTTCCAGCGCATCTTTATACTTTTTTAATAAATCCATCGCTTGAATTGCTTGCTTGTCATTACCAACTTTAGCTTGCTTTTCATACTTCTGCATCGTTTTTATAACGGTTTCTAAATCTTTTAGTTGAAGTTCGATATCAATAATTTCTTTATCTCGAACCGGATTAATAGAACCATCTACGTGTACAATATTGTCATCGTCAAAACATCTTAAAACATGCAAAATAGCATCCGTTTCTCTAATATTTCCCAAAAATTGATTTCCAAGACCTTCTCCTTTGCTTGCGCCCTTTACCAAACCTGCAATATCCACAATTTCTACCGTTGTTGGCACTAAATTTTGAGGATTTACAATTTCTGAAATTTTTGTCAGACGTACATCCGGAACGGTTATCACACCTACATTTGGCTCAATGGTACAAAATGGAAAATTAGCAGCTTGTGCTTTTGCGTTGGTTAATGCATTAAAAATTGTTGACTTTCCAACATTAGGTAAACCTACAATACCACATTTTAATCCCATAATATTAATTTTATTCGTTAATTAAATAATGTTTACTTCTCGTTCTAAATTGATACCAAACGTATCTTTTACGGTATCAATAATTTTTTGACTGTATTCAAAAATCTCACTTCCCGTGGCATTGGAATAATTTACAATGACCAAAGCTTGTTTTTCATGGCTTCCTGTGTTTCCAATTTTCAATCCCTTAAAACCACAAAATTCGATCAACCACCCAGCAGGTACTTTGACTCCGTTTTTATCCGGATAATTAGGCATTTGTGGAAATTTTATTTTTAAATTTTCAAATAATTTCGTATCAATAACTGGATTTTTGAAAAAAGAACCCGCATTTCCTAATTCCTTTGGATTTGGCAACTTACTGGAACGAATTTGAATCACGGCATCTGAAATCTCTTTTGGATTCGGATTTTCAATTCCTTGCGCTAAAAGCACATTTTGAATATCGCCATAATTGGTATTTGGAATCCATTTTTTATATTTATCTAACTTAAAAACTACTTTCGTTATGATATATTTATTTTTAAGTTCATGCTTAAAAACACTCTCTCGATAACCAAATTTGCAATCTAAATGATCAAAAATGACACGTTCTTTTGTCATACAATCAATAGCTTCAACTTGAATACACCAATCTTTGATTTCAGTACCATAAGCGCCAATATTTTGCATTGGAGCCGCACCAACACTTCCGGGAATCAATGATAAATTTTCTAAACCAAAAGCGCCATTTTCAATCGTCCATAACACAAATTCATGCCAATTTTCACCAGAATGTGCCCAAACGATGATTTCATCTTCCGTTTCGGAAAGGATACCTTTACCTAATATTTGATTTATAAAAACAAATCCCTCAAAATCCTTTGTAAATAAAACATTACTCCCTCCACCTAAAATTAGAAAAGGATGACCTTGAGCCGTATCAATTGCCTCATGAATATCTTCAATACTTTTTAGCTCCGCAAAATATTGTGCATTGACATCAATACCAAATGTATTATACTTTTTTAAAGAAACATTATTTTTGACAATCAACGACATTATTTTTTGGGCTAAGCTATTAAAAAAAAGCATCTTTCATAAAGAAAGATGCCAGATATTTTTTAAAAAATTCAAATCTTATTCTTCAATTAACACATTTACTTTGTTCTTATTACATTCTACCATTCCTGACTTGATTTCAAAAACGATTGGATTTCCATTTTCCCGCACTTCAATTTTTCCGTTTTTTAAAGCTGAAATAATAGGCGCATGGTGATCCAACAATTGAAATGCACCATCAATACCCGGACAAGTAATAGATTCCGCGTTTAGTGATGAATACAATGTTTTTTCGGGAGAAATGATATCAATATGCATAATTTGTAGATTTGTATTTACTTTAACAATTATTGAGCTAACATTTTTTTACCTTTCTCGATTGCTTCTTCAATCGTACCCACTAAGTTAAACGCTGCTTCAGGATATTCATCAACTTCACCATCAATAATCATATTAAATCCTTTGATGGTCTCTTCGATTGGAACTAAAACACCTTTTAAACCTGTAAATTGCTCTGCTACGTGGAACGGCTGAGATAAGAAACGTTGAACTCTTCGTGCTCTATGAACAACCAATTTATCTTCTTCACTCAACTCATCCATACCTAAGATAGCAATGATATCTTGAAGTTCTTTATATCTTTGTAAAATTTCTTTTACTCTTTGAGTACAATTATAATGTGCTTCACCTACGATTTCAGGAGATAAAATTCTAGATGTAGAATCCAAAGGATCTACTGCTGGATAGATACCCAACTCTGCAATTTTACGACTTAATACCGTTGTTGCATCTAAGTGCGCAAACGTTGTAGCTGGAGCCGGATCCGTTAAGTCATCCGCAGGTACATAAACCGCCTGAACAGATGTAATTGAACCTTTTTTAGTAGATGTAATACGCTCTTGCATTAAACCCATCTCTGTAGCTAATGTTGGCTGATAACCTACCGCCGAAGGCATACGACCTAATAAAGCCGACACCTCAGAACCTGCTTGTGTAAAACGGAAGATATTATCAACGAAGAATAAAATATCTTTTCCTTGTCCTTTATCTTTATCTGGTCCACCATCACGGAAATACTCCGCAATTGTCAATCCTGAAAGGGCAACTCTTGCTCTTGCACCAGGAGGCTCGTTCATCTGACCGAATACCAACGTAGCTTGAGATGTTTCTAATGCTTTTGGATCTACTTTATCTAAATCCCATCCACCTTCTTCCATAGAATGTTTGAATTCTTCTCCGTATTTGATTACGTTTGACTCAATCATCTCTCTCAATAAGTCATTTCCTTCACGAGTACGCTCTCCTACCCCTGCAAAAACAGACATACCGTCGTACGCTTTTGCAATATTATTAATCAACTCCATGATCAATACGGTTTTACCTACACCCGCACCACCGAATAAACCAATTTTTCCACCTTTTGCATAAGGCTCAATCAAATCGATAACTTTAATTCCGGTAAATAGTACATCCGTAGATGTTGACAAATCTTCATATCTTGGAGGTTTATTATGAATGGAATAACCGCCCTCTTTAGACAATTGTTCTTTAATTCCATCAATTGGTTCACCAACAACATTAAACAATCTGCCTCGAATATTATTACCAACAGGCATTGTAATCTGGCTTCCAGTATCGGTTACTTGCATACCTCTAACCAATCCATCTGTAGAATCCATTGCGATGGCTCTTACTTTATCATCTCCTAAATGTTGTTGAACTTCAAGAATTACTTTTTGTCCATTTGATTTAGTGATTTCTAATGCATTTAAAATCTTTGGTAAGCCTTCGCTATCACCAAAATACACATCCACTACGGGACCAATTACTTGTTGAACTTTACCGGTATTTGCCATATTACGTTGGTAGTTAATTAAATTTTATTTTTAAATTTCGGGTGCAAATGTAATGATTTTTTGTTCATTTGTTTCAAAAAAATATAATCCGTGAAAAACAAGGAAAAATGAAGCGGATATTGCACAAAATTATTATCTGTTTTATATTACTTTAAATTACAAAATTTAACCCAAATTGCGCATTAGAATATTACGAAGTAATAAAATAAGGCGTTAGTTGGGTTTAACTAGGCTACAATTACTTCATCACTTGAATATAAGCTTTACCTGAAAACACCATGCCCGTTTTCATTTTTATAGCATATGTATATAAATAAACTCCTGGCTCTACAAAAATTCCTTTATACTTTCCGTTCCACCCCAATGAACTATTTTTATTATCAAATATTTTCTCGCCCCATCGATTATAAATTTGCAAATCATAAGATGCTACATCACGCCCTTGAGGCCAAAAAGTATCATTTTTGGTATCATTGTTTGGACTAAACGCAGTAGGGAAGCCAAAAAAGTCATTAAACAGCACTGCATTTATCCACAAACTATCCATTGCTTTACAGCCTAATGGATCTTTATAATCCAGCCGTATCCAAAAACTTGTTTCTGCGGTAACGGTCGTTTTTTTACAGCGCCTACAACTTAACTTTTGGTTTGTAGTCCAATACCAACTCGAATCCATATTATTTCCTCCTAGAGCATCCAATAATGTAGGCATACCAATACCTACTTCCGACGGCGCTTTGATTCGTATCAATGGCTTGTCTGAAAAATTAACCTTAAATGTATCTTTTTGAGAACAGCGGTTGGTATCCGTTACTATTACTGAAAACTGCCCCTTTTCTTTAATCACGATTCTATATATTGTGTCCTTAGTGCTCCAAGAAACCTTAGAATAAGCCTTAGAAAGCTCAAAAACAACGGAATCCCCATCACAAACTACCGTATCTGGTATAGAAAGGGGAGGCACTACTTTTCTCAATAACAACTCTAAAATAACTATGGAATCGCATCCATTTTGATTTTTTATTGTATCAAAATATTGCCCACTATTATATAACCATTGATTATTCCACTTTATAGAATCGCCTTGACAGATCATACGATTGATCGTAGTGCTTGATGGTTGAGGATAAACGAATAGAAACAAACTATCTACACTGTCGCACATAAAAGCATTTACAAAAGTATCGATATATAAACCTGTAGTGGTATAACCCCTATAACTTTGTCCAAAACAAATTGTAGTATCTTTTCTCGAATAGCTTTTAGGGTTAATTTTTATAAAATAGTTATAAATACTATCGCATCCTTGAAACGAAGTGTGATACTGCCGAAATAGACCACTGTTTTGACGATCGGTTATCGAGTCTATCGAGCACAAATAAAAGGTATCCGTTTTTGAAAATAGTGTATCTAAAACCAAAATAATATGGTTTTCTTGGCTATCGCATCCAAAAGTAGATGCATATTTCAATACAAGACTATCGGAGTTAGAATAAAATTGATTTCCAATTTGAATACGCTGCCCTCTACACAATGTATGTCGATATGTTTTTTTGTAAGGATTATTAACTTGTAGTATTAATACTTTGCTGCTATCGCATCCTTCAAAGTTTGGATACGCATATACGAATGTTCCTTTGTTTTTATGCCATATTGATTGAAAAAAGAAACTGTCTCCTTGGCAAATAGATGCCACCGTAGTATCAAAAGAAGCAGAATTACAATATTTAACAATAAATGCATCTTCGCCGCCTGCATAAAGATTTTGAATACCATTCTTAGCGATACCTGTTGTAGAGGTCGTAACTCCTGTAAAGTACATTTTTGGATATTCATAAATTGTAGTACCCATTAAATCTTTTAAATTGCCTCCATAATATCTACTCGAAATCAGGTCTCCTTGCATTGTTAATTTTACATGAATCAAATCATCACTTCCGATTTTTTTATTTTCAAATTTCAACCTACTTTCTATTTCTGGCGAACTACTCGAACCAAACAAATGTAGGGTATCATTTATAATATTTAATTGCGTAAATGTTTCGCTTAAAGAACCTCCAAAAAATGAACCCCAAATTAAATTATAATTGGTGTCTAAACAAGAAACTATAGCATTATATTGATAAGGGGGACTAATATGCTGAGACAAATTTGAACTTTGAAATTTATTATACCCCGTTATTGTTTGAGCACGAGAAAAACCAATTTGATACAATAAATTATTATGTTTTATAATTTCAATACGATGATCGCCCTGAAATGGGACAAAAGAACCCGTCAGTAATTGTCCGTTAGGATTAAATTTAGAATAAAAAAACTGAATATATATAGATGGCACAAAAACATTATTAAAATAAGGCGCTAAAATAATACCCGTGTCGGATGATGCATTATACGTGTAACCTAAAATATGTATTTGATTATTAGAATCTATAAAAGAACTCGCAACGACTTCGCTCCCATTACCACCATAATATGTGCCCCAAATGCGTGTTCCATTTTTATTAAACTTTACGATAAAAATATCTCGATAGTCATCAATAAGTGGAAGACTTTTGTTTGTTTTATGGGGGCTATTGGGTGTTGCAATATTATTAGTAGATTCCGTAGAACCTATTAAATAAAAATGTTCATGATCTTTACTAAGTCGAACGCTTCCTTGCTCTTCATTCAAATTGCCGCCATAATAAGTACTCCAAATCCGTTGCCCATTGGTATCTAATTTTAAAATAAAAACATCTCTATCTCTACCCGTTGTTGATTTTGTATTTTGAAAACCATTAAACCCAATACCATTATTTGATTCGGTAACGCCCGAAAGATAAAAATCAGAATATTTATCCATAATCAAACCGCCACCAAAATCATTTCGTTCGCCACCAAAATACGTGGACCAAATGATATTTTTATTTTTTTCATTTATCTTCATAATCAACATATCAATTTGCCCACTAAGATTCATCTGAAATCCATTTAAAGCCAAGCCCGAGCTATATGTAGAAAAACTAGAGTATAAATGTTGATGATGTTTTATAAGAGAATTTCCATAATCTCTGTTCGCACCACCTAGATAGGTACCCCATTCGATTTCAGGATCGATAATAAGCATTTGATGGGGAGTGCGGTTAGGAATAGAAAAAGAAAAAGTGTCCTTATTTTTAATAAAAAATGATTCGATTTCAGCGCCGTCTTCAAAACTTTTTGGCGCAGGCTCTATAAAATTGCCTAAAGGCGTTTGGACAATAATATTACCTTGCCTATCGATTTCAAGATGGTCTTTATCTGAATAAATCCATTTGATGTTTTGTATATCTGCACCCGGCGCCACGTGCCATTCGTATTTGAACCTTGCTTTGTTTTGATCAAAACTAAGCCATAAGTCGATATTAGGATATATATTACTAAATTTTAGTTTTTCGTATCCATAAACATTTTTAATACCTTCGGGTGGCGTATGCGCCAAATAATAATTAAAATAATTCAAACCTTTTTGTGTGCCTTCGATTTTCATATCTTTATGCATCCCTATCCAAATAATATCCGTGCGATAGCTGTTAAACGTATTTTCTTGAGGCGCTTTTTGATTTGAATCGATAAGGGGCATTACTTTTTGAATGGCAATACGGTCTTTTAAAATAAAAAGCTGAATGCCTCCTTTTGAAGCAGTATATAAAATTTCGGGATTAGGCTGACCGTCGATATTGGTTAATTGCCCCACATTAGGAATAAAAATAGATGCGGACTTCATCTGATTATCGGGCAAATGGATAGACACCATATCCATCGAAATGCCAAAAAAAATCAAAAAGAAAACCCAATTCATAACCCGTTTTTTTTACAAAACTAGCGCTTAATATTTTATAAACGATATATTTTTTTTGATTTTACCATCACTAGCTATCAACATATAAGTACCTGACAACAATTCGGAAATATTGAAGGCGCCATTTTCGTATGTGCGCTGCATAACCACCTGACCCAATGAATTTAAAATAAGCACTTGGGTATGTTCGAGATTAAAACCATTGGCTTTGAGGTCAAATTGGCCATACGTTGGATTAGGCACAATAAGGAGCTCCACGGCGGGAGTTGGCATATTTATTTGGCGTGCATCTGCCGATTCTTGGATTGTTTTACGCTCGACAAAATTAGGATCAAAGGTTTTAAACTCTACATCATAAATTCCTTTGGGGTCATAGACCACACCAACATTTGTTATGCCCGAATTAATTAAGTCATTAACAACCGATATACCACCTGCATTTTCTTGCGTTGGATTACCCCATGCTATCCAATTTTTAACCGAAGTGAGGTCTTTAGGTAAATGAGGCACTTCTACAACCCATTCAATCTGAAAATCTTTAGCAATATCTACCAACCAGCCCAAATCTTTAATAATAAAAACCGGACCCAAAAATTTAGGTATTGTCGTTTCTGGAGGATCAGAAAAACAATCTTGTAGTGGTTCATTAATAGTATTATCTAGTTTGTATAATGGTGTTATCCAAGCAGGCGTTTGACCTATACGATTGCCAGCGGCATCATATCCGTAGCAGACCTTGTTGGGTGGCAAGGTAGTAGGTGGGGTTTGAGCCCAAAGCCCTGCGGCCATTACGCATAGTATGGCCAAAAGTATGCATTTTTTTTTCATATTTTTA
>JBIPPB010000060.1:0-13101 GCA_044368655.1 Chitinophagales bacterium | reverse complement strand
TATTTACTGTTTCAGGATTGGACAAGAATATGTCAAAAGGAATATCTTATTTATTTGATTTATTAAATGATTGTAAAGTAGATGCATTGGCTTTTGATAATCTTAAAAAGGATATTCTTAAAGAGCGTGAAAATAGTAAAATGAATAAAGGTGCTATTTTTGGAGCGGCAGTTAGTTATGCTAAATATGGAGCGGTTAATCCGACTAACTCAAATTTATCTAATGAAGCGATATCTGCTTTAAAAGCGGAAGAAATAATTCAAGAAATTAAAAACTTAAAACAATTTGGTTTTGATTTATTTACGTATAGCGATAATCCATTAAATATTAGAAAAGCAATTCCAGCTAATGAGTTGACATTGAAATGGAAAGATAATAAAAATAATGCTGTTTTTAAGGTGACGCCTAAAAATGAAAATAAAATTTTATTATACAATTATAAAGGTATGGCGCAATCTCAAATTATGTTAGTTTCCGATGGTGTTCCTTTTAATTTAGATGTATTACCTTTTGCGTATTCATATAGCGATTATTATGGTAGTGGATTAAGTAGTATAGTTTTCCAAGAATTAAGAGAGCAAAAAGCTTTAGCATACAGCGCTTACAGTGCATACCAAAGACCTTCAAATTTAAATGAAACATTTAGTTTGGTCGCATTTATTGGTTCGCAAAGCGATAAAATGCCAACGGCTATGAAAGAATTCAAAAAATTACTAGACAAAATGAGTAATGTGCCGATTCAGTTTCAGAATAGCAAAGAAAGTACTTTGAAACAAATTGCTTCGGACCGAATTGTAAGAGACAATATTTTTTGGCAATATTATTCAAATAAAAAGTTAGGTATAGATTATGATTATCGTAAAAATATTTTTGAGGCTGTTAAAACCAGAACAATAGCACAATTTGAACAAGAGTTTTCAAAATTAGTTTCTAATAAAAAGTTCACAACGGTATTAATGGGTGATAAATCGATGATGAATCTTGATCAAATTAAAGAATTTGGTGAAATTGAAGAAATCAATACACAACAAATTTTTGGATATTAATTAATACAGGGCCCAAATTAAATTTGGGCCTTTTTTATATGAGAATATTACGAATTATTCAACTTGTTGTTTTTGATTTACTTCATTATTTAATAAGTCTTCCATTTTTACCTATACTGTATTTTCAAGCAAAACGAATTCGAAAAGAAGTTCCAATGCTTCCCGAAGCTATAGAACCTAATGGTATTGCGTATTCTACCAATCAAAACGAAAAAGAAATTTCGATTTTAGCATTGGGTGAAAGTACGATGGCAGGTGTCGGAGTAACATTTCATAAAGAAGGATTAGCAGGGACTTTTGCTAAAGAATGGGCTAATTTAAATCGCGCTTCTGTTTCTTGGTCCGTTTATGCTAGAAGTGGCTATACCGCTCAAAAAGTACATCAAAAATTAATTCCTAAAATTGAAAAATCAAACTTTGATATCATCATTATTAGTTTAGGTGCTAATGATGCGTTTAAATTAAAGAACGTTATTTCTTGGCAAAAAGATATTCAAAAGCTTATTCATACATTGCGTTCTTTATATCCCAATGCTTCTATTGCTTTTTTTAATATGCCACCTATTCAAGAATTTCCCGCTTTTTCTTTTTTAATGAAATTCATTATCGGTAAAAAAGTAGACATACTTGGTCGAGGACTTTTTGAAGTTACTCAAATACCTAATGTATTTTATTTTAAAGACAAAATTACTTTAGATACTTGGGTTTTAAAAATGAATAAAGAATATAAAGATGCGGATTTCTTTTCAGACGGAATTCACCCATCTAAGTTAACCTACCAAACATTGGCAAAAGAAATGGCTATATTTTTGTTTGAAAAGTTAAATTAGCATCATTAAAGTCATCAAATAGATCTCAAATTTGAATTCAACCATTGTAGATTTTTAATAAAATTTATTGTATAATTAAAATTTTATGATTTTAATAAAATGAATATCAATATGATATGAATATTATTTAGAATTATTAAAAATAATTTATTGCATTTTTATCAAAACGCATATATTTGCAACTTAATTATAATAATTCTAAATAGTAAATCATGGAACGCCTTTTGTTAGTAACCTTTTTTGCTTTATTCTTAAATATGAATTTTGGTCAAAAGCAAATTAAAGAAGTTTTAGTTGAAACGTCAAAAATTCAAAAACACGATTCGATACATTTCCAAGAAGCGCATTTTGGTAGAAAAACAAACGTTGTTTTTTTGCAAAATGAAACTGCAAATAAAGGAAATAATAATTATCGTGAATTGTTCAACAAAGTACCTAATATCTTTATTTGGGAAAGTGATGCCAGTCAACTTCAAACCAATATCAGTACGCGAGGATTGAGTCCAAATCGTAGCTGGGAGTTTAATATGCGCCAAAATGGTGTGGAGATTTCTTCAGATCCTTATGGATATCCCGAAGCGTATTATACACCGCCTATGGATGCTGTAGATCAAATTCAAATCGTACGAGGTGCTGGTGCCGTTTTATATGGTTCGCAATTTGGTGGTATGGTCAATTATATTTTGAAAAAGCCAAATACCAAGCCTTTTTCATTTGAATCTAACAATACTATTGGACAGTATAATATGCTTTCTACATCCAATTCGGTTTCTGGAACCATTAAACGTTTTTCCTATTTGGCTCAATATCAAAATCGTCAGGCAAATACGTTTAGAAAAAATAATGATTACAACCAGCATTTTGGTTATGGATATATGAGTTATCGATTCTCCGAAGTGCTTAAATTAGAAGCTAGCGCTACATATTCAGAATATGTATCCCATCAGCCGGGCGGATTGACCGATAGTTTGATGTATGCCGACCCTTCACAATCATTAAGAGATCGCAATTATTTCCAAGTAAAATGGTGGTCACCTATGGCAAAACTACACATGCATTTTACCAAAAACTTCCATTTGGATTTGGTTTATAATGCTACCATAGGTTCAAGAAATAGTGTTGGATTTAATAGGCCTGTAAATATTAAAGATGATATGAGTGCAAGACAAGTGGATATCGACGAATACCACAATCATAATGTAGAATTGGTGTCTGAAATTAAATTTAAAACCGCTCAAGTAAATCATGACATCACCGCAGGTCTTAAATATTTCAATGGACAAACCGATCGTTTCCAGCAAGGTAAAGGAACGGCCGCTTCGGATTTTGACTTGGGAATTACGGGCAATTTTGGTAGACAGTTTTTTATGAAAACCATTTCGTATGCCGCTTATATTCAGAATGTGATGCAGTGGAATGCTCTAAAAATAACACCTTCAGTACGCGTGGATATCGTAGATAATTATGTTTCGGGGATTTTAAATTATAGCCAAAATACCCCCAATTTTATGCAGCCACAAAATCGAGTACGCACCATTCCAATTTTTGGGCTGAGCGCGGCATATCAGTTGGATGCTAAAAACTCGGTTTATGCCAATATCAGCAATAATTACCGTTCTGCTTTATTTTCAGATTTTGTGCCTTCTGCCACTACGGATAGTATTTCCGCAAATTTAAGCGATATGACGGGGTTTAGTACCGAAATTGGATATAAATATCAATTAAAAGGCATTCAGATAGAGGCTAATGCTTTTTTTATCAAATATAACGACAAAATAGGTTCGTTAAATATTAAAAATGATGCAGGAAATAATATTCTATTGCGCACCAATATTGGCGATGCTTCGCACAAAGGTTTAGAATTAAGCACCAATGTTCAATTCATGGATTTACTTTCCATAACCAAAAAATATGGCGCGATTGAATGGAATGCCGCCTATAATTATACAAGAGCCACTTATGACCGTTGGAATACAACGGCTATCGTTTCGGGAAATATACAATCGAGAAGTCTTGCTGGAAATCAAGTAGAATATGCCCCTTTGAATACATTTAAAACAGGCATCACTTATATTTTGAAAGACATTAAAGCCAATTTGATGATGACGCATACCAGTTCGGTATTCACCGATGCCCAAAATACCGAAAAAGCTACAGCCAACGCACAAGCGGGCCGTTTGCCTTCATATACTGTATTTGATGCAAGTTTTCAGTATAATCTTTTTAATAAATACCAATTTGGATTGGGTGTCAATAATCTATTTGATCTCACGTATGCCACTCGAAGAGCTGGTGGATATCCTGGGCCTGGTTTATTGCCAGCTGAAAAACGATTTATTTATTTTACCTTTGGGTTGAAATTGTAACATGATTTCTAATTTATATATTTAAATATTTGACTAAGCTAAAATGTACATTTTGGATGTGTTCCCTTACCAAATTTTAGAAAATTTTACAAATGGAAATTTTAATTAAAATTTTATAAAAATTATTATGAAGCGTTTGTTGTAAAAAATCTCAATCTAGTTTAAAATGAAATTTTAAACTAATCTCAGAGTCTACAAATTTCTTATTTTTAATTGCAGGAAACCAACATTTATTTAATGCATCTAAAGATTTTAAACAAGCTTTATCACAATTTGGAGTTAAAGATTGTTTTATTTTAGTGTTTAAAACATTACCAAAACGATCAATTTTAAGTGTTACTATTACAGTTCCTTGTATTTCATTTATGGATTCATCTATTGGATATTTTACATGTAAACAATTAAAATTACAGTGTGAATTAAAATAACTAGGTGCTACATCAAAATTGGAAATAGAGGTGGAGTCAATAAAATTTAAATCATATATTGTAGAAGTGTCAGAGAGATTTAAAATTATTGAATCTCTGTTGTAATCATATACGTAAACTATTGATTTACGTTGATTAAAAAATGTACAAACATTATCTTTTTTTATAGCTTTAATTAATTTGTTCTGATAAAAAATAGTATCTATTGAGCTAGCTTTTGCTGAAAAAGAATACAAGCAGAAAAATAGAGTCGCTAAAAATGTTTTCATTGAATTTAATTTAATGAAAGAACCAATTACTTTATTTCTTAAATATAAAATATACCGCTAAGATAAGAAATAAAATTCCAATGAGATGATTCATCTTGAATGTTTCATTTTTAAAAAACAAAAACGAAAAAATCATAAATACACTTAGCGTAATAACTTCTTGGATAATTTTTAATTGAAGTAATGAAAATGGTCCGCCATATCCTTTAAAGCCAAATTTATTTGCAGGTACTTGAAAAATATATTCAAAAAAAGCCAATCCCCAACTGATAAAAATTATTGAGATTAAACCCATTTTTGAAAAACGAGGTAGTTGAGTAAGTTTTAAATGACCATACCAAGCTAATGTCATGAAAATATTTGCTATTAATAATAAAAGAATCGTAATCGGTCCGCGCATCTTTACTTTGAGATTTTTGATTTATGAATCCAAGGTGTCAAAAAAACGGAACTTAAAATGATGATTGTACCAATGAAAAAATAAATTGAAAATTGATTGTATTCTTTAAATAAAATGGCTGCAAAAATAAAACCATAAATGGGCTCAAGATTTACACTAAGTGTTACAATAAATGCTTCTAGTTTTTTAATGGCAAAAACGGAAAGTAAAAATGGAATATTCGTACAAAAAATGCTGAGTAGTAGTAAATATATTTTATCGTTAGAATGAATCTCTTCTATTGGAATCCAAAGTTGCATTTTCCATAAAACTATACTTAAAAATAGTGCGCCAGCAGTCATTTCGAGCATGGAAATAGTATAAGGACTAACGCCGTCGGTTAAATGCTTATTCATTAATGAAAATACCGCTGCCAGCGCCGAAGCCAAAACACCAAAAAATACGGCGATAATATAATTGCTTGTCCAATCTAGTGCTTCGGAAGAGGAACCAAATGCTATAAAAATAATACCAACAATAGATAAAATAGATATAAAGATTTCAAGAAAATGAATTTTCTTACTTTTGATAAATAATTTTTCAAGCCATAACGTAAAAAGTGGTCCCGTTCCTAAACACGCTAAAGCTAAAGAAGAACTATTGGCTACTTTTATAGCGTAATAAAAACAAATCCAATGGATACAAATGATTATTCCAATCCCCATTATGACACTTATTTTCTTAGCAGAAAGTGTTCGGAAGGACTTCCAAGCGTATGGGATTAACATAAATCCAATGGCTGCTAAGCACATGCGCCAAAATACTAATGATAAAGAAGAAATACGAATCAATTTGCCAAGTATTGCCGTAAATCCCCATAGGAAAACTGCAATATGCATCTGAATGTATGGCGTTTTAGATTTTGATGGCATTTTATGAATTTAAATACCAAAGCGTACCGTTGAGAACCGAAGCAAAACTAACCCAAAGTAAATATGGTACAAATAACCAGGAATAACTTTTCTTGATTTGAATAAGATATAAAATATTTAATATAATTAATATCCACAGAATAATGATATTAACAAAAGCAACGTCGATGAGATGCCACTTAAAAAATACGATGCTCCAAGTAAAATTGAAAAACATTTGAATTCCAAAAAGATAAAGGCCTTTTTTTGTGTTTTTTAAATGGTCATTTTCATAAATTTTGAGGAGTGCATAACCCATCAAAAGGTATAAAATAGTCCAAACGGGACCAAAAATCCAGCCCGGCGGGTTAAATGATGGTTTGTTTAAATTTAGATACCAACTTCTATCTCCCGACATCGATAAAAAACCGGATGACGTACCTATAATTAATGGTAGAAAAAAAAGACTGATTTTTAAAATGCTACTTTTTAGCTTTGAATAGGTGCTCATGCTTTAATACTTTACAAAAACATTTTTGGGTTCTGTAAAAAATCGCATGGCTTCAAAACCACCTTCGCGACCGATCCCACTTTCTTTCATGCCTCCAAATGGAGTTCTTAAATCGCGAACCATCCATGTATTTACCCAAATAATACCACTTTCAATGGCTTCAGCCATTCGATGTCCACGTTCGATGTCTTTTGTCCAGATACTGCAAGCCAAACCAAAAGGGGTACTATTGGCCATCATAATCACCTCTTCTTCTGTTTCAAATGGCGTTAAAGTCACAACAGGTCCAAAAATTTCTTCTTGATTAACTCGACATTGGTAATCCAATCCTTCAATAATCGTAGGTTCAATAAAATAACCACTTTCGCAGCGGCCTTCAGGTACAAATCGTTTACCTCCAGTCAAAATCGTGCCGCCTTCTTGTTTTGCTAATTCGATATAACCTAATATTTTTTCTAAATGTGAGGCACTAACAACCGCACCAATATTGACATCCGTAAGTGGATCGCCTATTTGAAGCTTTTTGATGCGTTCTACAAATTGAACTTTAAACGTTTCATAAATATTTTTATGAATAAAAATTCGACTTCCACAAAGGCAAATTTGGCCTTGATTGTTAAAAGATGATTTTACGGTAGTTTCAATGACTTCATCGATATTGACATCATCAAAAATAATATTTGGATTTTTCCCACCCAACTCTAATGATACTTTTTTAAATTGCTCGGCACAAACTTTATTAATAATTCGACCCGTTTGTGTGCCACCAGTAAATGCAACAGCTTTGATTCTTTTGCTTTCTGCAATGGGTTGCCCTACTTTTGGCCCAAGTCCATGAACAACATTTAAAACACCTTTTGGAAAATTGATTTTTTCACATATTTTTGTTAATAAAAATGCGGTAACGGGAGTAATTTCGGATGGTTTTGCCACAACGGTATTTCCAGCAGCAAGAGCAGGCGCAATCTTCCAAGTAAATAAATATAAAGGTAAATTCCAAGGTGAAATACATCCCACAACGCCTAAAGGTTTTCTCAATGTGTAATTAATTCCTTGTCCCGGTGTATGGTGACTTTCAGAAGGAAAATTCATTTGAGCCGCAGCAAAAAATTTGATGTTTGAAATAGCTCTTGGAATATCGCTCATCGATGCCAACCAAGTCGGCTTACCATTATCGATGGATTCTGCAAGAATAAATTCCTCTTTTTGAAGTTCGATTTCATTTGCAATTTTCATAAGCCAATCAAAACGAGTTTCCATAGGCATTTTACTCCATGATTCAAAAGCTGCTTCGGCTGCTTCGATTGCTAATTGGACATCTTCAGAATCACTATCAGGTAAGGTTCCATAAACTGCTCCAATCGAAGGATTGTAGTTGTCTATCGTTTTGCCAGAAACAGCCGGTCTTAGTGTTCCGTTTATATAATTTAATACATTCATATAGCTTTAATTACGATTGAGCCACTTTGCCTAAAAGGCTAGAAAGTATCATGAATCCGTCGGTATTGCCTAAGGCCGATTCCATACATCTTTCTGGATGCGGCATCATGCCCATTACATTTCCATTTTCATTCATAATTCCAGCAATGTGATTTAATGAACCATTGAAGTTTGTAGATTCGTTTACATTTCCTTGTTCATCGCAATATTGAAATAAAATTTGTTTATTTTCTTGAAGCTTTTTAAGCGTTTCATCACTGCAATGATATCTGCCTTCGGCATGCGCTACTGGTATTTTAAGAATTTTATTTTCAACTATATTTTGTGTGAAAATAGTCTGATGGTTTAATGTTTTAAGAAATTTATTTTCACAAATAAATTTTTGATTCATGTTGCGAAGTAAAACGCCAGGAAGTAACCCTGATTCACATAAAATTTGAAACCCATTGCAAATACCGATGACTTTACCGCCTTTGTTGGCAAATGCAATGACTTCATTCATGATAGGGGAAAAACGTGCAATCGCTCCCGTTCTTAAGTAATCGCCAAATGAGAATCCGCCTGGTAAAATGATACAATCGTTTGATGTAAAGTTTGGCAGCGATGTGTCTTTATGCCAAAGTGTAACCACTTCTTTCTTTAATACATTTTGAATAACATGAATCATGTCTCTATCGCAGTTACTGCCTGGAAAAACAACTACTCCAAATTTCATATAATAATTATTATTAGTTATTGATTTAAAAGGCAAATTTACAAAAAAAAACGTCATTTCTCCGAGATAATCGATTTTTGTATTTTTTATAAATAAATTTGACTAAAAAAACATATTTTTGTTTTTTTTATTAAAATTCAATACGCATGCAACAAGAATATGACAAATATACCTCGGAGGATCATCAAGTTTGGTCTATTTTATATAATCGAATGATGGAAATTTTACCGAAATATGCAACCAAGTCGTATTTAGGAGGTATGGATAAAGTAGGATTTGAGTCGCATCGAATTCCAGATTTTAAAGAGTGCAATATTAAGTTAACGGAAATTACAGGATGGACAATTTATGCGGTTCCTGGATTGATTGCAAATAAAGGATTTTTTGAACATTTAATGCGACAAGAATTTCCCGCTACAACTTGGTTGCGAAAAATGAGTCAACTAGAGTATCTTGAAGAACCTGATATGTTTCATGATGTATTTGGACATATTCCATTATTGAGTAATCCAAGTTTCGCGAAATTTTTAGAGGAATTGGCAAAAATTTCATTGAATCATATTGATAATGAATGGGCTATTGAATTGGTTTCAAGATTATATTGGTATACGGTTGAATTTGGTTTGATTGAAGAAGAGGGTGCTTTAAAAGTATATGGTGCTGGTATTTTATCTTCAAGTGGCGAGACGCAATATTCAATTGATTCGGATATTCCAAAAAGATTACCTTATGATATTCAAACAATTTTTGATACGCCTTATATTAAAGATAAATATCAAGAACAATATTTTGTAATTAAGTCTTACGAGCAATTATATACAAGTATTCCAGAAATTGAAAAATTATTAGAAGCTGCCTTAAATGTTTCAGCTTAAAATCTATAAATCAATAAGTTTATGATATCCTATATCAAAGGTACTTTAGTGGCTTGTCAGCCAACCAATGTCATAATTGAAAATTCAAGTGGCATGGGCATGCATATTGAAATTTCACTTCAAACCTATGAAGTGATTAAAAGTATGAAAGAAGTACAATTGTATACGCATCTACATTTTAAAAAAGATGGTCAAGTGGTTAGTGGCATTGAATTGTATGGTTTTTATGAACAATCCGAAAAAACAATGTTTGAACTTTTGATATTGGTTTCGGGTATAGGAACAAACACGGCGCGTTTAATGCTCAGTGCTATGCGTTCCGACGAAATTCGGGGTGCAATTTTAACCGATAATGAAGCTAAAATTTCATCGATAAAAGGAATTGGTCCCAAAACAGCAAAAAGACTTATTTTGGAATTGAAAGATAAAATGCTTAAAATGGACGATGGTACAGCAATTGAAGTCAGTTCAAACAATAAATTGCGTGACGATGCGTTAATAGCATTATCATCTCTTGGGTTTCAGAAAAATACAGTACTTAAAGCTTTGGCAACTGTAGAAAAAAATTATCCAGAGGTAAATAAGGTAGAGGATATCATAAAGTATGCGTTAAAAATATTGTGATTAGTAAAGAAAAAGCAAAGAAAACAATATACACATCATTAAAAATTGGCGTGTTTCTTTTTTTAATGCAAATGATTTGGAATCAAAACTTACATTCCTCAAAATCCCCTATACAATCTGTTCCGCAGCAATTTCTTATTTCGGCTCCGCCTTTGCCTTCTTTTTTGCCTCTCGATTCGCCTTCAAAATTATCATTAGAAAAAGCTACGGAAGGTAGTTTTCTTCAAGAAAAAAAAGAAAATGATTATCGATTGCCTCCACCCAAAAATGTGGAACGCAAAGTGAGTTATGACCCGGCTACGGGTAAGTATAAAGTTACGGAGAAAGTTGAAGGTATCCATGTGAGGCCTCCCATGTATCTTACTTATGAAGAATATGCAGATATGGTGGCAAAAGAACAAAATAATGCTATCATAAAAAGTAGAAATACGTCCGTAAAAGATGCAACAAAGCTTAATAATGGAAAAGATGAACCTGTAGAGATTGAAAAACCAAATGAACAAGGTTTGTTTGGAATTGGTGGCGTAGAAATCAAGCCGCAAGGGAATTTGATTACTCAAATGGGGTATAATCATAATATTATTCGAAATCCTAATATTTCTCCAATTCAACAATCTCAAGGGGTTATGGATTTTGATATGAATATCAATTTGAGTGTGACGGGTAAAATTGGAGATCGTTTTCAGAATACATTAAGATATAATAATCAAGCCGGTTTTGGATTTGAAGGACAACGAATTCGATTGGCATATACGGGTAAAGAAGATGATATTGTAAGGCTTTTGGAAGCAGGAGATGTAAATTTTGACTTACCCACGCAGTTAATTACAGGTACGCAATCGTTGTTTGGTATAAAGTCGGAATTGCAGTTTGGAAAGGTAAATATCAAAACTGTTTTGTCTCAGCAACGAAGTAATAAACAAAGCAAAGTAGTTGAAAATGGTGCAGAAATTCAGAATTTTGAAATTTATGCAGACCAATATGATGTCAATCGACACTTTTTTTTAAGCCAATATTTTAGAGATAATTTTGAAAAAGCACTTAAGAATTTTCCATTAATTAACTCTCAAATCCAAGTAACGCAATGTGAAGTTTGGATAACAAACCGAAATGCAGTGACACAGAGCATTCGAGATGCAATTGCTTTTCAAGATATGGGAGAAGTAAAACCATTTTCCGATAAAATTACATCTTTAAATCAAATCATGCCAGACAATGGCTCTAACGATTTATATCCAAGAATTAACAGAGACGAAAATGTTAGAAATGTAAATACGGCATTAAATCAGCTTCAAACGGTATACGGACTTCAATCTTTTAAAGATTTTGAAAAATCATTTATGCGCAAATTGTCGCCCTCCGAGTTTGTTCTCAATCCTCAACTTGGAACAATTTCATTAAATACCAATATCCAAAACAATGATGTTTTGGCGGTGTCATTTCAATATGTTCATAATGGAAAAGTATATCAAGTAGGGGATATTAGTAGAGATATTACGCTGCCTGATACGTCAAGCCCCGACCCAAGTCGTTTGATTTATCTTAAACTTTTAAAAGGCGCTAATGTAAACCCAACCTATCCAGTTTGGGATTTGATGATGAAGAATGTGTATTCTTTAAATGCCTTTCAAGTAGGAAAGGATAATTTTAGATTAGATGTTTTTTATAATGATCCAGGAGGTGGTTTAAAAAGATATCTTCCAAAAGGGAAACTACAAGATGCACCCATGATTCGAGTTTTTAATTTGGATCGTTTAAATCAAAATCAAGAACCATATTCGGATGGTGTTTTTGATTTTGTCCCTGATATCACTATTTTTCCTAATAATGGAAAAATTATGTTTCCGGTTTTGGAGCCTTTTGGTTCGCATCTTCGTCAAGAATTAATAAAAGTTGGAGATGCTGCCTTGGCTCGAGAATATGTATATCAACAATTATATGATTCCACGCAGTTTATTGCACAGCAATTTCCTGAGTTTAATCGATTTGTAATTAAAGGCACCTACCAGTCCGCTTCAAACAAACGGGTTTCATTAGGTGCTTTTGGCGTACCTCAAGGTTCTGTCACGGTTTCTTTAAATGGGCAACGTTTGCAAGAAGGTTCAGATTATACCATTGAATATGGTTTGGGTTATGTTGAATTAGCCGACCACATCCTTTCTTCGGGAGGTCGTGTTCAAGTTGATTTTGAAAATAACGCGATGTTTTCACTTCAACAACGAAATTTTATGGGAGTTCGTGCAGAATATCGTGCACATGAAAATTTTAAATTTGGCTCCACGTGGCAAAAACTTGCTGAGCGACCATTTAATAATAAAATACAATTTGGAGAAGATCCGATTAGTAATCAAATTGTTGGCGCTGATTTAACTTTTAATACCAAAGCCCCTTTTATTACGCGCTTGATTGACAAATTACCTTTTTATAAAACCAACGAATCCAGTCATATTAATTTTTATGGCGAAGTCGCGCATTTAATTCCAGGTCATTACAAAAGTATCGGCGATGAAGGCACGATATATATAGATGATTTTGAAGGAGCGGTGATAGGTTATGGATTTGGTTTTCCTGCCAATGTATGGAGATTGTCTAGTACGCCGAGCGGAGCAAGAGATGCTAGCGGAAAAGTTTTGTTTCCAGAGTCAAATTTATACGATTCGTTATCTTATGGTTATAATAGAGCTAAATTATCTTGGTACAACATAGC
>JBIPPB010000158.1:0-3738 GCA_044368655.1 Chitinophagales bacterium | reverse complement strand
CGCCCGCCGCCGCAGATCCCTTCGCCTTCGCTGCAGCCCGCCTCTTTGGGACGACTGGAGCTTCCTCATCATCCTCGCCACCGCCGGCGACAGCGTCGTCTTCTGATGCAGTCTCATCGCCGCCCTCTTCGTTGTCTTCATCCTCTTCAGCACTTAGCTCACCGTCTACTGCCTCTGTTTCCTCTTCCCCCCCCTCTTCAGCCTCCTCAGCCTCGGCCTCCTCCTCATCCTCATCTTCATCCACATCATCAAATCCTCCAAAGGCGCGCGTATAGAACTGTTCGTAATCTGTAACTTTAAAGGGGACTGGATGACTCCAATCGGCCTCGGATTCGGAAGCGATTACCAGAATATCGCCGAAACAGAGAATGGTATCATGTGGCGGCGGGAGCTCATGCTTATTTTCAGTGCCGGCCTTCCCCTTCTGATAGCCAAAGAGGTGGAGAGTCAGCTTCTTTGTAGGATATGAACCAATCAGATCGGGCTCTTCCTTTTTCTTTAGAAGGGTCTTGATTGCCGCTGCCGTTATCTCTCCAGTGGCAGTTACAGGTAGTTTCACCTCTTTGACTTCCGCCTTCTGATTTAAGAGGACAGTGGCAACCGCTACGGCCCCCTTTGCAGTCTTAGTACTCGCCTTGGGCATTTTTCTTGCTGTATCAAGGTGGTTGGCCTTTTGGTCCCTAAATTTTCTTGGGCCGCCGCCGCGCCTAGTGCCGCTGTCAACAGGTTTAAACCAGCTGGCTCTAATACCCTTTAGTGATATCATCGATAGCTCTAAAGGATGCGATTTGTATCGCATTGGACGCCTGCGGTTGTAAGCGGAGCAGCCCCCAAGGAAGATCTGTACTATTATGATTTTGGTGACTATGTCGGCTACCTTTTAAAAGATGAATGGCTCTGTTTCAAGGTAGTTGGGCGTGCCGCAGTAGGGGCTGGCGAAGTAAAAGAGGAGTTAGAGTTGATGCCGGTTGACTGGACACCTCTAGAGGTGGTGTCTACGCAGAAGCTGGCTCTGGTTGGCGCTCCGAGCCTGGATCTACAGGGGCAAGGCTCACTGCGACTTCGGCTGGAGAACTGGGAGGTGTTACTGGAGTTGGCTCCGCTGCAGCAGGAACCACCTTCGCCTCGCTCAGCCCCGCTGCGGCCACTGCCATCCCTAGTGCTTCCTTCAGTAGTGGCTGATTCGCAGGAACAAGGCCGCCGACCGCGGCCACACACCCAGGCAGGCAGGCCCGGGCCGCCGCGACCAAGCCACCAGGCTTCCGCAAATCGATCTTCCCAGCCGCAATGGCAACAGCAACATCGAGGGCCGCACCGGCAGCCGCAAGGAGCTGCTTCTCGAACAGGGCCTGCATCTCAGAACTGGCTTCCTTTAGTCCAGGCAGTGACGCCACCCCCCCAGCAGCATCCAGCCCCTTCTTCAGCGCAAGTAATGCTAGCGCCTTCTTCTCGGCCCCAGACAGCCCCGCAAGCTTCTGAAGCTTCCGGGCCACGCAGATCGCAATCTGGACGACCTCGCCAGTCTCAAGCACACCATCGGCCTTCGCAATAATAAACTGGTGACGAGTCTCCTTCACGATCTCCTCTAAAGGATCTGCTGGGGCGGCGGCAGCGGACATATTCTATAAGAGGCCCCCGAGTTTTTCAAGACAAGAGGATTTTCGGAACAAGCACCAGGATGTATCAGACATTAGCTATAGCATTGACCCTTACTGTGGTCCTCTTTATAGCTTACGTGGCCATGCGGATCTACTTTCCCAAGAGGGACAGGAAGGCTGTGGCAGTTGAGGCGACCGAGTCGTTCCAGGTTACTCCTCCTCCACCCCGCCCTACAAAGGTGGCCCAGGCGGCGCCCGCTGTTCCTGCACCAGCCCCTGTGCAGCTGCAGGATCCCCCTATGGAGGCTCGCGTGATCGCAGCCGGTGGACCTGCCTCCCCCGCCGCCGCAGCCCCTGTTGAAACGCGACCCAGCATCTCTCCGGACGCGCGGCCCGTGGATCCCTATGATGATCCCAATATGGAGGCCCCCATCCACGATTCCCTCCGCTACCCCGAACTCTCTTTTGGCCCCGGTGTAGACAACACTGGTACTACACAGATTCCCCTCTCAGGGATTGGTAGCGCCACGGCGGTTGTGGCGAACTCGAACTTCTCCCCAGAGTTTGCTCAGAATGGCGCGAGCTTTATGGGGAATGTGACTGCAAATGATCTGCAGCCCGGGGACCTCTACGGGGACGCCTAGGCGCCTAAGCGCTTAAGACCTGGGCACCAAGACATGGTAGACCTGCACGGACCTGACCACCGCTGCTATGGAGAATCAGGGACTATCACAGGGAAGTCTACGGAATAGTCATCGCGAAACGCACGCGGTTCGCCGCAAGCCTGCACCAGCGTCATTCCACGATCTTGCTCAAAAGCTCGTGGAATCATGCTCTGAAGATCTTATTATCCGTCAGCGCCTTGATCCTGATCGAAGTGAGGTACCTCTCAAACGGGGCACCTTTTACGTTCTGGAGAATGAGGGGCGCGCTGACCCTGGATTTATTGTTGTACTTCCTGGAAAGCCGGTGCTGTTTCATCAGCAGCGGCGGGGCCGACCGGCACAGACGTGGACGTTGCGGATGCGCGTAGGGGCCGCAGTAGGTGAGGGGGGTGGATCTGTGCTCGTGGGGACTCTTGATGATGTACTACACACGCTGCGACTCGAGGATGTTTGGATGTGGCGGGGGGAGGTCCTGGCTGGAAAGGTTGACTATTCGGCGCGGCGGGCGAGACTCAAGGAGTTCGTGGAGAGGCATTGGGTACCCGACGCGCGACTGATGGGCGGGATTTTCACGACAGTGGCGAACCCGGTTTCCCTAGAGGTATTTACTCAAAAGGGTGTGGCCGATGGCTGCAATAGTGTTGAATTCATTCCGGAACAGGCTGGGCGGCGGCGACTTGTTTGGTTCCTAGAGGGGATGGTGAAGGCGGCGGAGGCCCTGCCAGGCATGAAACAGGGGCGAAGCGGCGGAGCCGCGACTGGAAGCGGCGGAGCCGCGACTGGAAATGGGATGGCGGTAGCTGCGAGCGAAGCGAGCAGGGGCACCATGGCACGAAGCGGCGGAGCCGCGACTGGAAATGGGATGGCGGTAGCTGCGAGCGAAGTAACCAGGGGCCCCGCGACTGGAAGCGGGATGGCGGCAGCTAGGAGCGACAGCCCTGCCCCAGCGCCTCCCCCGCCCCCACAGCCATCTCGTCGTGCACGTGCTGTACCTGTCGATAAGATGCCTGATGTATATGACCTCTTTGGAGAGGATGGCCTCCCTATTAGTCGTGCGTCTGTTCAGCAGTTCCGTGTGAGTCAGGCTCTAAAGGAGGTGCTAGCTAAAAAGGGGGAGCTGTGGGTGCAGGCTCGCTGGCGCCCCGAGTTTGGGGGCTATGAGATTCAGGGAGTCGATTCGAATAATAGGGTATAATAGCAGAAGAGATGGCCAGACGTCATCGTGGTACAAAGAGGCGCGGTACTAAACGCCGTGGCAGCCGTGGACGCGGACAGCGGGGGGGTGGCGCGGGCATTGGGGGCTACACCTTTGGAGGGCCGATCACTCCTGGTGCGCCTGTTGGCAACACGGCTGAGGTGCTGCCTATGGATTCCTGCCAGGCGGCGACACGGTTTGGGCTCGTATCTCAGAGTACTGGAGCGGGAACCGGTCTCCCGGGTATGAGAGGAGGTAAGCGGCGCGGTCGCGGCACGAA
>JBIPPB010000010.1:0-44899 GCA_044368655.1 Chitinophagales bacterium | reverse complement strand
CTTAATGCCATAGCAATCATTACTCGTTGCTTTTGTCCACCCGAAAGCTGGTGTGGATAAGCGTTTAAGATACGACTCGGATTAGGTAATTTTACTTTTTCAAATAGTTCTAAAGTCATTTTTTCAGCTTCGGCTTTAGACTTTTTTTGATGAAGAATAATAGCTTCAGCAACCTGACTTCCACACGTATATACTGGATTTAAAGAAGTCATTGGCTCTTGGAAAATCATCGAAATTTCATTTCCTCTAATAATACGCATTTCTTCTTCTTGAAGTTTTGTAATATCAATAACTTTACCTTCATCAGTATGATATAATATTTCGCCACTAATAATTTTGCCTGGAGGATAAGGAATTAAACGCATTATTGCAAGTGAAGTAACAGACTTGCCACTCCCCGACTCTCCTACAATACCAATAGTTTCACCACGATATAACGTAAAGCTAATACTTTTAATAGCTTCAACCATTCCTTCGTCAGAACGAAATCCAACGACAAGATTTTTAACTTCTAATAATATTTTTTTTTCAGACATTGTATAAAACAGATTAATACAAATTAAATTTAAATATGATGTGTAAAATTAGTAGATTATTTTTAATTTTAAGTAAAAATATTAACCAATTGTGTTTTTTAACAACCTAATTTTCCTGCATTTTCTTCCATAACAGAAATCCAATTAGTATAAAAATTAAATTGGGAATCCAAACAGAAATAAATGGATTTAAATGCGCTTTGATAGCAAAAGATATTGCAAATTTTTGAAATACTTCAAAAATAGAACATAACGCAATCCCTGCCATAAGATGCAATCCCATGCCACCACGAATTTTCTTTGAAGCAATTATTGCTCCTAGAACTGTTAAAATAATGATTCCGAAACAATTGGCCGTTCTTCGATGATGTTCACATTCAAATTCAGCGGTATTTTCAACACCTTGACTTTTTAAGTCCGCAATTTTATCAAGTATTTCAGGTCGCGTCAACTCTTCAATATAGGTCCATCGCTTTACAAAAATCGTTGGATCCAATTCAAAATCCATTTTTAGTTTTTCCCCTTTTTCAATTTTATCTAATGAATCATTTAAAATTTCACGTTTATAATAATTTTGAAATTCCCAAGTACCGGTTGCCGTATCCCAGAGCGCGCGCTCAGCAAGATATTTGTGTTTTAATTTACCATCAATAATTTTTTCTAAAGAAACATTGATTGCAGTTTTAGATACATTGTCGTAAATTCGAAAATATAAAAACGTGGAATCATTAATTTTTCTATGTATATGATCGCTCGAATGCGTGTGCTGATAAGCGATATACTTATTTTCAAATTGAAGCCTTTTTTTATTCGTTTCTGGAACGATATAATTATTTGAAAACCATAAAAAAATAGCAATTAATAAACTTGAAAAAATGTATGGGAATAAAAACCTTTTAAAACTCACTCCTGAATTAAAAATAGCAATAATTTCGGAACGGCTTGCCATTTGTGATGTAAAAAAAATAACGGTAATACAAACAAAATAAGGTCCTAATAAAGCAATTATATACGGGATAAAATTGATGTAAAATTCAGAAATTACATACTTTACAGATAATTTATGAATTACAAATTTATCGATATGCTCTCCTAAATCAATTGTTATTGCAATCGAAATAATTAAAATAAGTGTAAACGAAAATCCAAAAAGGAATTGTCTTATGATATATCGATCAATTAATCCAAAAAAAGAATATATCATAAAAAAATATTATATTTGAATCATAGCTTTTTTAATACGCTCTCTTAATGTAGCCGATCCTTTTACTAAAGGTAATCGAACCGAATCCAAGCAAATATTTTGTAGATTTAATGCCGTTTTTATTCCAACAGGATTACCTTCTTCAAAAATCAAATCAATGATTTCCAATAATTTAAGTTGAGTTAATCTAGCGGCATCATATTCATTATTTAAACATTGGTGAATCATTTTTGAAAATTCTTCGGGCAATAAATTTCCAATAACTGAAATACATCCCTCTACACCAATTGCCATTTGAGAAACCACCAAATTGTCATCTCCACTTAAAACAATAAATTCTTTTGGTTTATTTTTTACTAATTTCATACATTGGTCAATATTGCCACTGGCTTCTTTGATTGCAACGATATTATCTATTTCTCGCGCTAATTTAAGTGTTGTTTCAGGCAACATATTCGACCCCGTTCTTCCTGGTACGTTATATAAAATAATTGGAAGTGGCGCTTCTTTTGCAATTGTTTTATAATGTTGGTAAATACCTTCTTGATTTGGTTTGTTATAATAAGGACTAGCGCTTAATATATAACTGTATCCATTCGTATCAAATGATTTTAAATCTTCGATGATTTCAAGTGTATTATTGCCTCCAAAACCTGCAACTAAAGGAATAGCGCCCTCGTTATACTCTACAACTGCTTTTAAAATATCTTTCTTTTCTTCTTTTGTTAATGTTGGAGTTTCTCCAGTCGTTCCTAAAACAACCAAATAGTTTGCTCCACCTTTTATACATTTTTTCACAAGTTTTTGCAAACTTGAAAAATCTACCGATCCATCTTTTTCAAAAGGAGTGATTAATGCAACGCCTAAACCTTTTAACTCTGATACCATGTTTAATTTTGTTTTAATTTTTAGAATTTATTGTTTTTAAAAAATTGAAAATTATCTCTAAAGATTTCATCTGATTATTTGGATGATCTACTTGAACGACAATATCTAATAATGTAATGTTTTTTATCGAATCAATTCCTATTCTTAACTTAGATTTAGTTAATGACAAAACTGATAAAAGAGGGGAGTTGGATTCAGGAAAAACCGAAATTAAAACATCAAAAGATTTATCTGCAAACGCAAAAGCCGAATTCTTAATAGGATATCCATACCAATTTAAGTCTTTTTTTGACATTAAATAAGACTCTGCTAATATTTGATCTTGTTTAGTATATCCATAAATATCTATTTGTTTGTCTAAATCTTTAAACTTCTTTTTGAATTCTATAATATCTTGAGTCATATTTTGACTAGAAGCGTCAAATAAAATTCCAATAGAACGTATTTGATTAAAATTCTGAATTAAATTTGGTGAAATTATATTAACAGAATTTTGTTTTAATCTATAGTTAAAGAAAAAAGTTTTTATTTGTTCGATCATTCTTTAATATTACAACTCAATAGAAGTCGTCATTTTACTATATTTTTCAATTCGAGCTTGAATACGTTCTTCGGCTGTCATTTTTTCTAGTGGCTTTAACTCCTCCAAAATATGTTTTTTAAGTGTTTGAGCCATTTCTTTTGGTTGAAAATGTGCGCCTCCACATGGTTCTTTAACGATACCATCTATAATTTTATTGTTTAAATTATCTTCAGGAGTTAATTTTAATGCTTCTGCAGCTTTTTCTTTATGTTCCCAACTTCTCCATAAAATACTACTACAAGACTCCGGAGATATTACAGTAAACCAAGTATTTTGAAGCATAAAAGTTTTATCTCCTACGCCTATTCCTAAAGCGCCTCCCGACGCACCTTCTCCAATTACATAACACAAAATTGGAACGGTAAGTTGAGCCATTTCATATAAATTACGAGCAATTGCTTCCGCTTGACCACGATCTTCAGCTTCAATACCAGGGAAGGCACCAGGTGTATCAATTAATGTAACAACTGGGATATTGAATTTTTCAGCCATTTTCATCATACGCAATGCTTTTCGATAGCCTTCAGGATTGGGCATCCCAAAATTACGATATTGACGCATTTTTGTATTTATACCTTTTTGATGACCTACAATCATTACCGACTTGCCATCAATTTTTGCCATATAGCAAACAATAGCTTTGTCATCTTTTACATTACGATCTCCGTGGAGTTCAATAAATTCATCTGCAATTTGATTGACATAAAAAATAGAATACGGACGATTTGGATGTCTTGATAATTGTACTTTTTGCCAAGTTGTTAGATTTTGGGTAATCTCAACTTTGGTTTCTTCTATCTTTTGTTCTATCTCTTTTATTTTATCATCCATGGGTAGCTTTGATTTCGCTTCCATGGATTTCAATTGTTCTATTTGTTCATAAAGCGCTTTGATAGGCTCTTCAAACTCTAAAAATTGTAATGGCATACTTTCGTTGCTATTTTCCATAACTTTTATTTTTGAGGGTTGCAAATATAAGCAAAAAATACAGACTTATAGATATAAATCAAATTTTCAACTTGAAAAGATGGTTCAATAATAATACGTTTTGTTAAAAATTTTCTAGCTTCCAAGCATCTGAAACGGCTTTAGATACGAGCTTTACAATATTTTTATCAAATGGATTTGGTAAAATTTTATCTTTATTTGGATTTTCAATGGTTTCGGCTAGAGCAAATGCAGCTGCTAATTTCATTCGTGGTGTTATTCGTGTCGCTTTTGCTTCTAGAGCGCCTTTAAAAATACCCGGAAATGCTAAAACATTATTTACTTGATTTGCAAAATCACTTCTTCCTGTACCCACAATAGCTGCACCGCCTTTATAAGCTTCTTCAGGCATGATTTCGGGAATTGGATTGGCCATTGCAAAAACAAATGCATCTTTATTCATCGTTTTAATATCTTCGGCAGTTAATAAATTTCCACTACTGACACCAATAAAAACATCTGCGTTTTTAATTGCATCTTTTAACGTACCTTCTAAATTTGAAAAATTCGAATGTTTTAATAACTCGCGTTTGCTTTCATTTAAATCCGTTCGAGCCTTTGAAATGATTCCACGTGTATCACACATTAATATTTCTGCAACAGACGTACAATAATTTTTGTCAAAATCAATACATTTTAAAAGCTTCATAATCGCAACTCCTGCTGCACCCGAACCATTGATAACCACTTTTAAATCTGCCATATTTTTACCTGTAATTTTACAAGCATTTATCATAGCAGCTAATAAAACAATCGCAGTTCCATGCTGATCATCATGAAAAACAGGAATACCTATTTCTTGTAATTTTTCTTCAATTTCAAAACATTTTGGTGCCGCAATATCTTCAAGATTAATACCGCCAAAAACAGGAGCGATATTCTTAATTATAAAAATTAGCTCGTCTTTATCTTGTGTTTTTAAACAAATCGGAAATGCGTCAATATCCGCAAATTCTTTAAATAGAATAGCCTTTCCTTCCATAACTGGAATTGAAGCTTCGGCGCCAATATTTCCAAGACCTAAAACTGCACTACCGTCTGAAACAATCGCAACGGTATTAGATTTTATCGTCATTGTTTTAGCTAATTCTATATTTTTACTAATCTCTATACAAGGCTGAGCAACCCCTGGCGAATAAACCGTTGCTAAATCATCCTTATCTTCTACTTTTACTTTTGAAACTATGCCTAACTTTCCCTTTTTTTCTAAATGCAATTTAACGCTATCTTCAAAATAATTTTTTGACATACTTAAATCTTTACTTGTTTTTTTTATTTATACAAAGATATGTGGAATTATTTTTTTAACATTGCTTAAATTCGAATAATTTTCATCTAAATATAATTTTCGACTTTCAATCTCCTTTATATCAATAGGTTGATGCCATTTTAATTTAATCTGATGAATAAGCTCCTCAGGGGTATTTGCTATTTGACATAATGATTCCAAGCCTGAATTAGCAACAATTTTATCATTGACTATTACATGTTTTGAATTGTACAAAGCATTTAAAACTTTTTGTTTTAATCCCGTAGACTGAAAAGAAATCAAAACATTGGCTTGCGCTTTTTGAATTAAAGATTTCATTTCTTCTTTTGATACATTTGATTTTAAAGAAATATGTGGATAATTTTTAATTAATTTCACTAAACTTTCTTTTGGGTTTTTACCTGCAATGATAACTTTATAGGGCAACTTACTAAAAACGGTAGAGATTAACCAAACTATAGCTTGATTATTTTCAACCACATCCAAACTGCCATGATATAAAATATAATCTTCGGATTCATTTATAATATCGACCGTTTCATTAAGATGAAATAAAGGAACAAACATGGTGTTTTTGCAATATTTGGTCATATACTCCGCATCTTTTTGATTTACACAAAAAATATTTTGAGCTGCATATAAAACATTTTCATATTTCTTTAGCTTTTTACTTTCGACACTAAAGTGTATTTTATGAATAAAATTTTTATCGGCTTTACTTAAATTTTGATAGTAATCCGATTCAATATTGTGCATCCAAACGGATTTATTTCTTAAGGCCAATTCCGGATGATCCAGATAAAAACAAGTATGAAGTCCCTCAAAAAGAATTGGAGCATTATCCTTTTTTAAGTTATTTAAAAGCTCAAGATTACTGCGCGAAGAGACAATATAAGGCATCCAGTTAAAAAAAACTTGATAGATTTTTTTTCTTTGATAATAATATACATTACTACACATGGATTCGAGCGCATCACTATGTTCTTTACCTTTATAATCAAAACAATGTAAATCAATTTCATAACCGAGCTCAAATAGTGTTTTAATTTTATAAAACACATCTATTATTCCACCATAATTTGGAGGATACGGAATATCAAAGGAAACTATATGAATTTTTTTATTTTGGTCGTTCATTATTTTTATAGATTTCAGATAAATTGTGGACAAAGCTATATAGATATAAATGAAACAAGGTTGTTTTTTTATTAAAAAATTTTGTTTTATAATTAAATATTATTAGATATCACTTGAAAATACTTCGTGGGCTCCAATTTTTTGGTTTTAAACGACTTAAGAAAAAAGGTGTTAAAATATTTAAAAAAATATTAGTGATTTTTAAAAAACTAAATACTCTAATTGGCTGCGCCCCTACAGAACTTTTAATTTCTTGAGCCGTTCGGCTCATACATACCTCAATCTTATTTTCATGGATACCGAGTTCTATCATTTTATACAACATTAAATTATATAACTTATTGGTTTGATTATAGTTATAATTTAATCCAATATAATGCACTTCAATTTCTTGATTGATTTCAAAGTAAGAAACAAAACCAAGTAAAGTCTCATTTTCTCTAAAACCAATTAACTTAAAAGTTAGAGATTGTTCTTCAAGGAATACTTTAAAATAATCTTTATTTAAATCTAATAACTTAAACTTACTTTTTTCGATGACATTATTAAATAAATTTTGAATTTCATTTTGATACATTTCAAAATTTAAAACGTTGATTTCAAAAAATTCTATATTTTTATTCAGTTGAAAAATTTTATTTTTTCGAACTCGATATTTTGAAATTAATTTTTCATCATATTCCGAAAAGTTTGAAAATAAACGACTTTTAAAAACCATTTTATTCTCGACTTCAAACAAATGAAATCCTTGACATTTATAGGAATGATGTTGGCGAATTCCGGAGGCTTCATTGATCATGATTCCAATGGTATTTTTTGGAATCTGTTTCCGCGCAATTCGAATCATTTCAAATAGAATTTTATCACGATGTGGCTCAGAAAATAATGGATCGAAATACCAACCTGTTTCACATGTAAAAATTAAATTCCCAAGAACCAATAATTTACTTTGAATACAATCTAAACCTTTATTTAAAATAAACTTAACTAGAAAATTGGTATCAGGGATATATTTTCTTAAAGCATCTCCTTTAAAATCAACAACTTGAAAACTGACAAGACCTTTTAAAATATTATTTTTATAGTATAAAACATAAATATAATCTAACTCGGGACTTGATTTTTCAAGAGTAGAAAGATATTGATATGATAAAAAATATCTTGATGTAGGTACAAAATGAATCCATTCACTTTCGGGGATTTCTCGAATACTTTTGTAAACTTTAAATGAATTCAAACTATAAAATTATAAAGAAAATGAACAATATAAAGTCAGTTAAAGTTCATATTTAGAATTTAAAACAACTTTATATAATGCTAAATTAATTAATATGCCCTACCCGATTTATTTTCTACATAATTGATAAATGCCGCATTTGCTACTTTATTCCCACCAATTGTGGCATAATTTCCACTAAAATACCAATCACCTCGATGATCGGGACATGCTTTTTGTAGATTTTCTAACGGTTGGAACACCAATTCTACTTCAAATGTAATATGCGATGGAGTTACTAATTGAGCCGCTTTTTTACTTAATTCATCCTCGGTAAATTGTGCATAAAATGCCGTAACTTGATTTTGAATTTCATGCCGTGGCTTTTGATTCTCTTCTATACATTTTTTGTATATCTCTTGTATAAAATCTGTTTTACCACGTTCTTTTAACAAATCTATAGCCGCTCTAAAAATTAATAAATCGCCCATATTACTCATATCAATGCCATAACAATCCGGATATCGAATTTGAGGAGCCGAAGAGATCACAATCAATTTTTTAGGCTTTAACCGACCTAAAATATTAATAATACTTTGTTTTAAGGTTGTTCCTCGTACTATCGAATCATCTAAGATACAAAGCGTATCGGTATTCGGTTTTATAGAATTATAAGTGATATCATAAACGTGAGAAACTAAATCATTTCTAGAATTATCATTCGTGATAAATGTTCTTAGTTTGACGTCTTTTACAATTACTTTTTCAGCCCTTACTCGATCTTCTACCAATAAATTAATAATTTCACTTGGAGTAGCATCTTTAAGACCATTTGTAATTTGACCTCTATAAATCTGTTCCAAACCTTTAATTAATCCGTAATAAGCGGTTTCGGAAGTATTTGGAATATAACTAAAAACCGTATTTTTGAAATCTCCATTTATTTTTTGAAAAATAGAAGGCGCCAATAACTTACCTAATTGTTTTCTTTCATTGTAAATTTCAGAATCCGTGCCACGCGCAAAATAAATGCGTTCAAAACTACATGATTTCTTTTCTTTTGGTTCCTGAATCATCGTTAACTGAGGCGCTTTATTATTTTTTAGAATTAGCGCTTGAGCAGGCATTAACTCGACAATATCGGAATAATCTACATCAAAGACCGTTTGAATGGCAGGTCGTTCACTCGCTACTACGGTAAACTCATCACAATGGTAATAAAAACATGGTCGAATTCCGTTAGGATCTCTAAAAACGAAAGAATCGCCATGACCAATAACTCCTGTCATCACATAACCTCCATCAAATCCTTTTACGGCGCGACTTAATATTTTTTCAATATCGAGCTTTTCCGAAATTAAATTAGAAATTGTTATATTATCTAAGCCTTCTTTTTTATATTTTTCAAACATTTCTTGAACTTCAGCATCTAAAAAATGCCCAATTTTTTCAAGAACCAAAACGGTATCCGCTTTTTGTCTAGGATGCTGCCCCAAACTGATAAGATGCTCTAAAAGCTCATCGACATTCGTTAGATTAAAATTACCTGCCAAAACTAAATTACGGGTAATCCAATTGGATTTACGATAAAAAGGATGGCAAATTTTTTCAGATAAATCGCCATGAGTTCCATATCTTAAATGCCCTAAAAACACATTTCCAAAAACATCACAATGCTGTTTCAGATAAGACGCATCTTTCATTTTGTCTTCTGGAATCTTATTATATGTTGTGTAACAGTTTTCAAATATCTTTTGTAAAGAATTTGAAGCGGCACTTCGTTCTCTATAAATAAAATCCGTTCCAATTTCGGTATCTTGTTTGATAACCGCAATTCCTGATCCGTCTTGACCACGATTGCGTTGTTTTTCCATCAATAAATACATTTTATCAAGCCCAAAGGAAGGCTTTTGGTATTTATCAATATAATATTGAAGTGGTTTATGAAGTTTTAAAAGAGCAATTCCACATTCGTGTTTGATAGCGTCGGACATATAAAAAAATCAAAAATAAAAATTAATCAATCGTTGCAATACATTTTAACTCAATAGAAATAGAACTTGGTAGCGATGAAACTTCAACCGTAGTTCTACATGGCATTGCATTTTTAAAATACTCGGCATATAATTTATTATACGTATGAAAATCGCGTTTCATATTTACTAAATAAACGGTTACGTCTACTAAGTTTTCCCATTTAGAGCCACTTTCTTCTAAAACTGTTTTTACATTTTCAAAAACAGAACGACATTGCGCTTCAAAATCAAAAGTGATGTAATTGCCATACTTATCGAGCGTTAAGCCCGGAATTTCATCCGTTCCTGCTTTTCTTGGCCCAATGCCACTTAAAAATAATAATTGGCCAACTTTTCTTGAATGTGGATACAAACCTAGTGGTTTAGCTGCTTTGTCGGTTAAAAGCGGTGAAGACATTTTTTATAATTTTAGGAAACAAATATAATGATTTTAAATTATTCCAATCTTACTTATAATAAGTATTAATTTTTCAATGATTCCCGATATTTTTGTTTACCCTAATTGTTTTACTTTTTAGGGATTTGTTGCAAAAAATCGAGCAAGACTTAGAATTTAGTCTATAAACAAAAAATCCACTTCACAAGGAAGTGGATTTAAAATATTCATGAAGAAAAAATAATTAAGAAACTCTTTTTTCTTTAATACGCATTGCTTTTCCTTTAAGATCACGAATGTAGTAGATTTTAGATCTTCTAACACGACCTAATTTATTCACTTCGATTTTATCAATCATTGGTGACTGTAATGGAAAAATACGCTCTACTCCAACGCCATTGCTTAATTTTCTTACGCAAAAACGTTTTTGTAAACCTTGACCGTTGATATAAATAACATCACCACGATAAATCTGAATTCGCTCTTTAGCTCCTTCGATGATTTTGTAATGAACGCTTACGTTGTCTCCAGTATTGAAAGTTGGAACATTTTTATCTGCTATTAATAGCTGATTGATTTCGTGTACTATATTGCTCATATTATTGATTTTTCTAAAAGGAGTGCAAATATAAAATATTTTTTTTTATTGTGTGTTTTTTTTATTGAATTATTATAAGTATGAAATAGAAAAGACGATTTAGTCAATAATTACTATAAAAAAAACTACTTTAAATGACTATCCAAAATAATCGTAACCGGGCCGTCATTGATTAATTCAATTTGCATCGATGCACCAAATATTCCAGTAGGAATAAACTTGCCAAGCGCCTCCTCCATTTTTTTGACAAACTGAAGATACATTTCATTTGCTTTTTGAGGAGACGCCGCTTCAATAAAAGAAGGTCTATTTCCTTTTTTACAATCCGCAAATAACGTAAACTGACTCACTACCATACAATCAAACTTGGTATCCAAAAGTGACCGATTCATTTTCTGTTCTTCATCTTCAAAAACTCGAAGATGAGCAATTTTACGAACTAAAAATTCAATATCATCAATGGTATCTTGCTGCCCAACGCCCAATAAAATCATAAATCCTTTTTCAATCTGCCCCACTATTTTTTGCTCAACGGTTACTTTTGCTTTTTGAACTCTTTGTATAACAACCCGCATTTAAAATATTATTTTGTTCTGACAAAAATAGGTAATTCTTATCTTTGTAAAGATATTTAAAAAATGAATGAAAAAGAAGTCTGCTTATTTGTACAAAATAAGGCTAAAAATGATTTTAATATTCTTAAAAAATGGACGGACTACAGCTTAAAAAAAGAAAGAGAATCCACATTTTACGAAGAACTTGAGCGTTTAATACAAAAACATATTCAAGAAAAGTTAGATAATGACTTTAATGGATTGCTGCGTTTTTTATATCAAGAAGATATTTCTGAAAAAAAAATCAAGGCTGTTTTTGATGGAAGTTTTTCAGATGAAGTAGCTCAAAAAATAACTAAACTATATATCGAACGTTGTCAAGAAAAATATAATACACGAAAAGCTTTTGAAAATAAAGATGAGATTGGAGACTGGTAATTAGGGCTTGCTATTTAACGTGTATTAGTCTATAAATCAAGTTCTTTTATATCAAATTTAATAGAATGAGTACAAGCTATTTTTGGAACAAATCCAATAAAATATTTTATAGTCTTTTAGTAATTCTCTACAAGTATACACTACTCAGAAATTAGTCATCTAATTCGTTACAGACTATTCGTAGTATTCATATACGACTTCATAGTCTGTGCCTAATATCTAACCAACTTCTGAGTTAAACAGCATGCCCTAAATACTATTCGTCAGTGCCTTGATCTTCTTCGTGGCTATTAAAGTTATCTAAAATGTTAAACATTTCTTTAGCCTTATGATATACGATTGGATTTAAACGATTGCTCAGTATAATCACACAACTGTTGTCGGACTCTCTTCGATGAAAAGCAGTTCGATATCCGTGCCACCAACCATTATGATAAATAATTTTTTGCTTATTCTGATCCACTCTCAAACGAAATCCTAGCCCATATTGTTTATTCGAACTTGATTCCCACACATGGTTACTAAAGGCTAAATCTAAAGTCGTTTTTTTCAATAAAACATCGGGATATAACGCTCTATCAAAACGATACATGTCTTCTATTGTACTATATGCGCCTTTATCGCCAAATACGCCATCGAATTTATCAATAGGATGAATTTGGTTATTCGGGTATAAACCAAAGGTTCTATTTTCCATGTTCCAAATTTGATCAGGATATGCAAAATAACTATTTTTCATACCTAAAGGTTCAAAAATATACTTCTTGGCATAATCTTGAAAAGACATGCCACTTAATTTTTCAACCAACAAGCCCAAAAGCATGTAATTAGAATTATTATACTTAAATCTTGCATTTGCATTAAATTCACGTCCTGCTCTTGCTAAACAAAGCGCATTATAGGCATCTAAATTGGTATAATACATTACCGAAGCAGGGTAATGCCTTTTATCTAATTTAATATAATCCGGAATACCACTTCGATGACTTAATAACTGACGAATGGTTACATCGGTATAAGGAAAATCAGGAAAATAGGTAGCAACATAATCATCAAGGCCTAAAATTTCTTGTTCGATTAAAAGCAACGTCGCTACAGCAGTAATGGTTTTAGAAACTGAAGCCAACTGAAACACAGAGTTGTTCATCAAAGGCTCATTGAGCTGAGGATTAGCTTGACCAAAAGAATTTTTATAAATTACTTGACCGTGTTGTGCAACCAATACGCAACCATTAAATTTATTACTATAGGCTAAATTACGAAAGATGGAATCAATTTTATATTCTTTGATGACAATATCCGCAACTTTTTTCTTTAGATTTTCATTTCTATAAAAAAGAAGCTTGTTATGAATTTTTTCAGAAGATTCATTTATATTGGCATAACGATTTATGTTATTCGTATTAAAACTTGTCGATAAAAATCCAACTAAAGGTATAAAAACAAAAATTTTAAAAAATCGAATCATAAATATTATAAACTTAAAGTACAAAATTAAATCTTTTTTTAAACAAACTCAATTTTACTTTCCACAAAAAAAACACTTTTGACTACTTTTGTAATCAAAACACTTGCAAAAGTAATAAAAAATATTAAAATTTTATGAAAATAGTCATTATCGGAGCAGGAAATGTTGCTTTTCATCTTATAAAAAGTATCACAAATTCGGGACATCAATTGGTTCAAATATATAACCGAACCATTGAAAACATAAATGAAAGCACAAAAAAAATACCCCTATCCGATTCAATTGGAGGCATTTATCCGAATGCAGATATTTATTTGATTTGCGTAAAAGATAATGCCATTGAAGAAATAGCAAATCAATTGAATTTAAAAGATAAATTAGTATTGCATACTTCGGGAAATCGAACGATGGATATACTAAAAAATAGCTCATCGAATTATGGAATCTTTTATCCAATTCAATCATTCACCAAAGAAATTCCGTTGGATTTCAAAAAAGTGCCTATTATTATAGAAGCAAATAGCGCTGAGGCTTATGAAAAATTAAAATCTTTTGCGGAAAGCATTTCAGAGCAGGTTATTGAAATGAATTTAGAAAAACGCCAGAAATTAAATATTGCAGGAGTTTTTGTAAATAATTTCACCAATCATATTTATCATTTAATGCATGAATATCTTGACAAAGAATCTATTGATTTTTCAATTTTGCATCCAATTATTCAGAATACGGTGGATAAAATAAAAATTAAAAATCCAAAGACTTGTCAAACCGGCCCCGCAATTCGAAATGACTTCGAAACGATTAACAATCAAAAAAAGATTTTAGAAAATGAAGAAGATTTATTAAAAATTTACATAGAATTTACTCAAGGAATTATGAAAATATAACTATTTAATCAAAGTTATATTCCCTTTCCCGATATATGTTTCCCCACCTATACATTTCACATCCAAATAATACGAAAAAACGGAAGGCTCCATAGCTTTTCCTTTAAAAGTACCATCCCAGCCCACTTTTTGATTCTTAGTATCAAAAACTTTCTGCCCCCAACGGTCATAAATTGCAAAGTACATCGCTTCGATATTATTTCCTCTAACATACAAAATATCATTAACCGCATTTAAATTTGGTGTAAACCCAGAAGGAACAAAAATTTCGGGAGGTCCACAAAATTCATAAAAAACAGGTAGCGAAATCGTATCCGATCGTTTACATCCATAAATATCTTTGAGCGTAACGCTATATCTGGTTGTGGTATCTGGAAATGCAAGAGGATTAGGAACTCTAAAATTACTTAACGAATTTCTTGGACTCCATTCATAACTCACTGCCGAAGGCGCACCAAGAGCAAACAACTGAGCGGTATCGCCATATTCTAATTTTTCGGGCTGCACTTCTAATTTTAAATTATCTAAAATTCTACTGTGATCAATTGAAATGGTATCTGAATAACTACATTTAGCAAAACCTCCAGTTAAATTTATTTTACAAATATATTCGGTTTGGGCTTTTAATATATATTTTACAAGCGTATCCCGATTTTCGACCCAATTGGTTGGACTCCAAACATATTGATAATTTGGATTATAATTGGCTTTAATAACCACCGTATCACCAAGACAAGCTATAGGATTTGCGGATAAAATAATAGAATTCGTATCTTTAACTATAAATATTGAATCAACCACTTGGCAACCTCTTAATGGCAAACGAGCCGTTACATAAAACATCGTAGATTTATTAATAAAAGCTGAAATCGAATCCGTTCCTTGACCTTCAATTATTACATTTTGTGGCTGCCAGTTATACGTTACTAATGGTAAATAAATCGCTTTTATGCCCAAAGTATCTCTACTACAACTTATAGTATCCGTTGTTGAAATATTAAAACTATTTGAATTTAGAACATTTACTTTAAATGTATCAAATATACTACAGCCAATATTTAATCGAACCTCAAGAAAATTCCTAAACGAATTTGCTCCTTTTACCACTACCGAAGAACCTCCATTGGCACTTACAAATGTACCTTCGGAACTCCAAATATATTGTGCTCCATTAATTGCAGAGGCATTTATAAAGGCATCCTCATTTTCACATACTGTAGAATCTCCAGACAATTTAAGTAAATCTTGTGGAATTCGTACAAATACAGAATCGGAATAAATACAACCTTTACCGTCATTTAAAGTTAAATAAAAATATCTTGAAGTATCGGTTTTAAATGACGCTGTGGTATCGTTGGCTTGAATAAGAAGATTTTGTGGAGACCATGAATATGAAAATCCTGGAATTTTGTTAGCAAATACCCTACTGATACTATCTTTACATTTTAAAGTATCGGCTACCAATTTAAGATAATCTTTAATATACCATATTTTTATAGAATCTATCGAAGCACATTGCGGTCGATTAATCAAATTTGAAAATATATAAATCGTATTTGAATTATTTTTAAAATCAAACTGAGCAGGATTAGAACCTTGATTGGAAACTAAAAACTGCTGCGGTTGCCACTGAAAAGTCCATAGATTTGATGTATTTATATTTGCTAGGGCTACTTGACCATTACATAAAAATGGAAATGCGTTCAGATTGACGGCGTCATTAAGAATTTTAGTTTTAAGCGTGTCGGTAGCGCGGCATCTTGGATTTACGGTATATTGTACTACATAATTCTGAGTAGAATCAAAACGATGGGTTGAAGTAGTGTTTAAATTTTGAATCAATAAATTATTTGGAATAAATAAAAATGAGCCTCCTTTTGGTGCATATTGATGTGTAATTTGAACCGTATCGCCTTTGCAATATATGGAATCCGAAACTAATTTTAGAGAAGCATTATTTAAAATATTCAATGACAAAGAATCCTTTGAAAGACAATTAAATTCGGATACATAATCCAAATAAATTTTAGTTGGATTTGTTGTTACAAAAAAAGTAACCGTATCTCGATTTTCAAAAACTAAATTGGAAGCAGGGCGCCAATTGTATGTCCCCGAATCGTATTTATTAGCTGAAAGACCGCGTTGCATTTGTAAACAAACCGTTGCATCTCCGTTAATTTTTAGAGGTAATTTTAAGCCTATTTTTATTGGGAAAATAAAAGTATCTTGGCAACCATTTTTTGTAATTATAGCTTGATAAGTCCTTGAAAACGAAGGATTAATTATGGGATAAAAACGATCTATTGAAATATTTAATTCGATCGTCGGTGACCATACAATTTGCGAAGTACTATCTTTAATATTTTGAAAGCCAATATTTTTAGTTTCAAATTGACAAGACTTCAACGTATCTTGAAGATGTTTTTTATTACTCAAAACCAAAACATCTTTTTCAACGCTATCAAGGATACGACAATTGAGACTATCAAAGGCGATTAGCATAACTTTGTAAACTCCAGAATTGGCAAAAGTATGTGATGGGTTTTTTTGAGAGCTCGTTGTTCCATCGCCAAAATTCCAAGTATATTTGGTAAATGTTGTTTGATTTAAGGTTTTATTTGTAAATAAAATTGGACTCGAAATACATCTGATTTCATTATTAAAATCCGCCGTTAATAATTGAGAACTATCTACTAAATTGACATAAACACTATCTAAAACAAAACATGCGTTCGAATCGATAATTTGAACATAAATCCATTGTGTATTTTTTACACGAAGTTTGGCTAAAGATTGATTGGCACCTGAAATGATATGAACAGCCGGAAACCATTGATACGTTGCTTTTGGAATATTGGTCGTTATAAGATTTATCGTATCGTCAAAACAATAAAAACTATCTGTATTGGTTTTTATTAAATTATTTAGTACTTGAGCAAAAAAGGAATCTTTAACAACACATCCCGAATTATCGGTAATGGTTAAAAAATAAAATCGAGAGGTATCGGCTCTAAAATTAACTTTTTCACGATTTTGAGTTACAATTTTATTGGAAGGCGTCCAATTGTAGGTAACACCACTAAATGGAAAAGATTCGAGACGCACCAAACTATCTTTACATTGAATAGGGTTTCCTTTGATTTTTATGTGGTTATTTATATATCTAACGAAAACAGAATCGACAAACTGACACGAAGGTCTGGATTTTAAAGTGACTTGAACTTTTACAAACTGATCGGTATTTTGTAAATCAAAAACCGCATTTGCTGTATTTTGCCCCGAAACCAATCGAAGATTCGGTTGCCAATTGATATTATACGCAGATGCATTTAATACTGTGGCAGTCACTTGATTATTAAAACAAATCGACGAATCAATATTCCATTTAAACTGATCTTTCACTAAAGTAACTCGAATCGAATCTTCCGCTTCACAAAGTCCACCCAATGAAACTTTCACTTTAAATATCCTAGTGGTATCAATTTTTACATTAAAACTATTACCCGAATTGCTTATAACTAAGTTGGCTGGACTGAATTGAAACGTAGGATTGGAAACATTTGTAATTGCACTAAATATTAAATTTTCATCCAAACAAGCCAAAGTATCTGCAGATAATTTCACCTGAGGATTTAACATTTTTAAGTTTTTAATTGCAGAACTGATACACCCTCCTGCACTGGTATAAACCACTGATATTGAAGCATTTTGAGAAACTAAAAATATAGCCGTGTCTCTATTTGACGAAATTAAGGCATTGGACGGCTGCCAAGAATAATTACCCGCAGTGTATTTAGTAGCTAAAAAAGAATTATTGGTACCGGCACATACCGAATCGGGGCCATTAATTGTTAGCGGAAATGGCGTTTGAACAACCACTCTTTGAATAAAGGTATCAATACAATTCCCTTTTACTATGATGGCTCGATAAACCGTGGTTGTATTGGGAGATGCGTAAGGTGCCAAAATATTTGGATCATCAATGGTAGCCGTTGGAGTCCATGCAATAGAAATATTGGGATCAGTTACGTTGGTAAATCCGATTCGAACGGAATTTCCATTACAAACAAATTTATCGGGCAGTGTATCTTTTGAAAATCCGAGTACTAATACATTTTTAATAACGGTATCCGAAAAATTACACGATGTCGAATCAATAACGATTAAACGAACCGTATATTGACCCGGATTATTATAAAAATTAACAGGATTTTTAAGATTCGAAGTATTTCCATTTCCAAAATCCCATTGGTATGTTGGATTATTTCCAACGGTATGACTTAAATTGGTAAACTGAATATTTCCTGGAGCACAATCGGTATTGGAAACAAAATTTGCCTTTACGGGAAGCCCAAAATCAAACTTAAAAACACCTAAATTACAATTTGGATTCGCAGTTCCTATCGTTCCATTTGTAGGCCCTACAACATTGGCAGGCGTAATCGGGAAATTATTCTGCCCCCCACAACCTGCACAAACCGCATGATAAACAATTCCATTTTTATCAAACCGACTCGTCCCGCCATCTACATGTTCTCTGGATTGAATCGTGGTGCCTCCAAAAAAAGTACCATAATGCAATTGACTTAAATCGCCTTCTAGGATCATCATATAAAAACCCGAGTTATTTGCCGTCGTCGATTGAAAAGCGTTTGGTGTAATCGGCAGCCCTGCAACACTTAGTGCAAATTGACTACTTCCTACACCCAAATTACTGCCCCAACCTGTTACAAAAATTTTATTACAATAATCCACTAAAAAAGCAGTTGGCGAAATATCTGGATTTTGATTTCCTGCACCAAAAGTTGTCGAACGAATTTTAGACGTCGCACTTTGATTTAAAACCGATATAAATTGTCCTTGATTAGGATTTGAAAACGTGGCATTAAGCAAATAATAATTCGAACCCGTGTGGGAAGTTTGACCAAATAGATTAATTTGATTGGAATCATTCAACTCCACAAAATAAATTTGATCATAATCCGAAGTTCCATAATACGATGCAAACAATCGAGAAGACATTGAATTATTAAAACCAACAATAAAACCGTCCGTGTTTCCACTATAACTCGGATTAATAGCACCCGAAGTGGTACTCAAATTTGGAGACATCGTCCCTCCTACTGCTACAATATTGTAATTATTATCTAAACTAATATCATAAATCGCATCGTCATTCGTACCTCCAAAATAGGTACAAAACAATAAATTAGAAAGATTTGTATTAAATTTGGCTATCAATCCATCCGATAATCCCGAAATATTTTGCTGAAAAGATAAGGAAGTTGTTGGAATATTTACCGAAGTTGTTGTAGATGCGATATAAACATTATCCAATGAATCCACTAAAATTTCACCTCGTATTCCATCGCCATAATTAACGACTAGCCCCGAAACGCCAATTCCATCCGTTCCCGAACCGCCAAAAAATGTAGAACCTATCAATACATTTCCGGCTGCGTTAAACTTTGTAATGGCTATATCTGCACCATTAGGATAAGCGATTCCAAGACCTTGAAGCGACGGAATTCCGGTAAGCGGCACACCTCCATTAAACGTTCGATCATAACCTAAAGTTGTGGTTGGATAATTTGTCGAACTGGTTGAAGCCAGCATCAAAAGTCGATTATTTTGATCTACTATTAAACTATGCGGAATATCATAACTCGAACCACCAATATACGTGGAGTAAATACGCGACGTACCATTTTGATTAAATTTAGTAATACCGATATCCGAACTTCCTAAAAAAGCAGATTGATACGCGCCAAGAGTAATTGGATAACCGACACCAAATACCATTCCAGCACCATATAAATTTCCTAAATAATCATAGGTAGCCGTAGTTCCAAAATTATCGCCCAAGGAACCGCTAAACGTACTAAAAATAATTTCTGGATCAATCTCCAAAACTTGATCAGGCTCTAAGCGATAATCTGAAACTTGAAATGAAATCAAATTGTCATTTAAAACATAACTTGATGGAATGTCCAATTTTTGTGCATTTGATTTTATAAACGAAACGGGTTTTAAATCCGTACTATAGCCTATATTTATGCGACTCAACAAATTTCCCGCAGGATCTAATTGTAAATCATTTATTCCTAAATATTCCAATTGAATATCCTCAACTTTAGCGCCAGGCTTTAGAATAAAAGCATATTTAGGTCTGCCGGCATAAGATTCGAGACGTAAATCGATATTCGGATAAATATTAAAATAGGTAATCACCTCAAACGCCTTACAATCACCTTTCCATTTGGTCGAATCATCCCCAATAAAATAGTTGTAATAATTAGGAAAAATACCACTCGATTTTATTACCGGATTTGGATTGGCGTTTTTAAAAACGACTTGATACGCATGTCCTTTTAACGTTTGAGGATGATTTGAAAACTGATGACGGTCAGGGTTTTTAATCAAATGAAACGTAAAACGGTCTTTTTCTACAAAGAAAGCGCCATCGTTGAGCGTGGCTTTATAAAGTACTTGAGGTTCCCACTGACCTTTATTTTGGATATATTCTAAATCTTGATGATTCAAATGTCCATATATTGAAATTTGGGAAATAAATATACATAAAAAGATTGCGATCCATCTAAAAGACATACATCATCTTGTATTTCAATAAAGTGACTACAAATATACAAAAAAAGTATAAATAAACAATTACAATATATGACACATGAAATCAAATGTATAATTGATACACTCTTTTTGGTATACATTGTTTTTTTGGGCGTGCCCCGATGGGTCGGGCTATCCGCTACTACACCTTGCTACGCTGCGGCGTATCCGCTGCTATCCCTCACGCAAAGAAAAGATGCTTATTTTGAATATTTTACATTACGCTCATAATAAGGCTAAAAGCCAATAATATACTCTCTCGCTAGAAGCGAAGCGAAGGCAGAGTTTTTATTGATATTTTTGCTATTTAAACATATCGAATACTTTTCTTAATCTTTTCTAGGGCTGTGGGCTGCATAGACTTTTTATGTAGCTAATTCCTTATTCTGAATCCTCGTTACCGCTTTCGCTAAAACGAGGACTAGTGGGGAGCCAATTAGGGAAACCCAGTTAGTAGCCCAGATATAATCGACCATAAAAATTTTAACCAATCTTTAATACTCCAATTTTTCCAATTTCTTAACTCATTATTATTTTCATCTCCCATATCTATTGTTTTTTTCTTCTTTATTCTTTTCTTCAATAATATCTTTTGCTTCTCCTCTGCCTTGGTTCGTGTCCTCACGAACCGAAGTATCTCGCTTAAAAATGTTATTTTTATACATTTTAAAAATATTTATAGATACAAATATACGTTTTTATTTAATTTTTACATTTATTTTTTAATAAATCTTCGTTATCTCTAATGATAAAAATTTGGCTAGAAGCCATTTTTATTAATTCACTCGCGAGACTCGAGGAAGGGCGTATGTGTATAACATTTTCATAATTTTAAAGACATTTTTACATTTTTTTATACTTTTGTAAAATGACTCAAAAGAAGAAATGGCTTTTTTTGTATTTTTTATCAATACTTTTCTTTGTATTGCTTAATTATCCAATTATTCAGATTTTTAGCCATCCGATTTTATTTTTGGGATTTCCTATCATGTATTTATTTATTTTTGGTGTTTGGGTGCTGTTTATCGTGCTTTTATTTTACTTTACAAATTATAAAAAATGACCGTCTTTCAATGGATTGCGATTATTAGTTCTGCAATTTATTTGTTTTTTTTGTTTTCATTAGCTTTCTTTGTGGAGCGAAGTAAAAAAATGTCCTATATTGTTAAAAACAACTCCACAATATATGCGCTTTCGCTTTGTATTTATTGTAGTGCATGGACCTTTTATGGGAGTATTGGAATGGCGAGTCAGCAAGGGATTCAATTTTTACCGATTTACCTTGGACCTACGCTTATTATGCCGCTTTGGTTTATTGTAACCAAAAAAGCGGCTCGAATTACAAAAATCCAAAATTTTACAACATTTGCAGATTTTATTTCGGCAAGATATTCCAATAGTATTAATCTCGGTATGTTTATTACGCTTTTGAGTATCATCGGAATCGTACCCTATATTTCGCTTCAAATTAAAGCTATTTATGAAAGCTTTATGCTATTAATACAGACCGAACATTTATCCTCTAGCAATACAACCAAGTTCATTCCTTTTCTGATCGTACTGATTATGGGCGTTTTTATAAATATTTTTGCAAGTAAAAAAATGGATTCCAATGAACATCATACCGGAATCGTAGCATCTATAGCGTTTGAGTCGTTGTTTAAGTTAATTGCATTTTTTATAGCCGGGAGTGTTATTTGTTTGATTATTTTTAAAAATCCAACCCAAATCTATGAACAAATCATTCAAGAAAATTTAAACTCCCATTTATTAACGTTTGGTAATCAAAATCATTTTTTTGAATGGGCTGGTTTAATTGTTTTGTCGGGCATTGCCATTTTCTTACTACCACGACAATTTCAAGTTTCGGTTATTGAAAACGTCGATGAAACACATATCAAAAAAGCAATATGGAAACTGCCTTTATATTTATTTTTAATAAATCTTTTTGTATTACCCATTGCTTTAGGTGGCAATGTGCTTCTGAATGGGAAAGGTTTTAATCCAGACTACTATATTTTAGAATTACCTCTTGCCTATGGTTTAAATTATATCAGCTTACTTGTATTTTTAGGTGGTTTTTCAGCTGCGGCGGCCATGATTGTTTTGGAAACGGTGGCACTGAGCAATATGTTTAGTAATAACTTTTTAATTCCATTAATTCTCAAACTTGGGAAAAATTCAAAAAATATCAGTGGCATTTTAGCTTCAAAAACGCTTTTTCTTAGGCATATAAGTGTGTTTTTAATTTTATTTTTAACCTTGATCTATTTTCATAGCATAAATCCAAGATTTTCGTTAGTCAGTATTGGATTAATTTCTTTTGTTTTTATCGCTCAGTTTTTTCCTGCTTATATCGGGAGTTTGTATTTAAAAGATAGTAATAGTAAAGCCGTTTTCCTCAGTTTAACTACTGGTTTTTTAATTTGGTTTTTCACTTTAATTTTACCTACATTAGCATCGGAAAGTCATTTTTTTCAATCAATTTTACATGAAGGACTTTTTGGAATTTCTTTACTTCGTCCCGAAAACATTCTTGGCATTAGTAGTCTTTCAGTAATAATGAACAGTTTCTTTTGGAGTTTATTTTTTAATGTTTTGGTTTATGTATTTTGTTGTTTATATTTTGAACCAACGCAATATGAAAAAAAACAAGCCTATCTATATGTAGATGTCTATAAATATGGTACATTAGAGGAAAGTCAGATTATATGGAGTGAAACGGCAGCACTATCAGATATAGAGATATTGTTAGTGAAATTTTTGGGCAAAGAAAAAACAAAAATTGCCTTAAATTCATTTAGTAAACGCTATCAAGTTGACAATGAATCCAATTTGTCCGAAGATCCAAGATTAATACCTTTTGTAGAACGATTATTGAGTAAAATTGTAGGAACTGTTTCGGCAAGAATTCTCTTGGAATCTGTAATAAAGGAAAAAGAAATCAATATTAACGAAATGCTTGATATTATTCAAGAATCAAAAGAAGTTTTGGCATTAAATCGAGAATTATTTAAAAAATCGAATGAGCTCGAAAAAGCCAAAAAAGAACTTGAAAAAACAAATAATCAATTGCTTTTATATGCTGAAATGAAAGATGATTTTTTGGCTACAGTGAGTCATGAATTAAAATCGCCATTAACTGCTATTTGTTCGTTTTCGGAAATATTAAAAGATTCGGAAAGTCTTACAGAAGAAGAAGTCATACATTTTTCAGAGATTATTAACAAGGAAAGCCAGCGAATTACTCGCTTAGTAAATCAATTACTCGATTTAGAAAAATACGATACCGGAAAAGAGCCGCTAAATCTTTCCATTATTCATGTCAAAGAGCTTTTTGAGGATGTAGAAAATGCGTTGAAAGGCGAATTAAATCATTTTCAATCAAAATTAACTACAGATATTTCTAAAGAAATCCAAGAACTTGTTATCGACAAAGATAAAATGATGCAAGTTTTAATTAATTTACTTTCTAACGCATTAAAATTTTCAAATAAAAATTCCGAAATAAAAATCACTTGCACTAAAGTCGAAAAAATCATTCATATCGAGATTGAAGATCAAGGAAAAGGAATTGATGAGGAATACTGGGAGCTTATTTTTGAGAAATTTTTCCAAGCTAGAAATCAAACACTAAAAAAACCAAAAGGAAGTGGATTGGGATTAGCGATTTGTAGAAAAATCATACATTTGCATCAAGGGAAAATCTATGTCAAAAACAGTACTCCAAATGGTACTATTTTTAAAATTGAACTACCAACAAACATTAATTTGTAATTATTATGCCAAAATCAGAAAAAAACACTAAAGTATTAATCGTAGACGACGAACCGAATATTTTACTTTCATTAGACTTTTTAATGAAAAAAAATGGTCATAAAGTTTTTTTAGCCCGAAATGGTCAAGAAGCGCTTCAATTGATTGAGGAAGAAGAGCCACATTTAGTGATTTTAGATATCATGATGCCCGACGTGGATGGATATCAAATTTGTGATTTTATAAAAAAACATCCGATTTTAAATAAAATCAAGGTTTTGTTTTTATCAGCTAAAGCAAAAGAAAGTCATATTGCCAAAGGATTAGAAATCGGAGCCGACGACTATATGACCAAGCCTTTTAATAATAAAATACTTGTAGAAAAAGTAGATTTTTTATTAAATCAATTAAATTAAGCTATTTACTTATGTTAAATTGATATATTTACGCTAAATTAATATACAAAAAATGTCTAAAGAAATAAAATGTCCTAAATGTGATAGTTTCCAATATGTTAAAAGCGGTATCGTAAACGAACGTCAACGCTACAAATGCAAGGATTGTAAATATTATTATTCAGTTAACAAATTAGGGAAAAAAATTGATGATTATTATATTATCAAAGCGATGCAATTGTATATTGAAGGAATTAGTGCCCGAGAAATTGAGCGTTTGCTTGGAATCAGTCATGTTTCAGTTCATAATTGGGCAAAAAAAATAGGCATACAAAAAATGAATTTAGCATCACAAAGGCCAACTTACAAGGTTTTTAACCACAATGAACTTGTAGAATATATGCAAGATCGCCAAAATTTAAACAATTTTGGAGCTATTATTACCGAAGTTGGAGATAAATTTATGATGATTCGTTGGGAACGATTTAAAGACTAAAACTAAGTAATTTCAAGAGATTAGACTCAACAAAAGAAACAAAACTATAGATTTTTTACATAAAAATACCGTGAGTATACACGATATTAAAATTTTATGCATTTTTGCTAAAGTTTTAAAAAGTATTAAATTTATGAAAAAAGTCTCTACAATTTTATTTATAGTATGTTTTATACTAGGTGCAAATGCACAAGGTTCCGACATTTATGGTTCGGGTTTAAAAATCAAATTTAACGAAGATGGTTCTAAATATCTTAGAGTTATAAGTTGGGCACAAGTTTGGACACGATATAACAATAACAATGAGGGAACTATCAGAAACGGAGCTCCTGCGGACAATACCTTTGATGTAGGACTTCGAAGAGCTCGTATGTTATTTTTAAGCCAAATAAGTCCTCGATTTCTAATTCTAATGCATTTTGGTATCAATAATCAGAATGCATTAAGTAATTCCAATGTAAATAATGCAGGAAATATATGGAAGCCAGGTATATTCTTTCATGATGTATGGACAGAGTATAATGTAACAAAAGGAAAATTTAAAGATGGTAATCCTTATGAACTATCAATGGGTGCTGGATTACATTATTGGAATGGACTTTCAAGACTTACTAATGCATCAACATTAAACTTTATGACACTCGATGCCCCAATTTTGAATTGGCCTACAATTGATGCAGCGGATGAATTTGCCAGAATGATGGGTATATATGCTAAAGGAAAAATTAGTAAATTGGATTATCGATTAGCAGTAAATATGCCTTTTTCTACTCAAGCTGGAATTCAAGGTGGTAGTTCTTCTGGTAAAACAGGATACAATAGAAGAAACAACAGTGTAAATCTTCAAGGGTATCTTAATTGGCAATTTTTTGAACAAGAATCGAATTTGCTTCCATTTATGGTTGGCTCATATCTTGGGACTAAAAAAGTCTTTAATGTAGGTTTTGGTTTTGAACATGGTTTTGACGCGATGGTTGAGTATACTTCACTCACTGATTCTTCAGTAAAAGCAATGTCACATTTCTCTGCAGATGTTTATCTAGATTTACCACTAAGTAGTAAAAAAAATGCAATAACAGCTTATGCAGCATATTTCAATTATAACTTTGGTAAAAATTATGTTAGAAATATAGGAATTATGAACATGGCGCAATCTGGAGGCAACGCATATCCTACGGTCGGAACTGGTCAAGCTTTCCATGCACAATTAGGCTATTTATTACCTAAAACATCTGACAAAATTAGAATTCAACCTTATGCAAATGCGACAATTCAAAATTGGGAAGGTCAAACGAGCAAAGAAATTGGTAAGGTTGGGGAACAAACGGGATGGTTTGTTAATGGCAACGTAGGTTGCAATTGGCTCATTGAAGGTCATCATGCAAAAATCACAACAGATTTAGGAATGCGTCCAGATTTCACAACTTCTGGAACAAAAATGAGACCAACTTTTACAGTTCAAACAATGATTTATTTATAACAATAATATTAATTAACATTTAAAACAATTAAATATGGAAAATCAAAAAAAGAGTTCGTTATTTACGGTTATCGGTGCTTCATCGGTAGGTACCATGATTGAATGGTACGATTTTTACATCTTTGGTAGCTTGGCTACTATTATTTCAACAAAATTTTTCCCTACGGGAAATGCCACTGCAGCTTTTTTAAGTACATTGGCAACTTTTGCAGCCGGTTTTGTTGTAAGACCATTTGGTGCATTATTTTTTGGACGATTAGGTGACTTAATCGGACGAAAATATACGTTTATGGTTACTTTATTATTAATGGGAGGCGCTACATTTTTAATTGGATGCGTACCAGGATATGAAACCATCGGTTTTATGGCCCCTGTTTTGGTTCTCATTTTACGTTTACTTCAAGGTTTGGCGCTTGGTGGTGAATATGGAGGTGCGGCTACTTATGTTGCCGAGCATTCGGATTCTAGCAATCGAGGCTTTTTTACATCATGGATTCAAACAACCGCTACGATCGGACTTTTTGTGTCCTTGTTAGTGATTATGGTTACAAAAAAATCTATGACGCCAGAGCAATTTAGCAATTGGGGTTGGAGAGTACCATTTTGGGTTTCAATTTTAATGATTTTTTTATCTTATATCATAAGAAGAAACATGAGCGAGTCTCCAATTTTTGCTAAAGTTAAAGCAGAAGGAAAAACATCTACAAACCCTTTAAAAGAAAGTTTTGGTAATAAATTAAATTTCAAATTTGTATTGTTAGCATTATTTGGTGCGGTTATGGGTCAAGGTGTCGTTTGGTATACGGGGCAGTTTTATGCCATGAGCTTTATCGAAAAAGTAATGGGCGTATCCGACCAAGTTGGCGACATTATGCTCATCGCAATTTTATTAGCCACTCCATTTTTTGTATTCTTTGGATGGTTGTCGGATAAAATAGGACGCAAATGGATTATGATGGGAGGTATGTTAATTGCTATTCTTGCGTATCGTCCTATATATGAAAAAATGTATCAAACATCAAATATTGAAAACAAACAAGAAGTTACAGAAAAATCGACTTTTTTAGCTGAAATGAAAGAAAATAAAACTAAAGATGGTTTTGATAGTGTGTATACCTCTACTAAAGAATTCACTGATGGAACTCAATGGAAAGAGGTTAAAACCATTAATTTAGATGCACAAAATCTACCAATATTAGTTGATGGAAAAGCAAAATCTGAGAGTAAAGTTTCAAAAATCTTAAATGATAGCGATCGTTGGACAATTATCTTTATGGTATTTATTCAAATCTTTTTTGTAACGATGGTTTATGGTCCAATAGCTGCATTTTTAGTGGAAATGTTTCCAGCAAAAATTAGATATACATCAATGTCGCTTCCATATCATATCGGAAATGGTATTTTTGGAGGATTATTACCAGCTATCGCTACGTCATTAGTAGCTTCAGCTACAAAACTTGGCATGCCTCAAGCGTATTTAAGTGGATTATGGTATCCAATTGTTATTGCAGGTATAAGCTTAATTATTGGAGTGATTTATCTTAATGGAAAAGATACTGACATTCACGACTAAAAAACATTTTTAAACATTTAAAATATAAACATTATGAGTATAATTAAGAAAATTTTAGGAGCGATATGGATTTTATTAGGAATTTATGCCGCATATTATTTAATCATTGACCAAGCGATTCCAAAATTTGATTCTGGAAAACCTGAAGATATGATTCCCGCAATCATTTATACGTTTATCCTTGCACCTTTAATTGCAGGAGGTTTAGGATGCTTTGGATATTATTCCTTAACTGGCGAATATGATTCTTTAAACGCATAGAAATATGCACTTGTTTTTTTTGAGAGCACACAACCCGAAGGTTGTGTGCTTTTTTTTTAATAAAGCCGATTTTTTAAAAATTTGGGATGAATTAATTACAAAAAAGTTTTCAATGATAAATTTGGTTTTATATTTGCTAAAAATAAAAAAATGAATTTACTTAGACAATGTCGAGAAAATATTTTGAATATTATTAAAAGCAACGATTTAGATTTTGTTAATCAAATTCCAAAAGGATTTAATAACAATTTACTTTGGCACGCTGGGCATATTATTTGTGTGTTTGATATTTTAGCCGTTCAATTTGCGCATCAAAAAAGTATACTTTCTGAAACTTTTATTAATGATTTTAAAAAAGGTAGTGTTCCAAAAAAATACTCCATTGAAGATAAAAATTTTATTGAAAAATTGTTAATCGAACAACTAAATCAATTTGAATTATCAAATGATACCAATAATTACCAAACGTATACAACCAGTTTTGGAAATACTATACAAAATCAAGAAGAAGCGCTTTCTTTTATTCTAATTCACGAAGGAATTCATTTTGGTTATGTATTAAATATTTTAAGATTTTTAAATTTAAACCATGATCACAACAATTCATAATCATCAATTTGATCTCTCGAATCCATTAGATATTTCCATTCCATTTCACAGTGGATTTGGGCAAGTGAATGCATTTCATGCGCCACCCGTTCGCATTACGCCTGTAAAAGAAGGTGATTTTGTTGGAAGCACGAAGTTAGGAGGCGTGGTTAATTTTATGAATTTTCAATGTAATCCACACGGAAACGGCACGCATACCGAATGTGTAGGACATATTTCAAAAGAAACGTATAACGTCAATTCATGTATTGAAGATGCGTTTTATATTTCAGAATTGATTTCTATTTTCCCCAATATGACTCCAAACGGCGATAAAGTGATTGAGCGTTTTCATCTCGAACAGTTTGCCACTTTAGATAAAAATATTGATGCTTTAATTATCCGAACGTTATCTAATGAATTGGAAAAACAAAGCAGAAATTATTCTGGAAGCAATCCGGTTTACTTGACGCCTGACGCTATGGAATGGATTGTAGAGCAAGGATATAAGCATCTTCTTGTTGATATGCCAAGTGTTGATCGTGAAGAAGATGGCGGCGCATTGGCTTGCCACAAAATTTTCTGGAATTACCCTGAATTGCCACAAACTCAAAAATCAATTACCGAATTAATTTTTGTACCGAATGAAATTAAAGACGGAATTTATTTATTAAAATTAAATTTCATGAATCTCACGATGGATGCAGCACCTAGCAAGCCAACACTTTATTTAAAAATTAAGTAAACATGAAAAAAGTTACGATTGTACAAGCAAGAATGAGTTCCACTCGATTTCCGGGCAAAGTACTTAAAGATATTTTAGGAAAACCTCTATTGATTCGAATGGTAGAACGGTTGCAAATGTCAAAATTATGCGGAAAAGTCATTGTAGCGCTTTCAGATAATCCTAATGACGATCCATTAGAAAAACTATTAAAAGAAAATGAAATCCCTTTTTTCAGAGGTAATGAAAATGATTTGCTTGAAAGGCATTTTTTATGTGCAAAAGAAGAAAAAGCCGATATTGTTTCAAAAATCCCTTCGGACTGTCCGCTGATTTGCCCAAAGGTTATTGACAAAGTGTTTTTGGCATTTGAAAATGGGACGTATGACTATTATAGCAACTTACATCCGGCAACGTATCCCGATGGAAATGATGTTGAAATATTCACATTTTCGGCTTTAGAAAAAGCCTATAAAGAAGCTGAAAAACCTTTGGAAAGAGAACATACAACCCCTTATTTTTGGGAAAATCCGAATTTGTTTAAAATAGGGAATTATGCTTGGGAATCGGGAAAAGACTTTTCGATGTCGCATCGATTTACCATTGATTATAAAGAAGATTACGATTTTATAAAATGTGTTTATGAAGCGCTTTATCCTCAAAAAAACAATTTTGATCTCGAAGATATTTTAAATTTGCTTGAATCGCGACCTGATATTTTTGAAATCAATCAAAATTATGCAGGAGTCAATTGGTATCGAAATCATTTAGATGAACTGACAACCATTGCACCCAATCAAACAAAAAAAATATAGAAATGCGTTTCGTTTAATATGCGTTTCAAGTTTTTATATTCCGTTTTGATTAAATTAAGCTATTTTTGCGCTTTTTGAATTTAATACCAGATAAAGTGAATAGAACGGTAGCGATTGTTGGAAGACCCAATGTGGGCAAATCTACATTTTTTAATAGAATGATTGGCCAACGAAAAGCAATAATTGATGATATTAGTGGCGTAACAAGAGATCGTATATACGGAGAAGTAGATTGGAATGGCGTTCATTTTGATTTAATTGATACCGGCGGATATGTGAGTCATACGGATGATGTTTTTGAAAAGGCGATTAAAGAGCAAGTAAAAATTGCAATTGATGAAGCTCAGGTAATCTTATTTTTAGTAGATGTAACCACAGGAATTACAGACTTAGATGATAGTGTAGCCGATTTACTTCGTAAATCTAAAAAAGAAGTTTTGGTTGTTGTAAATAAAGTCGATAATATTTCCCGTTCCCATGAAGCGATGGAATTTTACAGTTTAGGTTTTGCCGAAATTTTCCCTGTAAGTTCATTAAGTGGAAGTGGTACAGGAGAAATTCTTGATGCGGTAGTAGAAAGATTGCCTAAAGATGAGGATGAGTTTATAAAAAATAATGAAGAAATTGATAATATTCATTGGAAAGAGGATTTAACGGTTGATGATGACGATGAAGATGCGGAAACAACAATTAATACGGTCCCAAAAATTGCGATTATTGGGCAACCAAACGTTGGTAAAAGCTCTATGGTAAATGCTTTGATGGGTGAACAACGAAATATTGTAACCGATGTCGCTGGAACAACTAGAGATAGTATTCATTCGCATTTTAATAAATTTGGAAAAGAATTTGTTTTAGTAGATACTGCCGGTATTCGAAAGAAAACCAAAGTACATGAGAATTTAGAATTTTACAGTGTTATTCGAGCGATACGAGCAGTAGAAGAATCGGATATTGTAATGATTATAATTGATGCCAAATTCGGGCTAGAAGCTCAAGATATGGCTTTATTTAAATTAGTGCAACGACGAAAAAAAGGGATTCTGCTTGTTGTAAATAAATGGGACTTAATCGAAAAAGAAACCAATACGCTTAGAGATTATGAAGCCGCTTTAAGAACCAAATTAGCGCCTCATAATGATATTCCAATCTTATTTACATCGGTTTTAGAAAAGCAAAGAATTTATAATATCCTTGAGCTAGTTAGTGAAATTCATACCAATATGAATAAACGAATTAGCACAAGAGTTTTAAACGATGTGATGCTTAAAATTATTGAAAAATCACCACCTCCACCCTATCGTGCTAGCTCGATTAAAATCAAATACATTACGCAATTACATTCAAAAAATCCAACTTTTGCATTTTTCTGTAACCATCCAAAATATTTACCCGAAAATTACAAAAGCTTTTTGAAAAACAAACTACGCGAGCAATTTGACTTTAAAGGCGTTAGTATCAACATGATTTTTAAAGAAAAATAAAAAGGAACGTCATTTTTTGACATATCAGATTTCTATTTTTGTATCAAAATTCAAAAATGAGAAATTTAAAGTTCCTATTTCATTCAAAGCAAAGTTGGCTTTATTTATTGATTTGTATCGTGTTTTTAATTATTCTAATCATTTATAGTAATATTGGAATTGATTTTGAATTATACAAAAACAAAAACTATGACATTTTAGGTGTTCTATTCCTTATATTTTTATCCTACTATATGGTCATTTTAAATTTTGATGAAACATAATTTCATTTTTTAGTTTTTTTAAACTTCAATTGGACAAAATTCTTTATCTTTGCCAATTGTGAAAAAAATGTATATATTTTATCTTATTGGCTTAATTGCATTGTTATCGGGTTGTATTGATTCTCAAAAAGTCATTAAAAGTTCCGATCGTGCCTACAAATATAAAATGGCTAGCCAATGGTTTCAACAAGGGAAATATATCCATGCCGTTCCAGTGATTGAAGACTTAATGGTAATATACAAAGGAACAGATACGGCACCGAAGTTATATTTTATGTTGGCCGAAAGTTATTATTTGAATAAAGAATATACCGTTGCTGCGTATCACTATAAAACATACAAAGATTTGTATGGAAAAACACCAAATGCTGAAATTGCAACATATAAATTAGCGGATTGTTATGCAAAACAAGTTGCTCCAGTTGAATTAGATCAAGTGGATACTAAAAAAGCCATAGACTATTTTAAAGTATTTTTATCTGAATATCCTTACAGTGGAAAAAACAATGAAGCGCAAAAGCAAATTGAACAGTTAAAAAGAAATTTAGAAGTAAAAGCCTTGATGTCGGCGGATTTGTATTACAAAACACAAAATTATAGAGCGGCTTCGTATACATACAAAAATGTAGTTAATCAGTTTCCTGAAATTAGAGAATTTGAAGAAATTTATTATAAAATTGTAGTTTCAAATTATAATTTTGCTAAAAAAAGTATTCTAAAAAAACAACCCGAACGTTTTGAAACCACTATTAATGAAGCGCAATCTTTTTTAAGTCGTTTTCAAAAAAGTAAACATCGTAAAGAAATTGCCGAAATTATAGAAAATTCAAATGTTGAACTATTAAAATCTTCTTTAAAATTTGCACAAACTACGTATCCTGTTGAGGATAGACCTATTTATTTTACAGAAGCTATAAGTGCTTTTCAATCTTTTGAAAAAGAAATAAAAGATAAGCCAAACTTTTTAAATTCGTATCTTGATGATTGCTACTACGGCATTTTAAACAGTAGTTATATTATTGTAGATCAAACAAAAGAACAAGCGTTAAAAGAAAAGCATTTTACGTTATTTCTTGAAAACTACAATAAATACAAATATTCTTACACTAAAGACTCAAAAGCTTCAAAACAAGCGGATGAACTTTATAAAAAAATACATAAACTCGTTAACTTATAATTTAAAATTTATTATATGAGCAAAATAAATGAATATTTAGCTTTCTCTACAGAAAATTACATCAACACTCAAAATCTCGATGAGATTTTTGAAAACACTGGTAATTTATACCAATCTATTGTTATTATCGCAAAAAGAGCGAATCAAATTGCTTCTGAGTTGAAAAATGAATTACATTTCAAACTTGAAGATATGCGAAAAATTACAGATGAAATTGATGAAATTACGGAAAGTAGAGAGCAAATCGAACTTTCTAAGCATTATGAAAAGTTGGCTCATCCTACGTTAATTGCAACTAAAGAATTTTTAGAAAATCGTTTGGAATTCCGAGCGCTTCAAGATTCTTCTAACTAGTATTCGTTTAAAGACGTATCATGGCTTCCAAAAAAATCATCTTAGGAGTAACTGGAAGTATTGCTGCATATAAATCGGCCCTTTTAATTCGTTTATTAGTTAAAAATGGGCATGAAGTGCAATGTGTAGCTACAGAAGATGCACTCCAATTTATTGGTGGAATTACTCTTAGTACGCTGTCAAAAAAAAGTTTGATTACGTCTCTAAAAAAGGACAATGATTGGACAAACCATGTATCAAATGCTTTGTGGGCAGATTTAATGCTTATTGCGCCCGCAACTTTAAATACCATAGGAAAAGCCGCAAATGGAATCTGCGACAATGCGCTTTTAGCGATGTATTTTTCAGCTAAATGTCCTGTATATTGGGCGCCAGCAATGGATTTAGACATGTATAAACATCCGTCTAATCAAAAAAATATCCATTCACTAATTGAAATCGGGAATCAATTTATTTTCCCCGAAGAAGGTGAACTCGCTAGTGGTTTATATGGCGTCGGGCGAATGGCCGAACCTGAAAATATTCTGAGTTTTTTAAATCTATAATTTTTTCATGACAAAATGGTCTTCATTAGAAAACTTTATACATGAGATTGAATTTGATAAAGTTGTAGATATTATTTCGCAATTTTGTAGCCTAGAAAGCGGAATCCAAAAAATTAAATCCTCAATCCTTTATACTCAGTTTAATGAGTTGCAAAATGTACATGATATCCATTTTGAATTTGCAAATATTATTCGAAATCAAATGGAATTTGGAAGTCGAAGAAATGATATTTTACATTTATTAGAACATGTAGAAATTGAAAACTTTTATTTAGAAGCTTCTGAAATTTTACAAATAAAAAAAACAATAGAAAATATTGGAGCCTGTAAAGCATTTTTTGAAAAAACAGAAAACGCGAATAATTTCCCAAAACTGCACCAATATTTTATCAAAATATTTCACGACAAATCTTTAACGAATTTAATTTCAAAACAAATTGACGAAAAAGGAATTGTTAAAGACGACGCATCGCCTAAGTTGCTTGAAATTAGAAACTTACAAAAACGAATTTTTAAAGATATCGACCAAGTTTTTAGAAAACAAGTCAGTAGCTATAACGAAATGGGCTTTTTGGCCGAAACCGTAGAAAGTATCCGAAATGGACGACGCGTATTGGCTGTAAAAGCCGAAAAAAAGAGAAGTATTAAAGGAATCATTCATGATGAATCCGAGTCGGGAAGTATTGTATATATTGAACCCAATGCGCTTATTGAGCTTCATAACGATGCGTTAAATATTGAAAATGAAGAAAAAAGAGAAATCATTAGAATTCTTAGGGTGCTTACAAATCAAATCGGAACGCATAAAAAATTACTTTTAATCTATCAAGAAGCCAATACCAATTTGGATATTTGGAACGCCAAAGCACAATGGGCAATAAAAATGGAATGTAGTCCGGTTGAAATTGCAATTCAAAATCAAATTAAACTCGTTAAAGCTTTTCATCCATTACTAAAATATAAAAATTCAAACGAAGGAAAAAAAATAATTTCTTTTGATGTAGACTTAAATCAAAATCAAAAAATGTTGATGATTTCGGGCCCTAATGCCGGAGGAAAATCCATAACGCTCAAATCTATTGGTTTACTCGTTTTGATGCATCAAATGGGCTTTCCCGTTCCTGTAGAATCTGGAAGTAAATTGCCTTTATTAAAAAAATACTTTTGCGACCTAAGTGATAATCAATCGATTGCAGATGAACTGAGTACGTATTCATCCAAAATTGTAAGATGGAAACAAATACTCAATGAAGCTCAATCCGAAACTTTAATTTTAATGGATGAAATGGGTTCGGGAACCGATCCCAGCTTTGGAGCCGCAGTGGCTCAAGTGATTTTAGAATCTTGTATCGAAAAAAATAGTTTTATTGTTTGCACGACGCATTTTGGTTCGCTTAAAAAATGGGCAGATCAAAATAAAAATATCATCAACGCTTCGATGCTTTTTGATGAAGAAAAATTGGAGCCTTTATATATTTTAAAATTAGGAAAACCAGGAAGTAGTTATACCTTTCATATTGCAAAAAAAATGGGACTTCCTCATGAACTCATCAATAAAGCCGAAAAACTTTCGAATACAAAACAAGTAGAATACGACCGCATGTTGATGAATTTGGAGCTGAGAGAAAAGGAACTGATGAAACAAAAAGAAGCTTTAGAGCAAAATGAAAATGAAGCAAAAAAACAAATCAAAGATTGGAAAAAGATTTCAAACGAACTCGATTTATTGAGAAATAAAGTAAAGTTTGAACGTATGGTATTTTTGAATGAAAAAGAAATTGAAAAACAAAAAATCATTAAAAAATATCACGAAGAATTAAAGCACAAAGAGAAGAAAGAAGATTTGAAAACCATTGAAAAGGAAGTGATTAAAACCATTCAATCGAATCAAGAAAAAATAAAAGAAACTTATAAAGAAATTCATAAAATACCCGAAAAGCAAGAATTTAAACCCGGCGATTTTGTGCAATATATCCAAACCAATGCCATTGGAAAAATAGAAAAGATTGAGAAAAACAAAGCTATCGTAATTTTTGATCATCTCAAATCAAGTGTTCCGATTTCTGATTTGATAAAACTGAATGCAAATCCTCAAAAAAGTATAAAACCCAAACAAAAAATTGATGTTTCGAACACGAAAATAGATAATGTATTGGATATTAGAGGCTTGTTTTTGTCTGAAGCGATCGAAGAGGTTGAAAAATTTGTAAATGACAGTATCATTCAAAATAAATTTCAAGTAAAAATCATTCACGGACGCGGAACACTTCGAAATGAAATTATCAAGTTGCTCAATAAAACAAAAGTTATTGAAAAAATAGAGTCTGCAAGTGCATCCGATGGTGGCGAAGGCGAAAGTTGGATTACGTTTTAGGAATTTAAATCCATCGTTTTTTTTTAATAGCAAAGATTAGGAATTTTAAGATTTTTTTTTGTGATATTACTTTCGTCCTTAGCCTCAAACCCGCACATTCTCTAACTTTAGATTATGGACAGAGGGGGATATTTATAATAAGATTATTTTTTTTGTTTAAAATAATTCATTTATTTTTGTTGTCTATAAATAAAATGGTATGAAATATCTGTATTGTTTTGTGATGTATACAATCTTTTCCAATTGTATGCATGCACAAACTGAAATAGACGGTTTGATGATGCAAAAAAACTATTTTTGTGTGGGTGCAACTTATGGCAAAAGTAGCTTTAGTCAATATTGGGAAGGAGACTTAAAAAGAGAAAATGCAAATTTAGGCACGGTAACATCTTCTAATATTTCAATAAATGGCAACTTTGGAATTTCTAAAAAATTAAACTTTTTGTTTTCGGTTCCTTATATTTGGACGAATGCCTCTGCGGGTGTAATGGACGGTCAAAAAGGGTTTCAAGATATTTCATTATGGCTTAAATATGTGTTTTTTTCAAAGGAAATATTTGGAGGCGATTTTAATACAATAGCTTTAGGTGGATATTCCAATCCTATTTCGAATTATAATCCCGATTTTTTACCGTTATCTATTGGTTTAAATTCAAAGGTAAGTACTGCTAGGCTGATGTTTGATTATCACAGGAAAAATTTATCGATTACTGCATCGGGTGCATTTATGTATAGAAGCAATGTTTTTCTTGATAGAAACACCTATTATACTACAGAAATGCATTATTCTAACGAGGTTTATATGCCCAATATGACTAATTTCAATGTTAGAGTAGGATATAGAACCAGCGTTTGGATATTTGAAGGAATTTTTGACCAAATGAATACGCTAGGCGGATTTGATATTCCGCGAAATGGAATGCCCTTTGTGAGCAATCAAATGAATGCATCCCGAATTGGTCTAAATTTAAAGTATGAAGCACCATTTTTAGATGGATTATCTTTTGTGTTTAATGCCAACCAAACCATACTGGGGCGAAACATAGGACAGACAACGTCATTTAATACAGGGGTTTTTTATATCATTGACTTTTCAAAAAAACAAAAATAATTTATAGTTTTAATTTAAAATTTATGAAAAAACAGCTACTCTTTTCTTTGTTTTTTATTGCTACCATATTTCTTTTGACTACTTGTTCCAAAGAAGTTTTAGAAAATAATCTCCAATACAAAATGCTAACTCCTATTAACGAAGATTTAAATGCTGGCGATTGGAAGCCCATCCTTATTTCGAGTCCCAAGGATTTTGCTTGCCCTACGCCAATATCTACGTCTTCGCCAGACTATATTCTTCAGATTAATGAAATAAAAAGTATTCAAAAAGAAATTTCAGCGGAAGAAATGTCAAATCTAAAGTATTGGGGAGCAGGCTCGGTATTGAGATGGAACGAAATTATGAGAGAATTGGTAGCAAAATACAATTTACCACCGTATCAAAATCCAGATGGAACATATCCCGTTCCCAATGCAAATAATCCTTTGTCGTATCCAACTTTTCCGTTTGCAAATCCTCCCTATGCCGCAAGAGCCTACGCATACCTCAGCGCAGCGCAGTATGATGCCGCTATTACTTGTTTTTATTATAAAAAACTATACAATAGAGCCGCCCCAAATACAATAGACAATAGTATAAAAGTGCTGTTGCCTCAAAAAAAATCACCTTCTTTTCCTAGTGAAGAAGCTACTATTATGGCCGCATCTGTAGAAATTCTCAAGTTGCTGTTTCCTGGAGAACAAGATTATATAAATAAGAAAGCCGAAGAACATAAACAGGCTCGATTATTATCAGGTTTGAACGTTAGAAGTGATATTGAGGCTGGTGAAATCATAGGGAAAGCTATTGCGGCTAAATTTATTGCTAGAGCCAGAACCGATAAAGCAGGAGCTGCGGTAGGAACACCTAGTGACTGGGCTGCTATGAAGAAAAATTGTGAAGATATAGGCGAAATGCCTTGGAAAAGTCTAGAATCTCCCGAAAGGCCACCTATGTTGCCTCTTTTTGGAAAAGTTCAACCTTTTTTATTTAGTCAGGCTACGTTGGAAAGTGCTATAAGACCAGGACCGCCACCGTCTACTCATTCAAATAAATTCAAAGAAGAATGTGATGAAATATATTATATCAAACAAAATTTAACGAGAGAACAGTTGAGAATTGCAAATTTTTGGGCGGATGGAATTAGAACCTACACACCTCCCGGACATTGGAATTATATAGCCGCAAATGATTTTGTAACTATGGATTTGAGCGAGGTTCGTTGGGCTAGAAATATGGCATTACTCAATATGTCTTTAATGGATGCTGCTATTGTTTGTTGGAATACAAAGTATACATATTTCAATCCAAGACCTTCTCAATTTGACCCAAGAATTAAAACCGATATTGGTTTGCCCAATTTCCCTTCCTATGTTTCGGGACATAGTACTTTTAGCGGTGCTGCGGCTACCATTTTGGGATATTTAAATCCTCAAAAAGCTATGGAATATGAAAATATGGCAAAAGAAGCATCTATTTCAAGAATGTATGGAGCTATACATTTTAGAAGTGATTGTGAAATAGGTTTGCAAACTGGAAATAAAGTAGGTAGTTTTGCGATAGAACGAGCAAAAATTGATGGTGCGGATTAGTTATTGTCAACTTTTTTTCACTCAACATTCTAAGCTTAAATATATTTTTTTTCAAAACGATACATTATCTGAATTATAAAATCATTTAGTTCTTAATTAACATATACAATAACAAAAAAAATAATACCTTTGCATAAATAAACATATAAAATGATTCCAATTCATAAAATTAAGCAAAATCAAGAAGCCGTAATCGAAGCATTAACGAAGAAACATTTTAAAGATATTTCATTAATTGATACCTTAATTGAAAAAGATGAAGCGCGTAAAAATGTTCAAAAAAAATTAGATGATGTTTTATTTGAAGTCAATTCCATTTCGAAAGAAGTTGGAAATTTATTTAAACAAGGAAAAGCCGATGAAGCTGAAGTTTTAAAAAACAAATCTTCTGAACTAAAATCGACCACGGAAAATCTTTCTCAATCTTTAAAAAGTATTGAAAATGAAATTCATGACATTCATATTCAATTCCCTAATATTCCACATGAGAGTGTACCTAAAGGTAAAACTGCGGAAGATAATACTACAGTAAGAAACTGGGGCACACGACCTATTTTAGCAAAAAATGCGGTTCCACATTGGGATTTAGCTTCAAAATATGATTTATTTGATTTGGATTTAGGTTCTAAGCTTACAGGTGCGGGATTCCCGGTTTTTAAAGGAAAGGGTGCCAAATTACAAAGAGCGTTGGCTCAGTTTTTTTTAGATGAAAATACGGCCGCAGGTTATCAAGAAATTATTCCTCCTTTGATGGTTAATGAAGCTTCTGCTTATGCTACAGGGCAATTGCCCGACAAAGAAGGTCAAATGTATATCATTAATGAAGAGCGACCTTTTTATATGATTCCTACCGCGGAGGTCCCTGTAACCAATATTTATCGTGATAAAGTATTATCATTTCAAGATTTACCTGTTAAACTTACCGCATTTTCGCAATGTTTCCGAAGAGAAGCAGGAAGTTATGGAAAAGATGTAAGAGGATTAAACCGAGTACATCAGTTTGATAAAGTTGAAATTGTACAATTAGTAAACCCTGAAAACTCATACCAAATTTTAGAAGAAATGACGGCTCATGTTGAGGGAATTTTACAAAAATTAGGTTTAGAATATCGCGTATTACTTTTATGTGGCGGGGACATGAGTTTTGCATCCGCTAAAACGTATGATTTAGAAGTGTATAGCGCCGCGCAAGAAAAATGGCTTGAAGTCAGTTCGGTTTCTAATTTTGAAGATTTTCAGACCAATCGATTAAAAGCAAGATATAAAGACGAGGAAGGAAAAACCAAACTTTGTCATTCTTTAAATGGAAGTGCCTTGGCTTTACCTCGTATTTATGCCGCTATTTTAGAAAATTATCAGACGGAAGATGGTATCAAAATTCCAGATGTTTTAGTTCCTTACACTGGATTTAATAAAATATAAGGATGCGCTTTATTTTACTTTTTTTTGTTTTATGTTCATCTCATCTCAATGCTCAAAATTGGGACAAATCTGTTTTTGAATTCGACAAGTCGAACTTTGAATATATTCAAAAAAATAAATTTAATGATGGTCTATACTTATCTTATTATGATTTATTAAATGAAGTCAACGGCATTCAGCCTTTTTTTTATTTCAATAAAATTGTCGATACCACTTTAGTAGATGAAAAAATAGCACTTTTTGAAATCAATCAAGATTTTTTAGCTTACGAAGCGTTAGAGAAATATCTTTATGTGGTTAAAAATGGTGTTTTTTATTTTCAATTTTTTAGAGACCCAAAACAAAAACGAATTATATATATTTCTGTTTCAAAAGATGAGCCATATCAATATATTTGTAGCGCTATTCCGGTTAAAATTTTTAAAAAATTAAGTAAAAAGCCATTAAACGAAAACAATGATGAACAATTTTTTGAACATACATTTGCTAATGATAGTATTTTAAATCAAAAGCCTTTTTTGAATTTAAGAAATGCTAAAAATGATTATTATTTAGATTATTATAATTTTCTTAAAAACAAATGTCAAATCCGCTTTGATCAATGGAGCAACCAATTTATAGATTCGAAAAATGAAGTTTGGATATCAGGAAATTTTATTGTTTCGCTTAGCTTAGGTAAAATTTTTGATGCATCGTATTTAACCTCAGGTTATATTTTATCACAAAAACCAGAAATTACTCGAAAATTGGATTCAAAAGTTATGATTACAGTGGACAATAACCTAAATTATTATCAATTTGAGTATAAAAGGAGTACTATAAATAAACTAATTAATTTATTAAATCAAGAACTTTACCAACCTTAATCTATAAAAATGAAAAAAATAATCAATACATCAAATGCACCAAAAGCCATTGGACCATATAGTCAAGCGGTTTGGGCTGGGGATTTACTTTTTTTGAGTGGTCAAATTGCACTTTGCCCTGAAACTGGAGCGTTTTTAAATAGTTCGCTAGAAGAAGAATCGCACCAAGTAATGAAAAATATTAAGAGTATTTTGAATGCGGCAGAGATGGATTATCAAAATATTATCAAATCTAGTATTTTCTTAAAAGATATGAATGATTTTGCCGAAGTAAATCAAATTTATGCGTCATATCTTTCTGAGCCATTTCCTGCGAGAGAAACTGTTGAAGTAGCACGATTACCCAAAGATGCTCGTATTGAAATTAGTATTATTGCTAAAAAGTAAAAATTATTCTAAAAATAATTTTCTCGTTTTCTGAAATTCAAACGTAAACCAGCACTTAATCCGAAAGAATTATTTGACGGCAAAACACTATTAAAACTCGAATTTCTGTAAAAAACATCAAAATCTATAAAGAGGTTATGCCACAACATATATTGTGTTTGTAAACTTAATATATGAATTGTATTTTGAACTCCTTGATTTTGAGTAACACCAAAAGTATTCGGGATATTATTTCCTGGTATACTAGCAAAAATATCCGAACCAAATTTTGAATTAGCCGTATCCGCACCTCTCTGAATTAAAAAATATTTTGCTTCTAATAATAATCTTGGAATAGGTTGATAATTTAACCTAAAAATCCATTCTGTAAAATTTGCACCTAAAGGATGCGCCAAAGTTTGATTATAATGTGTGTAGTTTGACAACGTATCTCCTTTATAGTCAATATTATAATGGGAAAACGTATATGGTCTTACCATATTAAACTCGACTTGACCATCCAAATTTTTAATACCACCCATATTCAAATATTTTCCTCCGAGTTGCAAGGCATATTTATTTCCCCACCAACCACTTTGTTTTATTAACTCATTAATTTTAAGATCATCAATTAGCAATTGTGAATATACTTGAAATTGATTTTTTATATTCCATTTAAACTGAAAACCCATCAAAGAATTGTCGGCGCTACCCAAAGTATGTTCTAGTGAACGATAAAACATTAAAGGATTCAGATACTGAATATCAAATCCGTTATTTCTATTAAATACAATCGATTCAAAGAATGAAAGCTCTACTTTTGAAGATGGTTTAAATGTAATTAAATGCGTTGCAGCATATTTTCTCAACAAATTACGATCACCGCCTCTTTGATATTGATTAATTAATTCATTAAATAAAACTTGGTAATTAATCTTCCAAAAACGAATTTGTGACTTTAAAAATAATGCAGGTGCCGCTTGATCACTAAGAAACATGGAACGATAACCGTGACCATAAAAATGCCGATCGTGTCCAAAAGTAATACTAAAATACTTTGGAAAACTATAATCAATATATCCAATCGAGTTTGAAAAGTCAATAGCATTTGAATTGCCATCTTTCCAATAGGTGTATTGAGGAATAGATGCATATTTATTTGACAAACTGTATTGATTAACAAAATCTGGATGTCGCATTTGATTTTCGGTAACTTGAAAATAAAAGCTGAACCGACGATGAATATTTCCGTGAATTTCAATACCGCGCGTATTTTGAAATAAATTACCTTCTTGTCCTGAAACTTTTCCGGCTGAAAAAGCTAAAATTGGATTAACTCGGATAAAAAAATCGGAATTTTTATATGCATAAAAACTGGCTTGGTTTTTATAAAAGGTATTCCATAAATTTAATGATTTTATAGTATCAACATGCGTTGAATCCTGAAAATCAACAAGCTCTTGATTTAGATAGGATGAATTAAAACTATCTATTTTGGAATGATTCCATTGTTTTTTTTGAATTAAATCAAAAACATCATTTCTTCGAAAATTTTTAAACCCAGCATAAAATTGTGCATTAGAATCTAAAATTTCGAGACGATTTACAATAAATTCCGCAAAGTTATTATTACTAAAAGTACTTCCTTGGGAAAATAATTCAATACTGAATATAATTGATAAAACTAAAATTATTATTTTCATTTAACTTCATTTAAAATTTGGTGGTATTTCTTGCTATTTCCATAACCGTACATAGCATAAATCATAATTCCTAATGCCATCCAACCTAAAAATCCATACCAACCCACAGCAGGAATTTCTATCATTAGATACATACAGCAAATGGCTCCTAAAATTGGAATCGCATTATACTTTTTATAAACAGCTAAAAAAATTATTAAATTGAATACCAAAGAAAATAAAAGAAATAAAAATTCTTCGAATAATAAATGATTGATACGATTGCAATACATAATAAATTTTGGCAACATAAAATACCAATATGCAATAGCAACAAAGGGTAAAATCCATCTGGAATTAACATAAGGAATTTTAAATTGCTTATTTTGTTTCGTAATTTTTGGAAGTGCCAAAACGCCTAAACAAACTAAAACAAAAGCAAATAAAGTTCCGATACTTGTTAAATCGGTCATAATCGATGCGGGTACAATAAGAGCTGGAATTCCTACTAATATTCCGGTTAATAAAGTCGAAAATGCAGGAGTTTTGTATTTTGGATGAATATTAGAAAATCGTTTTGGGAGTAAATGATCACGACTCATACTCATCCAAATTCGCGGCTGACCAATTTGAAACACCAATAATACCGAAGCGGTAGCTATTACCGCACTAATTGAAATGATATATCCAATCCAATTTAAACCTACTTTTTGAAAAACAAAAGCAAGTGGATCTTCGACTTTAAGAAAACTAAAATGCACCATTCCAGTTAAAACCAATGCAATTAA
>JBIPPB010000059.1:0-13228 GCA_044368655.1 Chitinophagales bacterium | reverse complement strand
TATCTTTTTTATAAAAAATTGATTTTCCGTCTGTTGTACTATTTAATACCGGAAATTCTTGAATTGCAAGCGCTATCGCTTCTATTAATAAAGGTGTAAACGTTAAATTTTCGCCGTATTTTTCTTTAAATTTATCTTTATTTTTATTTCTCCATGCCACCATATTTGTAACATCTGCTTCAATAAAACTACTCACATGCGCCGAAGTTTGAATCGACTTAATCATATGATCCGCAATTAATTTTCGCATACGATCCATTGGTACACCACCCTCAGGAATGGCTGCAATTTCATTTTTTACAGCGCTTATTGGAGTCGCAAATTCAATACGATCATTGTTATTATTTGCCTGAATATTCTGAACATTCGCAGGCTTTTGTTCTGTTTTAGAACCACGATTTTCAAGAAATTGTAAAATATCTTCTTTTGTAATTCGTCCTTCTTTTCCAGTTCCTTGAATTAAAGACAATTCGTTTTCAGAAATTTGTTCTTGTTTAATGATACTCTGAACCAAAGGAGATAAAAATCCGATTTGATTGGAACGATTTGAAAATTCAATTGAAACTGGACTTTCTTGAACTGAATTTTCAACGATTTCAATCGCTTTTTCTATTTCTTTTTCAATAACTTCAATTGGCTTTGGTTCACTTTGAGTTGCTGGCGCTTCGTCACCATCTGTACTAATTATCGCAAATGCTTTTCCTACAGGAATCACATCATTTTCATTATATAATTTTTTAATTAAAATTCCATTTGCCGTACTCGGAACTTCACTATTTACTTTGTCTGTAGCTACTTCGATAAGATTTTCATCTATTTGAATGGAGTCTCCTTCATTTTTCATCCAACTAATTAAAGTTGCTTCAATAATTCCTTCACCCATCGCAGGCAATAAAATCTCAATCTGTGCCATATTTACTATTAATATTGATTTTTAATATGTCGGCAAAGTTAATAAAAAAATGATAAAAGTAGACGTCAAAACAATTCACTTTGATTTATTAAGATTTGTTTAATTTTGCAAAAGTGTTTAAAAACTATAATGAATCACGAAAATAAGGAAATTCCTTCTGAAAATGCTTTTGAAACGAAAGCGAGCAATCTTTTTTTAAAAAATATTTTTTTAATTGCAATTGGAATGATTATCAGTCATTTCCTGATAAATAGTAATCCAATTGTAATAAATAAATCATCCAAATTTGATGAATTACTATCTTTAATTCAAAATCATTACGTAGATTCTTTAGATTATTCAAATATTGAAAATAAAGCGGTAAATAATTTATTATCACTACTTGATCCTCATTCTGTTTATATTCCAAAAGAAGAGTTAGTTCAATCTAATGAACCACTTGTGGGTAATTTTGATGGAATTGGTGTTGAGTTTTATATTGCAAATGATACTTTAATTGTTGTTTCTCCAATTACAAATGGACCTTCGGAGCTTGCAGGTATAAAATCGGGTGATAAAATTATAAAAATCAACGATACTATTGTAGCTGGAGTAGGTATTCAAAATGCAGATGTTTTTAAAAAACTAAGAGGCCAAAAAGGAACAACCGTAAAATTAGGCATTCAAAGAAATTATTCGAATCAATTAATTCAAATTGTAGTTAAACGAAATAAAGTTCAGGTAAATAGTGTTGAAAAATCCTTAATGCTGGATGACAAAACAGGTTATATAAAAATTAATACCTTTGGTGAACAAACCTATAATGAGTTCAGAAACGAATTGGAATTTTTGGTTAAAGAGAAGAAAATAGAACATTTAGTCCTAGATTTACGTCAAAATACGGGTGGCTATCTTGAAATTTGTGTGAATATTTTAGATGAATTAATAGATCAAAACAAATTATTGGTTTATACAAAAGGAAGAAATCATCCCACCGAAAAATACATTAGTAAAACAAAAGGGTTATACGAAAATGGGAAACTATCGGTAATTATCGATGAAGGATCGGCAAGTGCCTCTGAAATATTAGCTGGAGCGGTTCAAGATTTAGATCGTGGAGTCATTATTGGTCGTAGAAGTTTTGGTAAAGGTTTGGTTCAAAGTCAAATTAATTTGAAAGATGGAAGTGCGGTTCGATTAACCGTAGCAAAATATTATACATTTTCAGGACGAAGTATTCAAAAACCATATAAAAATGGAAATTTAGATTATGAATACGATATTCTTAAACGATACGAAAATGGAGAATTATTTGCGATGGATAGTATTAAAGATGTTGATACGATGAAATACTTTACCATTAATAAAAGAATTGTAAAAGGCGGCGGCGGTATATATCCTGATGTTTTTGTTCCCATAGATACCAATTTTGATTTAACCAATTTTTCACTTTTAAGATCTGTGATGCCCGATTATGTCTATTCAAATCAAGCAAAAATTGAAAGTTTATCCAAAAACTACAGTACATTTAAAGATTTTAATTCTAGTTTTCAGATTAACTCTAATTGGTTACAAGAATTTTACAAATTTGCAAAAAAATCAAATCCAAAGTTAAATTTGTCCCGAAGTGCCAGTTTTGAAAACAGAGTAAAATATATGCTCAAAGCTTATGTTGCTCGAATGTTATATAAAACAGAAGGTTTTTATAGTATCATTAACCAAAATGATCCTGCGATTCAAAAAGCAATAAATGCAAACCATCAAAATTTAAAACTTAATTAATATACTTATGTTTCATCAATTAATTATTGAAAAAATAAATAAATTAACTTCAGATGCTTCTGAAATCATTTTCAAAATTCCCGCTTCACTTCAGAATGATTTCAGATTTGAGCCAGGACAGTATTTAAATATTCAAGTAGAGATCGAAGGTAAAAAAGTAATACGTTCCTATTCAATTTGTTCGAGCAGTGCCAATACATCTATTGTTTCTGTTGGTGTCAAAGCAATTGCAGATGGATATGTAAGTAAATACTTAAATCATTCGATACAAGAAGGACAACAAATTGATGTTTCCATACCAATGGGAAATTTTAAAATTATCCCTGATAAATCATTTCATTTATTTTTTGCAGGTGGAAGTGGTATTACCCCTATCCTATCTATGATTGAACATTTGTTAAGAACTACAAACCAATCGATTTATCTATTATATGCTAATGGATTTAGAAATCAAGTTATGTTTGGCGAAACGATTCAAAAATTGGCTGATCAACATAAAGAACGATTTATTTATGAGCCCATTTATACATTAGAGCCGGGTAGTCAATTACCTACAGCTTCAGATATCGCTCAAAAAATCCAAAAGTTAAACAATTATTCGTCTGGGCATTATTACTCTTGTGGACCTACTGGATTTATGAAAGTAGTGGAAGAAGCCATTGAACATTGCAATATAAATAAAGAGCAGTTTTCAAGAGAATATTTTACCGCTAAAAATGAAGAAGATCGAGTAGCCGCAAATGTTTCTATAGGATCATCTGAAGCATTAAATAAAGGTGAAAAAGCAAAGGTAGCTATAAAATATGAAGGGCAAAAATTTGAATTTGAGTGTGGATTTAACGAAAAAATTTTAGATGCTGCATTAGATGCAGGTGCGGAGCCACCATATAGCTGCATGGTAGCGGCTTGTTGTACTTGCCGAGCGATGGTAAAAACAGGAAATGTAGAAATGCTAGATAAAGATTCGTTATCTCAAAAAGAGATTGACAAGGGATATATCCTTTCTTGTCAGGCGCTTCCTAGAAGTAAAGAAATCTATTTAGATTTTGATGCTTAATTATTAATCTAGTTTAACTTCTTTTTTGTAAATATTGTTGTACCTTTGTTATAAAAAGAAATTATGTCTAAAAAGCAAGCAATTTTATCTAGTGATATTGTTTCCTTATATATGGAATACTTTATGGAAACGCCGTCGGACTTACAAAATGTGTATCATTTTTGTAAACTAAACAAAATTGAAGAATCTGAATTTTATAAACATTTTTCAGATTTAAAACAAATTGATGCGCATTTTTTTGCGTCTGTATTTGAAAAAACAACCGAACTTTTAGATAAGCACGATGATTTCAAAAATTATGACGCGCAAAGTAAGTTAGCTAGTTTTTATTTTACTTTTTTTGAGATTTTAACAGCAAATCGAAGTTTTGTTTTACATCAACTTAAAGGCATGCCTTTAAAAACGATTTCTAAATTACGTAATTTAAAAAATCATTTTACGCAATTTGTAGATTCATTGGGTATACAAATACTAGAAATTGAACAAGAACAAATAGAGCGAATTCAAAATCAAGGCATTAAAGAGGCTTCTTGGGCTCAATTTATGATTATACTTAATTTTTGGATCAATGATACTTCAAAAGGTTTTGAAAAAACCGATATTTTTATTGAAAAAAACTTAAAAGCTGGATTTGATTTAATTGATACAACACCTTTAAAAAGTTTAATTGATTTAGGCAAATTCATTTTCAAAGAAAACTTTAATAAATCATAATATACATTTCTTTTTAAAATATATAGACTTTGAAATCGATAGATAAAATACCTACGAGCAAGATTATGCGTGCCACAAAATTGCTTCAAACAGGAGCAAAAATCGGTGCCAATTATGTAAAATATTACGGGAATAAAATAACAGGCGACGAAGAAGAAGCCAAAGAGCAATTGAATTTAGACAATGCAGAAGATATTTATGATAGTCTAAAAGAATTAAAAGGAAGCGCTTTAAAAGTAGCTCAAATGTTGAGTATGGATAAATCCATATTACCTCGAGCTTATGTCGAAAAATTCTCTCTTGCACAATTTCAAGTGCCACCTATTTCCCCTGCGCTTGTTGTTAAAACATTTAAAAAGAATTTTGGCAAAATACCTTCTGAAGTTTTTGATAGCTTTACAACGGAATCCATTCATGCAGCAAGCATTGGACAAGTTCATAAAGCTACGCATCAAGGAAAAACACTAGCGGTAAAAATTCAATATCCAGGCGTTGCAGATAGTATTTCCAGCGACTTGGCAATTGTAAAACCTATTGCTATTAAAATGTTTAATATCAAAGGGAAGGATTCGGATAAATATTTTAAAGAAGTAGAAGATAAACTTTTAGAAGAAACGAATTATATCAACGAGTTAGAGCAAGGTCAATTCATTTCAGATTCTTGCAACAAGATACCAAATATTTTATTTCCAAGTTATTATCCAGATTTTTCATCGGATAAAATCATCACTATGGATTGGATGCATGGCATTCATATTGGTGAATTCACAAAAATCAATACGGATCAAAAATTGGCAAACCAAATTGGTCAAGCACTTTGGGATTTTTATATGTTCCAAATTCATCATCTAAAAAAAGTGCATGCGGATCCGCACCCGGGCAATTTTTTAATTTCAAAAAATAATGAACTGATTGCACTCGATTTTGGATGTATGAAAGTGATTCCAGATTCTTTTTATGTTCCTTATTTTGAACTCACCGATCCAAATAATCTATCAAATAGAGCTTATTTTATTGATAAACTATACGAACTTGAAATTTTGACCCCTCAAGATACAGAAAAGGAATTAGCTTATTTTGAACAAATGTTTCATGAATTGCTGAGTTTATTTACGCAACCTTTTCAAGCCGAACAATTCGATTTTTCAAATCCAGCGTTTTTTAGTAAAATTACGGATTTAGGTGAAAAATATGCGAAAAGTAACGAGTTGAGGAAAATGAATGGCAACAGAGGTTCTAAGCATTTTATTTATATGAATAGAACATTTTTTGGGTTATACAACTTATTATTTGATTTAAAATCAAATCAAATTCAAACGAAAAATTATTTGAAATATATTTAACCACGCTTATAGATTGCTTCAATCAATATAAAATGATTGGATTGAAACCCATTATAGAATTGTTCATTTTTAATGATTAATTCTATCTAACTAATTCGTAACATTTTGATAATCTTATTAATTAGAACTTCTTTAACAGATCCCCGATAAATTTTTTCTGTAAAGAAAACATATTTAAAAAAGAACGTTGTGAAAAAATTTTCGAGGATGACGTAGGGGAGGATAATAACCTATACCGTCATCTCGGAAAATTTTTCTAGATATGCTAGTCAACTATGAAAAATTTATCCGTGATCTCACAAAAAGGACTATCAAAACTCTTGTTAGTTCTTTTTGTCAAAGCAAAACAACTTTCTTTAATTTAGGATTTAAATATTTATTTCCCAAAACACTCTACCCAAATCTTGTCCGTTTCTTGAAGCTTTACACAATGTAATTGGCAATCTTTGATATGTTTTTCTAAAGTATTCCATATCCAAATAGCTACATTTTCGGTGCTTGGTTGCATTGGATATCCCCAATCGATATCTTCATTTAAATTTTTGTGATCTAAAACCTCACAAATGTATGTATCGATGATTAAACTTAAATCTTTTACATTCATTATAAATCCAGTTTCCGGATCGGGTTCGCCTTTTACGGTTACATATAATTCATAATTATGTCCATGCCAATTTTTGTTAGCACATTTTCCAAAAACTGCATCATTTTTTTCGGGAGTCCAATGATTGCAATATAGTTTATGAGCAGCATTAAAATGTTCTTTTCGAGTTAAATATACCATACGATCACTTTTTTAAATATTAAAAATCTTTTGGGCATTTAGCGTTGTTGTTTCTTGTATTTCTTCAATTGAAACTTCATAAATCTCAGCTAATTTTTGAGCAATGTAAACCAAATAACTACTTTCATTTTGTTTGCCACGATGCGGTTTTGGCGCAAGATACGGCGCATCTGTTTCAAGCACTAAATGACTTAATGGGACATCTTTTAAGACTTCAGCCAATCCTGCATTTGGAAATGTTACAACCCCACCTATTCCTAAATAAAAACCGGCTTCAATAATACGTTGCGCTTCAACCAAACTGCCTGAAAAACAATGCATAACTCCATTTAGACCATTTTTAGCATATTTTTGAATTGCAGGAATGACATCATGATTTGATTTTCGAGAATGAATGGAAACGGGTTTGTCTAATTCAATTGCCCATTCAAGCTGTTGATGAAACGCTATAATTTGTTCTTTTTGAAATGTTAAATCCCAATGATAATCCAAACCAATCTCTCCTACCCCTACAAAAATATCGGGATTTGCATTATAGATTTCTTTTATTTTTTTTAAATCTTCCTCAAAATTTAGAGTTACATCACAAGGATGAATTCCAAGCATAGGAAAAAACATATTGGAATCTAAGGCTTGTAATTCCATCATCGATTCAACGGTTGATAAATCAATATTTGGAAGAATTGCGGCCTGAACTTGATTCAATTTCATGCGTTCAATCCATTCGTCTCTATAAGAGCGCATGGCATCTACATAACTATGACAATGCGTATCAATCAACATTTATTTCAATAATTCTTTGGATTTACTAACGATACTATCCGCATCTAATTGATATTTTGTCATAAGTTCATCCGGAGTACCACTTTCGCCAAATGTATCCTGAACCGCAACCACGCGCATTGGTGTTGGTAAATTTTCAGCTAAAAGTAAAGCAACCGTACTGGCTAATCCACCTAAACGCTGATGTTCTTCGGCTACAACAACTTTTTTAGTTTTTGATACACTTTCTAAAATTGCTTCTGTATCAAGCGGTTTGATAGTATGAATGTTCAATATTTCGATAGAATAACCTTGCGCTTCAAGAATTTGAGCCGCTTCGATAGAGGGCCAAACCAAATGTCCATTACAAATAATCGTTAAATCTTTTCCTTCGTTGATTTTTTGAGCCTTTCCAATAATAAAAGGCGCATCGGGTTTTATAAAAATTGGCATTTTGGGTCTTCCAAAACGTAAATAAACCGGCCCATCCCACTCGGCTACCGCCAAAGTAGCTTGAAGCGTTTGATTGTAATCGCAAGTATGAATTACAGTCATATTAGGCAACATTTGCATTAAACCGATATCTTCTAGTATTTGGTGCGTAGCGCCATCTTCACCTAAAGTCAACCCAGCATGTGAAGCGCAAATTTTTACATTTTTATTTGAATAGGCAACCGATTGACGGATTTGATCATAAACCCTTCCAGTTACAAAATTAGCAAAAGAAGTAGCAAAAGGAATTTTACCACCAATGGCCAAACCAGCAGCCAAACCAATCATATTGGCTTCGGCAATACCACATTGAATAAAACGTTCTGGAGCTTTTGACTTAAAACTGCCTAATTTTAATGAATCGGTAAGGTCCGCACATAATGCCACAACATCTTGATTTTGGTCGGCGAGGATTGACATTCCTTCTCCAAACCCTGAGCGTGTATCATTATTTCCTATAATGGTAAAATCTTTTAAAGACATTATTTTAATTTTAAGCTACAAAAATACATATTTTTTTTTAAGCATTTGCGAAATCGAGATTTACAAAAGAACATCAATTAAAAATCTATTGAAATTTAAATACTATTTATAAAAAATGTTATTTTTTTGTTTTTTAAGATTTAGAAAAAGAAATTGATGTAACTTTGAAAAAAGATTTAAAATCGTTGACTTATGAAGTTTAACTTAAAAAAAATATCCATTGGGATTTTGTCATTTATAGTAGTTTTTGTTTTAGCTTGTATTTTATTCGCATTTATTTTTAAAGATAAAATAATCGAAACGGCTCAAAATAAAATTAATGAAAATTTAAATGCAAAAATTGCTATAGGTTCGATGGATGTTTCTATGATTCAAAACATTAAAAATTTCCCTGACCTTTCTCTTATCTTAAAAGATGTTCGAATTTCGGGAAAAGACACTTTTGAAAAAGACACACTAATTCAATTCGAAAAGGCGCAATTTTCTATTGATATCATGAGCATTATAAATAATGAACAATATAAAATTAATACCATTGAACTATATAATGCGACTTTAAATCCTATTTTATTAGACAATGGTTCTAACAACTGGAGCATAACAAAAGCCGAAAAAGACGATAAAAAAGAAAAAAGTGGATTTAATATTTCGTTAAAAAAATTAGTATTAGAAAATATCAATATTCAATATGATGATTATGCTTCAAACCAATTTGTAACCATTAAAAATTTAAATCATCGTGGAAAAGGGGATTTTTCGGATAAGGAGTTTGATTATATAAGTAAACTGGATATTGAATCATTGAGTTATTCTAAGGGCTTGATTTCATTTTTGAAAAATACAAAACTGCATTACGATGGAAACGTAAGAGTAAATAATGAAACCAATTCTTATACTTTTGATAAAAATACATTTTCTTTAAATGCGCTAAAATGCTTCATTGATGGTTCAGTACAAAAAAATGAAAATCAATCGATTGCCACCAATATTGAAATCAAAGCCGACCAAACACAATTTAAAGACGTGCTCTCTTTAGTTCCTGCAATTTATTCAAAAGATTTTGATAAACTTAACGCTTCGGGATCATTTAAATTTTTAGCTACTTTCAAAGGTATTTATCAAAATGATATTTATCCTAAAACAGATATTTCGTTTTCTATAAATAATGGATCGTTTCAGTATCCAAGTTTACCCAAAAAAGTGAGTCAAATCAATATCGAAAGTAATATTCTAAATCCTGGAGGTTCGGGCGATTTATTTACAGTTAATATTCCAAAATTTAGCATGCTAATCGGAAATGATCCTTTTAATGGTCATTTAAAATTATGGCAAATGATTTCAAACCCTAATATTGATTTAACGGCAAATGGAAAGCTCAATTTATCCGATATTTCTAAATTATATCCTATGGAAGGCGTCAAAACACTTCAAGGACTTGTGGATATTGACTTAAATATTCAAGCTCAGAAAAAAGATATCGAAGCTAAAAATTATCAAGCGATAAAAGCATCGGGCAAGGCTCATATTAAAAACTTAAAATATGAATCCATTACAGTTGGTAAAATGGTTGTTGTGGATGAATTGGCATTAAATTTTACTCCGCAGTATGTTGACATGCCTGTTTGTAGAGGAAAAATTGAAGCCTCCGATTTTGATATGAAAGGTAAATTAGAAAATGTGATTGCGTATTATATGTCTTCGGATGCAAATATTAAAGGAAATTTGATATTCAATTCTAACTTTTTGGATGCTAATGCATTTCTTACGGAAGATAAAAACGAACAAAATGCAAAAAGAAGTGATTACGTTATGGTGCCTAAAAATATTGAATTTGTTGGGCTGATGCATATTAAGAAAATGAATTATGGAAAAATGCAAATTCAAAACCTAAATGGTGCGATGGAAGTTGCTGAGGAAGTGGTACGAATCAAAAATGTAGATGCTGATTTATTGGGCGGCAAAGCAACCATGAATGGTTTTTACAGCACCGTTGGACAAAGTTTTCCTAAAACAGAATTAAACTACGATATTAAATCCTTAAATCTAACTCAAGTATTTAACCAAGTTGAAAGTGCTCAAAAAATAGCACCACTTTTTAAATATATGGACGGATTCATTTCTTCAAAATCAAATATATCAACGGAACTGCTTCCTGATTTAAGTCCGAATTTAAATACCATGAACGGAAACTTTACAGTTAATATTCCTTTGGCAAAAGTCACTAATGCGCCACTTTTACAAAAAATAGCCGATATTTCGAAGTTGAATCAATTACAAAATCTTGAAATTCAAAATGTCAATGCAAATGTAAAAGTTGAAAAAGGATGCGTAATCTTAAATCCACTTCAATTTAAAGCCAATAATATGAATATGTCACTGGGCGGTTCGCATGGTATTGATCAATCAATGGACTATAAATTAGGCGTGGATGTGCCTTTTGAGCAATTAGGACCTGCAAATAATGTAGTAAACGGATTATTAAGTAAAGTAAAACTTCCTTTTCTTAATCAAATCAAACCTGAAATTGTTCGTATGAATATAAATATGAAAGGAATGTTTGATAAACCAAATATTAATTTAGGTACGCCCGAGTTAATCAAAAAAGATGGTTCAACTTCTTCAAATGCAACAGAATCAGTAGTCAACGACCTTAAAGAAAAAGGCGAGCAAGCAAAAAAAGACCTCATTCAAAAAGCAGATACTTTAAAAGAAAACATTAAAAAAGAAGTCGATCAAAAAGTGGAAGAAACAAAAAAACAAGTTGAAGAAGAAGTCAATAAGAAAAAAAATGAAGTATTGGACAAATTAAAGAAAAAACTTCCTTGGTAATATGGCAGAACATAACGAAATTGGTAAAAAAGGGGAAAATATAGCCTTCAATTATCTAAAGGATAATAGTTATGAAATTTTGCATCAAAATCATCGGATTGGAAGAGCCGAATTTGACTTTATATGCCGAAATATTAAAAAAGAACTTATATTTGTCGAAGTAAAAACTCGTTTTTCGGAAGAAGATAATCCTGAGATAGCGATTTCGAAGCATAAGGAAAATATGCTTAAAGATGGTGCTAGCGACTTCAAAGAAAAAAACAACTTGTGCGAAGAATCTTTTTTTGAAATCATAGCGATTAATTTACTAAAAAACGAAAAATACAAAATATTTCATATCAAAGACGCCCTATATTAAAAATGCAAAAAATAAAAACAGATCCCAACAAACCTCTAATTTTAGTTGTAAATGATGACAGTATCTACGCTAAAGGAATTCAAAATTTAGTAGCTGCCGTAAAAGAATTTGGTCAAGTAGTCGTAGTGGCTCCAGGTCTACCACAAAGTGGCATGGGACATGCGGTGACGTTAGACAATGCATTAAGACTAAGAAAAGTGGAGCGATTTGAAGGTATTGAACACAGTTATAGTTGTAGTGGCACGCCTGTAGATTGTGTAAAAATTGCGAGAGATGTGGTATTAGACCGTAAACCCGACTTATGTGTATCCGGTATTAACCATGGAAGCAATTCGTCTATTAATATTCTATATTCAGGAACGATGAGTGCGGCTGTAGAAGCAGCGATTGAAGGTATTCCTTCGATAGGATTTTCATTATGTAATCACGACCATCAGGCCGATTTTAACACTTCAAAATTTGTAGTTCAGAAAATTGTAGCTGAAATGTTGCGCAAAAAACTTCCTAACAACTGTCTTTTAAATGTAAATATTCCTGATGTCACTTTAGAGCAATTAAAGGGTTTTAAAATTTGTCGCCAGGCTATTGCAAAATGGGAAGAAGAATTTGAAAATCGAATTGACCCAAGAGGTCGCCCATATTACTGGCTTACTGGTCGATTTGTTAACTATGACACGAAAGAAGATACCGATGAATGGGCGTTAGCTAATAATTATGTATCCATCGTTCCGGTGCAAATTGATTTAACAGATTACAATAATATTTCATTTATAAACAAAGAGTGGACCTTGTAATTCTACTTTGAATTATTTAATAATTTATATATTTGCCATTATTGACAATTTAAGATTATGGCACGAAAAAAATATAATTTTCAACAAATGGTTAATCCCATACAGCGGTTTATTCAGCATGAAAAATCGGGTGGTATTGTTTTAGCAATTAGTGTCATTATTGCTATGATTCTTGCCAATTCGCCACTTGAACATCTTTATCATGATTTTTTTGAATCTATTTTTATTGGAATTCATATCAATGGTCAAAACTATTTAAATTACAATATACACCATTGGATCAATGACGGCTTGATGTCTATTTTCTTTTTTGTTGTGGGGCTTGAGTTAAAACGAGAAATGGTCGCTGGAGAGCTTTCCAATATCAAAAAAGCCATGTTACCCATTGGAGCGGCTTTAGGTGGCATGCTCGTTCCTGCAATTATTTATTTTTTATTAAATCCAACTGGAGAAGCTCAAAATGGCTGGGGAATTCCTATGGCTACAGATATTGCGTTTGCTTTGGGCGTTTTATTCATTTTAGGAAATCGGATACCATTAACTTTAAAAATTTTCCTTACCGCATTGGCCATCGTTGATGATTTAGGAGCCGTTTTAGTCATTGCACTTTTTTACACCGACCAAATTTCAATTATTAATTTATCAATAGGATTGTCATTTGTATTGATGATGTTTATAGGAAATCGAATGGGCGTCCGAAATGTATTTTTTTATGCCATTTTAGGTATCATTGGAGTTTGGACATCCTTTTTATTGTCGGGCGTTCATGCTACGATTGCTGCTGTTTTAGCCGCTTTTACAATTCCGATAGAAGTAAAAATCAAAGAAGATCCGTTTATTAATAAAATTCAAATACTCCTTGAAAACTTCAAGAAAATGGACCCCAATGACCAAATACCAACCATCTCAAATGAACAATTACATATTTTAGAGAAAAT
>JBIPPB010000122.1:0-3784 GCA_044368655.1 Chitinophagales bacterium | reverse complement strand
ATTAGTTTTCGGTTCGTTTTAACAGATTGACTTTGAACATTTTTTCATATCAGCTTTGGTTCGTATCCTCAAGATCTTAAAATAATATACCCCCATAAACTCTTCCTCTTTAGACAAACAGTGATAAAGATGCCGCATAAATCACTAATATATATCTTCAACTAAAAGCTTAGTTGTTTTATATTTATGCATATTGATTATTAATTATAAAAAGATACATTTGCAAGAAGTTAAAAATTAAAAAAGAGACACTTAACTAAACTTCAGATATTCAATGTTTATTTCTGAAAAAAATATAAATTATTTGATTAAATTACAAAAAAATCAGTCCCTTCAAAAAAAATTTGATGGTTGTAAATAGCCCAATTATGTTTGGTGCCAATGGGCAAGTAAAAATTAAAGTTTTTTTTAAGATATTCATAAAAAATAATTATCTTTGTGTTAGATAATTTATGATATGCCAATTACATCATCATTAGGACTTCAGCCATACAGCGGTTCGCTTAGTAAAAAGCAACGCCTTTTCTTTTTAAATCGAGTTACTTTTGGCGCTTCAAACTCACACTTAAATCAAATATCAAGTTTAAACCTTACTAGTATAGTTGATTTAGTATTGAATGAAAAAACACTGATTGACACTCCGATTAACAATTATCAAAATGTATCTCCCGATCCAAATATTCCATATGGAAGTAGTTGGGTTAATGATCAATTTATCCAAACGATTGACGTACTGAGATTTCGCTCTTTTGGAGGTTGGCTTGGAAATAGACTTATCGACCAGGAGCTTTCGATTCAAGAAAAAATGACGCTTTTTCTTCATAATTTACTACCAGTGCAATCTACGGTAGTTCAAGACAGTAGAAAATTATTCCAAAATTATAAGCTACTTTTTGACCATGCTTTTGGCAATTACAAAGAATTGGTCTTAAAAGTATCCAAAAATCCAGCGATGCTGGTTTATTTAAATGGCAGGCTCAACAATAAAAATAGTCCTGATGAAAATTATGCTCGCGAACTTTTAGAACTTTTTACAGTTGGAAAAGGCAAGGATTCTAAGTTTACAGAAGATGATGTCAAAGCTGCTTCAAAAGTACTAACGGGTTATCAGTTAACCACCGACGGTTTAGGTTATGTTTTTAATCCGAATCGACATGACACTAATAAAAAAATATTTTCTACATTTTTTAATAATACTGAAATTCAAGGTAAAACCGGCGCTCAAGGAGAAGATGAAGTCTCCGAATTGATGGACATGCTCTTTAATCAAAAGGAAACAGCTAGGCATTTTTGTAGAAAGCTATACAAATTTTTCGTGTATTATGAAATTGACAGCACCATTGAAAATCAAGTCATTATTCCACTTTCCGACTATTTTATTGCTCAAAATTATAATATGAAAGCAGTTTTAAAAAAACTTCTTTTATCCGAACATTTTTGGGATATTGAAAATTATGGAGCGATGATAAAAAGTCCTGTGGATTTTGTTATTGGCGTTCTTAGAAATGTGGAAATGAATAGACCTCCTTCTAATAATTTTGAACAACGATATGCTATTGATTACGATTTTATGACGCATGCCGTTCTTTTAGGCCAATCGTATTATGAGCCGCCAGCAGTATCCGGATGGGATGCTTATCATCAGTTTCCTCTTTTTCATGAGACATGGATAAATACGACATCGGCCAATAATCGAAGTAAGATTACTACTTTTTATCTTGCAGGATATAAAAAAAGTGGTTTTGATATAAAAATAGATGTCATTAAATTGACGAATACGTTTTCAAATCCATCTGACCCAAATATTCTCGCTGAAGATGCCGTTTTATTTTTTCATACCTTACCCATTACTAATGAACTTAAAACGAAGTTAGTAAGTATTTTAAAATTTAATCAAGCTCAAGATTATTATTGGACCAATGCTTGGAATGATCATATCAATAATCCAAATGATGCATCTAAAAAGAAAATTGTAACCGATCTGTTAACGCTCTTTTATAAATATATTTTTGATTTAGCCGAATTTCAATTAATTTAACATGGAACGACGAACCTTTTTAAAAAATACGGGAAAAATTATTTCACTTGGATCTATTCTTCCTGGTTTTGTTTTTACGGCTTTACCTTCAAACACCGCTTTTGGAGCTTTAATGGCTGGAGCCCAAGAAAATGATAATGTATTAGTTTTAATTCAACTAAATGGTGGGAATGATGGATTAAATACCATTATTCCGATCGATCAATATAGCGCATTGTCTAATGCACGAAGTAATATTTTAATTCCAGAAAATAAAGTATTAAAATTAAAAGGTTTTGATAAAACAGGCTTACATCCATCAATGCAAGAATTACAAACCCTTTTTAATGAAGACAAATTCTCAATAATTCAAAATGTAGGGTATCCAAATCAAAACTTTTCACATTTTAGAAGTACGGATATTTGGATGAGTGGCTCTGATAGCAATGAGGTATTAAATACAGGATGGCTTGGTCGTACATTAAATCATGAATTTCCAAATTTTCCGAACGGTTTTCCAAATACCGAAATGCCCGATCCACTTGCTATACAAATCGGATTTACAGTTTCTACTGTTTTCCAAGGGCCTACGGTTCCTATGGCAGTTTCACTTGCCGACCCAGATAGTTTTTATGAATTAGTCAATGATACCTATGCACCTACTAATAATAATGCTATTGGTAAAGAGTTGCTATATGTACGAACCATAATGCGCCAAGCAAATGCGTACAACACCGTTATTAAAAAAGCTGCAGACCAAGTAAAACAACAAAGTACTTATCCTAGTGGAAATCCACTCGCCGATCAGTTAAAAATTGTCGCTAAATTAATTAAAGGTGGGTTAAAAACTAAAATCTATATGGTAAGTATTGGTGGTTTTGATACCCATGCCAGCCAAGTAGATCAAGCCGACACCACCAAAGGAGATCATGCTACGTTATTATCACGGCTTTCTCAAGCAATTTATGCGTTTCAAAATGATCTAAAATTTTTAGGTATTGAAAATCGAGTGATAGGAATGACCATGTCTGAATTTGGACGACGCGTAAAAAGTAATGGAAGTATGGGTACCGATCATGGCGCAGCCCTTCCGATGATGTTATTTGGAACTCAAATCGAAAAAGGTATTTTTGGAAAAAACCCAACGATTCCGGATAATGCTACCGAAAATGATAATATACCAATGCATTATGACTTTAGATCAGTGTATGCCTCCATTTTGAATCAATGGTTTTGCATTCCTCCCGACCAAATAAAAAATATATTATTTAAAGATTTTCAAAATATTCCAATAGTTAAATCGCAGGGATGTCATTCTGAAATTTTAGAAAGAAATAAAAGAATAGGTAACAATTATGTAGTGGTTTATCCCAATCCATTCGAAGATAAAATCAATATTAAATTTGAATCTGAAGGTGGACTATGTATACTCCAAATATTTGATAATCAAGGAAAAATTATCAAACAACATGAAATACTTAAAACATCCATTGGCCAAAACGAATGCAATATTTATTTTGACCATCTAGCTTCTGGAATATACTATCTTCGATATCAAAATAAAGATCTTTTTCAGGTAAAAACGATTTTTAAAGTTGATGATTAACAACCGGTATTTAACGGGACAGGCATACGCAAAGATACGAGTTATTTTCTTATTTCCTTGATTTATTTGAACCAATTTTCATCTTCCCTAGGCAATCTTAATGTTTTTGGGTCTGTTTTTGGGTAAATATGTAAATATTTTTTCCTATCATCATGAGTGTG
>JBIPPB010000150.1:0-3857 GCA_044368655.1 Chitinophagales bacterium | reverse complement strand
AAATGGTATGAAACTGGAAGAGAGAATTTAGTTAGACCTCTAACTAGAACATGGGATCCTGGTGAATATTTAGATACTGCGGTAGCAGCTGATCCTGGCTCGGGAGATACAGTACTTCCAGATCCAGGTCCTACCACAACTTGTTGTTTCTTACCAGGTACATTAATTACTATGTCGAATGGAACATTTAAAGCCATTGAAGATATCAAAGCAGGAGACAAAGTAATATCAGTCCTTGACGGAACTCAAGAAATAGTAGAAAATGAAGTTATAGAAACCGTAGAAGTTTTAAGAACTGAATTAATTGAAGTAATCCTAGATAACGGAAATAAATTTACAACTACAAACGATCACCCAATATGGGTAGAAGGTAAAGGTTGGTCAGCGATAGATAAAGAATTATCGGCTACTGTTTATAAACATATAGAAATTTCCGATCTTATTATAGGAGATACCCTATTTAGTTTAGATTCTAAACCTAAAATAATTTCTATCAAAAAATCGGAAATAGAAAGTTCATTGACTTATACATTTGCTACTAAAAATGTAGATGCTTCGAATTATATCGCGGCCAATATATTAGCACATAACAAAACGGCACCAGGACCGAATGGTTCGCAAGTTACATGTTTTATTGATCCTTGATAATAAAGGATAATATCATAAATCTCAACAACAATAAATTAAAAAATGAATAAATACATGAACTTTAAAAACATCTTGATATCAATCTTACTTGTTGGATGTTTGGTATTCGGGTATATTAATCTTTTTAGAGGAGATAAACTTTATGAATATAAAGTTGAAGAACTGAAAAAAGAGAATGAAGCTTTAAAGAAACAAAAACTTGCTATAGACGAAGAAAATAAAACCCTTAAAGTTGAATTTGCTAATCTTAAGCTAGTCGAAACAGAACTTAAAAATGATATTAATCTAAGAGATAATGAAATTGAAAAAGCTAAAAACAAAGCTAATAAATCAAAATCAGAATTAGAAAAATTCAAAAAAGAAATTGAAGAAACTAGAAGAAAAATTGATAGTGTTAAAGCTAATCCTGCTAATAGAACGGGAGATGATCTTCTCAATTCAATAAAATCAAAAACTCAAAGATGAAAAAATTATTAGCAATACTTACATTCTTAATTTTCTCAATTTCCGCTTATTCCCAAATAGAATATCCTAGATTTGAAACTGATTCACTCGGACAGAAAGTGGTTTTGATGACTTTAGAACAAGCTCAAGCATTAGATAATAACACCGATCTTCTTATTCTATTTGAAAAAATGAATTCTGATATTGTTAATTATGATAGTATATGCATCAAAGTTATCAACGAAAAGGATGAGGTTATTAACACACAAACGGTACAAATTAGTAAGCTTAAAGAAGCCTTGCTAAATAAAGACGAACAAATTGCAAATTTACAAAAGACTATAGAAAACAAGGATAAATCAATTCTTATTCTAGAAAAAACTTTAGTCAATAAAGACGCAGAAATAAATCTTCACTTAGGTGAAATAAAACGAGTTAAATCAAAAACTTTAGTAGGAGGCCTTATAGGAGGAACTTCTATTATTGGATTAATTATAGCATTAATAGTAATTAAGTAAATGGCAACATCTTCAAAATACATACAACTATCTTCATCAGTTTTGATGGAGTATATCTACGCAGATAATACTCAAGTTAATGTTAGTGGAAATCCTTTTAGGATATCTACTAATGTTGCTCCTATATGGAAAATGAGTAATACGCATACTAACGTAGATCAGATAATGAATTCAGATTCTTCTGAAGTTATTATAAACGGATCTCCAATTGGAACAGGTAACGTTAGAAATAGATCATTTGCACAAATCGAGCCTTTCAAAACTGCTCTTTTAGATATTGATAAAGTTGTACCGTATAATGATTATGATAATGCATTAACACCAACTTCTTCTTTACCGATCACATTCACAAATCCCCAATCTCCAGTATATGATACAATAAGATTGCATTTAGTTCAAGGTTTTAATTTTGAACAGAATGAAGGATTAACTCTAACGACAAAAATTAAACAGAAAAACGGAAAGAGTATTCTTCTTTCTAATTTTGTTTATAATAGATCTGACACGTTTGAAACATTAAATCCATCTCCTTTCTTTTTTGCAGGGAGAGTATACGATACATATGTCGAAATTAGAGTTCTATCTACTTATTGGTTAACTTACGACTATTGGTTAGGAACATTAACTGGAGATACAGTAGTTGAAAGAATAACAAATTTTGATGGAGTTCAAAGAGATCAACAAATCCAAATTTCATTCTCTTGGGTTCGTGGATACACAACGATAGACGAACAAACCTTCGGAATTATTCAAGATACTGTAGGTGTAGATCTTCCTCTTAGAGATCAATTTGAAACTATATCAGCTTATATCGATGAGGCTAGTAATGCTGATTATGTTGAATTTTACGCTAAATACAATTCTGAAATAATTGAGCAATTCATACTTGACTTAAATCAAAACGGATATGATTTTATTCTTTTACATGATCTTGTTCAATCCGAATATGTTTATGATATTTCTTCAAGTCAATACACTTGGGTAAAAACTAACGAATTACAAATATCACAAACTTCCGATTATGATCTACCTAACGTATATCGACCGGTAATTAAGAATCCAGCTGCAACTGCATATAAAATTGATTATGTTGTTAGATTGTATAATCGTCAAGACAACACTCAAATTTGGAAAGCTGCTTCTATGATTTCTTATGAAGCTCAAAAGTATGGAAGAAAAATTGGATCTATTAATTTAGGAACAAATCCAGTTAAGTCTATTATATACAATAAGAATTACGTTAAAGAAATTAAGATCAATAAAATCAACGAACCGGTATTAAGTAATACGAAATACGTTACTTCTTTTATAGATGCAACCGAAATTTCTATTTCATTTGATACTATCAATTTAGATTCTAACGTACAAGGAAATCAAAATTCTCTAACGAATATAAATAATCCTTCAATACAAAATTCGGCTTCAACCGGAAATATCTATTCGAATGGATTAGCTAGAGTTTTAATTCCTGATTCAGTTGCCTATTTGAAATTCGTCATATATCAAAAAAATGCACAAGGAATAAATACACCACTTAATCTTTCAGGGATTGGTGAAATTTTCTTATCATTTACTGATAACACTGGAGACAAAATAGATATCTTAGAATATCCAACTAACTACACTTCTAAAACTAGAGGTGAGATTGTTTATAGAATCAATGAAGCAGAATCAAAAAACATTCTTAATTTATCGAATCGTATATTCAATCTTTATTTAGTTAATGATAGAGGAGATAAAACTTTCTTATACAACGGGAATTTTTATTCACCTACTCAATGGATGGATCTTCAAGCTAATAATAAAATTGTTGATCTAGAAACTCAAATTGAAAAGCTTACGATGGATAGAAACAGCAATCTTTCTACCATACAAAACCAATCATCTCAAATAACAATATTGAGTGAACAGATTAAAAGCTTAACTACACAATTAGGTTTAATCACGAGTGAAAATACGTCAGATGATGCTACTATAGCAACTCAACAAAATACGATCAACTCATTACAAGCTACATTGAATAGTAATCAGACTACGATATCTGATCTAAATACTCAAATATCTAATCTTACTGGTCAGTTATCTTTACAACAAGCTCAAAATCTACAAGATCAAGGTTTAGTAACTCAATTACAAAATCAATTAGCTGGACAAGTAAAATTAAATACTTTCAGTTCAGTATCACCTAATGTAGTTAAACCTTCAATTAGTTTCTTTGATAAAGAGCTTACTAAGAAAAAATCTTCA
>JBIPPB010000149.1:0-3879 GCA_044368655.1 Chitinophagales bacterium | reverse complement strand
TGGATCAGATATGGAAAATGTATACCGACACTTATGGAAAGCAAGGAATGGATTTTAGTGCTGATGATTCGAATGAATTGAAAACAAAATACAAAGCTACATTCTTAAAGGATGTGGATAAAGATCATATTGCCGATGCATTCATTATATACAAAGAAACTGCATACGGTAAGAAGATTGCCCTTTTAGGAACTAATGATTTGAAAGAAGCTAAGAAACAGCTTTTACAAAAAGTTATCGAATTGCTAAATACTCGTGGTTGGTTTATTGAGGCCTCATTGAAGATGGAAGAAATTCTAGCTTCATCCAAAGTCCCAGTAATCAAAGACGAAAAAATGATTATCGACATTGTCGGAAAAGACAAAAAACCAGAAATGGGAACTAACGGATATTACACTAGATTTTTGTCTAAAGCTAGCAAAAGGATAGAAAAGAGAATGTACGGAATCCCAAAATAAAAAACTTAAACATGGAAAAATTTAACGAAATCAAAGCTCTAGTAGAATCAGTTGAAAAGGAAGCTGAAGCATTTTTCTTAAAAGGAAATAAATCTGCAGGGACTCGTCTTAGAGGTGCTATGCAAACTCTTAAAACTCTAGCACAAGAAGTAAGAACGGAAGTTCAAGATATTAAAAACGGTAACGTAGAATAATGAAACTGAAATATTACACAAGGACTGCTATAAAAGAGGAATGGAGCACCGATGCTCCCGTTGGTACAGACTGGTCATTTCTGCCTGAAGAAATCACGTCGGCGTTAACTCCCAACTTTTTGAACTTTGCACAGCCTCCATTGGGTAATCTTTCAACGGAAAGTGAAGAAGGAGAAATACAAAGGATATTACTTCTACAAGAATGTCTTAATACTGAAGATAAGAATTTTATTGGTAACGTAGAAAGAGATCTCCCTTCTGTCTACTACCAATGGTTAGCTCTAAGAGGAGAAAAACCTAATATGAAAATGATTAAGGAATGTGGACTTACCGAAGAGGAAAGATCTATGATTACCAAGATCAAAAATGGAATTAAGAGACCGAGACCCTTTATGGAAAATAAAGAAATCAAGTCTTATTGTGGTAAAATATCAGGGTATTCGTATCCTTCAAAAACCACATCCGAAGCATTTGTTATGGCTGAAAGGTTATGTGAATGTTATCCACAATTAAGAGAAGGACTTTACGCCTTGGCAAATAAAGTTGCTACTTCTAGAATACAAGGTGGTGTACATTTCCCATCTGACGTTGAAGCAGGAAAATCAATAGCTAAGGGATTATTGGCAAAATAAAATTTTCTTTATGGCAAAGAAAAGAAATTTAATAGACAAAACGATATTTCTCTACGGAGAGATATCGAATTCGTCTGTAATGAAATCCATTGACATTCTATTAGAGATGATAGAACTAAATGAAGAATTTGATAATCCACAAGATCCAATCAAACTAATCATCAATTCTCCTGGAGGATCTGTCTATGACGGATTCGGTCTTGTGGGACTAATGGAATCCTCGCCAGTTCCTATACACACTTATGCATATGGACAGATTATGTCTATGGCTTTGCCTATATTTGTTATGGGACAAAAAAGATTTTCTTCACCATACACTACATTCATGTATCATGGAATTTCATGGGATTCTCCCTATGAAAAATTAGAATGGCATAAACAAGAAGCTCATGAAGGAGATCGTCTACAGAAGATGTACGACAAGATTATTCTTAATAAGACAAATATGTCTAAAGATGACTTAGAAAATGTAAAGCTTACTAAGTCAGAATGGTATTTCGACCCAAAGAAAGCAATTAAACTAGGAGTAGTAGATAAGATCCTCTAATTGTTAATAACCATTCGAAAATGTTAATAACTTTTTGAAACTTTTTTGAAAATAATTGATAAAACATTGTTCTATTTAAAGAATAATGATTATATTTGTATATAACAAAAAACAAATAATAATATGAAAAATCAATTATCAACTTCAGAAATTCAACAAATTGTATCTAACGTTACTAAAATCTCAGTAACAGATATCTTATCAAAATCTCGAAAAGCTGAAATCGTTCAAGCACGTCATTTATCAATGTACTTCTCACGATTTAATACAAATCAAAACTTACTTACTATTGCAAATCAACATGGTAAAGATAACCATGCTACTGTAATCCACGCTTGTTCAGCGATTCACCAAGATAAAAGATCAAACAAATCTTTATCAGACAAATTCCAAACTATTGAAAACCTTGTAAAAAACTCTTAATATGAAAATCTTACATTTAATCAATTCAACTTATCAAGTAACAAATGATGAAGAAACTACGGTACACTTCCAAGGTTCTTTATCTGAATGTGAATCTTACGTAAATCTCCAAAATCAATAAATATGAATGTACAATTTCTACAAGGATTAGGTCTAATGGTAATAGGTCAAGTCTTAGTTTGGTTTCAAACCAACGCACAATTCTTATGGCCAAAGGCTAAAGAACATACCCTTGCAATATCCATGACCGGTGGTATTCTTATCTCTTATCTTTTTATCACCGGGGTTGGAAAAATTGCTTCTGCCTACGACGGTGAAGTCTGGGCTACTCGAATTATTCCTTCAGCAACAGGTACTGTAGTTTTTGCAATTATGACTTGGTTACTTCTTAGTCAAGGAATTAATGCTAAAACAGCAACATGCCTATTCCTTTCTTTCACAATTATTTTTATTCAAATTTTTTGGAAATAACCAAGAATTGAAACTCACCCCTTCGAGAAGTCATATAACCATTACAGGTGTTAAGGTAAAAATGATATAGTTTTTACTGGTTATAGGGTACATCAGTGCCCATTCAGTGCCCATTCGAGCCTATCGTTTCCCACTTATTTCTATAGGTCTTAAAAGATAAATATTAGAAAACAATACTTATGCTTTTAAAGATTGGTTCAAAGGGTAATGACGTTATCACTTTACAAAAATTTCTAGGACTTGGTGCCGATGGTTCTTTCGGTCCTGGTACTGATAAAGCCGTTAAAGATTGGCAAACAAAAAATGGACTTACTGCTGATGGAATTGTTGGTCCATCTACTTGGACTAAAATGGGATTAGGAGTTTCTGCTCCTACTACTCCTGCTGCAACTCCTTCTGTTGCTGTACCTCTATCTAAATTTAAACTTGAAAATCTAAAAGGACATGTTCCTGATTCAGTAATCGCTCAGATTCCTGATACTGCTGCAAGATTTAATATCACAACACCTTTAAGGTTAGCTCACTTCTTAGCTCAATGCGGACATGAGTCTGGTGGATTTAAGGCTGTTAATGAAAATCTTAATTATGGAGCAAAAGGTCTTCGTGGAATATTTGGTAAATACTTTCCAACTGATGCTTTAGCTCTTCAATATGAAAGAAAACCAGAAAAGATAGCTAACCGAGTTTATTCATCTCGTATGGGTAATGGCGATGAGGTTTCTGGAGAAGGTTGGAAATTCAGAGGACGTGGTTATATTCAATTAACAGGAAAATCGAACTACTCTAGTTTCGATAAAACTGTTGATGATGATATCATAACAAACCCTGATTTGGTTGGTACTAAATATCCTCTTGCTTCAGCTGCATTTTTCTTTAACAATAATTCACTTTGGACTATATGTGATAAAGGTGCTGATGACGCTACGGTAACTGCGGTAACAAAAAGGGTTAATGGTGGTACTATAGGTCTTGCCGATCGTATCAAACATTTCAAAGAATACTACAACTTACTTAAATAATCATGTCTGAAAAATCAAATCCTATTTCTGGCTTCACTGATACATTCTTTACCAAGCTAAAAGAACAATCATTCACGATTGTGCTGATGATAGGAATTATTTGGTATCAAGGTAGATTGATGGAAGAACGTGTTG
>JBIPPB010000121.1:0-3907 GCA_044368655.1 Chitinophagales bacterium | reverse complement strand
ATTCTAAAAAGATAAAAGGGATTGAACAATTGGGTGTCGATGTCAACAAAGACAAACCCGAATTGCGTGTGAATGTAGACCGTGTAGCGGCAGGAAATTTAAGTACTTCTACCGCTTTGGTAGGATTTACATTGAGAAGAGCCGTTTATGGTCAAGAAATTGACAACTACAAAGAAGGCGATGACGATTATGAAATCAATATGCGTCTTCAAGATAGCCAGCGCAAGGATGCCAGCGTTTTGTTCAATCAATCGATGACCTTTAGAAATCAAAACAATGGTCAAATGATGCAAATTCCTATAACGACAATTGCTACTACCGAAAATACCAAAACATTTAACCAAATCAAACGAAGAGATAATAAGCGCGTTTTGACGGTATATTCCAACGTCTTGAACGGATTCAATGCCAATGAAATCAACCAACAAATCAAACAAGAACTGAAAAGTTATAAATTTGAAAATGGCGTATCATACCGATTTAGCGGCGAGCAAGAAGAACAAGCCAAAAACCAAAACTTCTTAGGTTTGGCATTATTGTATGCGTTGATAGGTGTCGCTACAATTATCATTTTGCAGTTCAACTCTACCTCTAAAACCGTTATCATTATGGCCACGATTCTTTTGAGTTTCAGTGGTGTATTTTTGGGTTATGTGTTTACCAATATGGACTTTGTCATTTTAATGACCATGATGGGAATCATCTCGCTGGCTGGGGTTGTGGTGAAAAATGGAATTGTACTCATGGACTTTTTTGTACTTTTATTAGACGAAAAAGTAGCAGAGCGTGGTGTAGAAAAACACGATGACTTATCCATTGATGATATTCGTGATGTGATTGTAGAAAGTGGCAAATCGCGTCTAAGACCCGTATTACTTACGGCTACTACAGCCGTTTTGGGATTAATTCCTCTAGCAATTGGACTCAATTTCAACTTCTTTACCTTCCTCAGCGACCTCAATCCGCATATCTATTTAGGTGGCGATAACGTCATTTTCTGGGGGCCTTTAGCTTGGACAATTATTTTTGGTCTCACGTATGCTACCATTCTTACGCTCATTATGGTACCCGTAATGTTCTATATGGTAAGCGTATGGAAGCATAACATTAGAAAAAGGAGGCTAGCTAAATTATCATAAGATTTATTAATTTAGTTTTTATTGTTTAGTATAAAAAGACATCCATCAATGGGTGTCTTTTTTTGATAATGTGTACATTAAAAGCAAAAAATATAGACAAGAAACGGCATTTTTTTGGTTAAATTTCGTACAAAAACTATAAAAATGTATAAATAATCATTTTCTGTTTGTTGAAAATTAAGATTTCTATATTTTTGAATCGATTTATAAAACAAAACTTTAAATATAATCATAAAAAATACAAATGGAAGTAGCTTCCAAACCATATATTTTTTTAGTATTTTATTGTTTTGCATAAAATCAAGTTATATCCTATTTGAAAGCGGAAACATCCAAAACCAAGGGAAGATGAAAACGAAGCAATGTCAGAAGAAAGACTTAAAAACTTGTATAACTATTGTAAATTATTCAAAAAATGAACATATTATTCAAAATTCAAAAACAACTTAAAATGAAAAAAACAATTTTATTTGCAACAATCGCATTAACATTAGTATCTATTATCGGCTGTAAAAAAGAGGAAACGAGTTCTAGCAAATGTTTATGGAATTCAAGTACTTTGGCGGGCAAAACTTATAAGTTAACTAAAGTAATTATAGTATCAAATGGTGTAACTACAGATGCTACAAGTACCTATTTAACTCAACCTTGTGCAAACAATACTTCTACATTAACTGCAACAACATATACCACTACACTAGCAAGTGGTTGTAATGCTTCTGAAACATCTGGTACCTACACCACAACAACTGAAAATGGAAAGAATTACTATACTACGACACCAACAGGTAGTACAATAAGTTCGAAACAAGAAGTTAGTTCATTTGACTGTAATAGTTTCACAACAGTTCAAACTACACAAAGTGTTGGAACAGTATATATAACACTATCAAAAATATAAAACAGAATACTCTAAATGGAGTGTATAAGTAAGCACCGAATCCGAAAAAGAAAATTAAGTATACTCGCCTAATCTTAAACTTCGTTTTTAAAGCATAATTTTGAAAAAGACATCCAGCAATGGGTGTCTTTTTTTTATAAAGTCTTCATTAAAAGCAAAAAATATACATAAGAAACGGCATTTTTTTAGTTAAATTACGTACAAAAACTATAAAAATATTTAAAAAAGCGCATTGTGTTTGATTAAAAACAAGATTTATTTATTTTTGGAATTGATAAATAATTAAATAATGGCAAAATTTTTAGACACGACGGGGGTTTCTTATCATCTTCAACAACTTATAAAAAGGGCGAATGAAAAGCTTGTATTAATTAGTCCTTACTTAAAAATAAATGATAGAATTAAACAAGAACTTGAAGATAAAAATAGATTAAAAATCGACATTAGAGTTATTTATGGTAAAAATGAACTACAACTAGAAGAAAATAACTGGTTAAAATCTATGACAAGTATTCGTTCTAGCTTTTGTAAAGACCTTCATGCAAAATGTTACTTAAATGAAAATGAAGCAATTATTACTTCAATGAATTTATACGAATTTTCTCAAGTCAATAATAATGAAATGGGAATTTATATTGAAAAAAATAATGACCCCGAATTATATAAAGATATCTTTGAAGAAGTTCAAAGATTAATACGAATTAGTTCTGAAATTATTATCTCTGTTGAAAAAGCACCAGCAAAAGATAAACAATTAGAAAAAAATGAAACTAAAGAAAAGAAGACCGATAACAAAAAATCAGGATTTTGTATTCGAACAGGCGTTCAAATTCCATTCAATGTTGAAAAGCCATTGTGCTATGATGCATTTAAAAAATGGAATGAGTTTAGCGACCCTGAATATCCCGAAAAATATTGTCACTTTTCTGGAGAAGCTTCAAATGGCGAAACCAGTGTAAGCAAACCAATTCTTAAAAAGAATTGGAAAAATGCAAAAGAGAAATTTAATTTCATATAAAACAAATATTTATGAATATGAAACAAATCACACAGCTTGACATAATGAGATACTATGTTGCATATTATGATATTGAAAAAAATATTATAAATGCAATGCAAAACAAGAAAAATTCAATTCCTGCTTTCCATTTTTACATGAGTAGCTACATGAAAATTGCAAGAAATTTCAAGCCACAAATGGCTGAAAAAATCTTGAACGAAGTAGAAAAAATCATAAGTACAAACCCTAATATCAGTGTAACAGATTTATCTAAATTTCTAGTAGATTCTCATTTTGTTAGCAGACCTGAAATAAAACAAGTTGAAGTAGCTTCATCAAAAATTTTGTGGCTGTATAATCATGAAACGATTATCATGGATAACAATAATAAACATATTTTAGATAATGCAAAAAATTATAATGAATACGTAATTTTATGGAAAAAACTTTTTAATGAAAAAGAATCCGAAATTAATTCTGCAATTAAACTCTTAAATATACAAGACCCAATTTTAAATGAAAAATGGTTTCAAATGAGAGTTTTCGACTTGTATTTACTTTCTATATACAATATTCAAAACAATAAATATTAGCAATTTACATGGAAGATAAATTATTAAAATTAATAGAATCCAAAGATATAAAATGGTTGCCTTGGGTTGGGAAAGATTATGAAAAAAGTAAGATTTTACTTGTTGGCGAAAGTCATTATCAGAATAATGAGAAAGATAAAGTAGCTCAAGAAGATATATTCTATCATCGTAAATGGCGAGATGAAAAGAAAAGTCATATTAAGTTTTATAGAAATATGAGCCAAATGATACAAAATAATTCAGAAATTGATAAATTGTATGATCATATCGCTCA
>JBIPPB010000058.1:0-13738 GCA_044368655.1 Chitinophagales bacterium | reverse complement strand
TACATATTTTAGAGAAAATAAAAACTACGACCGACGATGCCATTCCACCGCTTCAAAAACTAGAGCATTCGATGCACAAATTAGTCACTTTTGTGATTATTCCAATTTTTGCAATAGCTAATGCGGGCGTTTCTTTGCACTTAGATACCGAAATGCTTTTTCAAAGCAATGTAATGTTGGGTGTATTTTTAGGATTGTTATTAGGTAAAGTTATTGGCGTTGTTGGATTTACATATTTAATGGTAAAACTTAAAATTGCAAGTTACTATGAAGGTATGCATTTTAGAAATGTCTTAGGTTTAGGATTTTTAGCATCCATTGGTTTTACGATGTCGTTGTTTGTTACGCAATTGGCATTTAAAAATCCAGATTTTATTATGCAGGCCAAAATTGGAATTTTTGCAGCATCAATAATAGGAGGTATCATCGGATATTTAATTTTATCAAAAAATAATGCTAGATAAAGATTTTACCATTCAATTTATTGAAAAAGCAAAATCTTTAGGTTTTCAGGATATTGGTATTTCAAAAGCAAGAGAATTAACTGAAGAAGCTAAAAATCTTGAAAAATGGTTGCTTAATGGGTTTCACGGTGACATGGAATATATGCATCGGAATTTTGATTTACGAATCGATCCAAAAAAATTATTTCCCGGAGCGAAGACTATAATTAGTTTAACACATAATTATTACAATGATATCCAATTTGAAGATGCATCTAGACCAAAAATTGCAAAATATGCTTATGGTAAAGATTATCACAAAGTATTAAAAAAGAAATGCAACCTTTTAATTGATTGGATCATAGAACAAAAAGGAACTATTCAAGCAAGAGCTTTTGTAGATAGCGCACCCATCTTAGAACGAAAATGGGCTGAAATCAGTGGCATTGGATGGATAGGAAAAAATAGTTTATTACTCACTAAAGGAAAAGGGAGTTTTTTCTTTTTATCCGAAATCATTATTGATATTCCAATGGAATATACTGAATCTAAAGCTACGGATTATTGTGGGAAATGCACAAAATGTATTGATGCTTGCCCTACAGAAGCGATTGTAGCGCCATACCAAATCGATTCGAATAAATGCATTTCCTATTTGACCATAGAATACAAAAAAGAACTTCCAGATACTTATAATGACAAAATGAATTCTTGGATTTTCGGTTGTGATATTTGCCAAGACGTATGCCCTATTAATGCAAGAAGTAAAAATCATAAAGAACCAAAATTCTCTCCCAATGAGCAATTTATTTCGCTTAACAAAGAGGAAATGTATAACATCAATGAGATACAATTCAATACGATTTTTGAAGGGTCCGCAATTAAAAGAACAAAATTTGAAGGATTAATACGCAACCTCGATTTTATCAAAAAAAATGAAGATTAAAAAAATACATTCATTTTTTATTTTTTCCTTATATTTGCAGCCCTAAATTATTTACTATTAATCGTTTAGGATTAAAAATTATTGTTAACCCTTAAAAAATTAGTCTTGGAAAATCTACAAGCTACGGTAAATGAGCAGCCGTCTAAAAACACAGCTCATGACGAATTTGACTGGTCTGTTAGTAAAAAAAATGTTACTAAATATGACGAAACCACTCATAAGCAATATGAGGAAATGTATGTAAATACGCTTACAACAATTAAAGAATACGAAATCGTATCTGGTAAAGTTGTAGGAATCACAAATGCTGACGTTGTATTAAACGTTGGATTCAAATCAGACGGATTAGTTCCACTTTCTGAATTCAGAGATGTTGAGAATTTATCAATCGGACAAGAGTACGAAGTGTATGTAATGAGCAAAGAAGATAAAAAAGGTCACCTTATTTTATCTCGTAAAAATGCTAAATTATTCAAAGCATGGGAAAATATCAAAAATGCACATGCTACGGAAGAAATCGTTACTGGTTTGATTATGAGCAAAACTAAAGGTGGTCTTATTGCCAATGTATTTGGTTTAGAAACCTTCTTACCAGGTTCTCAAATCGATGTTAAACCAATTACAGATTACGATCAATATGTTGGTAAAACATTAGATCTTAAGATTGTTAAAATTAACGAGTTAATCAAAAATGCGGTTGTATCTCATAAAGCGCTTATCGAAGCGGATTTAGAAGGTCAAAGAGCAGAAATCATCGGTCAATTAGAAAAAGGACAAGTTCTTGAAGGTCTTGTTAAAAACATTACAGACTTCGGTGCATTTATGGACTTAGGTGGTGTTGATGGTTTATTATATATCACAGATATTTCGTGGGGTCGAATTTCGCATCCTTCTGAAGTGCTTGAAGTAAATCAAAAAGTAAACGTTGTAGTTTTAGATTTTGATGACGACAAACGAAGAATTTCATTAGGTATGAAACAATTAAGCAAACATCCATGGGAAGAAATGGCTGAGAAACTTGTTGTTGGAGAAACCGTAACTGGAAAAATTGTAAACGTTGAAGATTATGGTGCATTCTTAGAAGTTTGCCCTGGTGTAGAAGGTTTAATTCACGTTTCAGAATTATCTTGGAGCAATCAACCAATGAATAGCAAAGAATTCTTCAAAATTGGAGATGTTCATACAGCAAAAATCATGACCGTTGATAATGATGATCGTAAAATGAGTTTATCAATCAAACAACTTCAAGAAGATCCTTGGATGAAAGTTGCTGATAAATTTACAAAAGGAAGTCGTCATTCAGGTGTTGTTAAAAACATCACAAACTACGGTGTATTTGTTGATTTAGTAGAAGGTGTTGGAGGAATGGTTCACATTAGCGATTTAAGCTGGACAAAACGTTTCAACCACCCATCTGATTTCACAAAAGTTGGCGATACTTTAGAAGTTGTTATCTTAGAAATCGATAATGAAACGCGTAAAATTTCTTTAGGACACAAACAAATCGAAGAAGATCCATGGGATACGTTCGAAGGTGTTTTCCCAGTAGGTAGCGAGCATGAAGCAACTGTAATCCGTAGAGATGAAAAAGGTGCTGAAGTTTTATTACCATATGGTTTAGAAGCATTTGCTCCTACAAGACACGCTAAAAAAGAAGATGGTTCTATCGTAGATGTCGATCAAAAATATACATTCAAAATTATTGAATTCGATAGAAATGATAAAAGAATCATCGTTTCTCATACAAAAGTTTGGGAAGAAGAAGTGTTAGAAGCTAAAAATGCAGAAATCAACGAAAAGAAAGCAGAGTCTAAAAAGACAAAACAAGCGGTTCAGAAATTGAACCAGTCTATAGACAAAGCAACTCTTGGAGATTTAGATTCTTTACAACAACTAAAAGAACAAATGGACAATGATAACAAGTAATAATTTAAAAAATTACTTAACAAAAAGCACTACTTCGGTAGTGTTTTTTGTTTTAAGTAACCTTATGAATGCTCAAGATAGCACATTAAATACCAAAATTTCGGAACTTGAGAAAGAAAAAACAAGAATTGAAACCGAGATTAATGTACTAAAAAAACAACTTCCTGTACCTGTTAAACCAATATGGACGTTTAAAGGTAACTTTTCGGCGAATATCGGACAAACCATGCTTAGTAATTGGGCTGCCGGTGGTTTTAGTAGCTTTAATTTTCAAGCGATTGGTCATGCCGAAGCCAATTATGCAAAAGGACGACACACTTGGATAAATTCTATTGATGCTCGAATTGGTTTTGTAAAAAATTATGATCCGTCAAAAGATGTAGATTTACCTTTATTTAAAAATGCCGATCAATTCTTGATTTCAAGTACATATAATTACTCCATGTCCGAAAAAAGTCAATGGAGTTATGCATTTTTAATGAATTTTGGTTCTCAATTTATAAAAACATGGGATGCCAATAATTCGGAGTTATTAGTGTCTGATTTCTTTGCTCCTGCGGTTTTAAATATTTCACCAGGTTTAACTTGGAAACCAAAATCGTATTTAACGGTATTTATGACCCCGGCATCCGGACAATTTAACTTTGTTTATAATGACTTTTTAATTCAAAGAGCCGAAGGCGCTTTTGGTAACAAACAAAATCAAAACATCCGATCAGAGTTTGGAGCGAGAGTGGATGCCATTTTTGAGAAAGATGTTATTAAAAATTTAACGTTGCGAAGTCGTTTACAATTATTCAACAACTTTACAAGAAGTGACCGAGATCCGGCTGGAAATTCTAGAAGATGGAATGTCGATATTACCTCACAAACCGATATTTTTTATAAAATAACTAAAAGTATTGCGTTAAATTTCAGTTGGTTGATGATTTATGACGATGATATTTTGATTGCATCTAAAACAGGTGAAAAACGCCCTATTCTTCAGATTCGTGAAGCTTTTGGAATTGGTTTTACATATGGTTTTTAAGTTCAACATAACGCTTGAAAAAATCAAAAGTGTAAAAATATGTTAAAATATTTGACATAAAAAAAAACTCATTATATTTGCACTCGTTTTCAGAAACACGCACCGTTCGTCTATCGGTTAGGACTCCAGGTTTTCATCCTGGCAAGAGGAGTTCGATTCTCCTACGGTGTACCACTAAAGCCAACATCCATTGATGTTGGCTTTTATTTTTTATATCAAAAATATGAAAAACAAAACGTTTCCTTATTTCATACATTCAATATTATTTATAAGCATCTGTTTAATAATATTTTATCCAATTTCAATATATCAATTAAGTCCAATTTCACAACATCAATGGAGGCAAATTGATAGTCTTTCCTTTTTTTATACCTACTTTGCGTTTAATCTTGATTTTTTTGATACTAAAATTTTAAATATATTACAATGTGAGGGGCGCCAGGTAAGCGACTTTCCTTTTAATTATTATTTAGCCGCAAAAATCAATCAGTGGTTGGGCATTCCATATCAAGAAAATATTTTAAGGATTATCATTTCGTTCTATTTATACATTAGTTCGTTATTTCTATTTAAAATTGGGAAACTATTCTTCGCATCCGTTTGGACTTCTTTACTTTTTAGCTTTATCATTTTTACGTTTCCGAATCTTGTCTATTTTGGATTTACGTTTATTCCCGAAATTCCTGCTTTTGGACTCACGATCGCTGCCATTTATTTTGTATTAAAATATTATAAAGACAGCAATAACAAAAATGTCCTTATTTCAAGCGCTCTTTTCACTTTTGCCTCTTTATATAGGCCAAGCGTTTTTATACCCTTAACGGTCGTTTTAATAATGATTTTTTTAGAAGTAAAAAACAAAAGCGAAAAAATTAAATTACTAGCCATTTTTTCAATCCCTTATATTATAGATCCCATTTGGATTTTCTATTCAAAAAATATAAACGATTGCCACTTTTTTTCTTGTTTCCTCACCAAACCACTTCCCATTTGGTTAAAAGATGAAGTGCCCATTAATGAATTACTTAAACGCATTTATAACGAATGGGCGGCAACGTTTCAATTCAAAATATTTTATATATTCATTTTAATTGGAGGGCTCTACTTATTAATTCAACGGAATCACAAATCAGATAAAAAAATAATCCTATTTAGTTTCTTAGGTTATTTATCCTTTTTCATACTCATGTTTTTTATGTATTACCATCATGATTATGGATTCATACCGTATTTACTTTTCTTTATTCTAATCCAATTCTTGTTACTTTTAAAAATAAAATCAAAGCGATTATTCTTATTTTTAGGCGTATTATTTATTTCGCTTGGCGTTAAAAATTCTAGAGATTTTATTCAGAATAATCGATATCATAGCTCTTTTATTTGGGATGATTTTTATGAAAACTATATTGGTATTGACTATTATTTGGATGCTTTAAACATCAGCCGAAACGACATCATCATCAGCTTGAACGATAAAAGCACACAAAATTCATTATATTTTGCGAAACGAAGAGGATATAATATCTTTAGCCACCCCGATGGCGAATCTTTAAACGCTATTCAATTTTTTAAAGAAAAAGGCGCGACATATATCATTTGTAAAAGTGAATTTATAAAAAACTATTCCTATTTAAATCCTGATTTTTGTAATAAAATAGGACAATATAAAGATATAGCTATTTTTAAAATAATATAGTTGTTTTCAATATAAAATGACCTAATTTTATTAAAAATACGCAACAATATAACAAAACCCTATCGTTCATTTCTACTCAAAAAGTGTTATTTTTTCTAAAAAATTTTAATATTGGCTAAAATTGTATTATAATTGCAGTATTTACGAGTTGTATAAGTGAATATTTTCAGCTGTACTTCTAAACAAACTTACAAAATGAAACTAATAAGCCTAGCATTTTTTATAGTTCTTTCAAGCTCTAAGATATTCTGTCAATGGAGTGAGCTTGGAGGAAATTATTCATTAAAAGCATATGACTATGTAAAAGATTTTGAAATTAATAGTAAAAATGAAATTTTCACTATTGGACTGTTTCAAAGCAACAATTATTTTGATTCTTTAAAACAAAGATTCATTTTAAAATTTGATGGCTTAAAATGGAATTCTATAAACTCATTAACAGACTATTCTGTTTTAAAAAATATAAGCAATATAGAAATTGATAAAAATGACAATATATATATAGTCAATGCATATCAAAAAGATAGTGGGTATTATTTTATTGGCAAATATGATGGGACTAATTTCTTTGAGCTAAAAGGACTAAAATTTCCACAAAATAAATTAGAAAAGGTGTTATTTGTTGATAATTCCAACAATGTATATATCGGAGGCAAGTCAATTAATGACAATGAATTCTTTGTCTATTGGCATAATGGTATAAAATGGGACACATTAATTAGTTATAAAAATTTAGGAGATGTCAATTGGATTGCAAATATTGTTCGTCTAAAGTCTAATGAACTAGTCTTCAACGTAAGATTGAATAACGGCCAATACAAAATCATTTTATTGAAGAATAATGTCCCCACAATTATTGGAAGTTTCAACAATTATGTTAGTAATCTAATATTAGGAAGAAATGATAAATTATACGCAGGCGGACAGTTTAGAAAAAATAATTCTTCAACTTATATATCTGTATACGAAGATACAACTTGGAAGGTACTTGGTGACAGTACTTGGTCTTATAGTCCATTTTCTATAGATGCTATACATTATGATAAAAATCATAATGTATATACTATATGTGGTCCAACAAGCGCAGAAAATTATTACAAATTAGCAAAATTTAATGGATTAAATTGGTCATATTTTAAAACTTATAATAGGAATGAATATATGGGATCAAAAATAGTTTCAGATGATAAAAATTCTCTTTTTATTAACTCTTATAGTAGGAATGACAGTTTGTTGTTCTTTATATCAAAATTTGACTTAAACTACTCAAACATTAATAGCTCAGATAAAAAAGAGTGTGAAGTTTACCCTAATCCATTTCAAAACTATTTGCGAGTCAGCTTATCAAAAGTTAACAAACAAACAATAGTTCTTATATCTGACTATCAGGGAAGAGTTTTAAAAAATGAAAACTATAACAATAAAAATGAAATAGAGATAAATTTAGACTTTTTGTTAAAGGGAAATTATATTTTAAGTATTTCAACAGAGGATCAAGTAATAATAAAAAGAATAACTAAAAACTAATCAATATTCCCTCATAAAACTGTCGGTTTAGCATAAGGCGGGGTTCAGTTTGGTATTGAAAATTTCGGACTTCATGTTATCTTTGTAATTATGCAAAATGTAGTCCTTTAAATCCCGCCACTTTGCCAAGCCGCAAACCTTTCCCCCTATCCCACCGTTACCACGTGATCACAAAAACCAAAATCTTCTTCATTGTTGGAAGCGATGAGGACAATTCTATTCTTTTTTTGTTGTTCTAATTCTTTATAAAACCAGCTTTTGGCATAGCTATCCAAAAATTCGGTCGGTTCATCGATGAGTAACATCTCCGATTGGGTATATAAAGCGATGATTATTTTGAGTTTTTGAAGCATTCCTGAAGAGAAATCCTTTACATATTTATCGGTGGGTAATTCGGATTTTGCGATTAAATCTTTAATTTCAAAATCGGGTTGCATATTTTTTACCTTAAAATGAAATTGTAAGGCATCTTCGAGCTTAAAATCTTGATAAATATCAATATAAGGCGCTAAAAATGAAATCTTTTGATACCAATCATTCAGCAAACTATGATTTTCGGGTTTTGAAAAATAAATTAAACCTTTGGAAGGCGTTATAAATCCCGAAATCATTTTTAATAAGGTGGATTTTCCCGAGCCATTGCGTCCAGAAATTCCTATAATTTGATTAAAATCGGCGGTCAATGAAAAATCATTTATTATTTTTCGTTGATGATATGTTTTACCAATCGAATCTAAAATCAACATATATTAGTCTACAACTTTAAACCACACTTTTTTATCTCTTAAATGTACTTTGGCTACTTCAATCGTTACGACATCGCCATAAAAAAAGCTTCTTTTACCTTTCGAACTCGTCAGTGATATTTTTTGCGCATCATATACAAATTCTTCTTTAAACTGCGCAGCCAGTTCTACAAAACCTTCGCATTTATTATCGATAAGTTCCACCCAAAAACCGGATTGAATCGCGCCACTTATAATTCCTTTAAACGTCTTCCCGATCCGATAGGATAAATATTCGACTTGTTTGTACTTGATGCCTTCGCGTTCGCAATCGGCCGCATTTTTCTCTTGAATACTGCAATGTTGACACATTTGTTCTAAAATGTCCTTAGGATAATTGTATTTGGTTTGATATAAAATCTTATCCAACAAACGATGTACCAATAAATCGGGGTATCTTCGGATTGGAGAGGTAAAGTGCGTATAAAACGCATAACCCAGTCCGTAGTGACCAATATTCGTTGTGCTGTAATTGGCTTTCGCCATACTTCGAATCGCTAACTGATTTAAAATAGGTGCCTCAGGGCTATCTTTGATTTCATCAAGAAAGGCATTTAAAACCGATGCGGCTTTTTTAGGATCTTCTAATGATTTCACTTTATGTTTTCCGAGGCGAAAAGCCGTTTCAGAAAATTGTTGTAATTTTTCAAGACTAGGCAAATCGTGGTTTCGATAAACGCCAGCATGAATTTTCTTTTGTTCTACATAATTTGATAAAAACGTAGCGACACAAACATTGGCCTTGAGCATAAAATCCTCAATGAGCAAATTACTGTCTTTTTGTACTTTTTCATACACTTCGATAGGCACGCCTTTATCATCAAATTTGAAACGCACTTCGGTCGTCGCGAATTTGATAGCACCTTTTTTATATCGTTCGGCCCTCCATATTTTTGCAATTTTATCTAAAAATAAAATTTCTTCCGCAAAATTACCTTTTTGAGTTTCAATAATTTCTTGAGCCTCTTCATAAGAAAACCGATGGTTGGATTTAATTACCGTTTTCGCTATTTTCTCATTAATGATTTTTCCATTTTCATCCATTTCAAAAATGGCTGCAAATGCATAGCGCTCTACTTTAGGATTTAATGAACATAAATCATTCGACAAAAGCTCTGGAAGCATCGGCGCAACACGATCGGGTAAATACACCGATGTGGCTCTATTAAAAGCTTCTTTATCGACTTCGGTATGCGGTTTTACAAAATGACTGACATCCGCAATATGAACGCCAATTTCATAGTTACCATTTTCTAATTTTTGTAATGAAATGGCATCGTCAAAATCGCGAGCATCGGCAGGATCTATAGTCAACGTCGTTACATTTCTATAATCCAAGCGGTAACTTAATTCTGATTTTTCAATCTTTTTACTCACATCGTTTAATTCTTCGATGACTTTTGGATCAAAACTTTTTTGAAAGCCTTTTTCAATCAAAATAGATTCCATTTCGATATTATGAAACGCCGTGCCATCTAAAATCTCAATAATTCGTCCTCTTGGGCTTTTTTCTGATAAATTCCATTCTTTAAATTCAACCAAAACATATTGGTCATTTTCCGCATTTTTGGTATCTTGAAAAGCAATATAAAAATGTTGTTTGATTTTTCGTGAAAGCGGTTCTACAAAAGTATCTCTTTCGGTTTTATGTACTTTTCCGATAATTTTATGCACTTTTCGTTCGATGACATCTACTAAAGTTGCTTCGGGTCTTTTACCCGGTTTTACATCGGATAAAGAAACTTTTACGCGATCGCCTTGAAAGACTTTTGGCATTTCACGTTGGCGAAAAATCGCATCCCGCTCGATACCTTCTATGATAACAAAAACGGCTCCCGATGTATTACTGATGTCAATAATACCTTCGTAAACTTTTTGAGTTGGAATAAATTTGGACTTTGGTTTATCGAATTTTACTTTAACTTCTTGATGACTGGATACGTTATCTTTTGTATCTCCTTTTACTAATTGAAACTTAAATCGTTCCACTTCTTTGATCTTTTTCTGTTTTTTTAGAATATCTAAACTGTGGATTAATTTTTCTTTTCTTGTCTTTTGGGGCAATAAACCTAATAACGTTTCAAAAGAAAATATTTTATGTGAATCTGTTCCAAATAGTTTTAGAATTTTTGTTTCGAGTTGCTCAGTTTGCTTGGGCATTAATTTATTTATTATTATTAAAAAACACGAAGATAACGTATTTAATTTATAAAAGTCTATATAAGTTGAATTTATAGGTTATTAAATTGTTTTTATCTAAAAGAATAATAAAATGGTTTAGCTAAAAAAAATAAATTTATCACAAATTACGCATTAGATTATTGCAAAGTAATAAAATATTGCGATAGTTGGGTTAACCCCGTAAATGGATTGTTTCAATCAATATTATATTGATTGAATTACAAGACATTATACGATTAATCATTTTTAATGATTAATTTGGGTTTATTTTAGCGCGCTGAATTTAAAAATCTTGAAGTTCGTAGTTAAATCCTTATTGTTATTTATTATTTTAAATTTTTCTTGCAAAAGCTTGAACTATTCAAGTTTTACGCTAAGCAATTCCAATCAGTTAGAATATTATAATGAAAAACATAAATATTGGGTCGATTTATATTGCTGTAATGAAGCCCCAACGCTATTAGATGCATCGTTAACGAAATTTATACAAGAAGTACGTCCTGTTTCAATAGATTTGGTATCGTTGCATCATATTCATCCTGCATTCTTAAGGATTTTTACAACCTCTAAAAAATTAGAACGTCCTCAAAATGTTCAACGTGGTATCGTTCACGGATCATCTTTAATTCATAAAAATGAAAAAAACTATTTCATAAAAGATACCATTAAAAAAATCCATGATTTTGAAGTATTTTATCATTTTGAAAAAATCCAGAATCCTAAATATTTATATAAACATACGATTTATTTGGTAAAAAAGGACATACTACATACTTTCTTCTACTTTACATCAAGCAACGATTCGACCGAAATGCGAAATGCGATGTATTATGAAATTGAAAGTTTTTGTAATCATAAATACCAAATTTTACCTTTATCAGAAACGTATAGAGATACCAATCAGCAATTTAAGTTCAATTATTTTAATCGAATCAATGAGTTAGAAACACTAAAAGAAAATGAAAAAAAATCCTTTAACCAAAAAAGATTGAAATTGATTTTATCCGAATTGTCTGATCAGTATTTATTTGCAGGAGCACTTCAAAATGCAAAAAAAAGTCATGAACAATTTTTAATGCTGGATCATTATCAAAAACCAGATTCTTGTTTTGATGATTTATACGAAATCGATTCTTTAAAAAAATATATCTTAAATCAAAAAACGCAAATCGTTGGTTTAAATTATAATAAATACATTCATTTCAACTATAAAAACATCGAAAAAATATTAATCGAACTCCAAATGTGTGGGTTCAAAAAACTAGCGGTTGATTTTATCATTTCAGATCAAAATAGTTTTTCACCAAATTATCACAACAATTACTTTTTCCAAAATCCAGAATTTCAAAAAATTATAAAACGCGCGAAATCACTTGGATTTCAAATAATTCCTATTTATTCAAATGATTTATTAAAATTGGACTCGGAAGTTGGTGCGTCCAAAATTGCTAAAAAGTTGGATCAGTTAATATTTGAAAAGAATAAAAATGCAAAAACAATCTTTTTAATGGAAGCTTCCTTTTTTGAACCAAACAAAAATTATCCATATTATTTTGAGCTCTTAAAATCCAAATTTCCAAATCGCCATATTTTAATAAATCAAGTTGATTTTTTTCCAAAAATGCATACCGATTTAATTCCCGAGTGTTATAATGTATCTGGAATTCATGCAAAAAAGGAAAATAAAACCTCCTTTCACTTTAAAAATCAAAATAACATTGAGCTTTTAGATTATTCTGTATATCAATGGAATCCTAATTTTATCCGAATCCAACGCAATCATGCCAATGCTAAATTTTTAGTCTTTTTTGAAAAGTCAAGTTTTATCAAATTAGGTTGGAGTGCTATTCCAATTGCGGTTCGTGAAATTGAAAATGAATTCATTGACTTTGAAATGCCCGAAAATATGCCTTTAATTCGTTTTGAATTAGACCAAACATTTCAAATTCTTAACAAGTCAATACAAGAATAATCATCAAATTTGCTAAAATTTCTATTTTTGCAAAAAAAAAGACTATGCATCTTGACCAAAAAGCCATTGAAAATATTATTATAATTGGCGATCGACTTTTAATAAAACCAACAACTTTAGACAAATCTACAAAGACAGGACTCATTTTGCCGCCGGGCGTTCAAGAAAAAGAAAATATACAAACGGGTTATGTGATTAAAGTTGGACCTGGTTATCCAATACCTAACTTAGAAGCCGATGAACCTTGGAAGCCGCAATCAGATACGATTAAATACATCCCTCTTCAGATTCAAGAAGGCGATTTAGCCGTATTTATTCAAAAATACAGCTACGAAATCATGTTTAACAACAATAAATACTTTATTATTTCGCAATCTAATGTTTTGATGGTGGTGAGAGAACCTTTTTAAAACTTCAAAACATTATACTGAGCTACCGCTACAATTCCAGCCGTTTCTACTCGAAGTATCGATGTACTTAAACAAATGGGTTGAAATGATTTTTGCTCGCAAATTTTTAATTCTTGCTCGGTAAAATCGCCTTCAGGTCCTATTAAAATTAATGTATCAGGATGCTCATTTTTCAAATCCGAAATTTTTGAAGTCGCTCCAATTTTTGCAATCATTACATTTTGATTTTCAAAATCTTGTTGTATAAATTTCTCAAAAGAAATCACATCATTTAATTTACAAAAATTTAAATTCTTACTCTGTTTTGAAGCAGAAACAATGATTTTTTGAACCCGCTCCAACGGTATTTTTTTGCGCTCCGTTCGAGCAAATAAAATAGGCGTTATTTCTTGAATTCCAATTTCACAAGCTTTTTCAACAAACCATTCCAAACGATCCATATTTTTGGTAGGCGATATGGCAATATGCAATCCATTTTTTGCCTCAGAAAATGAAACCGTTTCTATATATTTTACCAAAAGAGCTTTTGTATCTTTATTTAACAACTGAACCTTAACCAGCAATCCTTTTCCGTCGGTTAAATGAATAATATCGCCAATTTGATGCCGAAGCACTTTTATTAAATGAAACGATTCGACCTCAGATAGAAAAAAAGGCGATGATGTATCAATAAATGATGCGAAGTAAATTTGCATTTAATACTAATTTTGCCAAGCTAAAAGTCCGCCTTCTAAATTATATAAATGCTCAAAACCATTAGAAGCTAAAAATAGGCAAGCTTGCATACTTCGGCTACCACTTCTACACAATAAAATGATTTTT
>JBIPPB010000120.1:0-3959 GCA_044368655.1 Chitinophagales bacterium | reverse complement strand
AAAAGTTAATCTCAAATTACGCTTAAGATAAGTGCCTAGTATCAATAAAAGAAGTTCAATAAATAAATAGGAGCTATTTCCCGCTATTCGCTTCTATCTCTTCCGCTTCGCTCCAGAGGATATTCGCTGCTATTGGGGCTATTTTTATGACATTTCATCGTTTTTCCAAGTTGAATCAATTTAATATCTTCAATAGAAATATTGCCTTTTAAAAATCCAAATTGATATCGAATCAAATTGTCTTCGATGATATATTTGGTTGTAAACATTTCGTAAATGAAATAAGTAGCTGGAAGAAAATAAATTAAAGACCTTAAAATTCTCTTATTGAAATCATCCCAATAATTATCAAAAAGAAAAGTACCAACCATCAAATTTAAAAGGCTAGTAAGTAAGTAAGAAAGTGAAAGTAGGTCTGTTTTTGAATAAAAAGTTTTTGTTTTCATTTAAATAAATTAAACGTCTGGATATTTTTCTTTAAGATAAGAAATGGTAAAAAGGGTCAGGTTTTCAAGTACTTTAAGATTTATATCCGACACTTTTTTGATATAAATACACGCTTTGCCCATTTTAAACGTACCCAAATCATTGAGCATCGCAGCATGCGATTCGAGCCCAGAATAAACATATAATGAAATTGCCGCTTTTCTTGGTGAAAAAGCTATTAATGGCCATGAGCCTTCTTGTTTACTTTTGTCGGATTTATAATGATAGGAACCAAAACCAATCATTGATGCGCCCCACATTTTTGCTTCACACCCTGTAATTTTTTCAAAAAAATCAACTAAAAAACGGGCGTCTTCTTTTTGAGCAGGTTTTTCTACAAAACGCTCAATAAAATCGTTTATAGATGTTTCATTTTGATGCGTTTTTATGCTCCCCATTTTAGTATTTAGGCAATTGGAATCTGAAAAATAATCCAGCCGTAGGATGCTGTGCTTCATAAATACTTAGCGCAGTTCCTTTTACAAAATGTGGTATTTGATAACCTCCGTTTATTCCGAAAGTAGCGTAATCGCTAACTTTAAATCCTATATTTAATCTTGGGTTGATATTGATGTAATGGTACTCGATAAATGATTTTTGATCTGTTGCAAAATCAACTCCTTGAATATTCATAAAACTGTATCCACCACGAATTTCGGGTGTAAACTGCACAATATGTTTTGGATTGATTGTAAAACCTAAAGTCAAACCTAAGGTTGATTGTCTAAACGTATTCACTTCTATAACTTTATTAATATCCGTAATATTATAAGCTTCTCCTTTTTGCGAAGTATAAAGATTGGTTGAGCCATAAAAACCTATACTTAAATTTGGCGTCGCTTGAAATCCTGCGGCAATACTTCCCGAAACGGTAGCACTCGTTGAGCCATTTATCTTTAGTGTTGGGCTTCCTGTAAAATCTATTTGAGTAAATAGTTTTGACTTATCGCTAAAGTTTGTCGAAGATTTACTATCGTTCGAACCACTCGATTTTTCAAACTTGGCTTTTGATTTTTCTGCCATTTTTTTGCGACTTTCCTCAAGCGCTTTCGCTTTTTCGGTTTCGGCTTTTGACTTTTCCGCAGCTAATTTAGAACTGCTCGGTTTGTATCCTTTAGGATATCTTTTTGTGTTTTGAGCGAATAATGAAGTACTAAGGCTCAAAATTAATGTTAAAATACAAAATTGTATAAGTTGACGATTCATGATATTAAATTTTTATCTTACAGTTAAAGTTTCAGAAGTTAAAGTGGTGCGATGTTCTCCAAGTAATTCTTTGTGTAATTGTTCTATTTCATCCGAATTAAAGTTGCAAAACCATCTATCGGCGCGCGCTTCAATACTTGGCAATCCTTTTCCTCTTAATGTATCGCAAATTACTACACAAGGTTTTCCTTGATATAATTTTAAATTTTTAAATCCTTGATCTAATGCCGCATAATCATGGCCATCAATTCGAATTACTTCTGCACCAAATGCTTTAAATTTATCTTCCATCGGTTCTAAAGGAATTAAATCTTCGGTAGCCATATTCGCTTGAAAATGATTACGATCGATTACAAAAATAATATTATCAATTTTTTTAGCACTTGCTACAAGCATTGTTTCCCATACAGAGCCTTCGTTACATTCGCCATCGCCTAAAATACAAATCACTTTGTTTTTGCCTCCACGGATTTTAATGTCTTGAGCAATACCTAGTGAAACTGCGGGTAAATGGCCTAAAGAACCCGAATGAAATTCCACACCTGGAATATTTCTATTTGGATGCCAATAAATCGAGTCATTACTTTTTAAATGATTGGATAATCGTGAAGCTTCTAGCCAACCTAATTCTACAAATAATCCATACAATGCAGGCACATCGTGTCCTTTGCTTAATAATAAATAGTCGCGATTAGGATCACTAAAACGGGTAGAATCAATCGATAAATATTCTTTATATAAATATACCAATAAATCCGTACAAGACAATGAAGCACCAATAAAGCAACCTCCATCGGTACTCATGTTGATAATATGTTTTCTTACGTTGAGCGCTATAGATTCAAGATGTTTGATATCCATTATTAAAATTAAATTTGTGACAAAGGTACAAATATTTTTTTAATGAATTTATTTTTAAAATGTTAAGTAAAAATTTAGATTATTGCGCTACAACACCCGAATATTCAAAACCTTTATATTTTTGATATAGGTCACTAAATATCTCTTGAAGCTCTTCGTAATTCATAGTATTGGTAAGTCGCATTCTAAATTCTTTTACATCAGGTAATCCTTTGAAATAATTGGCATAATGCCTACGCATTTCTAATATTCCTAAGTTGTTGCCTTTCCAACGTATCGAATGTGAAAGATGTTTTTTGGCGGCATCGATGCGTTCCTCGAGCGTAGGAGGCCCTAACATCGTTTTATGTTCAAAATAATGTTTGATTTCTCTAAAAATCCAAGGATTTCCAATAGCGGCTCGGCCAATCATAATGCCATCAACACCAAATTTATTTTTATATTCATAGGCTTTTTCAGGACTGTCGATATCGCCATTTCCAAAAACTGGAATTTTAATTCTTGGGTTATTTTTCACTTTAGCAATCCAACTCCAGTCGCTGTGACCTTTATACATCTGTACTCGCGTTCGGGCATGAATCGAAAGTGCTTGAATGCCAATGTCTTGAAGTCTTTCGGCTACTTCTTCTATATTTATCGTTTCCACATCCCAGCCCAAGCGTGTTTTAACTGTTACAGGCAGTGAAGTGCTTTCAATGACCGCTTTAGTTAGCGCAATCATTTTTGGAATATTTTTCAGAATACCAGCGCCCGCTTCTCGGCAAACCACTTTTTTTACTGGGCATCCGTAATTTATATCTAATAATGTAGGTTTATGCCGTTCTACAATAATTGCGGAATATTTCATGGCTTCAAAATCGCTTCCAAAAATCTGGATTCCAATAGGGCGTTCGTAATCGTATATATCTAATTTTTGAATGCTTTTTTCGGCATTGCGAACCAATCCGTCGGTGCTAATAAATTCAGTGTACATCAAATCTGCGCCATGCTCTTTGCATAAAGCGCGAAAAGGAGGGTCCGAAACGTCTTCCATTGGGGCTAGCAATAATGGAAACGTACCGATATTTTCATTGCCAATTTGAATCATTTTTTTAAAATAATCTGCAAATTTAAGCTAAAATAATGATTGGGAGCGAGGTAATTAAAATTTTTCAAAATGCTCCTTCGAAATTAAACTACTATTTTTAACTTTTTGTATATATTTGTAAATTACAAAATACGAATTTTGTTGCGAAAAATTGCATTTTTTATTTTGCTTTTAAGTTTTCAATTCGGTTGGAGCAATTCTTGGTCTATCGAAAATGTTGAGAAAAGTATCGACGAGCAGTATATTGCGCTCAAAAATAAATACGAAAAAGAAGATTCTTTATTTTTTATCGATGTTTTGGATGTGATGATTTCATTAA
>JBIPPB010000057.1:0-13769 GCA_044368655.1 Chitinophagales bacterium | reverse complement strand
TCGGAATTAAATATGTTGTCATTGCAGCAAATATAACCGTAGTTCGTTTTAAGAAATAATAAAACAGCAAAGAGGACAAAAGCGAATTCATAAATCCTAACAAAAAGATCGATAAAAATGCATTGTGAAATTGTATTGTTGGATTATTTGAATATTCCCAAAAGTGTAAATTAAAATATTGAAAATCTATTTGTGCAAGTGTATTTGAAAAAATCAAATACGCCAAAGCGGGGATAGACATTACGCCAAAAACTCCTGCTAACATTTGAATTGAAGGCAAATGAGATAAATACTTTTTTACTAAATTGGTGTTGGCGCCATACATAACCGTAGAAACTAATGGTAAAAAAATATACCAATATTTATCTAAATGAAATTCTTTATTAAAAAAAAGCATAAAGACCCCAACAAAACCAACGAATGTTCCTAAAATACTCCATTTACTTACCTGATATTTCCAAATAACAATACCAAACAATAGCGTAAAAATTGGCGTTAGTGAATTGATTACGCCATTAATATTGCTATCAATTAACTTAGCAGAAAAACCATATAAAATTGAAGGTATTCCATTGCCCAACAAGGCACAGACAACAAAAAAAAGCAACGTTTTTTTAGAATATTTCCTAAAATAATAAATAAAAATGGGTAAAACTGATAAACCCGCAACGCTATTTCGAATTGCAGCTATTTGAAATCCATCCAATACTTTCGCTCCAATTTTCATAAGGATAAAGGAACTACCCCAAACAAACCCTAACAAAAAAAGTATAAACCAATTTAAGATATCTTGATTTTTCTGTTTTTTCAAAACACTAAGATTATCTACTATAATTTGGACTTTCTCTACTAATCATGACATCATGAGGATGACTTTCTTTAACTCCCGCTGGAGTGATTCGAATAAAATTAGCTTGTTTTAACTGTGAAATATCTGGTGCTCCACAATATCCCATACTGGCTTTAAGTCCACCAACATATTGATACACCACTTCTTTAAGAAGCCCTTTATAAGGTACGCGACCCACAATGCCTTCAGGTACTAATTTTTTAATATCATCTTCAGCATCTTGGAAATATCGATCTTTTGAACCTTCGGCCATAGCCTCAATAGAGCCCATGCCTCTATATGTTTTAAATTTTCGACCTTCAAATAAAACCGTATCTCCAGGGGATTCATCAACACCAGCAAAAATAGAACCTGCCATTATAGCATCAGCACCAGCAGCAATAGCTTTAGCTACATCGCCGGTATAACGAATACCACCATCAGCTATTAATGGAATTCCTGCTTTTTCACAAGCTTCGGCGGCTAACATAATCGCACTTAACTGAGGTACGCCTACCCCAGCGATAATTCTTGTAGTACAAATCGAACCTGGACCTACACCTACTTTTACGCCATCAACACCCGCATCAATTAAAGCTTGTGCACCTTCTTTTGTCGCCACATTTCCAGCAACAACATCTAGTTTTGGATAACGAGTTTTAACTTCTTTGATCGTATCCAATACCCCTTGACTATGTCCATGAGCGGTATCGATACAAACTAAATCTACGCCTACGGCCATTAATGCATCAATACGATCAAAAATACTTGAATTGACACCAATTGCAGCTCCAACCAATAATCTTCCGAAAGCATCTTTACTAGACATCGGATGATTTTTCACTTTCATGATATCTTTATAGGTAATTAAACCTTTTAATTTTTTATTTGAATCACAAATAAGTAATTTTTCAATTTTAAACTGCTTTAAAATTTCTTCCGCTTTTTCCCAATCCGTGCTTTCATCGGCTGTAATAAGATTTTCGGTAGTCATCACTTCCTTGAGTGGTTTATCCATATTGGTTTCAAATCTCAAATCACGATTGGTTACAATACCTTGAAGAATATTATTACTATCTACTACAGGAATACCACCAATCTTATTTTCTTGCATTAAACGAAGGGCTTCTCTAACTGTTTGGCTCGGACTTAGAGTAATTGGGTCCAAAATTAATCCACTATCTGCTCTTTTTACTTTACGAACTTCCTCCGCTTGTCTTTCAATCGACATATTTTTGTGCAAGAAACCAATACCACCTTCTCGTGCAATCGCTATAGCTAAATCAGATTCCGTAACGGTATCCATTGCTGCAGAAACAAAAGGAATATTTATATGAATATTTCTAGATACTCGTGTTTTTAAAATTGTTTGTCTTGGTAATACTTTTGAATGCGCAGGGATTAATAAAACATCATCAAAAGTTAAGCCGAATTGCTTGATTTTATTTGGAAATTCCATTTGTGAAAACTATTGTTTATTTCCGCGCAAATATAGCTATTTTTATTCAAATACCTTTACAAAGATTCAAATTAGATGCTAATTAGCTAAATATTGATTTAATATTTTTTGGATTGAGGGATAACTATTTTCTAGAAACTTAACTATGTTTTTTGTTTTCACCCATTTCAAATCTTCGATTTCTTCTTCAATTTGAGGAGTTAACAGATACTTTGAGTGCGAACGCATCAAAAACCAAATATTTTCTTTTAATATATATTTTTCATTTTCAATATATACATGATACGTTGTTATATAAGGTTTTTGATATACTTCGTTAACCGTAATTCCAGTTTCTTCCTCGACTTCTCTTTTAGCACCTTCTATAATCGTCTCACCTTTTTCGACTTTTCCTTTAGGCAAATCCCACTTTTGTTTTCTATACATAAGTAAAATGTCATCTTTTTCATTTCGAACAATACCACCGGCTGCAACGATTCTTTTAAAAAACACATTTAAATATTCGCTAAAAAAGCTATAATTTTCAACAAATAAAACTACTTTTTTTGGCTTTTCTATTTTTTGAATGTCTTCAAAAAAATCTAAAAACTTAGAGGGATTAAAATGGTAGACTACAAATTTTTTTGTTGGTATTTGAGTAAAATCTAAATGATCAACTACCCAGATTTGCTTATTTTGAAAAGCAAAACTAAAAACTGGATTCCAAAAAGATTTTTTTTTGAAAAAAAAATTAATCTTCGATAACAAGATTGCCGCTTGATTTTTTAATTACAGGCTGAGCGCTTGGTGGCGTTGAAGCCGGAGCAGCTGGCGTTCTAGGTGGTGAATAACTTGATGGATTGCTTGGCATTGCATAATTTTGCGATGGAGCCGAGGAAGCATTTTGATTATAAGTTGGAGAATTAGGATAGGACATTGATGCCGAAGAAGCATTTTTTGAATTACTACCATATCTAACCATAGCATTTGGATTTTCTCTCATATAATCAAAAGAACGATCTCTCATATTATTATTATATTTCGTTACAAACGAACCATTAATTCCTAATCTTCTCAATTCTTGACTCATATTAAATGCATCATCGGCATTATTAAATCCTGCAATTTCATAAACATTGCTTGTTCCATCATTTGAGAAAACGATAGCTTTTGGATTATTTAAATAGCTATTCATTGAATACGAACTAAAACGTCCTATTTGAACACGATACGGTGAATTAACATTTTGAGTACCCAAAGAATTTGAGTTGCCTGAATTTGAAGACAAATTACTTTTTTCTTCTTTCAATTTATCATTTTCTCTTTTAAGCTCTTCGATAGCTTTATCTTTTTCAGATAATTCGGTCATCAAATCACTTATTTTTGTTTTAGATTCGCTAATTTTACTTTGCAATTCTTCGGTAGCTCTTTGCTGTTCTTGTTTCATATTAAAATATGATTCAGGACTCTTTTGAAGACTTTTCAATTCTTTTATAACATCTTTTTTATTGTATGATTGTGCATTAACTGATGCAAAAAACATAACAGCAAGTATTGATAGGTATTTCATGATTTTATAAATATTTTTCCTTTATTGTATAATTGTGCAAATATACAATTTAAAACCAAATAGAAAAGAAAATAAATGAAATATTATGAGTTTTGATTATTTTTTGCTAATTTTTAACATTGAAAAATACATTTTATAAATCATTCTTGAATTTTTAATTATTTTTAAAATTTATAAGCATCGAAAACATATATATTTGCATAAAAATTGAAAATCTATAAATATGGATATTAGAGAATTAAATGAAATTGTAAATAAAGAGAGTCTTTTTCTTGAAGTACTTCAAAGAGAACTCAATAAAGTAATTATTGGTCAACAAGAAATGGTTGACAAAATACTTTTGGCTTTATTATCTAATGGTCACATTTTATTGGAAGGTTTACCCGGTTTAGCAAAAACCCTTACAATAAAGAGTATTTCAGATGCGATTGCATGTCAATTTAGCCGTATACAATTTACTCCCGATTTATTACCAGCTGATATTTTAGGAACGATGGTTTATAATCAAAAAGAGAGTGATTTTAAAGTAAAACGAGGGCCAATATTTTCAAACTTTGTTTTGGCGGATGAAATCAATAGAGCTCCAGCCAAAGTTCAATCCGCTTTGTTAGAATCAATGCAAGAAAAACAAGTTACCATTGGCGAAAATACTTTTAAACTCGATGAACCATTTTTAGTTTTAGCAACTCAAAACCCCATTGAGCAAGAAGGAACGTATCCTTTACCTGAAGCACAGTTAGATCGTTTTATGATGAAAATCATTGTGAATTATCCAACAAAAACGGAAGAACTTGAAATTTTGAAAAGACAGTCTGGAACGTATAAATCCAAAATTGATGCGGTTATTTCGAAAGAAACTATTCAAAAGGCTCAAGAAATTGTTCGAAATATCTATATGGATGAGAAAATCGAACAATATATTGTTGATATTGTTTTTGCTACGCGTTTCCCCGAAGACCATCAATTAGAAAAAATAAAACATTTTATTTCTTGTGGAGCATCTCCTCGAGCTACCATTAATTTAGCTTTAGCAAGTAAAGCACAAGCATTTATGAAACGAAGAGGTTATGTGATTCCAGAAGATGTGAGAAGTGTTTGTTATGACATTTTAAGACATCGAATTGCCTTAACATACGAAGCCGAAGCCGAAAATATTACTCAAGATCAGATTATTACCGAAATCTTAAATGCCGTTGAAGTTCCTTAGATAAGGACTTTAGTTTATTGATTTTAAGCAATTGGCATACACAATTCGATGAGTGTGCCTCCTGTTGATTTTGGATGAAAGAAAAATACCATTTTGTTATTTGCACCTTTTTTTGGTTTTTCTTGTAAAGGTTGAAAACCCTCTGAAATCATGCGTTCAATTTCTTTATTAATATCCTCTACCAAATAAGCCACATGATGAAAACCTTCCCCTTTTTTCTCAATATATTTAGAAATTGGTGATTCAGAATGCAACCCTTGCAACAATTCCACTTTCGTTTCTTTACCACTTTTGAAGAAAACAACATGAACACCTTGTTCTTCAACAATTTCTTCTTTGTAAGGCGCCGCATTAAGTATTTTTGAATACATTAATTTTGCAGATTCAATATCCTTTACAGCAATTCCGATATGGTCTATAATCATAAAAAAATATATTTAAAAAAAAAGAGGTATCCTAAAAACGAATACCTCTTTAAAATATTTGATTAATAATAAAATTAAATTACCGCTTTAACCGCATCAGCAGCTTCTTTTAACAAAATAGCGCCTTTAACTTTTAAGCCACTTTCTTCAATAATTCGTTTACCTTCTTCAGCATTGGTGCCTTGTAAACGAACGATAATATCCACTGGTATTTCTCCAATTGATTTATAAGCATCTACAATACCTTGCGCTACTCGATCGCAACGAACAATACCTCCAAAAATATTTACTAAAATCGCTTTTACATTAGGATCTTTCAAAATAATACGGAATGCTTTTTCTACACGCTCGGCATTTGCAGTTCCTCCTACGTCTAAGAAATTTGCTGGTTCGCCACCACTAAGTTTGATGATATCCATTGTAGCCATTGCTAAACCTGCACCATTAACCATACACCCTACATTACCATCTAATTTTACATAATTTAAATCATAACTTTGCGCTTCTACTTCCATTGGATCTAACTCTCTTTTATCATGCAAACTTTCTAAATCTGGATGACGGAATAAAGAATTGTCATCTAATGCAATTTTGCCATCAACTGCCAAAATTTTATCATCCGAAGTTTTTAAACAAGGATTAATCTCAATCATAGAGCAATCTGCACCCATATATGCTTTATAAACTTTATCAATAAAGCTCACCATCGCTTTGTGAGCAGCGCCTTCCAAACCTAAGTTAAACGCAATTTTACGACATTGATGACCTTGTAATCCTAACATTGGGTCAATAAACTCTTTGTGTACTTTCTCTGGAGTGTGTTCTGCAACTTCTTCGATTTCCATACCACCTTCAGTAGAATAAATAATTACATTTCTTTTCGTTCCACGATCTAAAAGTATTGAAATATAAAATTCTTTTATTTTTTCTTGATCTCCATAATATACATCTTCTGCAACTAAAATACGATGTACAACTTTACCAGCAGCCGATGTTTGAGGCGTTACTAACGTCATTCCCAAAATGTCTGTAGCTTTTTGTTTTAACTCATCTATATTTTTTGCTAATTTTACACCACCTGCTTTTCCTCTTCCTCCAGCGTGAACTTGGGCTTTAACAACATACCATTGCGTACCAGTTTGAGCGGTTAGGTCATGTGCTGCTTTTACTGCATCTTCTACCGATTCTGCTGCAATACCTCTTTGGATTGGAGCGCCATAACTACTTAAAAGTTCTTTTGCTTGATGTTCGTGTAAATTCATATTAAATTGTTTGGAATTAAAGTTATAATTTTAGAACGCGAAGATAATTTTTTTTCGCTATTATTGTGGAAATATTTTAAAAGTATATATAAAATTTTGATGAGTGCTTTAATTGTAGGAAAAAATATTAGCAAAAAATATGAAAACCTTGAAGTTTTAAATGTTCCAAATATCGAAATTGAAAGAGGCATAATAACAAGTATTGTTGGTGCTTCGGGAGCAGGTAAAAGTACCCTTTTACATATCTTAGGTACCCTTTTGCATCCTACTTCGGGGGACATTTTCATCGAAGATGAACATATATCTAAATTTAACGATAATAATTTAGCGCTTTTTAGAAATCAAAAACTAGGTTTTGTGTTTCAAAACCATAATTTATTACCTGAATTTACCGCTTTTGAAAATGTTTGTTTACCTGCAATTATCGGTAATCGTAATCCTAAAGATTATGAAGCCTCCGCAAAAGAATGGCTTGAAAAACTAGGACTTTCAGAACGAATGCATCACAAGCCTTCGGAATTAAGTGGTGGCGAACAGCAACGCGTTTCGGTGGCGCGTGCACTTATCAATAATCCAAAACTGATTTTTGCGGATGAACCAAGTGGAAATCTAGATTCTAAAAATGCATTTGAACTTCATGAGTTATTTAAAATGCTAAAGAACGATTTTGGCTATACCTTTCTTATTGTAACGCACAATAAAGAATTGGCACAAATGAGCGATCGATTAATCGAAATGCGAGATGGTAAAATCATGATTTAATTTGTTTTTTATTTAGTGAAAATTGCACATAAAAAAGTTCAAGTTTTAAATATTAATGGTATCGAATATCCATTACATATTTTTATTGAGCATCGCAGTAGTGTGCGTTGTAGTATCACTAAAAAATCAATTAATATTAGAGTTCCGATATTATTTGACGAAGCACTACAAGTTTCAGAAACCAAAAAAATGATGCATTGGGCGGAAAACAAAATTCGTAATCGCAAAGACATCGGAATCAAACAAAAGAAATTTTATCATCTTCAAGAAATTCAAGTATTTGGTAAAACATTTCAACTGCATCTCCATAAAAATGACAAAAAACAATATGGCCAATTACTTCAAAATCAAATTCATTTATTTGTTTCGGATCCAGATCAATTTGATGCATTAGAGAAGTTATTATATCAAACAATTTCGCCTTTTTTTTACCAATGGCTTCAAGAATACGTCTATTTGGTTAATAAAAATACGTTAAACAAAAAAATAAATTCTATTTCCGTAAAAAATGTAACTTCAAAATGGGGAAGTTGCAGTAATAAAGGCGAGTTAATATTTTCTATTCGTTTAGCCTTAAAACCTTTATGGATTATCAATTATGTCATTATTCATGAACTATGCCATCTTGAAGAATTAAACCATTCTAAACGATTTTGGCAATTGGTTTCAAAACACTTCCCTGATTATAAAAAAGCACATTTATTTTTAAAAACATAAATTATTACAAAAAAATCTGAATCACGTTTTCTATAAATTTATACAAAAATGACCTTAGAACAGCAATATCAAGAAACAGAAAAATATATATTTGACCATTTACCTATGTTTTGGCGGCAAGGAGCAAGTGCGTTTAAAAAAGATTTAACGAATATTAAATTACTTTGCGAACATCTTGGTAATCCGCAAGATACTTTTAAATCCATACATATTGGTGGAACGAATGGAAAGGGTTCTACAACGCATTATCTTGCCTCTTTATTGATTGAAAATGGCTTAAAAGTTGGCATTTATAGTAGTCCGCATTTGATTGATTATAGAGAACGCATCAAAATTGGCAATTCTTATATTTCAAAAGAATTCGTTATCGAATTTATAGCTAAAATGAAAGCAAAGATAACCGAAATTCAACCTTCCTATTTTGAACTTTCAGTGGCTATGGCCTTTGATTATTTTCGATATCAAAAAGTCGATATCGCTTGTATTGAAGTAGGACTTGGTGGGCGATTAGATAGCACAAATATCATCTCACCAATACTTTCAATAATAACCAATATTGGTTATGACCATATGGCTATTTTAGGTAATTCGCTTGAAGCTATTGCCACTGAAAAAGCGGGAATTATTAAACCAAAAACACCTGTGCTTATTGGAGAAAAACAAGAAAAAGCTATACAAAACGTATTTGAAGAAAAATCAAATTTAACAGCGTCTAATATTTTATGGGCCGAAAATATATTTTCGATATCTGAAAATCAATCATTTTATAAGTTTGAAAATACTCAACAAATTTTAAATATTAATAAAACACATTTTGGCGCATCGTATCATAAAATAAATATACGAACCGCATTATCAGCGTATTATTATTTACAAGAAAATCAAATTTTAGATTTATCTAATGAACCTAAAACCATAGCAAATGGAATAGAAAATTATTTCAAAAATACGCACTTTATGGGAAGATGGATGGCACATCCAAAACGAAACAATGTATTTTTTGAAACGGCACATAACGAAGATGGAATTAAAAAATTAAAAGAAACCATTTCGAATTATGCTTATCAAAATTTATATATCATTTTTGGTGCGGTTAATGATAAAGATGTAGAAACTGTTTCAAAACTACTTCCTCAAAACGCAAATTATATTATTACCCAAGCCGATGTACCTCGAGCATTAGATGCAAAAACACTTTCTCAAATATTTATATCACAAGGACAAAAAGTCATATTTGATTTTCCAATAGCTCAAGAAGCTTATAATAAAGGTATAGAAATCATTAATGAAGATGACTTATTGATTATTACAGGAAGTATTTTTTTGGTAGGCGAAATTCTTAAAAATGAATCATTCAATTTGATTTAAACCCAAAAGACTATTTTTTTAGGATTTTACTATATTCCGAAGGTGTATTGATTAATCGAATTGCCGTTTTTACATCTTCGTCATGCACAAAACTTCTTTCAATAACTGCGGTGCGATTATAATACCTTCTAATGATTTCATTTTCAATCAATTCAGAAATTTCTTTTTTATTGATTTTTAATTGCTCTTGCTTCGAATCTTTTACTTTTTGTATTAAAGCATCATACTGACTCTTAATCAAATCAAGACTTTTATCTTCTTCGGCTACTTCTTTGATTTTCTTTATCGATTTTTCCAATTCCGAATCATATTCAAATTTCTTATTTTTAGAAAATTGAATAAATTTCTCATAATCACTTTCTCCAAAATTAAACGAAGTCGCATTCGAAGGTTTTTGATTTTTCAAAACAAATTCATTAGCAAAATCGGAAACAATTCCTTGCGTCATTAGCGCAATAGTAATATCATGAAGGTATTCTTTTTTTGTTTTTATATCCGGATCGATACCTCCACCATCATAAACAATACGTCCACCTTTGGTTTTAAATGCCATTTTTAAAGAATCTGGAATTTTCTTAACACTTCCATCAGGATTTTTTTCTGCATAGTTAATCGCTTGAATACATCTACCCGACGGAATATAATATTTTGAAGTGGTTATTTTTACTTGAGTATTATATGGCAAAGGTCTTGCTTGCTGAACCAAACCTTTACCAAATGTTTTTCCTCCAACAATAACACCTCGGTCGTAATCTTGAATTGCGCCTGCAACGATTTCAGAAGCCGAAGCCGAAGAACCACTTGTTAAAACAATAACAGGAATTTTATTATCTTCAGGACGTTGTTGCGTTCTATAGGTTTTATTCCATTCTTCAACTTTCCCTCGAGTACTTACAATTTCTAAATCTTGATCTAAAAATAAATTACTCAAATTTATCGCTTCATTTAAAAGACCTCCAGGATTTCCTCTTAAATCTAAAATAATTCCATTTAGGTTATTTTTCTTTTTCAGTTCTTTAAATGCATCTCGTACTTCATTTCCACAATTTTCAGTAAAACTACTCAACGCAATATATCCAATATTTGGAGCGGCCATTCCAGAATAAGGAATCGTCTTTAATTTAATCTCCGCTCTAGTAATTTCAAAATCCATTTTCTTTTCGGTTCCGTCTGCTTGCAATCGTTGAATTGTAACCTTTACTTTTGTATTTGCAGCTCCTTTAAGAAGTTTACTAATATCTGAGCTATTTTTATTTTTCATAGATTTGCCATCGATTTCTATGATTTTATCTCCAATACGAAGCCCTGCTTTATATGCAGGCATATCTTCATAAGGATCGTCAATATAAACGTAATCGCCTCTTTGTCCAATTACCGCTCCTACGCCACCATATTTACCAGATGTTTCGGCTCTAAAAGCTTCTGTTTCCGCTTCGCTATAAAATTCGGTATAAGGGTCTAAATCTTCCAACATGGCATCAATTCCTTTACGGATTGTAGCACTTGGATCAATTTTATCGACGTAATAAACATTTATCTCTTTAAAAATGGAAACGAAAATATCTATATTTTTGGATAATTCAAAATAGTCTACAGCCTGATTGGCTGAAATCAAAAAAACGGTACTAATTAAAACTATAAAAACTAGTATTTTTTTTCTTAAAAAGTTCATCTAACTAAAAATTTTGATACGTAAAAATGCGAAAAAAAAAATAATTGAATCCTAATTTATTTTAATTTAATGATTTTTAGTATTTACAAATCCATCAAAACTCAAAGAACTAAATGGAAAATAAACTATCTTTGTAGCATCATGTTTGATTTTCAACTCGAATTTAACTCAAAAAATTGCATTTCTATTGATTTAAAGAAATTTGGTATCCATTTTTCAAATTTCTATATTTATCTCGACAATTACAATAATCCTAAAATTAGTGGGAATAAAATTCGCAAATTATATGGAAGTATAATGTATTGCAAAGAAAATCAAATCCAAAATATCATAACAATTGGTGGCAATTATTCCAATCATTTATTTGCGGCAAGTCATATTCCAAAACTTTTTGACATTAATGTCATCGCTATTGTAAAAGGACGAGAACCAAAAGAATATGGTTTTACATTAAATGCACTCCAAAAAAATAGTATTCCAATACATTTTATTGACAAAACGAAATTAAAAGAACAAAAAAGTTCTATTATTGAATCCTTGACTAATCAATATGAAAACAGCTTTTATATTGAAGAAGGCGGTAGTAATATGTATGCCCATTTGGGCTACAAAGAATTAATAGATGGTATTCTAAATAACCATTTTGATATCATTTCTACTGCCGCAGGAACTGGAGGAACAGCTGAAAGCATTTCAAAATATTTTGAAAAAGAAACTCGAATTTATGCTGCATTAAATGATTATGAATTGAAAAATAAGTTTAATAATATCAATAATAATCACTTAATTTTTGACTACAATTTTGGAGGATATGCAAAAGTCAATAGTTTATATTTTGATTTTTTAGATCAATTTTATTATGAATATAAAATTTGGCTAGACCCAATATATACGGGAAAAATGATTTATGGAATTATAGAAGATTATAAAAAAGGTTTCATAGACGTCAATAAAAAGCATATCGCAATTCATAGCGGTGGATTACAAGGTTGGTATGGAATCGCAGAGCGATATCCTAATTTAATAAAAAACTTAAAAAACAAACCTATATGACATTAGATATCAAATCATTATCATTTAATTATAAAAATAAAGAGCTCTTTAACAATGTAAATATTTCTTTTAACAAAAATGATATATCGTTAATTTTTGGAGATAATGGGGTCGGAAAAAGCACTTTTTTCAAAATTTTACTTGGAGAAATAACAGACTTCCAAGGTGAAGTTATATTAGATGATAAAAATTTAAACGAACTTTCTATTCTAGATCGTTCTTTAATATTTTCTTTATGCAGTGCTTCTCAGCCAAGTATTTTAATAAAAGTAAAAGAAGTGTTCGATTTTTCATCTATAGATATCCGATATTCCGAAAAAGTTATTCAAGATTTTAAATTAGAAGACTATTTAAATCGAGAAATGAGTTCACTTAGTGAAGGTGAGAAACAATGGATTTTCTTAGCTCGTGCATTTTCTAGAAATACAGAATGCATACTTTTAGATGAGCCAACAACATTTTTAGACAGAACACATAAAAATGAATTCATTAGATTGGTTAAAAAGTATGGAAATGAAAAAACAATACTCATCAATACTCATGATGAAAAACTTTTAGGAATCACACAAAATAATTTATTTGAAATACGAAATTTCCAAATATTACCAACTAATCAAATTCTATAAAAAAGCTTACAATAAAAAAAAGCTACCCAATGGGTAGCTTTTTTTATTTAATATTAGTTGCTCAATTTAAACCAGCTGGTTCCATTTGAGAAGATCTTTAAAGTATTTCCTCCAGAAGAACCTAAGTTCCCTCCAGAATAATGTAACTGATTTGACAATACCGAACCAGTATCACTTCCTAAGTCTCTTAAAGCAGGACTCATTGTAAGATTAACAACACTTCCTTCAGGAGCATAATTTAAAATTTGGATCACTCGACCAGGATTTGCAGCCGCAGACGGTAATGTTAACGTGGAATTACTTGTACCTGTAAATAAAACTATATTTTCATCTTGTACGGTATAGTTTGACGTAATTTCAATCCAATTAGGAGTTAAAATTGAAGTTAAAGAACGATGACGAACCACACCAGCAGAATCGGTCATGATACTATCTGATTTGTTACCACTTTGAAGACCCGCTATAGATAATGTATTGGTAGCAGAAGTTGTAATAGTTGTAGGTTTGATTAAAGTGCCTCCTAATTCAACAGTATCTTTAATTTGAGTAAGACCATTTCTAGCAATTGTTGAATCTTTTGAAGCCGTAAAAATCAATGTGGTATCCGTTTTTCCATTTACAGTACTTGTTAATATTTGAGTCGTTTTATCATAACTCAATACATTTGTAGTACTATCTTTTAATACTTTCACTAATGAATCTCTAAAGCTTTGGCTAGACAAAATACTGTCTCTTATATTATTGATAATCGTGGTATCTTTTGAAACAATATTCGTAACGCTATCTTTGAATGATTTACTTCCGTAAATACTATCTTTCAAAGGTGAATTGTTGATGTTT
>JBIPPB010000119.1:0-4017 GCA_044368655.1 Chitinophagales bacterium | reverse complement strand
TTCCGCAAATATTAAAAATGGAGAAATAAATAATGAAATAATAACAATTTTCTTAAAAACCGAATATACCTTTTTCAATAATTCTGCTTCATCTTCTATACTTTCTGCAATATCTCTTCCAAGTACATTGTAAACGGAACTTGAAATAAGTGCTAATGGTGCTTGAATATATTTTAATCCAAAGGTGTACAAACCCAATTGAGATTGATCATAATATAAAGGAATTAATAAAATTGGAATATTTGTAGAAATTGTATTTAAAAAAGTATGAGGTAGCGTAAAAATAGGAAAATTTTTATATGTTAAAATTGTCCATTTTATTTTTTTAATAGAAAATTTTGATAAAATATTACCAAAATTTTTAACTTCATAAAATAATATATATATAAATGAAAGAACATAACCAAAAATAAATCCAAAAATAAGATTTGAGCTTTTCATCAAGTTAATAAAGCCCAACAAATTAAATATTGATTCTGAAGAAGTTTTAATAATTCTATGAATTGACATTTTATGATAAGCTTTTATTCTATTAAAAAATCTATCATAGATTGTAACAATAGATAATAAAAAACTAGATATAGGTATTGTTAGGAAAATTGAATCAAAATTAAAAAAAATAAAACACATTAAAATCAAAAAGAATGAAACTAATGAAATTAATATGCTAGAAAATATACTAATTTGCAATAACTGATTAACAACTAATTTATTTTTTGGAATTATTATTGCCATTTCATACTTAAAAGTACTAATTACAGATAATACACCTACGATACCAATGTAAAATGCATATAAACCAAAATCTTCAGGACTATATAATCTAGATAATATTGGAGCTATTAATATTGGTATAATTTGGGCAATCGATGTACCAGAAATCAAGGATAAAAAATTTTTATTAAACCCTGATTTCATTTTTCTTATTTCTTAAATTAAATAAAATTAAAGTTCCAAATGTAAAAATGTAAACTCCCCAAGCACGATTTAAAAAATCCTCAAACAAACAATTTAACATGATCAGAATTATAAACAAAAATCCATATATATTATCTTTTTTGATAAATAAGTGAATAAATACATAAAACATAACTAAGAATAATATTAGATTTGTTATTCCACCTGAAATTAAGTAGAATAAATACTGCGAATGTGGAGTTTTAAGATAAACTAATTTATTAAAAATGTAGATATGTTTTTCATTAACCATCACACTGTCTAATGCTTTATTAACATTATTAATTCCAATACCAAATACTAAGTTTTCTTTAACTATTGGTATAACATTTCTATATAAAATTAACCGATCTTTGTCAATAAACAATTGAGACTTCTCTTTTATTAAATCAAAATTTAATATTAACGTTATAGTTAATATAGATAATATAACTTTTAAGAAAGATAAGTTAAATATATTTTTTTTGAATTTAAATATAATTAATACTACAAAAGCTAATATTAAAAATAGAACATTTACTTTAGAGTCAAAATATAAAACTAAAAGTATTTCAAATAATAACAATAAAAATAAAGCAAATATTAATATTTTTTTTTTTGAAATTTCAATTAAGTATAGGGTAAAAATTATACATAAATTAAACAAAGCTGCTAAAAAAGTATGGTGATGATTGATTTCAACCAATTGTTGTTTTTTATAATACCCCCATTCTGATAAACTTTCAATAAATTCATATTGATTTGTTAATAAAAATTTAGAAAAAGTCACATCTTTATAATTTCTAAAATCAATTTGATTATTATAATATTTATATGACAAATCTATTCCTAATTTAAAACTATAAAAAAGTATAACAAGAAAAATGAGGCTTGATAAAATGAAAATATAAATTGGTATAACGTTAACCTTTTCTTCGTCTTTGTTGTTTAAAAAAAGTAAAAATGGAAAAAAAAATAAAATAACATTAGATTGAATTATTTGAAAATCTAAATTTATAGTTGAAGAGTATGAAAATGTAAATAATGCAAAAAAATAATACGCAATTGTAGACATTAAAAATAAAAAGTCTGCAAAATTATGCTTTACTGTTTTTTTTAAAAAAAAATTATAGCTTAATGAAACTACTAAAAATAAGCCGAATACAATACTCTGACCCGCATTAGGCAGAATAGGGAAAAATGCAGCAAGAGCTAAAACAAAATTTAAAAAAAAACTACTGCTTATTTTATATTCCATTCCTTATTCCTTCAACTATCTCAATTGCCTTTTTTGAAACGGAGATGGGAAAGCCATTTCCTTCAAGAATAGCTTTATAACTATCCGTGTGTAGCTCGGTAAACCCATCTGAAAATTCTATTTCTTCACCTTCCATCTGCAAAGTTCTATAGGTGCGTTTGTCTTGCAACTTTACATTTTCGGGGATTTGATTGTAGTCTATACTCAAAAACCAATCTACATCTGCTTTTTCTAGTTTTAGAAAACCACTTGCTGTATCTTCATTATGTATATCCACACTATTTTCTACAATATCTCCAAATATCCATGTAAGCATATCAAAAAAATGAACACCAATATTAGTAGCAATACCACCCGATTTGCTCATATCGCCTTTCCAGCTATGATGATACCATTTTCCTCTGGAAGTCATATATTTCAATTCTACTTTGAAACGTTTATCTTTTGGACTATTCAATACTTTTTCTCGAAGTGCTATTATACTCGGATGCAATCGCAATTGAAGAATTGTGTATGCTTTTTTACCCGTTTCTTTCTCAATATCCATCAAAGCATCTACATTCCATGGATTTAACACTAAAGGTTTTTCACAAATCACATCACAGCCACTTTTAAGGCCAAAACGAATATGGGCATCATGAAGATAATTAGGGCTACAAATACTGATAACGTCAATTGGATTTCCATCTCTTCGAAGTTTGTCTATATGTCTGTCAAATCGTTCAAACTCCGTAAAAAAATCAGCATCTGGAAAGTGACTATCCATAATGCCTACACCATCATAAGGGTCAAAAGCAGCTACTAATACATTTCCTGTATCTTTGATTGCTTTCATGTGTCTTGGCGCAATGTATCCTGCTGCTCCTATTAATGCAAATCGTTTCATAAAATTATAATCTTTTAGTTACCAATCCTTTATCAAAAAACCCTTTTATATCAAAAATAACTGTATTTTCTGATGAAATTGAATTTAAATCTATGGCTTTAAACTCTTTGTGAGACACGGCCAATACTACAGCATCAAAAGTTTCTTTGGGCAATTCATTTTCAATTTCTAAATCATATTCGTGTTTTACTTCGCCTTTATCCGCTTGTGGATCAAAAATAGTGACTTTAGTACCATATTCTTTGAAAGATTTAACCATATCCGCAACTTTTGTATTTCGTACATCGGGGCAATTCTCTTTAAAAGTAAATCCTAGAATCAAAACTTTTGCGTGTTTGATTTCAATATCTTTCTGTATCATCAATTTTACCACTTGAGAAGCTACATACTCTCCCATGCCATCATTCATCTTTCTACCAGCCAAAATAATTTCGGGAGTATAACCATGTACTTGCGCTTTTTGGGCTAAATAATAAGGATCCACGCCTATACAATGTCCTCCTACCAATCCGGGTTGAAAAGGAAGAAAATTCCATTTTGTGGCAGCGGCTTTCAATACTTCTTGGGTATCAATCCCTAATACATTAAATATTTTGGATAATTCATTAACAAATGCGATATTGATATCTCTTTGTGAATTTTCAATCACTTTGGCAGCTTCAGCTACTTTTATGGTTGGAGCCAAATAAGTCCCTGCGACAATTACAGAAGCATAGGTATCATCTACTTTTTTTGCTACTTCCGGCGTAGAACCCGAAGTTACTTTCAAGATTTTTTCTACCGTATGTTCTTTATCGCCAGGATTGATGCGTTCTGGAGAATATCCTGCAAAAAAGTCTACATTATATTTCAAGCCACTTACTTTTTCAAGTACGGGAATACATTCTTCTTCTGTAACACCTGGATACACCGTAGATTCATATACCACAATATCCCC
>JBIPPB010000056.1:0-14030 GCA_044368655.1 Chitinophagales bacterium | reverse complement strand
CCATATAAGAACAATAGTTTTCCATTTTTGAAATAATCTCTTTTTTACTTAATTCCAAATTCCTTATTTTTGATATACTTCAATGGTTTTTGACACAACTTGTTCGATACTAAAATCTTCAATAAGCTTATCCACGTTTTTTTTGATTTTTTCTCTCTGAAATTGATAATTTTCTATCATCCAAAACCATTTTTCTTTTAAATCAAGAAAATCATTCGTATCAAAAAAAACAGGTAAATCCTCAGAAATCTCTCTAGCTGCTTTAAAATCATTAACTAAAATAGGGCAATGATTTACTAATGCTTCTAAGATGGGCAAACCAAAACCTTCATAAAGACTAGGATAAACTGCAAAATGGGCATTTTGATACAAATCCGAAATTTCTGTATCTTTTAAATTTTCTTTAAAAATAACCCGATGCGCAAAATTGGAATTTAAAACAATTTCTTTTACTTTTTTGAAATATTCGCCTTTTCGTTTGCCAACTAAAACCAAGTTTATCTCATGTTGTTGCGCCGTTTCAAGAAAAATATTGACAATTTGAAGTTGATTTTTTCTAGAAAGATAACTCGAAATACAAACTACATAGGGTAATTTTTCAATATATTTTTTTGGTTCATTTTCATTTCTATTAAAAGAAAAAGCATTGGGAATAACATGAATTTTATTTGGCGGTATTTTAAAATATTTTTGAATATCCTCAGAAGAAGCCTCACTAACTGTAATGATTTGATCTGAAATTTGAGCAGCTCGTTTAAATTTATAAAAATGAATCCACCGATCCCAAAATGAAAAATCATCTGGAAATCGCATAAACAAAACATCGTGAATAGTTACTACTTTTTTGATGTTTTTAGGTATGAAAAATGGCAATTCACCGCTGATTCCATGAAAAACATTTACTTTTTTTGAAATGAACAATCCCAGAAAAATACTTCGCCAAATTGATTTAAAAAACTTGAAACAATATTTTGGATATATATATATAATATTGTTTTGATTATAATCAATCTTTAACTTATTTGAAGGCGAATATAAATAGATATTGGAAATTTTTTGATTCGATGCCAATCCTTTTAACAAATTTCTTCCATAAACACCAAGGCCGGTATTGTTATTAAAAATACGTTTGGCTTCAATTCCGATATTCAAATTATTAATTATTTAAATGAAAAATTTGCAGATACCACATGAGAAAACAAACCAACTCCTGCATTACCAACATTATTATAACTATAATGTAACTGCAATGCGCCAAAGTGAAGACCGAGTCCAACAGAGGGTTGCATGCTTAAAAAGGGCTCTCCTATTGGATTTATTGCTTTAGTAAAATTGGATAAACCTAATCTAAGATAAGCCGTATTCCAAAAACCAATTTCAGTTCCAACGGCTGCATCAATACTTAAAGGGCCTATTGGTAATAATACATTTCGTTGATCGGTATACGCTACAAACTTAATAGAAGGCATAACGGTTATATTCTCATCATTAAAATCAAATTTATAGCTTCCTCCAAAATGTACAGCCGGTGCCGTTATTTCGATAGCCGAATTTGGAATTTCATTATCGGTAGCTTGAAAAACTTCTCGTTCTTTATCTGTAAAGGAGAAAGACCAAGAGTTAAATGTTGTCGTTCCATCTTGCAAAAAAGCACCAATAATCAATTTTTCTTTTTTGTATTGAGCGCCGACATCAAAACCAAATCCCCATGCTTTAGCAAAAGAACCATACGTTCGATGAATAATCTTTGCATTTCCTCCAATAGAAAGGCCTTCAATTTTATCTATTTTTTGAGCATAAGTCAAAAATAAAGCATAATCTGCTATTGAAAAAGAACGAATATTATCGTAATTAATCGTGTTGTCGGGATTATATAATTCGATAGTATTGGGTATATTATCAATTCCAAAACGCAAAAGTGAAACGCCAAATGCTTTTCCTTCATTTAGTGGTAAAACGATTCCTGCATAATCAAAATTGGCTATACCGGCAAAATATGACGTGTGCATCGCTCCAACGGTCGTGTATTCTATTTCAGAAATTGCTGATGGATTATAAAAAACTGAAGAAACATCTTCTGAACTACCAATTAATGATCCTCCCATAGCTGCACTTCGACCACCAACATTTATTTTTAAAAACTCATTACTGTATTTCCTTACTGTCTGTCCTTTAATTTCGGACAAAATACTTAAAAGTAAAAAGACGTAAATTGTATTTTTCATTAATTTAAAACTCAATCGAACTTAAAGTATATTTGTTATTTATTTGTTCCATAAATTCCAAAAATGCGTTGGTCGTATTTTGATTTTTTTCCCATTTTGAAATCTTTCCTGTCACCTGATTTAAGGCTTTAATTAAAATTTCTTTATCGGAATAAAAACGCATATACTCATGTTTTGTAAAGGACGAAAACTGCTTCAAAAATAACTGATTTGCTACTTTATCATTGATTTTTTTTTCAACAAATGACTCAATGATACTTTTATCTATTAAACTAAGATCATTATAAAAATCATTTTCAATTCCTGGATAGTTTAGAACAATTAAATGATCTAGCCAAATTTCATAAAAAATATGTGCTAAAAAATTTTTTCTTTGGATATCTTTTAAATACGGATGATTTTGCATAAATACAATCATTTCATGCAAGAATGTTTTAAACTCTTCTCTTTGATGAAAGATAACATCATCATCATAATGTTTCAAAATTCCTTTTGAAATGCATTGAAATGTTTGATTTGTTTCTTCTTCAATATTTTCTTTTGCGAGATATTTATTGAAATAAAATGAAAATTTTGGATAAATATCCGGAATTGCCGCTCCTATTTTATAATATGGATTGGTATCTTTTATTCTAAAATAATGGGATAAAAAGTTCAATTTTTAATATCTGTTTTTATAAAATCGTTGTTCAAAATAATTAATTTGATGGTAAAAACTATCTGCAAGTAACTTTTCAGATATTTGAAAATTCATTTTTTCGATATTTATCATTTTACTTTTAAATTCATTTTTTAGTTTATTTGTATCTACATCATAATCACAACGTAAAAAATACTGATTTGTTTTGTATTCGATTAAGACTTCTTGGGTTTTTCGACTACTTGCAAATATCATAAAAATAGTAACTAATCCAAAGAAAAATAACGGATAAAGAATTGGCTTATATTTTCTTACAAAAGTTTTAAATCGTTTTAAAAGGATTGGAAATTTATCTTTATTCGACAAATGCGAAATATTAATAATTTCAAAATATCTTTTAGTTTTCTTTTTACTTATTGAATTGTAGGCGGCTAACTCTACGTTTGTACTTTTGGCTTTAAACGCATTAAACCGTATTTTCTTATAACCCGAAGCACTTACTAATCCAATTGGATAAAGATAGACCGCATCGGCATTTTTAGTTCTCCAGTAAAACTCGATAATTTCATTTGAAAAAATTTGTGTACGATTGCAATAAAAAAACTCAATTTCAGGAATCAAACTTGAATAATTCGTTGGGTTTGGATTCGGTATTTGATTTGAAAAATTGTTAGATTTTAAAGAATGATCGTAAAGACTTTTTTTTGTTGGATCTGAAAGCGTTTCATATGCTTCTACAATTTGAATAAATAAATCTTGGTGATTTGGATTTTTATCGGGATGATATTTTATCACCAATTTTCGATACGCAGTTTTAACTTCATTTAATGAAGCATTAGTTGATACGTTTAAAATTTGATAGTAATTTTTTCTCAAAATAAAGTCAAATATTTTTTGCAATTATAATCAAATATAATAGAACTTAACTAAATTTTAGATTCATAAAAAGCTATTGGTATAATCATTTCTTCAAGAGAAATACCTCCATGTTGATAGCTTTCTTTAAAAAAATTAACAAACTGATTGTAGTTATTTTGATATATGAGAAAATAATCTTCTTTAGCAAAAATATAAGATGTACTGACATTGGATTGAGGTAATTCAATATCTTGTGGATTTCGAACTAAAAAAACTTCTTTTTCATTAAACTGTAAATTTTTTCCTGCTTTGTATCTAATATTATTTGATGTTTGTTTATCGCCTTGGCATTTTGAAGGTTTTTGAACTTGAGTCGTTCCGTGATCGGTTGTTATGATGATATTGACTTTTCGATCGGCTAACTTTTTCAATAAACTATGCAAACTGGAATTTTCAAACCAAGTCAACGTTAAAGCTCTAAAGGCTTTATCATCTCTTGCTAATTCTTTCATCACTTCCATTTCGGTGCGTGCATGGGAAACCATATCGACAAAATTATAAACAATAACATTTACCTTATTTTCCATAAAATGATTGATATTCTGAACGACTTCGTTTCCTTGTTCCCGTTTAATAACTTTTGAATAGGAGTACTTAATAGGATCTTTAAAGTTTTGTTTTAACTGATTTTCAAACAATTCTTTTTCATACATATTTTTTCCACCTTCTTCATCATCATAGACCCATAATTTCGGGTATTTTTGCTGAATTTGCAATGGAGTAAGTCCTGAAAAAATAGCATTTCTGCTGTATTGAGTGGCTGTAGGTAAAATACTTAAAAACAACTCTTCCTTTTTGTAATCTAAAATTTCATCAAAATATGGTTGAATCATTTTCCATTGATCATATCTCAAATTATCTATTAAAATTAAAAATGTCGGACGATCTTTTACAAACCAATCATAAGCATATTTTTTCAAAACATTATGCGACATTGCTGGTGCATCCGCAGGATTTTTGAGCCAATTTTGATAATTTTTTATGACAAATTTATTAAATTCCGTATTAGCTTCTTTTTTCTGCAAATTATAAATCTGCTCCATTTCACTACTATTGCTGTTAACAAGTTCAAGCTCCCAATAGGTTAAATTTTTATATAGTTCAAACCACTCTTTGTAATCATTAACTGATTGAATTTCAGCAAACAATCGTTGAAATTCTTGTTGATAGGCTCTACTTGTTTTTTGAGTAACCAACTTTTTATTTTCAGTTAGTTTTTTTAAAGTCAATACTATTTGTTGAGGTTTAACCGGTTTTATTAAATAATCTGCAATTTGAGAACCTATTGCTTCTTCCATTAAATCTTCTTCTTCATTTTTTGTAATTAAAACAACCGGAATATTCGGTTTTATCCTTTTAATTTCTTGAAGCGTTTCCAAACCACTCAATCCTGGCATACTTTCATCTAAAAAAATAATGTCGAAAGGTTCTTCTTTAGTCATTTGAATGGCGTCATTTCCATTACTAACCGAACTAACCTGATAGCCTTTGTCTTCGAGATAAATAATATGTGATTTAAGAAAATCGACCTCATCATCTGCCCATAGTATTCTGATTTTTTCCATAAATTTTATATCTTTGTATTTTACTTCATTTTAATGTTTCGAATTATTCTTCTTATTATATTAAACCTAACGTTTGTTCTTCTAAATTTATTATTTAAAGATGGTATAAATATAATGCAAATCTATCAAAATGAAACCAATACCTTTGGATCTATTTTAGAACTGCGATCTTTATCTATTCTTCTTGCAATTGGAGCGGGTGCGGGTTTATCGCTTGTTGGATTGTTTCTACAAACTATTTTCTCGAATCCTCTAGCTTCGCCATTTACACTTGGTATATCTCCTATTGTATCTTTAATTGTGAGTATTTTTTTAATTTTCATTCCAACCTTAGGTTATTTTTCGATTTATTGGTTATATTTAGTTCAATTTTTAGTTTCGATGATTGCCGCATTAGGTCTCCTTTTTTGGATTCAAAAAATCAATAAAAATAATGGTAATGCAACATTTATAATTTTAATTGGTGTTTTATTGGGTTCATTTTCAGGCGCGATTCAACAAATTATAGAGTTTAATCTCAGTGCTGATTTATTAAAACAAAATGCTTTATGGAATTTAGGGAATTTTCAAGCTTTTGCGCTTTGGATTCCAATTGCCGTTTTGTTTATCATCATTATTTGTTCCATATTTTTAAAAAAAATGACATATCAAGCCAATATTTTTTTACTAGGAATACAATATGCTCGAAATTTAGGATTGGATACAAATCAATTTATAAAAATTATTATTTTTATTTCTTCAATAATTACTTCGGTTATTACAATTACATGCGGACCTATTGGATTTATTGGACTAATGGCACCTCATATATCTAAAATTTGGCTTAAATCTAATAATCATAAAGTTGTTTTTCTGCCTACTTTATTAATTGGAATTTTCTTTTGCCTTTTTGCTTTATGGACAAGTCAACTTGAATTTTGGAATGGCTCTTTATCAATAAATATTGTTTTGAGCATTATTGGCGTGCCATTCACACTTTTTTTACTTTTAAAAAGAAATTAAAAGGAAAGTAAAATGACGGAACCATTTATTTTTGTTGATTTTGACACTTTTGAAATTTCAAAAAATGATTTTCAAGAATCGTATTTTGAATCCATAATTGATTTTATTATTTCTTTGAAAAATGAAAACTGGACCTTACAAGTTAAATCTTCGGGAAGTACTGGAACACCAAAAGTTTTTAATTTTACAAAAGAACAAGCCATCACAAGCGCAAAAATTTCCAATTCTTTTTTTGGAATTAATAAAAACTCAAAATTATTTCTACCACTTTCTTTTGAATTTATTGCTGCAAAAATGCTTCTCATTCGAGCATTTGAAGCCAAATGTAAAATTTACATTCAAAAACCAAATACAAATCCAATCAAAGATTTACATAAAAAAATTGATTTTATTTCATTATCGCCTTATCAAGTTCAAAATATTTTAGAACAAAACCCTGAAAAATTTAATTTAATTAAAAAGTGTTTGATTGGTGGCGCCGCATTGCATCCAAAGTGGATAAAAAAACTAAAAGAACTACATTCAAATTGTCTATTTTACGAAAGTTTTGGAATGACGGAAACACTCAGTCATTTTGCAATAAAAGAATTATTGACGGATCATTTAGGTTTTAAAAAATTATCAGAATATCAAATAGCAACCAATTTAGAGCAACAATTAATCATTTCGCATCCAATTATCGTTCCAAATCCATTAACTACAAATGACATCGTTGAAATTATAGATTCAGAGCATTTTAATTTTATTGGGCGAAAAGATTTTACAGTAAATAGTGGTGGCATTAAAATCCAAATTGAACCTTTAGAAAAGGAGATGGAAAAATTCATTATTTTTCCTTTTTTTCTTTCAAAAAAAAATAATGAAATATTTGGAGAAATATTGGTGTTTTGTTTTCTAAAAAATGAAAACATTTTGGATGAACAAATTTTTGAGTTGTTCAAATCAATTCCAATGTCAAAATATCAAATCCCTAGAGAAGTGATTCGCTTAGAAACTTTTAAATATACGGAAAACGGAAAAATTATTCGTAAGTTAGACCAATATTAAAGTCAAATTATTCTTTTACATGAAGAATTCGCTGTAATTCTTTGGCTTCCGAGATTTTAATTCGCCCAGCCAAAAACAATCGCATTTCTCTTCGTTGTTGCGCCAACTCAAAATCATTTTTCTCCTCATCAGTTTCTGCTAATATGGGTGCAATATTTTTAGGTTTTCCGTTACTATCCAAAGCTACAAATGTATAAAACGCACTATTACACTTATATTTATTTTTTGTTGGTAAATTTTCGGCCCAAACTTCAATTTTCACCTCCATTGAGGTACTAAAGGCGCGCGTTACTTTTGATGCTATTTGCACTACATCACCCATTTTAATAGGATTTTCAAAAGAAACTTGATCTACAGATACCGTAACAACGACTGCTTCGGCATGTCTTCCTGCACTGATTGCAGAACAAATATCCATCCAATGTAATATTTTGCCTCCTCTTAAATTATGAATCGCATTCGTATCATTTGGCAATACCATTTCCATCATATTTGCATATGATTCACTCGCTTTTTTAGGTTGTAACATTATTTTTTTTATTTAAAAAATGAAGAAATAAATACATTGAAAAAGTAGCCCAAAATACACCAATCAAACTACCAACCAAAACATCTTCTTTAAAATGAGCCAAAAGATATATCCGAGCCACACCTACCAATATTGCGGATAGAATAAGGATTAACATGTACCTCTTTTTTGGATTTAAAAATAAAGCTATTGTAGTTAAAATAAAAAATGCCGTTGTCGTATGGCCCGAAGGAAAACTTTGATGATATAGTAAAGGAATATTCTCGGGCATTTGAAAATCATAATTTTTGAAATACGATAATGGACGAGGGAAGTTAAAATATTTTTTGAGCAATCTGACAGTTAACATTTGACCTAAAAATCCTATTAAAAAAAAACACAATTGAAATCTATGTTTTAAAAGAAGATAAACTCCTATAATCATAATTAAAAACCATTCGCCTAAGATATTAAATACTTTAAAAAAAACATCAAAAAAGGGAGTTTGTAGCTTATTTAATAAAATAACTTCATCGCCTTTATTTATATAAAACATACTGATTGAAGCTAAAATAACAAATAATAAATAAACCAAAAAGTAAAATTTGATTGCATTAAAATTCTTGATCATTTCCTTTTTTTTAATTTATTTTTTAACTTGACAAAATACATTTGATAGGAATCAAAATCCAATAAAGCGCTGTCATTTTTAGCTTTTATTGTGAGGTAAAAACCAAATAATCCAAAAACTACCGTCGGAATCCACATGCCTATCCAAGGCAATAAGGCTTCATTTTCACAAATCTTTTTTATCGAAATATTAGACATTAAATAAATAATAAACAAGACAACTGAAATCAACATTGGCCAACCCAAGCCGCCTTTTTTAATAATAGCGCCCAAAGGAGCTCCTACAAAAAATAAAACCAAACAAGATAGTGCAAAGGTGTATTTAAAATGCCATTCGACTTTAAATAAATTTTGTAACGATCGATTATAATTTATTTCTGAAACGGCTACATAAATATTATTTTTAATATTTCTCGCCTTATTTGTTGCAACAACTCGAAATTGTTTGATTTGTTCTGGACTCAATTTTTTCAAACTATCATTCAAATTTACTTGGCGCAAATTACTTTTTGATAGCAATGCTTTATTAATTTGTAGCGATTGCAATTGAATCGACATTTCCTTATTCTTTTTGGCAATAAATGACTCAAATGTATCTATTTCTTTATTTAGCTCATTGGCAGTAAGCATAAATCTTCGATCTTCCGAAGATTTACCAAATTTATCATTGAGCTTAAATTGCGTAAGGTCAAATCGTTTTTCATAGCTTTTAAATTTCACTTTATAAAATGGAAACTTAGGATTATCTGAGTTATTTGAAGCCTCTTCGGTATATCGAACACCAGAATCCAATCGCATTATCAAAACTTTCCCATCTTCCGACTGTTTAAATGTTCCTTTTTGAGCCATTAAGACATTTTCATTTCCTTTTCCTTCTTGATGATTATATATTTTTAAATTAAATAAATCGCCTGTTTTTTCATTTTTTTCTTCAATGCGAATACTAACCCCTGCAATACCGTTATAAAATGTTTTTGGTTTGATTAATAATGCAGGCTTTAAATTTCTTACATCTTGAAGCATGCTATCTGCTACATTTTTAACTTCGGTCAAGACAAAATTTGCAAAATAAAATGCAAAAATGGAAAGAAAGAAACTAAAGAAAATCAAGCTTTTGAAAAAACGAAACAACGAAATACCAGAAGCTTTGGCAGCCGAAAGCTCAAAGTGTTCTCCAAAGCGACCCATCGTCATGATACTACTTAATAAAACTGCAATCGGCAGAGCCATTGGTATTAGCGTTAATGCCATATAGTAAATCAACTTAAGAATAATCATTGTACTTAAGCCTTTACCAATCATATCATCGATATATTTCCAAAGAAATTGCATTATAACCACAAACCAAGCAATTAGAAATGTAGCCAAAAAAGGCCCAATGTATGATTTTAAAACATACCAATCTATTTTCTTAAACTTAAAAAAATCGATAAATCGATACTTCATTTAAAAATATATTAATGCATCATACGAAACATAGGATTCTGCTCATCTCGATCTCCTCCAGACTTAAATTTCTTAAAATTGTATGTAGCCGTTAGCATAAAATAACGATTTAAAGCATTGATTCTGGTGTCCGTAATCATATTTTCATTTACATTTCTTGAAATATTTCTATTTTGGTCAAATAAGTCAAACACCGAAAATTTAATTTCTAAATCCCGCTTTTTAAGCATTTTGTATGCCACACTTGAGCCTAATAAAAAGACATGCTGATTAAGATTTGGATCAATTTGACTATTATAGTTGTATGAAAAATCCGAATTAAATACAAAGTGTTTTAAAAATGTAATTTTTAAATTAGAAGTTAAAGAATGTATCCAAAAATTATTTTCTAGATTCTTAAACTGAGAATACGTATTGATGATATATTTTGGATTATAGCCTAAAGAAAAATCTACATCTTCGCTAATATTACTAGACAACATTGCTCCATTGCTCAACGTCCAATTATTTGTGATATTCTCTATATTATTAACTAAAGTTGGTGAACGATTATAATTTACATTAGCATTAAAACTTAAATTTGACTTAATCGATTTGATTGGTGTCGTATAATTTCCAAAAACCATACCATTAAAATTGCCATCTAAATTGACAATCGTATTATACTGCACTCCTTTTCGGATTAATAAATTCGCAATTGTTGTATCGTTGAGCGCTGTATAGTTTGACGAGGCATTTTTGTTTTGTGTATAATTCATATTAGACATAAAAAACAAAAAGGTTCCTTTGGCCAAATTAGGTTTGATAAATTGGAAAAACAAATTATGATTATATTCTGCTTTTAAATTTGGATTTCCTCTAAAAATCGACTGTGGATTACTGATATCTGTAAGTGGCTGAATATTTGACGCAGAAGGGGTATTCATAGATGTCGTATAATTCAAACGAATTTTAAACATTTTTTGAGGTTGAAATTGAATATTAAAATAAGGTAATATTCCAAAAAAATCCTGAGAAATTGCGGAAGTATTATAAACATTATTTTGTGCACTAAAGTTTATGTTTTGAACATTCGTTCCAAACATAAAACGCCATTTGGAAAACTGTAAACGATAACTAACCCCTCCTATATTATAAAAAATTGGATTTTGAAGAATATTACTTAAATTGCTATCAACTTCACCGGCAGTTCCAAAAACTTCGGAATAGGTATTTATCACTTCATTTCTTTTGTATGCAATTGAAGGACTGTATGTTAATAACCATTGCCCAAATTTGCCACTTGGCTCTGTATAACTAAAAACAGCGCTTACCGTATTACTCCATTGGGTTGAAGTATTATTAAGTTCAAATTGAGAAGTACCCATTGCGGTGGTACTATTATTTTGTTGAATTGAAGTTCCATTTTGTCTTGTAATATCAAAAATTGGGTTAAATGAAAATGTTCTTCCCGCCTTTTTCAATTTTAATCGATATAAGAAATTGGTACTAAAACTTACGTTTTGAGAGGCATTATCTGATGTTTGATTATTTTGAAAAGCTCTTGAATTATTTTGAAACGTATTGACAATTTTAGAATTTGAATAACTATTACTTTCACTTAAATTTAATGCATTGGTCCAAATGATTGAATTATTTGCATCCAAATAGGTTTCCATTCTACTATTAAAACGAGTATTAAAAAGTGTTTGCTTTCGATCGGTATTTCCATTTGTAAACAACGTATTTCCTTCGTTTACAAAATTTCGACTATTCATTATTTCATTGTAAACATTATCCGTTCGGTTTGTAAAAATACTCGAAGACAGTTTTGTATTTCTATTTTTACCCCATCGATCCACATAATTAGCTCCAAAAGAATACGCACTATTAACCCCATCTTGATTACTGACCGTAAAATTAGAGAAACCGCCTCCTCCTCTATTTCCTCCAGCTACTCGCATTCCAAAACCCATATTTCGCATCATCGAACGACCTTGCATGCCACCCATTCCGCTGCTTCCCGAAACGGCTCCGATGATTTCAGACGTTGAAAAATTTAAATTATTAATATTATTGGCTAATCCTAAAATCGAAACCCTTTTATCTCCATCAAAATAATTCATATTTCCGCCACCTTGAAATGTAGATTCTGTACCTCCTCCACCATAAACCTTACCAAAATATCCATGTTTCATGCCGGCTTTAGTTTTAAGATTAATCGTCTTAGTCGTATTACCATCATTAAAACCTGTAAAACTAGCTCGATCGCTTTGTCCGTCAAAAACTTCAACTTTATCAATCGTTTCAGCAGGTAAGTTTCTTAATGCTACATTAACATCATCTCCAAAAAACTCTTGACCATCAACCGTAATTTTTCGTACTTCCTCACCTTGAGCTTTTAAAGTCCCGCCTTCGGTTGTAATACCTGGCATTTTTTTTACCAAATCTTCAACATTTGCATCTTTATGTGTTTTAAATGCTTTTGCATCATAAATAATAGTATCGTCTTTAATTGTTGCTCGAGCACGAGTGCCTTCTATTTCAACTTCTTTAATTTTTGTTTGTGTATTTACAAGTTTTACATTTAGCAAATTAGGTATATTTGAAATACTAATTTTTCTTTCAAAATTAGCGTAGCCCATCATCTGAACTTTAAGATAAAAATCTTTTTTAGGATTTAAAGATATTTGATATTTTCCTTCAAAATCGGTAAAAGCAGTTTGAAAAGCTTGATTTTCATCCGAATAAACCAATGCAATTACAGCGCGCCCTACTGGACTATTTGTTTTTGAATCGATTACTTTACCAGAAATATTTTGTTGAGCAAAAATGGATACACTTGAAATTAGAAGTAAAAAAAGTGTTGAAACGAATTGATTCATTTGTCTGAAAATTAATTGGCAAAGATAATCATACCTTTTTAATCCCTATGTTTTAATTCAAAATAGAAACATGCTTTTATCTTAAGCCCAACTATGTTAATTTAATGTTAAGCAAAGGTGTGTTTTTTATATTTTTTGTTACGTTAATGTTATTATGTTAATAAATACTATATTAATTGTAAACAAAAAAACACATTCTTGTAATTTTGCAATGAAATAAAAAACGTATAAAAAAATGAAAAAAATAATAATGATACTACTTTCAGTATCTTTTAACTTTGTATTTTGTCAAGAAGAATTAGTAAAAGACAACAACTTAAAAAATAAAACAAAAAATTGGTTTGAAAGCTTTTCTATTAGAGGCTATACTCAAATACGATATAATAGATTACTCGAAACAAATGAAAATCTAAAATGTGAGCAATGCGATCGATCTATTGGAAAAGGTGGTGGCTTTTTTATTCGTCGATCACGTATTATTTTTTCTGGACAAATAAATGAACAAGTATTTTTTTATATTCAACCTGATTTTGCAAGCAGCCCAAGTGCTGACAGATTGCATTTCGTGCAGTTAAGAGATGCTTATTTTGATGTGGGTGTTGATCAGAATAATGAATTTCGTTTTAGAATAGGGCAAAGTAAAGTGCCTTATGGCTTTGAAAATATGCAATCTAGTCAAAACCGTTTAACTTTAGATCGAAATGACGCACTAAATAGTGCCGTATCTAACGAGCGAGACTTAGGTGTATTTTTCTATTGGGCACCAAAAGCAAAAAGAAAACTATTAAGTCAATTAGTAGCTAGTGGATTAAAAGGAAGTGGAGATTATGGAATTTTAGGATTTGGTATTTATAATGGTCAAACTGCAAATAATGTCGAATTAAACGATAATCCACATATTGTTGCTCGCGCTACATATCCTTTTGAATATAAAAATCAAATTTTTGAATTTGGTGTACAAGCATATACAGGAGACTTTGTCATTGCAAAAACGAGCTTAACAAATGGTGTAAAATATAAAAGCGATTTAAACTATACCGACCAAAGAGCCGCGGCAACTATAGTAATGTATCCAAAACCTTTTGGATTCCAAGCGGAGTATAATATTGGAAAAGGACCTGAATACAATAAAACAACAGATTCAATTGAAGTTCAAAATCTATATGGAGGTTATGCAATGGTTAA
>JBIPPB010000118.1:0-4045 GCA_044368655.1 Chitinophagales bacterium | reverse complement strand
AGCATTGATTTTTTTTCCTTTAGGACTTTTTTCAAAAAATAAAAAGGTGTTTTTTTGGGTTTTTATAGCTTTTATTTGTCTTCTAGCTTCATTTGGTGAATCATTACCAATTCGAAAATGGCTTTATAATCATGTACCATTTATGAATCTATTTAGGTTTCCAAGTATATTTCGATTGTTTTTTATTTTTGGGTTTTTAATCTCTAGTGCATATGGGATGAATTTTTATTTAAAACATAGTGAAATAAATAATCTTTTAAAGAAAATAAAGGATTACATTATTTATTTTTTAGCCATAATTATTATCATAGTAATTGGATTTTCAATGTTTAAAAGCCAATTAAATTTTGATTTTTATGAGGATTTATTATTTTTTCATAACCGTTTATTTGCTCAATCTATAGTTCAATTAATTATTATAATAATTATATTTTTTGTTTTTAAAAAAGTTAAAAGTAATAGACTAAAAGGGACTTTAATTTTTTTAGTATGTATTGAATTCTTTATTTCTACGCAATTATGTATAAGAGGAACTGCCATTTCGAGTAAACGTGTCAATAAATACTTGGAAACGCTTCAAAAATGTCCAAAAGGTTTTCCAAATCCAAAATTAACTCCAATAAATAAATTAAAAGTTTTTGATACTACTTTTGCACCATCTTGGTATAATCAAAGTATTTTCTTCAAATCCATTACGGATCAAGGTTACAATCCTTTTCAGTTAAATGAATTTCAAAAATTTGAAAAAGATTCTAATAAAAAGGTGTATTTACATCGAGCTTTTTTACATTTTAATAAAAAAGAAAATCAAATTCATATTAATTATTTTCAACCTAATAGATTTTTAGCTTCATTTAAAACGAAACAAATAGACACATTGACCATTTTGCAAATATATAATCCATTATGGAACGTCATATCAAACAAAAAATCATTAGATATAATTAAAAATAAAAATGGTTTAATGCAAGTTGTCGTTCCAAAAGGAGTCGGAAAGATTGAAATTATTTACCGACCTTATTTTACAAAAGTGTTGTTAATGATTTCTATTTTTGGATATGGAATTATTTTACTATTTATGCTAATTAAATTTGTATATTATCTAATAATTACTTCAAATTTATACCAACGCGAACGGCAAAATTATCCGTAAATGGATTGTGGGTTATTGAACTCATATTGTAGTAAAATCCAATTCCAAAAATCGTTATTAGTTTGTTAAAATCAATACCAATCTCTTGATATATCGAAGATGGCGCTTGCGCGTTTTCATTCCAACGATTCCGCTGATTTATCGATCCCCAAATCGAAGCATATTTAATTGTTGGTTCAAAACGTATTAAATTTGAGATTCGTTTTTTAATTAAAGGCTTTTCAATAAATACGGCAATATATTGATCCATATACAAACGGCCTGGAGCTAATGTTGCAAATCCTTCGTCAAAGCTAAAACCTAGATTTCCTTGTCTTTGAGGAGATAGACCAAAAGCTTCAAAATTATTAAACAACGGCGTACTTCCAAATTGTTTCCCCATTCTTGTAATAAGGTAAATAGGTTCAATTGGCGTATTGATTTTTGTCTTGAATTTTAACTCCGAAGTCCAGAATGAAGTATTTTCGGAATTTAAATGAATGCCATATTCATTTTTTAAAATAAGCATTGTAGGTTTTCGTTCCAATCTTTTTTTTCCTTCGGGCGTATTCATGAATTTTGTTTTAGGATACCAAGAAATTTCAATTTTTGGTTTCAGATATCCAAAGTTTTCAGTTTGAAAATACGAATTGGAAAAGGTTTTTATTTTTTCGATTCCAAGAGAAATGTCCGTTTCGATATAGCGATGTATATCTGTTTTGAAATGAACAAATACGTTTTGACTTTGCAAGTAATCTTGAGCGAAAAAATGAATTGGGTTATAAATATATTCGTTGTAAGAAGATTCAAAATTGCGTCCAAAAGCTCGAACATCCGAACGAAATCCATACGTCAAAATACTGTTTTTACTGTAGTTTATTAAAATAGAATTCCATAAGCCACCCTTCAATTCTTGATCACCAAAACCATAGGCTAGATATCCACCAAAAGAAAAGGTTTTACTAAAACTCGAATTGGTATTAAAACTTGATGTAATTCGTAATCCCTCATGAAGATTATGATTCAACAACTGGTTAAAATTCCAGTTGATTTTACCAAATGCAAGCGCTCCTTTTTGTAAGGATAATAAAAGTCGAATTTTCCGATCGGTATTATCTTTTTTGAAAATAGTATCTAACGTATTGTAGCTGTTTGATTCTCTTAGACTTAAAGAATCCGTTCTATACGTATTTAATAAATTTTCGGTAGTTTTTTCAGAAAGATTTTGGTCAATTTCTACTTCATTGCCCTTAAATTCACTTTTGCTGTAAGTATAAGGTGTTTCAAATGCGCTTGTTTTGATTTTTGAATATAAAACAATTGGATAATCGTTTGCAGTTCCTATGGGCACCGAGAAATGCGCTTCATCGGTGTAATAAACGTCATGAATCTTTTGATTGATCCATTTTACCTTTCTTTGATTATTTTGATATTCATATTTTAATAACCCAAATGTATTGGCGTCGATAGTGATGCGACCAAAAACTTTGGTTTTGTTTTTTTGGAATTTTTTTTGTTGATAAAAAGAAATAATATAACGTTTATTTTGTTCATTTTCAACCGAATCGTCCAATTTATAAAAAAACTGTTTGTATTTATTGTCTTTAAAAATTTTGGGTAGTTGATTTACCGCATAAAGCGAAGCAATAAAATCATAAATTGGCTCTTTGATTCCTGACATTCTGTTGGCCAAAATTAATGTTTTTTCACCGTAATTTTTATCGTATTTATGCCAAAAAAATCGTTCCCAATGAAAAAATACATTTTCCGAATTAAATTTTTGCATTTCGGTGTCACTAGAAAATTTTTCAAACTGCATCTTTAAAATAGAGTCGGAATTATTCGTATCTATCGGTTTATTGTCAATCCACATTTTGGAATATACTTTTTGACTGTAGCTCGGAAGTTGGGTAGGGTGGTTTTTGTCAAAAAGGGTATTCATTTTCCGAACGATTTCGAGCGCATATTCATCTTGTTTGAGCCGAATGACAACCGATTTTATCTGACCTTTTGCGGGTTTATTCGGAATGAGATATACGCGGATTGGCAATGAATCGGTATTTATGATTTGTGTTTCATAGTCTAAAGCTGTTATTTCAATTCGTTTTGTGTTGCAGGGTACATTTACTTTTCCTTCTATATTACTTTGTCCAATTTCAATGTCTTTAAAATTGCAAGAGGCTCCTTCAATAGGTTTTCGAGTTCGAATATCAATTAAGGTTAATTCACATAAATTTTGAGCTTGAAGGCTGCAAAAAAATAGCACAAAAAGATGGGTTAAAATGGTTTTCTTTGTCATCGTAATAATTTTGAAATCAAAAATATAAATAATTGAACAAAATACCTTATAAAAACTAGAGCACTATCGAAATTTGATCGTTTCCATTAACTTCAAAATCTTTATCAAAAGAGCCATATTGCGTAATAGACTTCTGACTTTTATATAAAACTTTATATTTCCCTTTGGGTAAATACAATCGTTCAAAGCTTTTATTGGATTGTAATGTTGCAATTTTTCGCAGTGATTTCCCTTCATATTTAAAAACTTCGGCTTGCATGGGATAATTTTTAGTAAAACCTACAATGCCAAAAATGGTATGTTTTAATGTATGTTTATCATTTGCATTTATTTTAAAATCAATATTTTGTATAGGATTCGTTAGAATATCAATTTGGTAATCGCCTTCTAACAACTCCGTTTCAAAAGGGAGCGTATTTTTAAAAACAGGCGTGTCTTTTTTCCAAATTACCGCTTCAACTTTATCATTAATAGGCGATAATGGATTAATATCTAAAGGAATTGAAAGATTGCCAACAGGGCAGGGCAGTTCAATCGTATTAATAATGTGTTTCTTTAAAACAATATTCTTGAAAGATTGAGGAGGTTTTGTGTGAAGCAAAATTTGAATCGTA
>JBIPPB010000009.1:0-48000 GCA_044368655.1 Chitinophagales bacterium | reverse complement strand
GTATTCAATGTTCCTCCAAGTCGTACATCTTTTCCATTCAATGTCAATCCATTACTTGCAGTAGTACTATCATTTGTTGTAGGTATCGTTACTGCATTTGAAGCAATTCCATTTACAGTAGTTGTCAATGCTCTAGTTGAGGTGTTAAACGCATTTGAAACGGTGGTTCTTCCATTTACAAATGTTTTTAAAGCCGTCGTATCTACTCCAACTTGCATATTAGTCAAAGAAGCCCCCGTTCCGTTGGTTAATGTTACTAATTGACCGGCTGTGGTATTATTACTAGCGATACTTATTGGACTTCCCGTTGTACCATTACCCGTAAGTGGTGCGCTAGTATTTACTGTAATTTTATTATTCAAAAATGATTTTAAATTTGTTGTATCTACGCCTACCGCCATCGCTGTAAACGTTGCATTCATTCCGTTTGTAATCGTTACTAAATTGTTTGCAGCAGTTGTATTGGCTCTTGTTATGTTTAATGGACTTCCACTCGTTCCATTTCCTGTTAATGGTGCGCTGCTGCTAACCGTTACATTATTATTCAAAAATGATTTTAAATTTGTTGTATCTATTCCAACTGTCATTGCAGTAAACGTTGCATTCGTTCCATTGGTTACTGTTACTAAGTTATTAGCAGCGGTAGTATTTGCTCTTGATACGCTCAATGGACTTCCGCTCGTTCCATTTCCTGAAAGTGGAGCTGAAACCGCTACCGTTTGACTTCCCCAATTATCTCCTGAAACAACGGAGGAAATACTTCGTCTTCTCAAAACGCCATTTCCATCTACCGTTACGATACTATCCGTACTTGCTCCTGAACCTAAACTTCGAATTCTTGCACCACCATCTACATCTAACTTTTGAGTAGGTACAAACAAATTTGATCCGATTCCCAAATTACCATTTTTGGTAAGATTTACTAAATATTGACTATTAAAAAATCCTAAACTTAATGAATTCGAATCACTATTATTGCCTACCGTTCTAAATGTTATTTCAGCTGAATTTCCAAACGTTGTCGATTTTCCAATACGATAATAAGAAACATCAGAATTTGGCGTTAACATATCCAATAATACCGTTCCATTTGAACCTGTTGCTGTATTATTCAAAGTCATAATACTTGAATTACCTATACTTGGAGTCCCTGTAAATGTCATTAAATTTGAACCTTGAGTAATTGTTGTATTTGTATTTAATGTACCTCCCAATCGTACATCTTTGCCATTCAATGTCAATCCATTGCTTGCGGCGGTGCTATCAATTGTTGTAGGAATCGTTACTGGTGAACCTGTAATTCCATTTACGGTTGTTGATAAGGCTCTTGTTGTGGCATTAAACGCATTTGAAACGGTTGTACGTCCATTTACAAATGTTTTTAAAGCCGTAGTATCTATGCCAATTTGCATATTGGTCAAAGTAGCGCCTGTTCCATTCGTTATGTTTACTAATTGGCCTGCGGTAGTGTTCGATGAGGCCACAGAACCTAATATCCGAACCCACTGCGCTCCATCGTTATAATAATATCCAGGAGAAACCGCTTTATTCCCTGAGCCTGAGTTTGCAAGATTATAAACTATCATACCTTGAATATGAGCAGTTAAAGGCTTTGTAGAGTCTGTTGCGACTAAAGCCAATCTTGGCAATAACATACCTTTATTATTACTTTCCATTTCGAATAATGAGTTAGGATTAATCATTTTTGCATTATTCCCAACTTTTAACTGCCCAATAGCTATTGATACCGAAAACATAAATATCAATAATACTAACTTTTTCATACTTTTTAAATTCATTTTAAACTATATTGATTATAGTTTATTACCTATTCAAAAAGAAATCCAAAATGTGCCAAAATGAGAAAAAGGTAATTGAACGCAAAAAATAATACATTGAACGCTACAAGCTTATCCAATATTTAATAGCTATAAAAGATATTTTAAGAAAGTAAAATAAAGATGATTTGCCTACTGGGAAGCGAGTAAAGACTTTAAAATAGGAACCTGTCTAAGGGTGACATCGAATTCGTATTCTTTGTCAACAGCAAATAAAAATACTTTTTTACTAGAAGGAATATATTTACTAATCCAATATAGATTTATAAACTCATTTCTTACATTGTTTAAGAAAAATAAATGTTGATCCAAAAAAAGCGACGTAATATGACTATATAATTGTTTGAAATTCTTTTTAGTATAAATAGTTTTATTTCCAACTAATGTAATTAGCGCTAAATTATTTTTAGATTTTACACTAACTATATGATCTATATTAATTTTAATAAAACGACCTAAATTATCTTCTTCAATTATGTATCTTTCATCATTAAATAAGACTCTTTTAACAATTGGCTCTGCAATTTTCTCTCGAACTTGTTTGGTTATATTATAATTATTTTTTTCAAAAAAAGCTAAATGATTTTTCTCTTTTTCTATTTTTTCTAAATCAAATTTGTAAATTTTCTGATGAAAATCTAATGCTTGTTTATATTTTTTTTGGTTTGTATAATATTGATACAATTCATTATATAAAATATCAATACTGTACAAATTATTAAAAGTTTCCGCTTTATCTACTGCTTTTAATAAATATTCATGATACAACTCCTCTTTATTTTTCTTTTTTAATAAAATGGCATAATCAAAGTATATTCCTGGCAAAATTCTATGATATTCTGACTCTTCCGCATATTTTAAAGATAAATATAAATTGTTTTCATATTTTTCGGGTTGCGTGTTTTCATAACCAAGATATTTGGTATATCCATATAATAAAAAAACATAATTAAAAGAACTACGATCTCCTTTTGACTCATAATATTTTATTGAGTCAAGAATCATGTTTTCTGAAATTCCTTCTATAGTTTTATAATGAGAAATATAGTATAAAAGTAAATTAATCATAAGAACATGATAACTTTCTTGTTCATTATTTTCTTTAAATTTTACGATTAAATCCTTCCAAATATATAATGCCGTTTGAATATCATTTACATAATAATAAATATTTGCAATATTTAATAAGACCGTTCTTTCAAAAATTTCATTATTTGTTAATTGATAATATTGCTTACATTCAATTAGAAGATTAAAGGCCTCATAGTATTTTTCTAAGTATATATGTGCAATAGCAACATTTCCTTTAATACCATTTAGTATATCTTTTTCTTGAAGTTCCTCAGCAATTGCAATGGCATCTTCTGAAATTTCTAGAGTTTTTTCTGGCTCATAGTTATTATATAAAACCATTAGGTTTTTATATGCTAATAACAACTCTTTTCCTTTATCTAGATTTTTAACTTTATGTTCTAATTCATTAATTTGAGACAATACCATAGCTTAAAATAACAATTATTGAAAAGAATACTATTTGATTTCTAATAATTTTAAAGAAAATTGAATCATTGAAAACGCCCCTACTGAAAGTGCTTTTTCATCTATATTAAAATTGGAATTATGTACTGTAAATGTAGTATTTGCTTCTGAGCCTCCTGTTCCTAATCTAAAAAAAGTAGATTTTGAGTGTTTTCCGTAAGCCGAAAAATCTTCAGCACCCATACGAATTGGCATTTCAACAACATTTTCATTTCCTAAAAAAGAAGTTGCACATGCTTTCAAATTATCAGTTAATATCGGATCATTATAAACAAATGCTAATCCATCGGGCATTTCAATTTCACAAGTTGCACCAAAACTTGACGCGGTATTATTGCAAATTGCTTTTATTTTTTCTTTTAATGTAGCTCTCCAAGACTCATCAAAAGTTCGCAATGTTCCTTTTAAAACCACGGAATCAGGAATTATATTAGTAGCGCCATGTCCTTGAATATCTCCAAAAGTTAAAACAGTAGGCGTAATTGGATTGGCATATCGGCTTACCAACTGTTGAAGCTGAATGATGATATTTGCAGAAATCACAATTGGATCAATACATAAATGTGGTGAAGCTCCATGGCCTCCTTTTCCGATAATTTTTAAATAAATTTCATCGGCGCTTGCCATAAACATACCACTTCGAAATCCTAGCTTCCCAACAGCAAGCTCGGGTGTAACATGAAGACCAATGATAGATTCAACCTTTGGACTTTCTAGACATTTTGCTTGAATCATAGCCTCCGCACCGCTGGGCTGTTTTTCTTCGCTAGGTTGAAAAATTAATTTTATCGTCCCTTGCCATTTGTCTTTATTTTCATAAAGCCATTTGGCTGCTCCCAAAACACAAGTGGAATGGACATCATGGCCACAAGCGTGCATTTTACCTGCATTTTTACTTTTATAAGACACTTCGTTGGTCTGATTTATAGGAAGCGCGTCTATGTCTGCACGAAGTGCAATACACTTTTTTGTTGGATTTTGACCTTCAATAATTGCAATCAAGCCTGTTTTTAAAGGTCTTTCTATTTTTGTAATTCCTATTTGGGTTAAAACTTCAAAGATAAAATTTGTAGTTTCATACTCCTCCCAGCTTAATTCTGGGTTTTGATGAATAGTTCTTCGAATATTGATTAACCAATCTGAAAATTTTTGATCAAAGTTACTAAAGTCCATACGAATTATTTAGTCTTATTAAACGTTTAGGGTAGGCTAAAAATATCTTTTTTAAATTCTTTATTAAAAATATTACAGAAGAATAGATTTTCATGAGTTTAATTTTGATTCTAACTTTAATAATTTTTCCCAAATTAATGGAAGCTTCTTTAAAAGAACTTGCGCTTTAAGCATTGATTGATAATCCGAAGCAGGCGATCCCGTAACGGCTGCATTTTCTAATTTAATAGATTTAGAAACTCCACTTTGTGCATTAATACGAGCGCCATTTGCAATTTCGATATGCCCAACGATACCGGCTTGGCCTCCAATCATGACTTGTTCTCCAATTTTAGTACTCCCCGAAATGCCTGCTTGTGCAGCTATAACAGTATTTTTACCTATAGCAACATTGTGAGCCACTTGGATTAAATTATCTAATTTTACACCCGAATGAATCACGGTGCTACCCATTGTAGCTCGATCAACTACAGTATTGGCTCCGATTTCAACAAAATCATGTAAAACCACATTCCCCACTTGAGGAATTTTTTGAAAACTACCATCCGCAGTGGGTGCAAATCCAAATCCATCACTCCCAATAACTGCACCTGAATGAATCACGCAATGGGCTCCGATTTTACAATCTTGATAGATTTTAACTCCCGAATAAATCACCGAATGATCTTTTATTTCTACATTTTTTCCGATAAATGCATTAGGATAAATTTTTACATTTTTTCCAATTTTTACATTTTCCGAAACATAAGCAAACGCTCCAATATATACATTCTCCAAAATTTGTGCACTTTGAGCCACAAAAGAAGGAGACTCTATTCCTTCTTGATGCTGAATCGATTGATAATAATGAAGCAATTGTGCCGTAGCTTCATAAGCATTTTCTACTTTTATCAATGTTGTCGTTTCCGAAACTTTTAAATTAAAATCTTTGGAAACCAATAAAACTCCCGCCTGCGTATGTTCAAGATACTTTGCATATTTTTCATTACTAAAAAAAGAAATACAATCGGATTTGGCTTCTTCAATTTTTGCAAAATTCGAAATTACTTTATCTGGATTACCGATAATAATCCCATTGACAAGCATTGCAATATCTTTCGCTTTAAATTCCATATGGTCAAAAATATAGATTTATTTTTAAAAAAAATGTTTTAATTTTTAGATTGTTGTTGCGCATACGCATCTAAAAGTTCATAGAATTCGCTCCCAAAGGCTCTTTCTATGGGTTCTTTTAAAAATTTGTAAACAGGGATTTGGAGTTCTTTTCCTAATTGACAAGCAGGTTCACAAACATCCCATTCATCATAGTTAAGCGCATGAAGCGCACCTAATGAAGAAACTCGAATTGGATACAAATGACATGAAATCGGCTTTTTAAATGTTGTTTTGCCTTCTATATACGCTTTTTCAATACCACAATACGCGATATTTTTAGCATCATAGTTAATAAATACACAAGCTTTTTGATCAATGAGTGGCGTATGTAATGTTTTTTCTTTTTCGTCTTTTACAAAAAAACCATTTTGTTCGATTTCTTCTATTCCTTCTTTTGTAATATAATCTTTATAGTTTTGGTATTCTGTTTCTAATATAGAAATCTCATCGGGTTTAAGTGGTGCACCTTGATCACCAAGCACGCAGCAAGCACCTTTACATTTATTTAAATTACAAACAAACTGATTTTCGAGGATTTCCTCACTTACCAATTGGTCTTTTATAATCAGCATGAAATTGAAATTTAAATAGGATTATAATCGGAGCCGTCAATTTTAAGGATTTTTAATCGTACGAGATCTTTTGTTGTAATAATACCTACCAAAACATCATTTTCAACGACTGGAAGTGCTTGAAATTCATACTTAGAAAGCAATTTTTTTGCCTCAGCTAAAGTAGAATCAGGGCCTACTGTAATTGGATTTTTAACCATTAAGTCTGAAACTTTTATCAAACTATTTAAAGCCGACGCATCCACACTTTTTCCAACGGAAATGCTATGTGTATAAATTGCGCGTAAAACGTCTTTAACACTTAAAATACCTACTAACTTGCCATTTTCCAGCACAGGACAATGATTATAGTTTTGTTGTGAAAAAAATGCTACAATTTGAGAAAACGTATTACTTGTACTCGCTGCAATGACTTGCTTGGTCATAGCTTGATGTACTTTTATTTCTAATAACTCACTCATAAATTTAGATTTAATTAAAAAAGTCAAGCCTAAAGGGACTATTGCTTAATGTGAAGGCACTGCAAATATACCATTTATTTTAAGAAATAAAGAATTTTTTTTAAAAATTTAACTAAAAATTAAACATTTATGCAAAATTAATTAATTTTTATGTAACAAAATTTACACTTATATCGCTTTACAGATAATACAATTTTGAATATCATGCCTTTGTGCAGGACAATATTCTCTTCCATAAAAGATAAATTGAAGATGAAGCGCATTCCATTTATCTTTTGGAAAAAGTCTTTTTAAATCCTTTTCGGTTTGCACTACATTTTTTCCACTCGAAAGCTTCCATCGTTTGGCCAATCGATGTATATGTGTATCTACCGGAAATGCAGGCACACCAAAAGCTTGACTCATGACAACGCTCGCTGTTTTATGTCCCACTCCAGGCAATGCTTCTAATGCTTCAAACGATTGAGGCACCTTACATTCATGCTGTTCGATTAATATTTTAGACAAATTCCAAATCGCCTTCGACTTGGTTTCCGACAATCCACAAGGTCTTATTATTGCTTTTATTTCCGAAATTTCTAAACCAATCATATCATAAGGATTGTCAGCTTTTGCAAATAAAAATGGCGTAGTTTTATTAACGCGTTCATCAGTACATTGGGCGGACAACAAAACACTAACCAAAAGCGTATAATCATCTTTATGGTCCAAAGGAATAGGCGTTTCTGGGTATAAACGTTCTAAAGTGTTTTGTATAAAAGATACGCGTTCTTTTTTTAACATAAATTTTTATTTAAATCCAAATTTTTAGGATTTTTTTAAATATAAATATAGGATTAACTCAAAAAAAAAATGAATTTGCTCCATAATAGCTATACTTCTTTTGGCTTTTCATCTTTAAATAAAAATAAAAATAAAATCGCTACAACCATGGCATAAATTGCGAATGAAATCCATATTTGCGACCAATTTTTAGCTCCTGAAGATTCCGTAAAATATTCTTGAATAACATAACCACTTATAGAGCTACCTAAAATCGCTCCAAAACCATTGGTCATCATCATAAATAAGCCTTGGGCAGAACTACGGATTTTAGCACTTGTAGAAGATTCTATAAATAATGACCCCGATATATTAAAGAAATCAAATGCCATTCCGTAAACGATACAGGATAAAATGATCATCCATAAACCGTCGCCAGGATTGCCAAAGGCAAACAAACCGAATCGAAACACCCATGCAATCATACTAAAAAACATGACTTGTTTGATTCCAAATCGTTTTAAGAAAAAAGGAATTGCCAAAATAAATAGGGTTTCGGATATTTGCGAAATTGACATAATAATGGTAGAATATTTTACCACCAATGAATTGGTATAAAGCGGATTGTGTTTAAAATCATCTAAAAAGACATCGCCATAGGCATTTGTAAGCTGAAGCGCAGCTCCAAGCATCATACTAAAAACAAAAAATGAAGCCAAACGGTAATTACCAAAAAGCTTAAACGAACTCAAACCTAATAAATCAATGATTGAATTTTGTGTGACCGTCTTGCCTTGAGGTTCACATTTGGGCAATGAAAAAGAATACATCCCGAGTGCTATAGCCGCAATTCCGGCGATATAAAACTGGTTGGCACTCGCTTTATTTCCAGTTAAATTTGTAATCCACATCGCTACAATAAAACCAATAGTTCCCCAAACCCGAATAGGAGGAAAATCTTTGATAACATCCAAATCGTATTTTTTTAATGCGTGATACGCAACTGAATTAGACAATGCAATCGTAGGCATATAAAAAATCATGGCCACCAATATTACCCAAAAAAATTCGGACGGATTGTATACCTGTGGCACATATAAAAGAGTGAGTCCGCCTAAAATATGCAAAATTCCATAAAGCCTTTCTGCATTTAACCAACGATCGGCAATAATACCACACAACGTAGGCATAAAAACCGAGGCAATTCCCATCGTAGAAAATATAGCGCCAAACTGAGCACCTTCCCACTGTTTCGTTCCAAACCAATAATTAGCAACTGTTATAAGCCATGCGCCCCAAACAAAAAATTGAAAGAAACTCATGAGCGTCAGACGAAATCTTAATTTCATTTTTACAAATTTAACAAAAGACAAAGATATTATTTAACATCCAAAGTAAATAGAAAAATTAAAACCAAATGAATCCACAGTAATGAACAATCTCATAACATACTGAAAATCAATCAAATTAATTTTGATTGAAACCATCCGTTTGCGGGATTATACCCAAATCACTAATACTCTATATTTAAAACGCATCTAAATTATAGGGAATTCAAATATTCTTTATATAAAAATCGTTTTTTTGCTTTATATTTGTAGTAATTACGTTTTTAAAACTATAAATAGATTTTTGCTTTGAATTGCTGTAGACATATAGTCTATTTTACAAAGTTTAAGTTTATTAAATCTTGTTAAAAAATATTATAGTGAAGCTTTTTTTCGAATTTTCGAAAGCTACAAACATTGCAAAAGTCGAAATAACATAAAATAATCAAAAAACGAATGTACTCGAACAAATTCAATATAAAAGGGTTAACTAATGAAGAGGTTAGGGAAAGTAGAGAAAAATATGGCTACAATATTACGAATTACAAAAAAGAGAACAACCTTCTTGATGTGCTTAAAAAACCGCTAAAAGAACCAATGGTTATTTTATTATTGGTTGCATCTTCCATTTATTTTACAAGCGGAAAGACTGGAGATGGCATTTTTCTTTTTTCAGCAATCATCGTATTATCTAGCATATCACTATATCAGGATTCAAGAAGTAAAAATGCTTTAGAGAAATTAAAAGATTATTCGCAACCAAAATGCAAAGTGATTCGCAATGGAAATCTACAAGATATAAAGAGTGAAGACTTGGTGATAGGAGATAGTTTTTTGGTAGAAGAAGGCGCATCAATTAACGCAGATGGAATCATTATTCATTCTAATGACTTTTCTGTAAATGAATCAATACTTACTGGGGAATCATTGCCAGTGAATAAAGACAAAACACAAAAAGACAATTTAGTATACAAGGGAACTACAGTAGCAAGCGGAATTGCTATTGCTACTACAATAGCAATAGGCGCTAAAACCAAATTAGGAAAAATTGGAAAAAGCCTTGAAGATATTAAAGAAGAAAAAACACCATTAGAGTTGCAGATAACCAATTTTGCTATGAAGATGGTTATTGTAGGAGCTATAATTTTTTTAATATCATGGGCAATAAATTATTTATATTCTAGAAATGTTTTAGATAGTTTATTAAAAGCACTCACACTTGCAATGAGTATTTTACCAGAAGAGATACCAATTGCATTCACCACATTTATGGCTTTAGGTGCTTGGAGAATGATGAAAATGGGCATCATCGTAAAACAAATGAAAACTGTTGAAACATTGGGAAGTGCAACTGTAATGTGTACCGATAAAACAGGAACAATTACAGAAAACAAAATGAGTCTAGCATATCTATATATATTGGCAACAAATACAATTTGTAAGCCTGAAGATACTACTTTAACCGACGAAGGGAAAGAAATAATACAAATATCTATGTGGGCAAGTGAACCCATTCCGTTTGACCCTATGGAAATAGCATTACATACGGCATATTCAAAAATAGTTAAAGAAGACGAAAGACATCTTTATAAAATGATACACGAATATCCCTTAGAAGGAAGGCCGCCAATGATGACCCACATTTTTGAAAATAAGGAAGGTAAACGAATAATTGCTACCAAAGGCGCTCCAGAAGCAATCATAAATTCGAGCAACCTCACCCATGAAGAAAAACAAAAAATAGAAAGTGCTATAAATGTATTAACTAACGATGGTTATCGAGTATTGGGCGTGGGTGAATCCACTTTTATAGACAATAAATTCCCCACAACACAACAGCAATTTCAATTTAAATTTAAAGGGATTGTCGCATTTTATGACCCTCCAAAGAAAAACATTCAACAAGTATTAGAGGATTTTTATACCGCCGGAATATCCGTAAAGATTATTACAGGTGATAATTCAGCAACAACTATTGCAATCGCCAAACAAATAGGTTTTAAAGGATACGAAAAAAGTATTACGGGTGAAGCGTTGATGAAGTTATCGGATACTGAATTAGAAAAAAGAGTTATGGACACAAACATATTTACACGGATGTTTCCAGAGGCAAAATTAAGAATAATAAATGCGTTGAAATCAAGAAATGAAATAGTAGCAATGACAGGAGATGGGGTTAATGACGGACTTGCTCTTAAAGCTGCTCATATAGGAATTGCTATGGGCAAAAAGGGGACCGAGATAGCAAAACAAGCGGCTTCATTGATCTTATTGGAAGATGATTTATCAAAAATAGTGTATGCTGTAGCAATAGGTAGAAAAATCTATACCAATCTTAAAAAAGCAATTCAGTTTGTTATTTCTATTCATATTCCGATTATTCTTACCGTATTTATTCCATTGATATTGGGTTGGATTTATCCCAATATTTTTTCGCCAATTCACATTATCTTTTTAGAATTAATAATGGGACCAACTTGCTCTATTATATACGAAAATGAACCTATGGAAAAAAATTCTATGATTCAAAAACCAAGACCTTTTACAAATACATTTTTCAATTGGAAAGAATTATCAACCAGTATTCTACAAGGAATAATAATTACTTTAGGAACGCTACTAATATATCAATATTCTGTTCAAAAAGGCTTTAGCGAATCACATACCCGAACGATGGTATTTACCACTCTAATCACTGCAAATATTTTTTTGACTTTGGTTAATCGTTCCTTTTATTATTCTATATTTACAACCATTAAATATAAAAACAATTTAGTTTTATTAATTATAGGAATAACTATAGCAATGACCGGATTACTACTTTATCTAAAACCATTAACAGATTTCTTTAAATTTGAATCTTTAAATCTATTTCAGTTAACCATTAGTATAGGAATAGGCTTCTTATCTGTAATTTGGTACGAAATTATAAAATGGATAAAGAGAATCAATCAGGCCAATATAAAAAATAATATCGTTAAAATTACAGAACCTATACAACAATAATTAGGGCATTATTTATTTTTAAGAAGCTTAATACCTTAATTATTGTGCTTTGCAATATTAAACAATAGCAATACGATCATTTTTGAAACTTTTATCAAACAAAAAAGGTTATAATATGTAAAATTCAAAAAATGCATGCAAGCTTTCGAGAAGCCATAAAAAAATTGAATGAATTTATATTAATCGATAAAAGTGACATCGTTGATATATTTGTTTTTGCTACAATGGCATCGGTAGTAGGGCTAACGCTCCCACTTGGTCTACAAGCGATTATTGGATTTTTTATTTCAGGAGCCTTTTCGGCATCCATAGTACTTTTAATTTTTTTAATTGTAATTGGTACCTTTGTATATGGATTACTCCAAATCCGTCAATTACAGATTTTACAAAAACTCAAACAAAAAATTTTCTATAGATTTTCGATGGCTTATATCATTCATATTCCAAAATTAGACATCGAAAAATCAAACATGTACAACTTACCAGAAATGGTAAATCGTTTTTTTGACTCACTAACGCTTCAAAAAGGTTATCAAAAACTTTTACTTGATATACCTATGGCCGTTATTCAAATCATTTTAGGACTTGTTCTACTTTCATTTTATCATCCTTTATTTATTGGTTTTGGTTTTATATTAATAGCTGTTTTATACGCTATTTTGTATTATACAGGCAGTAAAGGATACGAATCGGGTGTAGAAGCGAGCGATTACAAATATAAAGTGGCTGGCTGGATCGAAGAAGTAGCACGAATTGCATTTTCATTTAAATTTAGCCAAAATAAATTTCACATTAAAAAACAAGATGAGTTAGTATCCAAGCATATTGAAGCAAAAAATGAACATTTTAAAGTACATTTGATTCAATACTGGAGTTTAATTGGCTTTAAAGTAATTATTACAGCAATTATGTTAATTTTAGGGGCTTTCCTATTACTTAATGAAGAAATTAATATTGGTCAATTTATAGCTGCAGATATTGTAATTATTGCTATTATGGCTTCTATAGAAAAGGTTATAATAAGTGTAGACACTTTTTATGATAGCATTATTGGCCTACAAAAGCTTCAAAAGGTGCTTAAAATGCCAAAAGAACAAAATGGAAGTATCATTTTTGACGACAAGATTGGATATGATTTTGAAATTGAAAACCTAAACTATTCAAAACCTGACTCCCCTTTGTTTAATAATTTAAGTACTTCATTTCCATCAGGAAGCAAAACTTTAATTATTGGAAATTCTGGAAGTGGAAAATCATTTTTAATTAAATCTTTGCTAGGCGTATATAACGATTATGAAGGCCAAATTTTACTGAATGGACTATCCATAAAAACATATGATTTAGATTCAATGCGCAATAAAATTGCCGTATTTATGGATCAATTTGAACTCTTTAATGGCAATATTCTAGAAAATATAACTTTTTTAGAAGACAAGTCTTTAGCACATATTACTGATATGCTAAAAATAATTGGACTTGAAGACTTTGTCAACAAACTACCCGAAGGACTTCATTTTCAAATAAATAGTAACAACAATACATTGCCAACACACATTCGAAAAAAGATATTACTATGTAGAACCCTTCTTTTAGATGCCAAATTATACATTCTTGAAAATCCATTTGAGTTTCTGGATGAGAATGCATGCATTCAAATTTTAGAATATTTAAGACATAAAGAAGCTACGGTTATCATTACTTCTTATAATGATTCATATAAAAATTTATTTGACAAAACTATTGAATTGAAATAAATATGGAATCACCAATATATGACATAGAAGGATTTAGCCAAAAAAATGATTTAAAGTCATTTCAAAAAATCTATCATATTTCGCGAAATAGTGAAATTCGGAAATGGTTTTGGGGAATTTTAATAGGTGGTGGAATCTTTTTACTTTTACCTTGGACTCAAAATATTAGAGCCAAAGGAAAGGTTACTACATTAAATCAATATGAAAGGCCTCAAGAAATTAATGCTTTAATTTCAGGTCGAATTGCAAAATGGTATAAACGCGAGGGCGATTTAGTAGCTGCAGGCGATACAATATTAGTTTTAAATGAAATTAAACCCGAGTACTTAGACCCCAACTTAATCAATAACACCCGAGTACAATTAGATCAAAAACAACTGAGTGCCGAAGGGTATATGCAAAAAGCAGCCACTGCTGATGTGCAAAATCAAGCTTTAATTGAGGCTAAAATTTTTAAGTTACAATCTTTGGACAATAAAATATCACAACAGCGACTAAAAATACAAAATGACAGTGCCGAAATTATTGCAATCAAAATCGAATTAGCAGCTTATCAAAGACAAATCGATGCGGCTCGAAAATTATATGAAAATGGTGCTATTTCTTTAGTAGAACTTGAGAAACGTTCGGTAAATTTTCAAAACTCGACGGCAAAAATTGCAATTAGTCAAAATAAATTAATGCAAAGCCGACAGGAACTTTCTAATCTTTTTATTGAGAAAAATAGTGTTATCCAAGAATATAACGACAAAATTGCAAAAACACAAGGAGACAAGTATGGTGCGATTTCAAACGCGGCTTCAAGTGAGGCTGATGTAGCTAAATTAGAAAACCAATTTCAGAATTATAGTATTCGAAATGAAATGTATGTCGTGAGAGCGCCTCAATCGGGGCAATTAGTATTTGCAAATAAATCAGGTATTGGCGAAGTGGTAAAAGAAGGCGAACGAATTATTAATATCGTACCCACAGATCAAAGCAAAGCAGTAGAAATTTTTGTAGAACCCGTAGATTTACCACTAATTCAATTAGGGCAACCGGTTCGATTTATTTTTGATGGCTATCCCGCAATCGTTTTTAGTGGCTGGCCACAAACCTATTTTGGTACGTTTGCTGGTAAAGTATCCGCAATAGAGAGTAATGTAAGTATTAATGGAAAATTTAGAGTATTGGTTGCTGAAGATAAGTCCTATAAAAAATGGCCTAAAACTATACGCATGGGTAATGGTGCCAAAGGAATTGCTTTAATGAAAAACGTTCCTATTTTTTATGAAATTTGGCGAAACATCAATGGATTCCCACCAGAATACTACATTCAAGAAAACACTAAAAACAGTAAAAAATGAAGCTAGTTTTTAGACTTCTATTCTTTTTTTGTTTTTTTGCCTCAAAACCTTTTTGGGCACAATCAAAAGTCATATCTTTAAACCAAATCTTCAAAAGAGTTTCCGAAAACCATCCATCGTTTCGATTAGCCAATCTTGAAATTGATAAAGCCGAAGCCTATTTATTTAGTCAACGAGGTGGCTTTGACCCTTCTTTTCAGGGAGATTACAATACTAAAAACTTTGAAAACAAATTGTATTATCAAAATACAGAAGCTTTTTTAAAAATCCCAACTTGGATTGGTGCCGATATCAAAGCGGGTTATGAAAACAATAATGGCAAACAACTTCCAAACGAACTCACTCAAGGGTCTTCAACTTTTGTTGGTATCGAAATGCCATTATTAAAAGATTTTTTAATCGATAAAAGAAGAGCTTCTTTGCAAATGGCTAAAATATACAAAACCCAAAGTAACGAAACTCGAACGTTGATGCTTAATGATTTGTACTTACAAGTGGCATCAGACTATTACAATTGGTGTAGAAATTATTGGATTTTAATACTTTACAAGCAATTTAGCGAAAATGCAAATGTACGATTACAGTTAGTTAAAAATCAATTTACAGCAGGAGACCGCGCCATGATTGATACGGTAGAAGCATTTATTCAATGGCAAAATTTTGAGTTAGATCGACTTGAAGCGCAACAAAACGAATGGTTTGCTAAACAAATGCTTTCACTTCATTTATGGAACGATGATGGATTTCCTTACGAACTTCAAGAAAGTGCGATTCCAGATACGCTCGAAGTTCAAAAATTTGACAAACATATATTAGGGAACTGGAATATTGAAGAACATCCATCCGTAAAATTTTATAATTACAAAATGGATGCACAAGCCGTTCAGCTCAAACTAAACCGTCAACAAATTTTACCTCAGTTAAACCTTGGCGCCTCTTTTCTTCAAAGAAGTTTTAACCAAATGGAAAATACACCAATAGCCGAAAATTATAAGTTTGGTATCAGTTTTAAAGCACCATTAGGCATGCGAGAAGCAAGAGGAAAAACACTCCTTTCTAAACTGGAATTAAATGAAACCAATTGGTTTTTAAAGTATAAAAAATGGGAAATTGAAACTAAAGTAAAAACGATAGATCGAGAGTATCAACTTTATGTAAAAATGCTTGAGAATGTGCAATTGCTTAATCTCAATTATTTTAAAATGCTTAATAACGAATCTTTGCTATTAACTCAAGGAGAAAGTAATATATTTTTGGTAAACAATCGAGAAAACAAATGGCTAGAAGGACGCATAAAAGCAATAGATTTATACACCAAGACACAAATTACGCATAGAAAGCGCCTTTGGGCTCAAGGCCGATATGAGTAAAAATACCGCTTTTAAGATAAAAAGAATATTTTTGTTACCGCAATATGAGTGAACGAATCATCTTAGGAATTGACCCGGGTACACTATTTTTGGGATATGGAATTATCAAAATCCAAAAAAGCAAAATCGAATTGGTTTGCCTTGGCGAAGTGCGTTTGAATAAACTTGAAAACCATCAATTAAAACTTAAAAAAATTTTTGAACGTATTTCACAGCTTATCGATGAATACAAACCCGATGAATGCGCTGTCGAATGCCCGTTTTATGGAGAAAATGTTCAAAGTATGCTTAAATTGGGTCGAGCGCAAGGTGTAGCTATGGTTGCTTGCCTGAGCAAAGATCTGCCGGTAGAAGAGTATTATCCTAAAAAAGTGAAACAATCGATTACGGGCAATGGAAATGCTTCAAAGGAGCAAGTAGCTCAAATGCTCCTAAAGTTATGTAATATGAAAACCCTTCCCAAATCATTAGATGCCACTGACGCCCTTGCAGTTGCAGTTTGTCATTATTTTCAAGGTAGTGGTAGTATCGAAAAGGGAACTAAAAAATATAGCGGTTGGGGCGCATTTGTGAATGAGAATAAAGATAAAGTTAAGTAAAACCAAAATGCGGTATTGCAAAATGAAAAAGAGAATTTTATATTTTTTATTAAGTATTCTAGTTATTATTTTTATTTCTATTGCTATAATTTTTTCAAATAAAGATATTTTAATTCAAAATCTAATTTTTGAAAATAATAAAAAATATCAAGGTAAAATTTCAATTCGCTCTGTAGATTTTTCTTTACTAAAACAATTTCCATATACATCGATTCAGCTAAATAATTTTAAAGTTTGGGAGAATAAAGATACACTTCAAAGACCCATTATTTCAATTAAAAAAGCGTATTTAGGATTTAATTTATGGTCGCTTATTCAAAAAGACTATAATATCAAAAAAATAACCCTTCAAGATGGAAATATTCATTTAATTCAGGATGAAAACAATGTATTAAATATTCAAAAGGCATTTGATACGAAAGAAAAAGAGGCCTCTGAATCGGTTCATTTTGATATTAATGAAATTAATTTAGAACAAATTGACATAAAAAAAGAAAACATATTGCACAAAACTATTGTTGAAATCGATGCCGAAAATGCCAAAGCCCAATTTTCATATCAAGCTAAATATATAGAATTAAAACTTGATGCAAAATTCTTGTTAAATGTTTTTAAAAATAATACGCCTACATATATCAATAAAAAACATTTTGAACTGCATACCGACTTCATTTTTGATAAAGCTACGCACTTGCTCACTTTTAAAAAAACAAGCGTAATATTGGAGAATGCGCAGTTTGAATTGAAAGGAAAAATAGATGTGGATAATGAAATGTTTGTAGATTTAAATTTTCATGGTGAAAAACAAAATTTTGACATACTCTTAGCAATGGCTCCAAATGATATTGCTCAGACACTAAAAACCTATGACAATAAAGGGAATATCTTTTTTGATGCAAAAATATTTGGAAAAACTATAAATGGTAAAAATCCTTTAATTGAAGCCCGATTTGGATGCAAAGAAGGCTATATTTTAAACCCTGAAGTTAACAAAAAAGTGGACGAATTAGGCTTTCTTTGTACTTTTTCTAATGGTAAGAATCATAATGCCTCAAGTTCAGTTTTTGAATTGAGTAACTTTTCGGCAAAACCAGAAGCAGGCATTTTTAAAGCAAAAATGAAAGTAGTTAATTTTGAATCTCCTGAAATTGACATGCAAATCGATTCGGATTTTGATTTAAATTTCTTAACAAAATTTTTAAAACTTTATCATTTAAAAAACTTAGAAGGCAAAGTCCTCCTTTCAATGAAATTTCATGATATAATTGATTTAAAAAATCCAGAAAAGAGTTTAGAAAAACTCAATCAAGCTTATTTCAGTAAACTTAAAATCTCGGATTTAAATTTTAAATCCGAGAACTATCCGCAAAAAATATCTAATTTAAATGTTGAGGCTTCTATTGAAGGAGAAACGCTTTTTGTAAAAAATTGTAAATTTAATGTCAATGCTTCCGATATTCAATTTAAAGGACAAATTAAAAATATTCCAGCTCTTATTCATCAAAACAAACAACAAATTGAATCGGATTTTCATTTTCAATCCAAAAAATTACATATCAATGATTTTATAGTTTCAAAAAATCAAAATGAAGTCGTTTCTGATTTAAAATTGGATTTTCTTTTTAAAGGCGCCGCCAATACGTTCATTTCTTCTAAAACACTTCCTCTAGGTCAATTTTATCTTACCAATTTATCTGGAAAACTTAAAAACTATAAACACGAACTTAAAGAATTTAATGGACTTTTTTATATCAAACCAAATGATATTTATATAAAACGTTTGGATGGAAAAATGGACGCTTCGGATTTTCATTTTAAAGGAAATATAAGTCATTATGAATTATGGCTTTCTGATATAAAAAAAGGGCAACCTACTATTGACTTTGATTTTACATCAAACAAATTGAATTTAAAAGATGTTTTTACGTATAACAATCACAATTATATACCTAAAGAATACCAAGATGAAATCTTAGAAGATTTTAAGTTTCACGGAAAGGTATCACTTGATTATCAAGACAGCTTGAAAGCTACCGATTTTCATCTAACACATTTTAAGGCAAAATTCAATCGACACCCAATAGCTTTTAATCAATTAAATGGTCATTTTCACCTAGAAAACAAGATACTTAATATTAAATCTTTTGAAGGTAAACTTGGAGAGAATGATTGGAATATTAAAGGCGTATATGCTTTTGAAAATTCGAAATCTAAAAGCAAAATTTCAATTACCTCGAACAATTTGAATTTTAATGAATTGTTTTCATTTTCGCTACAAGAAAATGAAAATATAAAAGACCATGACCGTGGATTTAATATTTTCAAAGAGCCTTTTCCAAATTTGAGTCTTAATGCTAAAATTAAAAAACTTAAATACAAAAAATATGACTTAAAAAATACCCTATGTTATATAGAAGTAAAAGAAAATCATATGATTTTTTTAAATCAATTTAAATGCCAAGTTGCCGATGGAATTATAGACGCTAAAGGATATTTTAATGGGTCAAATCCTAGTAATATTTATATCAAACCTGATATCAAAATACAAAAAGTAGATTTAGACCAAATGATGATTAAATTTGACAATTTTGGGCAAGACCGATTGGTTTCAGATAATATTCATGGGCAATTTTCGGGAAGAATAACTGGAAAGCTTTATGTTCATTCGGACTTCGTGCCTAATATTCAAAAATCAAACTTAAAAATGGATGTTTTGATTGAAAATGGTAGATTGGATAATTTTGCTCCTTTAGAATCGATGTCGAGTTATTTTGGAAATAAAAATCTAAAAAAGATAAAATTTGATACCCTTTCAAATACGTTTTTTGTAAATGGAGGGGTCATGTCGTTTCCAAATATGAACATTAACTCCTCTCTTGGATATATAGAAGTGTCCGGTAAACAAGATATGGATTTAAAAATGGATTATTTTGTTCGAGTTCCCTTAAAATTAGTGAGTAAAGCGGTATTTACAAAACTATTTAAAAAATTACCAGAAAGCATAAACGAGCAACAAGAAGATGATATAATAATACGAGATCCTCAAAAACGTCTTCGATTCCTAAATTTAAGAATCCTTGGAACGCCCGAAAATTATAAAATTTCAGTAGAACGAGTTAAAAATGAAAACAAGGAAATCAAAAAATCAGATACTTTTTTGTTTAACAAAATTGAAGATGAAATCATAGATTAAAAAGATAAAATAAATTTATATATGAATCGTTTATTATCATAGGGTTAACATCCAATTAATTTTAAAGAATGTTTCATCTAATTTAAGAATTTGCTAAAAAACTTAAATTTTCTTCATTGAATAAAAAAAATGATTAATTTCGCAACATCACAAAATATTAAAAGATGTCGGAAAACTATAAATTTAGAAGTATCAAGATTTACACCTCCAATGAGTGGTTGTATGAGAGCAAAAAGTATCGACACGTTTTTGATGTGGCCGAAGTTAAACATATATATATCGAATTGGCATTTTTTAATAAACAATTTGATGAACAAGAATGGACTGCAAATATTAATCTAAAAGCATTTTCAATTACAAATACGCGTACCGAACTTTGTAATATTCATTTGAATAAATCCATTAAACCCGACGAAAATGTAGTTTATATTCGAGAAGGCTGGGGACAAGAAACATCAGGAAGTTATTGGAAAGAAGGTGAGTACCTTTGGGAAGCCTATATCGATGATGAAATGGTAGGAAGTAGTTATTTTTATATTTATGATGTAGGTGTAGTAACTCCAGACCAAAATAAGTATTTTTTTATCTCCGATGCCAATTTATACGAAGGCCCCGATGTAAATCTACCCATTCATCAGCGAAAATACATGGTGGAATTTGACTACATCAACACGCGTTTCGTGTGGGTTGAATGTGAAATAGAAAACCTTTTGACGAGAGATTGGATGTGCGAATTGCAGTTTAATTTTTATAATGACGCGCATCAACTTAAAGGCTCAAGCACCCGAATGGGGCGAGTGCCCGCATCCGGAAATTTAATTATTGAAACAGGTTGGGGAAGTGATAGTAAAGGAACCTGGTTTGAAGACGACTTAACTGTAGAGATTTTATTTATGGATACGCTAGTAGCTATCATTCCATTTCATATGGGTAAGGAATTTGTTGAAGGGGAATCCAATTTAATCACTTCGGGCTCCGAAATGTTTAATGAGCTTCCGGCAATTCATTTACCGCAGCAAGAAATTGACACCAAATCGCTTGAAGAATTAATCAGTGAAATGGATAATTTGATTGGACTTGAGAACGTAAAACAAGAAGTTAAAGATTATGTTCAGTATTTAAATTTCTTGATTTTAAGAAAAGAAAAAGGATATGATGACAATTCTAATATAAGTTTACATTCCGTGTTTATGGGAAATCCGGGCACAGGTAAAACTACCGTTGCGCGTCTTTTAGGTAAGATTTTTCATAAAATGGGATTTTTGAGCAAAGGACATATTCATGAAGTCGATCGAGCAGATTTGATAGCAGAATATATTGGACAAACAGCTCCTAAAGTTAAAGAAGCCATAGACCAAGCAAGAGGAGGCATTTTATTTATAGATGAAGCGTATGCTTTATATCGATCGGGCGAAGACTCAAAAGATTTTGGTCGTGAAGTTATTGAAATAGTTCTTAAAGAAATGAGTGATGGAAAAGGCGATTTAGCCATTTTTGTTGCGGGTTATCCAAAAGAAATGGAAGTATTTTTAGATAGTAATCCGGGCTTAAAATCGAGATTTAGCCATTATTACAATTTTCAGGACTATACGCCTCAAGAATTGGATGAAATCGCGCATTTGGAGTTTAATAAGTACAAGTTGAATATAACAAATGATGCTAAAAATTTACTTTCTAAAAAATTAGTGGATTTGTATCGAGGCCGAACACGTTCTTTTGGTAATGCGCGCGAAGTGATTCGAATCGTTAATGAGTCTAAAATGAACATGGGACTTCGTTTGATGAAAAATGAAAATGTAAAGGATCTTCCTGCCGAAATGTTCAGCGAAATTTTAGAAGCCGATATCAAAGAAGTTTTTGAAGATGGTAAAAAGAAAAAACCTATAATTCCTGTAGATGAAGAACTATTAAAAGGAAGTCTCGAAGAATTAAATAGTTTGATTGGTTTGGGCAATGTGAAAAAAGAAGTTACCGAACTTATTAAATTAGTCAAATTTTATCAAGAAGAAGGTAAAGATGTAATGAATAAATTTTCTTTACATTCGGTATTTACAGGAAATCCGGGTACTGGTAAAACGACCGTTGCAAGAATTGTGGCTAAAATTTTTAAGGCACTAGGTATTTTAGAAAGAGGTGATTTGGTGGAATGCGACCGCGAAAAATTAGTTGGTGCATTTGTAGGACAAACTGCAATAAAAACCAATGAAATGATCGATAAAGCAAAAGGTGGGGTTTTATTTATTGATGAAGCCTATGCCCTATCCAGTGGTTCACCAAGTGATTTTGGAAATGAAGCAATCGATACGATTTTAAAACGTATGGAAGATTTACGAGGCGAAATGATTGTAATCGTTGCTGGATATACCGATAGAATGCAAACCTTTCTTGAGAGTAATCCAGGATTACGTTCCCGTTTTGATCGTAAATTTGAGTTTGAAGACTATACAGGTGAAGAATTAATTGAAATATTTACTGAAATGATCCATTCGGAGTCTTTAAAAATGGATAAAAAATGTCAAGAATTCATGGAAGTATATTTCAAAGATTTGGTTCGACAAAAATCAAAATATTTTGGGAATGCTCGAGCCGTTCGAAAAATCATGGAAAAAGCAGTCAAAAATCAAAATCTAAGATTGGCAGAATTACCATTAGAAAAACGAACTGACAAATTACGTAAAACGTTAATGTTGGATGATGTAAAATCATTTGACCCAACTAAAGATGATTTTCTAGAAAGTGGCAAAGGTGTTCGAATCGGTTTTTAAATTCGAAATATGGATCCCATAAATCACTATATTGATCACACGCTATTATCCTATAACGCAGATTCAAATGCTATAGATCGCTTACTAAAAGAAGCCATTTTGTATGAATTTAAAGCCATTTGTGTTGCTCCCAACTATGTATCATATTGTAATAAATCTCTTAATGATATCGAAGGATTCAAGCCTAAAATCGCTTCTGTTGTTGGATTTCCAAATGGCAATGACCCCTTAATATCAAAATTATCTACTATAGAATTTATTGCAAAAGAAGGCTGTAACGAAGTTGATTTTGTAATTAATAGTAGCTATATCAAAAATCAAAAATGGGATGAAATTTTTTTAGAAACAAAGATATTAACAAGTGTTATACATGAATTAGGTTTGACATCTAAATGGATTATTGAAAGTAGTGCCAACACGGAATTTGAAAATTTAAAAATTATTGAAATTGCAAATCATATAAAACCTCATTTTGTAAAAACCTCAACGGGTATTCATAGCAAAGCACGTATCGAAGATGTCGTTTTGCTTCGTAAACAATTAGATGAAAATATAAAAATTAAAGCTTCGGGTGGAATAAAAACGCGTGAAGAGGCCCTTCAATTCATTAAAAAAGGTGCTTCAAGAATTGGAACTTCAAGTGGCGTTTTTATGATGGGATAAACTCAATACAATTAAACTCTTTGTTTAGAAAGATCGATTCATTTTGATTTAAAAAATTAATAATTCAACATAGAAATGTCTTATAATTTCTATTTAAAAATTAAATACTTAAAACGCTATAAATAGACAAATAATAAAGTATATTTGCAAAAATTTAAAATATCTCTAATTCCATTATCTTAAGAAATGGAACGATAGTTAATGAGTTTAATACTTTCAAAATTGATTTTGTAGATATTACTAATTAATACAACCAAAGAAAAAAAGTATCAAAAGATGATTTTGCTTATCATTGCGGATAGATTCCTTTTGAAGGTTATATTTTCAAAACGAATATTGAATATATAATCAAAAATGAAGCAATTGAGCAAAGTTTGGAAAAATTAATGAAAAAAAATTAAAATACAAACCTATGATTATCAATATATTAAAAAAAATATTAAATTTATTAACATTTTTTATCATTTTTCGAGTTTCAAATTTATAAAATGATGTATATTTGCAGTCGAAATTTTTAAACAATTAAATTAAAAAAAAATGAAAAAATTTGCAATGTTATTTACTGTAGCTACAGTATTCGCTATTTCTTGTAACAATGAGGCTCCAGCTACTGAAGCTGTTGAGGAAACTGCTACTGAGGTAGTAGAAGAAGTTGCTCCAGTTATGGATTCAACTGCTGTTGCAGTTGATACTGCTGCTGCTGCTCCAGCTACAAAATAATCTTAACAGATTAAAAGCTATAGCCATCTCCTAGTGAGATGGCTTTTTTTTTGTATATAATTAAAAATATTCTATAGTTTTGTATTTTATAAATTAATAAAATGACAAACAATTATAGTAAAGCAACTTTAGCTACCTTAGTAAGTATATATTTCTTTTTTGGTTTTGTTGCCGCCTCAAACAATATTCTAATTCCTACTTTTAATACATTTTTTCAACTCTCACAACTTCAATCGATGCTTGTAGATTGGGCTTTTTATGCAGCTTATTTTGTAGGTTCATTTATTTATTTAGTATATTCTCAATTAAAAGGCGACTGGCTGAATAAAGTGGGTTATAAAAATGGATTAATTACTGGACTCATAGTATCTAGTATTGGTGTTTTATTTTTCATACCCGCATCTATTTTTGAAAATTACTTCCTATTTCTAAGCGGACTTTTTATTATTGGTCTTGGATTTTCGATTCAACAGATTGTTTTAAATCCATTTCTTCTAGCTATGGGCTCAGAAGAAACCGGAGCACACAGAATCAATATTGCGGGGAGTATTAATTCATTAGCTACAATGGTAGCACCTATTATTTTGAGCAAAGCACTATTTAGCAATATTAATATTAATCAATCTCTTGACAACCTTAGATCTTTAATACCCGTAACGTTATTACTATTTTGTTTTTTTCTTTTATGTATTATTGTCATTTGGTTTAGAAATGTGCCCTTAGTAAAAAAAGGAGAACCTATTGTAAAAGATTTTAACCTTTTTGATTATCCTCAGTTAATGTTAGGTATCGTTGGAATTTTTGTTTATGTAGGAATTGAAGTAAGCTTAGTAAGTAATTTAGGTAAACTTTTAATGGACGAAAATAAATTACATGAAAGTCAAATAGCTATTTGGATTTCACTTTATTGGGGAAGTTTGATGATTGGCCGATGGGCGGGCAGTTCAGAAGTTTTTGTAGGAAAAAAATGGTCAAATCTTGCAAAAATTATTTTACCATTTTTGGCATTTGGATTAATCATATTGGTAAACGGAGACAATGCTTATTTTCTTTTAAAAGACTATATCTATTTTATAATTATTGCTACGTTGGTATTTATTCTTGCAGGAAGATTAGCTTCATACAATTTACTTGTTTTTAGTGCTATAGGTGGGATTTCTTTGCTATGTGGACTCATTTTACATAATGAATGGTCTGTTTTTTTATTTATCAGTACTGGACTTTATTTAAGCGTACTATGGCCTTGTATCTTTGAAATTGCTACTAAAAATCTTGGCAAATACACGAATATTGGCTCTTCTTTGTTAGTTATGATGATTATTGGGGGAGGGATTATTCCATTAATTCAAGGATATATAGCAGATCAATACGGGATTTTTAATTCGTATTGGGTACCATTATTTGGATTTATTTATTTAATTGTTTTCGGGTTTATTGCAGTAAAAAAAGAAAATAATTCATTTTTAGGAAAAACGGAAAACACCTAAAATTTCAGCTAAATATCAAAAAAAACGTACCTTTGCTTTTTTAAATTTAAATATAGAAGATTATGTATAGAACGCATCACTGCGGCGCATTAAACAAGAGTTTTATTGGCAAAACCGTTACGCTTAGCGGATGGGTACAAAATAATCGTGATTTTGGAAAACTTACATTTATCGACCTGAGAGATCGTTTTGGCATAACACAAATTGTATTTAACGAAGAAGAACAAGAAATTTTATCAAAAGAAGCTCGTCAACTAGGAAGAGAATTTGTAATACAAATTGAAGGAACTGTCATCGAGCGAAGTAATAAAAATTTAAATATACCTACTGGAGAAATCGAAATAGCAGCAAACACCTTAAAGATAATAAGTAAAAGTGAAACGCCTCCTTTTACAATTATTGATGAAACTGATGGTAGTGAAGAACTTCGATTAAAACATAGATATTTGGATATTCGACGACCAATCATGCGCGATCGATTGATGACAAGAGCCAAAATGGTGCAGATTATCAGAACCTATTTAGATCAGCAAGAATTTATTGAAATAGAAACCCCTACTTTTATAAAATCAACCCCCGAAGGCGCTCGAGATTTTTTAGTTCCGAGTCGATTACATCAAGGACAATTTTACGCACTACCGCAATCTCCACAAATCTTGAAACAACTTCTTATGGTATCTGGAATGGATCGATACTATCAGATTGTAAAATGTTATCGCGATGAAGATTTCAGAGGCGACCGTCAACCCGAATTTACTCAAGTAGATTGCGAAATGAGCTTTGTTCATCAAGAAGATGTGCTTCAAATGTTTGAAGGATTAACAAAAAAAGTATTTCAAGAAATCAAATCAATCACGCTGCCCGACTTTCAAAGAATCAGTTTTCATGATGCCATGAAGTATTATGGAAGTGATAAACCCGATTTAAGATTTGATTGTAAAATTATAGAAATTCAAGATTCACTTCCTGCTACTGAATTTGCTGTTTTTAATCAAACGATTGCAAATAAAGGCATTATAGCTGGATTAAACGCAAAAGGATGCGCTGCTTATACACGTAAACAATTGGATCATTTAACTAATTTTGTCAAAGAGCCACATCGTGGACTACAAGGACTGGTTTGGATTCGATGGAATGATGAAGGTATCAAATCCAGCGTAGATAAATTTTTCAGTGCGGAACAACTTGAAGCCATTTTAAAATTATTTAATGCTGAAAAAGGCGACCTTATCTTAATTGCTGCTGAAAAAGCGTCAAAAGTAAGAAAATCTCTTGGCGACTTAAGACTAGAATTGGCAAAACAAAATCAATGGTATCAAGAAAATCAATATAGCGTTTTGTGGGTTATAGATTTTCCTCTTTTTGAAGAAGACGAAGACACTGGAGAAACTATTTTTATGCATCATCCATTTTGTATGCCTCATGAAAATGATTTACAATATCTAGAAAATGAGCCACTCAAAGTAAAAGGACAATTGTATGACTTAGTTATCAATGGTAACGAAGTACTTAGCGGTTCTATACGAATTCATGACAAAGCGCTACAAGATCGAATATTTAAAATTTTAGGCATGTCGGAAACCGAAATTGAAAACAAATTTGGATTCATGGTTAATGCTTTTAAATACGGAGCTCCGCCTCATGGTGGCTGTGCATTTGGTCTTGACCGTTGGGTTTTATTACTTACTGGTGGTGATACAATTCGAGATGTCATTGCATTTCCAAAAAGCAGCAACGGTAAAGATATGATGATGGACGCTCCTACTTTTGTAGATGTTAAGCAACTTGATGAATTAGGTATTCAAATTAAATCAAAACCATAGGTTATTTTTAAATGATTAATTTTGGTTAAATTCAACTTACTGTTAATCTAAACATTGAATAGATAAGACTTAAATAAAAATAAGTCTAAGAATTTAGTTTTAATCTTAATAAAAGTTTATTAAAACTTAAAACCTCCATCAATGTGGAGGTTTTAAGTTTTATTGAATTTCTATATCAAACTGAACAAGATTTATAAATTCAGAAACCCGTTGTTGTATATCTTCATGCGTTAATTCTTTGAGCCTTTCTGTTCCAAATTTTTCACAAGTAAAACTTGCCATTGCCGATCCATAAATTACCGCTCTTTTCATATTCTTAAATGAAATGTCTCCACTTTTTGCTAAGTAGCCAAGAAATCCGCCTGCAAATGTATCTCCAGCACCGGTAGGGTCAAATACTTCTTCTAATGGCAATGCAGGAGCATAAAATACTTGGTTTTCATGAAAAAGTAAAGCGCCATGTTCTCCTTTTTTAATAATTAAATATTTTGGCCCCATTTTCAATATTTTTTGAGCCGCTTTTACTAAGCTATATTCTCCTGAAAGTTGACGCGCTTCTCCATCATTAATAGTTAAAACATCTACACGGGAAATTACTTTTTTAAGGTTATCTAATGCTACATCCATCCAAAAATTCATTGTATCTAAAACTACAAGTTTTGGTTTTTGAGCCATTTGATCCAACACGTTTAGTTGCAATACAGGGTCAATATTTCCAAGTAATAAATAGTCCGAATTTTGATAATTAGATGGCAGAACTGGGTTAAAATCTAGCAAAACATTAAGCTCTGTAGCCAAAGTATCTCTACCATTCATATCCATGTGATAACTTCCACTCCAAAAGAAAGATTTTCCACCTTTTTTAATTTCTATACCATCGATATTAACTCCTCTTCTTTGCAATTCTTGAAGTTCATCCATATCAAAATCATCTCCAATTATAGAAACAATATTTATTGGTTGATAAAAATAAGCTGCGGAATAGGCAATATACGTAGCCGCACCTCCTACAATTTTATCCGTTTGGCCAAATGGCGTTTTAATAGCATCAAAAGCTACTGTTCCAACTACAGTTATACTCATTTTATAAAATTTTAATCTTTTGGCAAAGATAATTTATTTAGACCGTTTGATGTTTATTTTTAAAATAAAGTAAACATCAAGTTAAAACTATCAAAATATTTAAAAATATTACAAATTGAAAATCAATTCATTTTACAATTAGAAAAGCGGAAAACAAAAAAAACCTTTTTATTTAAAAAAACAATTTTATATTTGCACTCGTTTTTGAATAAAAGACAAAAAGGAAATTATTCCTCCATAGCTCAGTTGGTTGAGTCCCGTACGTACGGGATTAATCAGAGGGGAAAACAAGGGAAAATAATAAAGGAAATTATTCCTCCTTAGCTCAGTTGGTTAGAGCATCTGACTGTTAATCAGAGGGTCGCTGGTTCAAGTCCAGCAGGGGGAGCCAAAGCCACTTCATCACTGAAGTGGCTTTTTTTATGTTAATAAATTGCTTTTATGTTTTACATTTATATCATTTACTCCAACGATGCTGAAAAATTTTATGTTGGTCATTCTGAAAATCCTTGGCAACGTATTATTCAACATAATGAAGACCGCAATGATAAATATACGGGAAAATATCAAAATTGGGAGTTAAAAGCCGTTTTTGAAGTTTCTGAAAATCGGGGCGAGGCTTTAATTATTGAAAAATTTATCAAAACCCAAAAAAATAAAAAACTTTTACTTAAACTAATAGATCCCGAGTTTATTCCGAACGAAACTCTTGCTCTGTTGGTTAGAGTCCCGCACGTGCGGGATTAATCAGAGAGAAGCCCAAATAACGCAATTACAATTTACAAAACATACATTTTCAAATAGTTGAACTCTTTTATTCTTTTTTAACAAAGATACCATTTATATTTGTTTCGATTTGCAAAACATTTAATTCACTATGATTAACGAATTTCAAAAATATTGGTTTGGTTTTTTTCAAAAAAAAATCTTTGTTACCGCTTTAATATCAATAACATTTTCATTACATTCTCAAAAAATCATCAATCAAGTAAATCAATTCCCTGTAGGAAACGCTACAATTATTTTTACAGAATTAAAAACAAATCAACTAATTGGATATTCTCGTTCTAACACTTTAGGCGCATTCCAGATTCCAGCAAATCTTCCCGATAGTTGTAATCTAGTGGTTTGGCATCCGAATTATCTTATTTATCGGAATAAATGGATTTTAAATGAAAATAGAGAAGAAGTTAAAATTTTCCCAAAAAACAAAGTCGTTCGAGAAGTTTTGATTACTGCTAATAAGGCTATAACCATGAATGGGGATACGGTTTCATATATTGCAGACAGTTTTAAAGTGCCTCAAGATGCATCGGTTGAAGATTTACTAAAAAAATTACCCGGGCTAGTTGTTGACAAGAATGGAACTATTAAAGCTCAAGGTCAAGAAGTTACGAGAGTATTGGTAGATGGAGATGATTTTTTTGGTGCCGACCCATCTTTAGCTACAAAAAATCTGGATGCCAACATGATTGCCAAAGTGGAGGTTATTGATGTGGCCAATCAAGAAACGCGTCAAACTGGAATCGATAATGGGGATAAAGAAAAAATTATAAACCTTAAACTTAAAGAGGCATACAAAACAGGAATGTTTGGAAAAATTCAAGCAAGCGCTTCAAATACCAAACGATATGACAATAAAGGGCTTGTTCAGATATACACTCCAAACACAAAAGCTTCGGCATATTTGATTCATAACAATATGAACAATTCTTTAGGGTGGCAAGAACGTCAAAATTACATGGGTGGCGCTGGCAACTGGTTTTATGATGAAAACTTAGATCAATGGATCAGCCCAGATGGTCAAAATAATATTGACGACTTAGGAGTTATTCCAATTAAAATTCAAGGTGGTGGATTTTTGAACCATAGTTGGAACGAAAAAGAAAGTAATTTGTCGATTAAGTATGACATGGACTATAATAATTATAATGGCGGTCGTTTTTCAAATAGTATTCAATCCTTTGATTCAACTCGAATTTTTAGAAAAATCGACAATGAAACCATTGATCAAATTTCGGAAAAACAAAAGTTTAATATAAATTTTAATCATAAATTTGATTCCTTCAATACCATTTCAGCAAAAACTTCGCTTTCAAAACTTTTTAATCCGTATCAATCCTCTTCAAATTCAATTTTACAAAATCAAAACAATTTTGACACTTTAAACACAAATCAAAATATACAGATAGGAGAACGAAACCAAACTGATATTTCATTGGAGGTAAGCTACAGACATAATTTTAGAAAAGCCGGGCAGACGTTCCAAATAACAACTATGTTATTAAATGACAATCATTCTAATGAATTTGACAATAATTCCATATTAAATGTTTTAGAAAGTGGAGGTTATCAAGACAGTAAATTGAATCAAAATTTTTCGCAAAAATACCTAAACAATACGATAAAAGCATCAGCGCTATTTACACTCCCTATTTATAAAAAAACTTGGATACTCGAAGCAGGAGCCTCTACAATTCATAACAATAATCAATCGGATCGGATTACAACAAATATCTTTAATGGAACCTTGTCAGAACCTATTGATTCATTAAGCAATCTAACATCATATCGCGTTTCGGGTTATTCGGAAAGCTTAAAGTTGAATTTTGTAAATAAAAAGATTAAAGTAAAACTTGGTGCTACTATGAATCAGATTTTTTTAAATCAAAAAGCTGTAAATACCAATTCTTTAAATAGAAGTTTTAATTTTATCCAACCGTATTTAATTTTCAACTATACCTATGCTAAAAATTCAAACTATAAGTTTAGTTATATTCAATCGTATAATGCTCCAAAAATCGATCAACTTCAGGAATTTTTAGACAATCAGAATCCCATTGAAAGAAGATTAGGGAATTCAAATTTAATTCCTACAAAAATTCACACTTGGCGCACTTCATTTAATTTAAGTAGGCCTTTTACAAATACATATTTATGGGCTTCAAGCAGTTTTACATTAAAAGAAAATGACATTGTTAATTCAAGTAAGATTCTTGAAAATGGAGTCCGAGAAATCACATTCATTAATCAAAATGGCAATTGGAATTGGAATGCAAATGCAAATATTTCTTTTAAAGTACCTAAAACACCCGTAGTTTTAAATCCAAATATATACGGAGGAATAAGCAGAAATAATACCATGATAAATGAAATTAAAAATATAAATCTAAGAAGAAATGTATCCTTTGGATTAAATATTCCTATAGAAATTGACAGTACATGGAGTGGAAGTTTTGATTTTGATGCCAGCTATACCCACAATTCAATTCAATCCTCTTCTTTGACCGATCAAAAATTTTGGAAATATGAAAATAGATTTGATTTAACCTATTCGTTTTTTAAAACATGGAAAATAGGCAGTAATATCTCTTGGAATTATTATCCTGCTCAATCTTCCTTTGCGCAAAGTCAGAGTATTTGGTTATGGAGTGCCGAGTTATCCAAAAAAATATCAAAAAAAACACCTTTAACTTTAAAGTTAATTGCATATGATCTTTTAGCTCAAAATCAAAGTATACAAAGATTTGCTTGGGGCAATAGTATCACTGAAATGCAACAAGATCGAATTACACGTATGTTCTCAATAGCTCTTGAATGGCGCTTTAAATCTAAAAAATCAGAAAAATCCGATGGACACTAAAACATTATGCTTCTTACTTTTAATCAGCGTTAGCTCAACCATGCTTTCTCAAAGAACATTATCGCAAGTTTCTATTAAATATGAGCGCAAAATAAATGTAGAGAAATTATTTAAGAATAACGAATGGGCAAAAGGAAAAAACCGCTTTTATATAGATAGTTTTGAATTACAATCCAATGGAAGTATTCAAAGATATGAAAAATTAGAACAAGAAGAAATGGAGCGTTGGACTAGTGCTTACAAATCATATAGTAATTTTTATATTGATTTAAATAAAAAACTAAGATGGGCAAATAAAGAAATATCAGGCACCGAAGTACATTTAATGGATTCACTACCTACTTATAATTGGCGTATTATTGATGAAACTCGAAATATTCAAGGGTATGAATGTATCAAAGCAGAAACAACTATTTTTGATAGTATTGTTGTCGTTGCTTTTTTTACTCCCGAATTACTTCCTGAATCAGGGCCTGAATCTTTTGGAGGACTTCCAGGCACTATTTTAGGACTTGTCATTCCGTTTCTTCAAAGCACCTATTTAGCCAAAAGTATCCGTCCTTTGTCCGAAAATATTAAATCTTTAAAACCTAAAGGAAAACAAATAGACAAAAAAGAATTAGAGAAGAAATTGATGGATATCTACAAAGATTGGGAAGAAAATTTTGATAAAATTATGTATGTAAAAATGATGATGTGATTCTATTTTAAAAATTACAGATCACTAAATTTTCAAAAAATAGGTATACTTATCTATGTAACTAAATTATTACTGACAATAGATTCCGATATCGAATCATTGTATTCTAAAAAGCTTAAAAAATCCATTTTTAAACTGAGATAAACATTAAATTGAAAAATATTTCAATTTTGTCATTTTTTTAGACTACCTTTACGTAAAATAATTAACTCAAGAGTATCATAATATTGAGTCAAACTATTTTTGATATAGTAAAACATTTATATAATTCTGATTTAATACATTTTCTTTAAAATTAAAAAGTTATGATTTTATATATAAAAAACATGGTGAGCCATCGTTGTAAAATGATCGTAGAACAAGAACTTAATAAATTAGAAATTAAATATTTTTCTGTAAAGCTCGGTGAGATAAAATTACAAGAAAGATTAAATCATGCTATTTATAAAAATCTAGAATTAGTTTTAAAAAAAATAGGACTAGGGATAATTAAAGATAAAAAATCATTACTAATTGAAAAAATGATTCATTTAATAATTGATAAAATTTATAATTCTACTGATGATACGAAATTTAATTTCTCCGAATATTTAACTAAGAATTTATACTATAATTACCATTATCTTGCGGAATTGTTTTCCAAAAAAAAGGGAATTACGATAGAACATTTTATAATTCTTCACAAAGTGGAGCGAATCAAGGAGCTGATCATGTATAATGAAATGAATTTGACCGAAATATCGTATATCATGCACTATAGCAGCGTTTCACATCTTTCAAAGCAATTTAAAAAAACGACAGGGCTCACGCCATCTTTTTTTAGAAATTTGGAGCAGAAAAAAAGAAGTAATATAGAAGACTTGTAGCAAAACCTACGAATTATACAACATTGATTCTTAATTGTATATCATTTTGAAACCTATAAAATCTACCTTTGTAAGGTAGAAACAATTCGGTAGCTACGCTAAATTTATTGAGATGAAAAATAATTCGGAATTGCAGATAAATGTCCAAAATGCTATAAAATGGAAACCACTTTTGAATGCTGCCGAAATAGGCGTAACGGCAAAAGATGGCATTGTTTCTTTGACTAGTTCGTTAAGTTCTTGGCATAAAAAAGAAGAAGCAGGACGTATAGCGTGTAATACGCCTAGAATCTGGCGAGTAAATAACGACTTGGCTATAGAGCACAGATACTTTTAGGTATAGAAGTAATTATATTCAAATCGATGGGAGGCATTAGTTTTTCATCGTTTTTTATCACCTAAAAAGCTATACAAAATATGGTACAAGTTAATAAAGAAGGCATAATCCTTTCAAAAACAACATTGGATTTTGAATGTGAAGGCGTATTGAATCCCGCTGTAATCAAAGAAAAAAATGAAATTCATCTTTTCTACCGTGCGGTAGCTAAAGACAATTATTCTACGATTGGATATTGTAGATTGAAATCACCCACAAAGGTTGGACATCGAAATAGTAAACCCATTCTATACCCCGAATCAGATTATGAAAAACAAGGCTTGGAAGACCCTCGCGTTGTAAAAATTGAAGACACCTTCTATCTTTCATATACGGCATTTGATGGCATAAATGCATTAGGCGCATTAGCAACATCAAAAGATTTGACAAAATGGGAAAAACATGGAATCGTTGTACCCCAAATAACCTACGAAGAATTTAAAGCTTTTGTAGAATCTAAAGCCCCTTTAAGTGAAAAATATATTCGGTTCAATGAAAATCAAAAAACCCATGAAAAACAGGATGAAAAACTCTTTTTATGGGATAAAAATTTGATTTTTTTCCCTAGAAAAATTGCTAACAAACTCTGCTTTATGCACCGTATAAAACCTGATATTCAAATCGTAGTCATGATAGATTCCATCCAAGATTTAACAATCGGATTTTGGGAGGATTATTTTTTGCATTTTGACCAATTCATCGTTCTTACCCCCAAATACGATCACGAAACAAGCTATATTGGAGCGGGCTGTCCGCCAATAGAGACTTCTGAAGGTTGGCTCATTATCTATCACGGCGTACATGACTCAGTAAATGGGTATGTATATTCTGCTTGTGCGGCATTATTAGACTTGGAGCATCCCCAAAAAGAAATAGCTAGACTTCCCTACCCTTTATTCTTTCCCGAAAAAGTATGGGAGCTAAAAGGCGAAGTGAATAATGTTTGTTTTCCCACAGGTGCTATCCTAGAAGGAGATACTCTTTATATTTATTATGGTGCTGCGGACGAACGAATCGCTGTAGCTTCCTTGAGCATGAAAAATTTGCTAAAAGAATTATTACTTCATACTTTATAATCTAAAAAAATGACACTAAACGCACCTTTATTCAAAACCAATATGTTTGAAAAAAAATGGAATTACATTCCATTTCGATCGCTGACTCATAAACTAGAAATTTCATTGCCCGAAATTGTTTTCATTACCACATTTCCACCTCGAGAATGCGGAATAGCTACCTATTCAGAAGATTTGATTACTGCACTAGAAAATCAATTTTCTAAATCATTTAAAATAAATGTTTGCGCATTAGAAACAAACCACGAAAAGCCCGAATATCTCCAAAAGCCAATATATCGATTAAATACTGATAAAAAAGAGGATTTTTTATCTATGGCATATAGGCTCAATACAAATTCCAATATTAATAGCATTGTTATTCAGCATGAATTTGGATTATTTTCAAAAAATAAAGAAGGGTTTGAGCGCTTTTATTTAAATTTGAATAAACCCATTCTGTTTGTTTTTCACACCGTACTGCCAAATCCCAACAATACGCTCAAGACTGAAGTTCAAAAAATGGGAGAAAAGGCCGCTGCCATTATTGTAATGACAAAAAATGCCGCTCAAATTCTTAATTCATACTATGATATTCCTTTTTCTAAAATAAATATTATTCCACACGGAATACATTTGTCTAAAATCAAGGATAAAAGCAGATTAAAAGAAAAATATCATTTTGTAGGCAAAAAAATACTATCTACCTTTGGTTTGCTTAGCCCAAATAAAGGAATTGAAACCACCCTCAATGCGCTTCCAAAAATTATTAAAAAATTTCCCAATGTTCTCTTTTTGATTTTGGGAAAAACGCATCCTTGCATTTTAAAAAAGGATGGAGAGCAATACAGGCTCCAACTAGAAGCAAAAGTTAAGGAATTAAACTTAACCCAACATGTTTTATTTATAAATGAATACCTTTCGTTGCCCATTCTTCTTGAATATTTACAATTGACTGACATTTACCTGTTCACTTCTACGGATTCAAATCAAGCCGTAAGCGGTACTTTTTCCTATGCACTCGGTGCAGGATGCCCTATTATTTCAACCCCCATTCCTCATGCCAAAGAGTTACTTAATAGAAATACGGGGCGTTTCTTTGAATTTGGAAATTCAAATCAGTTAGCTACTGCTACATTAGCATTATTAAAAAACCCTGAACGAACCAATCAATTATCTTTGAATGCGCTTCACAAAATGGCGCCTTGTGCTTGGGAAAATTCGGCGATTCTCCATTCAAAATTGATTCAAAAACTTTCGCCACAATCAAAAAAGCTAACCTATCAAATGCCTCCAATAAAGTTAGATCATATCCAAAATATGACTACTGATTTTGGCATGATACAGTTTGCAAAAATTTCATGTCCCGATTTAAATACAGGATATACAATAGATGATAACGCAAGAGCTTTAATATCGATTTGTCAAGTATATGAAAAAAACAAAGACCCAAAATACTTAAGGTTGATAAATATTTACCTTCAATACATTAAACATTGTATGCAACCGAATGGAAAATTTATAAACTATTTGGATATTGAAAAAAATATTTCCCCCCAAAATTCAAATGAAAATCTCGACGATAGCAATGGACGGGCAATTTGGGCATTGGGCTATGTATGCTCACTAAAAGAAATACTTCCAGAACCGATAACTTCTGAAGCGGAAGGTTTACTAAGTAAGGTTATACCAAATGTAGAACAAATTTACTCTACAAGAACGATGGCATTTATTATCAAAGGACTATATTTTCAAAACAAAAAAGAAAATCAATATTTAATTAAAATTTTTGCCGACAGAATGGTTCAAATGTATTTGCATGAAAGCAAAAAAGATTGGTATTGGTTTGAGGATTGCCTTACATATGGAAATAGTGTACTTCCGGAATCCTTGTTGTACGCCTATTTGCGAATTAAAGATAAAAATTATAAAATCATAGCCGAAGCATCATTTGATTTTTTATTATCAAAAAATTTCAAACAAGGACAAATTCGTGTAATTTCCAATAAAGGCTGGCTCTATAAAAATAAAAAAACGAAAAAAGTTAAAGGTGGTGAACAGCCTATTGATGTAGCTTATACGATAATTGCTTTGAAATTATTTCATAAAGTATTTCCGAGAAAAAAATATAAAGAAAAATCAAAAATTGCATTTAATTGGTTTTTGGGAGAAAACCAATTAAAACAAATTGTTTATAACCCATCCACAGGTGGTTGTTATGATGGGATAGAAGCAAAAAGTGTCAACTTAAACCAAGGTGCAGAATCAACAATCAGCTATTTATTAGCTAGACTATCTGTAATTTAAATAATATCTTTATATCATATCACTCGGAATTACCCATTGATCAAACTCTTCGGAAGTAACATATCCTAGAGACAATGCCGATTCTTTCAAAGTAGTACCTTCTTTGTGTGCTTTTTGCGCAATTTCTGCAGCTTTGTAATAACCAATTTTTGTATTTAATGCGGTCACTAACATCAAAGAATTATTTACATTACGATCAATATTTTCTTTTATTGGCTCAATACCTACAGCACATTTATCATTAAATGCAACACACGCATCTCCAATTAATCTTGCTGATTGTAAAAAGTTTGCAATCATTAATGGTTTAAAAACATTTAATTCAAAGTGTCCATTCATTCCACCAATGTTAATCGCTACATCATTTCCCATAACTTGAGCACAAACCATAGTAAGTGCCTCACACTGCGTTGGGTTTACTTTTCCTGGCATAATTGAAGAGCCCGGTTCGTTATCCGGAATAAATATTTCTCCTATTCCAGCTCTAGGCCCCGATGACAGCATTCGGATATCATTTGCAATTTTCATTAGTGAAACAGCAACCGTTTTTAATGCTCCGTGAGTTTCTACAATGGCATCATGAGCGGCTAAAGCTTCAAACTTGTTTGGAGCCGTTACAAAAGGGAATCCTGATAATTTTGCAATATTTTCTGCTACTTTTTCGGAATATCCTTTAGGCGTATTTAAACCTGTACCTACGGCTGTTCCACCAAGCGCTACTTCTGATAAATGTGAAAGCGTATTTTCAATAGCACGAATTCCATAACTTAATTGAGCGGCATATCCACTAAACTCTTGACCAAGTGTTAATGGAGTTGCGTCCATAAAATGTGTTCTTCCAATTTTAACTACATCTTTAAAATCGTTTGATTTCTTAGCTAAAGTTGCTTGTAGCTTTTTTAGTCCGGGCAACGTAATTTCTACTATTGTTTTGTATGCAGCGATATGCATTGCAGTAGGAAACGTATCATTACTACTTTGGCTCATATTTACATCATTATTTGGATGTATATACTTTTCTTTATCTTCTAAAGAACCACCTTGATTAACATGTGCACGATATGCAATCACTTCGTTGACATTCATATTACTTTGTGTACCCGAACCAGTTTGCCATACAACTAATGGAAACTCCGCATCTAATTTCCCTTCAAGTATTTCATCACAAGCTTTTGAAATTAAATCCTTCTTATTTTCTGGCAAAACACCCAACTCACAATTTGTTATTGCTGCCGCTTTTTTTAACACTGCAAAAGCTCTGATAATTTCAATCGGCATTTTTGAAATGTCGGTTGCAATAGGAAAGTTATCAATTGAACGTTGTGTTTGCGCTCCATAAAATTTTTCTACAGGAACTTTTACTTCGCCCATAGTATCTTTTTCAATTCGGAATTGATTTGACATATTAAAGTTGATTTTTTATTTTAAATTATCGAATTTTATAACATCCATAATTTTTCCCAGAAGTTGGAAAAAGATTATAACCGATTTTTAATTGCAAAGTCCAAAACACATCATTATTGTTTTTGTCACCTCTTTGCTGGCCAGGAGCAGTAATAAATCCATAAATATTACTTGGATCTATTTCAACTCTTCTTTGAGCTAACGCTGCGGATAAAGCAGGAGTACTGGTTCCAGAAAAAGTAGGGTCCGAATAATACGAAGTACTTACATCATCCAAGTAATCTGTAGAAGTGTAACGATAAACGCCCTCAAGACCAATCCAAAAATTACGTTGAGGAAAATAGGCTTTAACACCCAAACCGATTGGAAAACTAAATGCTGTTGTGTTGTATTTTTCTGGTCCTCCTGTTAAACCTTGTCCCTCTGTGCTAAGTGCTCTTAAAGAAACCTCTTGACCGTTGTAGGTAGCCTTTGGATCAAATGAAAAAAAGCCAATTCCTGCAGAAATTATAGGTGAAATTAATATTTTATCATTATTCCAATTATTAAAATTTCGAAAAGGTTCAAAGCCAACCATCGCATTTACTTCAAAGATATCTGAATAAAAACTTAAATTTCTAATATATCTAAAAAATGCATCATTATACTGCTTAACGTCTCCATTATCACTGTCATAGGCACTTACATTCATATATGAAGCATTAATCCCAAAACTAAAAAATTCTTCGAAGTTGTATTTATATCCTAGCGTATAACTTGCTTTAATGTTTTGACCATTTAAAAAATTAGTTGGAACTTGAGTGTTATGTTTTGGACTCAAATCTCCTATATAATTTGCCATACCTAACCCTAAGCTAATTTCATGATGCTGAGCATAACTTATAAAATGATTAAAAGCAAAAAAGAACAATAAAAATAGAAATCTCATCTTGATAAATTTAGAATAAATGCTAAAAGTTAGAATAACTTTATCAATTAAACGGCAACATAATCATTTAATTGTTTACAAATATAGAGTGAATATTCTCAATTTCATGTTATTTTTTTGGTAATTTTATAGCATTATAAAAAATCTCTATTGGATGAAATGCTTTTTTAGACACACCGTCTTTTATTTGATGCCGACAACTTGTACCACTTGCAGAAATTATAGTTTTATCCGAAGCCTTTCTAATTGAGGGAAATAGAACTAATTCGCCTATTTGAAAACTTAAATCTACTTGTTCAAAACCAAAACTACCCGCCATTCCACAACAACCACTCGGAATTTCTTTAGCCAAATAGTTTTTAGGAAAGTTTAACATTTTTAGAGCAAAGTCGGTTTTACTTAATGATTTTTGATGACAGTGCCCGTGATATAAAATCTCCAATTTTTCTTCCGTAAATAAATCTTGTGAAATTAAATTATTGTCAATTTGATTTGAAATAAATTCTTCAATAGTCATCGTTTTTTTAGAAATATTTTCTAAAAACGCTTTATTGTTTGAATTTACCAATCTTTTGTAATCATCTTTAAATCCTAAAATACTTGATGGTTCAATACCAACAATAACACCCTCATTACCTACCAATTTCTTTAATTCTTCAAGATTTTGATTTATCGTTATTTTTGCCTCGTCTAAAAAACCCTTTGAAATAAGACTTCTAGCACTATCCATTACGGGCAATACCGAAAATTCAATATTTAATTTTTTTAATACTAAAAACACTTTTTTAGCAATTTCGGAATCTAAATAATTAGAAAACTCATCACATAACAAATATACGGACGCATTTTTCGAAATCAAATCTTTGTGTTTTTTTTGCACCCATTTTTCAAAAGTCTGATTGCTATAAACTGGCAAACTTCTCCTTGAATTTAATTTCATAACTTTTTTAGGAAGCCAATTAAATAATGGATTTTGATTGACTGTGTTTAAAAGAGGCGCAAATGGAGCAATTTTCTTAGAAATTTTATAAAAATTGGCATAAACCCGATGTGAAAAAGTAGCGGGATTTTGTTTTAAATATTCGTTTAAATACGAAGCTTTAATGGAAGCCATATCAACACTACTAGGGCACTCACTAATACAAGCTTTGCAACTTAAACATAAATCTAGTACTTCCTTAATGTTTGAATTATTAAACACCTCTTTATCTCCATAAACGATATAATCTCTTAAAATTCGAGCTCGTGCTCGAGTGGTATCTTTTTCATTTCGAGTAGCCATATAGCTTGGACAAAGCGTGCCACCAATTACTTCTGTTTTTCTACAATCTCCACTTCCACTGCACTTTTCTAACGCTTGTAAAAAGCTTCCTTCTTTATCGAAATTCATTGTAACTTTTGGATTTTCAAAAGGCGTTTCAACAAAATGTTTAAGATGCGCATCCATTTTATCTGGATTTACAATTTTACCAGGATTGAATATATTTAATGGATCCCAAGTATTTTTAATTCGTTTTATCAACTCATAATTTCTTGGGCCCAAAACAATAGGTATAAACTCGGATCGAACACGACCATCTCCGTGCTCACCACTTAAAGACCCATTGTATTTTTTTACTAAATGTGCACTTTCTTCTGCAATTTTTCTAAAATGAGCTACACCTTCTTTTGTCTTTAAATTTACTTTTGGCCTAATATGAAGCTCTCCCGCCCCAGCATGCGCATAATATACACTTTCTGTGTTATTATTGACCATAATTTGCTCAAAATCTTTGATATATTCTGGAAGCTTTTCAATTGCTACCGCAGTATCTTCTACAAATTCAAGTGGTTTTGACACCGATTGAATATTTTGTAAAACGCCAAGGCCACTGGCTCTTAAATGAAGCGCTTTTTTTATATCATTTCCATATAAAACAGTGTAGTCATAAATTAGATTTTTTGCTTCAAGGCAATGTATCATTTTTTCTACTTCTTCCGCTAAACTTCGATTTTCAGTTTCTTCGACTTCAATCATCAAAATTGCTTCGGGATCGCCTTTAATGAAAAAACGATTTTGAGCTTGAAGAATATTATCCTTGGTGCAATCGAGAATAATTTTATCCATCAATTCACATTGATTTGGATGGAGTTTCATCGCTTCTACAGCCCCATTTAAGCTTTTATCTAAATCATCAAAATGCGCACAAATCAATGCAATATTTTCGGTTGGTAGCGGTACTAATTTTAGTGTGATTTCGGAAAAAAGCATCAATGTGCCTTCACTTCCACAAAGCATTTTAGAAAAATTAAAAGGCTTATCACTTTGTTCAAAAACTTCACTATCCAACAATTGATCAATTGCATATCCAGTATTTCTTCTGGTTACATTTTTTTCAGGAAATTCTTTTTTAATGTGTTCTTGAGTTAAAGGATGACTCAATTCAAAAGCAATTTGCCTATAAATAGCGCTTTCAAGTGTTGTTCCTCTAGTTTTTTCTCTAAAATCTTCGGTTTCTAATTCTTCAAAAACCGCAACGGAGCCATCACTTAAAACGCCTTTAACAGATACTACATTTTCTCGGGTTGTTCCATATTTGATACTATATGACCCACTCGAATTATTTCCAACCATACCACCAATCATCGCTCGATTTGAAGTAGACGTATTGGGCCCGAAAAACAATCCAAAAGGTTTTAAGAAAACGTTTAAATCGTCTCGAATGACGCCAGGTTGAACTTTAATCCACATCTCTTCACGATTAAATTCGATAATATGGGTCATAAATCTTGAAACATCCACAACAATTCCATTTCCTACACATTGGCCACCCAAAGAAGTTCCAGCGGTTCGAGGTATTAAATTGGTTTCATTTTGTTTTGCAAAAATAACCAGATTGATTAAATCTTTTTCGGACTTTGGATAAACTACGGCACCTGGAATCATATGATATAAACCGGCATCGGAGGCATACATCAATCGAAATGCATCTTCTGTATGTATTTCTCCTTCAAAGTATTTTGAAAATTTATTGAAAGCTTTAGCTAATTTATTTTCTTTTAATTGTTCTAAAGTGGTCATAATTTTTAGGATTTAATATCAAAAGCATCTCTTAAACCATTACCAATTGCATTGAATGCAAAAACAGCAATCATGATACACGTACCTGGAATGATACTTAAATAAGAAAGATCGGATCCAATAAATGAAAAATATTCACGCATCATACTCCCCCAAGATGGTGCCGGTGGCTGAACGCCAAGCCCTAAATAACTTAAACCCGATTCCATAAGAATTGCTGTAGCAAAATTTGACGAGGTCATGACAAGTAAAATCGTGTAGGTATTAGGTAAAATATGTTTAAATAATATTCGAATATTACTAAAACCCATTGAAAAAGCTGCTTGAATATATCCCATTTCTTTTAACTGCATGACTTGACCACGAATAATTCGAGCCGTATCTACCCACATCGTAAGCCCTACTGCAAAAAACACAATTAAGAATTGATATTTACTTTTTGTTGAAAATGCAATTAATAATGCCATGGAAAGTAATACCGTAGGGATTGACCAAAACACGCTAATAAACCACATGATTATTTTATCAATATATCCTCCAAAATAACCTGCTACCGAACCCATAAAAACTCCGATTACTAAAGAAATAATAACCGCTATAAATCCAACCGTTAACGAAATTCGAGCGCCTAAGATCAAACGACTTAGCACATCTCTTCCAAGGCTATCGCTACCGAGCCAAAATGTTCTTTTTTTAATATTTTGAAGTATAAAAGTTTCTGATTTCGCGTCTATATTTGCCGCTCTTGAAATTTCCGAAATTGGCAATGATACCAACTGATTAAATTGATTTTTATAAATAAGCCTTTGATTTTCTATATAAAACGTATCATAAATGATTATCGTTTTAGATTTTTGGGGAAATCCGAAAAAGTAATTTTTGACCGAACCTTCTTTTTGATAATCCATAGCGAATTCATAAAATCCAAAACCAGGTTTTTTGAGTTTTAATTCTAAGTTTTGAGAATTGGCGTTTGTAGTATAATCAGGTGCTATAAAATATCCAAAAATAGCGATTATAACCATTAGGAATACTATAAAAAATGAGGCGAAAGCCAAATGATTTTTTTTAAATCTTTTAAAAGGCTTTGATTTAAGAAAAATAAACAATTTTTCTTTCATAGAAATTAACAATATGAAATGCAATACTACAAAAAGTTATACAATCAAATGAAAAAATAAAAAAATACTAGGAATTATTTTTTTTACTTTAATTTTGACACTTTATAAATTATAATCTTGCATTATTTTTTTAAGTAAAATTGGGTTTTTTCATGACAAATCGATATTTATATTTATTGAATTTTGCTTTAATGTTTACATTTAGTGCATTAAGTCAAAATCCATTAAAAACAGCTTTAAAAGGAAATTCGGAATCTCCATATAACAGTCGTTCTCAGTATTTTTTTGAAGCTTCTGAAAGACCTAAAGTCTTTGTTTCTGACGTTATTGATAATCGATCAAGCAACTGGAATAAACAAATTTCCGATCAGATCAAAGTTGAATTAATTCGTGATTTTTGGAGCTTTCCGTACAAATATAATTTAAAAGAAAAATTAGTTCAAGATTTAAATTCACACAAATTCCAGATCATGCCAACAAAAGTTGGTGCTGATTTTGTTGTTTCACCTAGTGCGGAAATTCATTATCCTAACTATATCTATTCACCTAAAGGATATCGAGTATATTCAAGGGTTAATATTAAAGTTTCGAAGAATGGAAAAGATATTTTAGAAAAAGCTTATGACGATTTATTTAACTACAAAGAAGGAGAAGAAGACTGGAGTGACAAATTTCATTCTAATTATTTAGAAGGAACCAATTATGCAATGTGGATTGGAATGCGAAGATTATTAGATCAATTTTATGCAGATTTTGACAAATTAATTAAAAATGAATCGGTAGAACCTGGAAAACTTGCATTGAAAATTGAATCCATAACCTCAAACATCAATACGGATCTAGCGATTGTTAAACAAGAAAAGCCTTACTCAAAGGTAGAAGAAAAAGAAAAAGTAAATATCAAAACGGAAGTGGATGCTTCAGCTCCAAAAAAGCCAGAAAATACGACGCCTATAGCCGAAGTTAATGAAAAACCCGCTGTGCCAGAATATAAAGACCCAGAACCTCCAAAAGTAGATGCTAGCGGATTAGAAAAAGGACTTAAATCTATTGGACTAGATACTAAAGAAGAAGAAAAAAAGAAATTAGAAGAAAAGAAAAAACTAGAAGAAGCTAAAAAACTGGAGGAGAAGAAGAAATTGGAAGAAACTAAAAAGCTTGAAGAGGCTAAAAAATTAGAAGAAAAGAAAAAACTAGAGGAAGCTAAGAAGCTTGAAGAGGCTCGTAAAAAAGAAGAGGAACTTCGAATTGCTGAGGCTAAAAAACAAGAAGAAACTAAAGAACTCGCCTTAAAAAAATCAAATGAAGAAGCAAAAAAACGAGTTTCTGATAGCATTGTAGCAGCTAAAGCTTTAGAAGCTCAAGCTAAAAAAGATCGTGAAATAGCCGAAAAATTAGAAGCTGAAAAATTAGCTAAAATTCAACAACAAAAATTGGATTCTATCAAAAAAGAACAACTTTTGGCTTATCGAGCAAAGCAAGAAAAGCTTAGAATTGAGGATTCTGTGAAAAAAGCAGAAATCAATAAAAAAATTGAATTGGCAAAATTAGAAAAAGAACAAAAAGCTAAAGAAGTAGCGCTAAACAAACCAAAAGAAGCTCCAAAGGTTGAAGATAAAAAAGCAAAAGAAGTAACGCCTGCAGTTTCAAATGTCGTAGAAACGAAAACTGAAACAATTGCTGAAAATGTAAAAATTTCTGAAAAAGAAGTCATAAAAAAGAATTTAGAAGAATTATCTTCTTTACAAAAAGAAACGGTAAAAGAAGTTATTAAAAAAGAACCTTTAAATGAAGTTGTTTCTAATAATCAAGTCACACAGATTCCAGCTCAAAGTAAAGAAATAGAGCCTTTAATCGAACCGCTTGCAAATCGTATTGATTTAAAAAATGAAATTAATATTTCAAAAATTGATACTCCTGTTGCACCAATAGAATTACCTAAAAAGATAGAAAAAGAACCGCTTCAAAATATTGTAAAGGATAAAAATATCCCTCAAATCGAAGATCGAAAAGTAGTTGCTGAAGTAGAATCTTCTAAAAAAGTTGAAACCCCAGAGATTGAAATATACAAAGAAAACATCGAAGTCGCTTCAATTAAAGCTCCACAATTACCCGATCCTACAAAAATAGATGATAAATACACAAGAGAAGATTTCTTAAGAGATAGTCTTTTTTATGAAAGTGAAAAAAACAAAAAAAAGGCGGCAATTATTGCTGCTCAAAAAAGAGCTTTCGAATTGGAAAACAACAAAGCGAATGCTAATTTAATGGTAAAATTAACCGACCCTCCAATGAAAGTTGAAGATAAAAGAACTCGTGAGGAAAAACTTAAAGATCGTGTATTTGAACCACAAAATGACCTTTCTAAAGAATTGTTAAACCAAGTTGTTATTATTACTCCCGACGAAGAGAAAAAATTTGAATTATTATTAGCCTCTTTTAATCCAATACGAAGAAGAGAATTTCTTGATTCAATAGCAATAGCAAAACAAATAGCAAAAGCCGCATCATTAAAAGAGAAAAAAGTTATAATTGAAGACAATACTCGAATTTCTAATGAAGAAAAAGAGGTTGATGATATTAAAAAAAGGCTATTAAAAGAAAAAACAAATTCGCTAAAAACAGAAGTTGCTCCAACAAATACTATCCAGGATAAAAATAAAGTTGCTCCAACAACAAAAGAGAAAGGGGTGTTAAAATCGACTAATAAATCTATTGAGAAAAATATAATTGAAGCTAAAGAGATTAAGAAAACCATAGAGGAACCATTAAAATCTAATGGAGAAACGATTAAAAAAGAAGCACCTTCAAATAAAACACCAAACAAAGTACCTAATAAGTTGCCAAATACGCAATAAAACAGTTATAAAAAAAGATATATTTAAAAGAAAAAAATTATTTTTGCAACCAAATTAAAATTTACAATATATGATCAAGCCATTAGCAACCATGCTTTTTATCTGGGGTTTAATAATGTTTTTAATCACATTTTTCAACTTTCTTAATAATCCAATATTCATCGAATATAATGGAGCCGTAAAATATTCAATGGTTGATTCCGGAATGTCAATTTCATTTTTACTATCTTTAATTATGCTAATCTCTGGATTTGTATTATTAAGAGTTAGTAAAGTACCAAGAGACGTATAATTAAATATACTAATTTTGAATCATTTAGACAAAACTAAAGCACTGATTCTTGAAAAATCAGTATTAAAACAGGATATCTTTGAGAATATCCAAAATCACTTCAATGTTTTTAAAAAACTAGCACAAGAAATTGAACTTCAATTAAAAAATTGGTGTACCGACGCACGAATATCTATAAAATATTCTGAAGAACATCGCTTTGAATTTTGGCTACAGGTAGGAGGCGATTTACTTATTTTTTCAATGCATACCAATGTGTTTTCTTTCCCAGAAGAACATGTTTTTATGAAATCAAAATATGTAAAAGAAGATTCAAAAAGAGGATTTTGCGGTATGATTGAAGTTTATAACTTCCTGAATGACAGTATAAAATATCAAAGAAATAATGATATTGGAGAATTGATAGCCCGAGTTTTTATCAATAGCGAAAATCGTTTTTTTGTAGAAGCCAATGGACCTCTAGGATTTAAATATAGAGACTATGAAAAACAAATCGTCGACGATAATATAATTTTTCAATTAATCGAAAATTTTATAAATTCAAGTATTGAGTTTGATTTATGGGTACCAAACTTTAATGATGTAAGATACGTGCCATTAAATTATTTGATGATGCGAAATGGTGAAAATCCACCTCATGAAACTTCAAAGAGATTGGGGTTTGATATATATAATTTAGATAAGGAAATATAATTATTTTCTTGTTTAAACATTTTACTTAAAAAAAAATACATGATATATTTTCAAAAAGA
>JBIPPB010000055.1:0-14208 GCA_044368655.1 Chitinophagales bacterium | reverse complement strand
ATCTCTTGCAAATAAAACGGTGTGGTTACAATCTTTATTGGAATAAATACATTTACCCTCAACTTGAGGAATGTCAAAAGGAATACATCTTATAGTTGCTTTTGTCTCTTCTTTAATTTTTTCTTCCGTTTCAGCACTTCCATCCCAATTAGCTATAACAAAACCACCTTTTTCAATTTGTTTTTTAAATGTATCCCAATCACTAACCCTTGTGGTATTTTCATCTCTATACGTTTTCGCGCGCTCAAACATGTTTGATTGTATATCCTCAAGAAGTTTTTCAATATAGATTTCCATTTGATCTTGAGAAACTATTTCTTTAGTTAACGTATCTCTACGTGCAATTTCGACTACTTGATTTTCGAGATCTCTTGGTCCGATCACGACACGAACTGGAATTCCTTTAAGTTCATGTTCGGCAAACTTAAATCCGGGTCTTTTGGTATCATCACGATCAATTTTTGAGCGTATACCCTTATCTTTTAACTTTGCTTGAAATGCTTCACATTTATTAAGTAATATCGTATTTTGTTCTGGATTTTTAGTTTGTAAAAAAGGAACAAAAACAACATGAAAAGGTGCTACTTTTGGAGGAATCATTAATCCATGATCGTCGGAATGTGTCATAATTAAAGCACCGATAAGTCGAGTAGAGACGCCCCATGACGTAGCCCAAACATATTCTTCAGAACCACTTTCGGTTTGAAATTTCACATCAAAAGCCTTAGCAAAATTTTGACCTAAAAAATGAGAAGTCCCCGCTTGAAGGGCTTTTCCATCTTGTAATAAAGCTTCAATACACAACGTGTCATCTGCTCCTGCAAATCGTTCACTTTCTGTTTTTTTACCTTTGTAAAGGGGTATTGCCAGCCAATTTTCAACAAAATCGGCGTATACATCAAGCATTTTTTCGGTTTCAGCAATCGCTTCATTTTTTGTAGCATGCGCGGTATGTCCTTCTTGCCATAAAAACTCGGCAGTTCTCAAAAAAAGTTTGGTACGCATTTCCCATCTTACCACATTGGCCCATTGATTTATAAGTAGTGGTAAGTCGCGATACGACTGAATCCAATTTCGATACGTATTCCAAATTACCGCTTCAGATGTTGGGCGAACCACCAATTCTTCCTCAAGCTTTGCTTCAGGATCTACAATTAATTTACCTTTATTATCGGGGTCATTTTTAAGTCTGTAATGGGTTACAACGGCACATTCTTTTGCAAAACCTTCGGCATTTTTCTCTTCGGCTTCAAATAAACTTTTAGGAACAAATAATGGGAAATAGGCATTAACATGGCCTGTATCTTTAATCATTTTATCCAATACGTCTCTCATGTTCTCCCAAAGAGCATAACCATAGGGCTTTATAACCATACATCCCCTTACATCTGAATAATCCGCTAATTCACCTTTTAGTACTAAATCGGTGTACCATTGATTAATATCTTCGCTTCTTTTTGTGATAAAATCACTCATAATTATTTATTTTTTATATGAATTAAAAAAAGAATCCCATTTTATTTTTAAAACACCAAATATAGCTTCTTTAATGATATTTGAGGATAATTTTGAAGTCCCTAATTCTCTATCTTTAAAGGTAATTGGAATTTCTTTTATTTTATATCCCATAGAATACGCTGCAAACTTCATTTGAATTTGAAACGCATACCCTTTAAAAACAATTTTTTTGAAGTCTAAATTTTCTAAAAATGCTTTTTTATAACAAACAAAACCCGCTGTCGTATCATAAACTGGAAGTCCAGTAATTAATCGAGTATATAATGAGGCACCTTTAGATAAAATAATTCGTTTGGTGTCCCAATTTTTCACATCACCACCTTTTATATATCGGCTTCCAACAGCCACATCCGCTCCATTTAAAATAGCTTCGCGCAATCGTATCAAATCATCGGGATTATGACTGAAATCGCAATCCATTTCATATAAATATTGGTAACCACTTTCAAGACCCCATTCAAAACCTTTTAAATAAGCAGTTCCCAAACCTAATTTACCTGATCGTTCTATTAGATGAAGTCGCTCAGTAAATTGATTTTGTAATTCTTTAACTTTTTTTGCTGTGCCATCGGGAGAGCCATCATCAATGATTAAAACATGGAAAAAGTCAGGAAATGACATAACTTTTATTATCATCATTTCGATATTTTCTATTTCATTGTAGGTTGGAATAATAACAAGACTTTCTATATTCATTTTTAAATAAATTATGGATTATTTGTTGATTTTAAATTGAAATTGTTCGGATAATTTTAGAATGACATTTTTTGTGTCCAAACCGAAATCAGCCTGATACATCCAATTGAAATAATTTTTATCTTTTTGAATTACTTCTTCGATGGTATGGTCTTTATATTTCCCAAAACATAAGATGATACCTTTTTCGGTTTTTAAAAATCTTCTTGACGAATCTAAATAATTAGACGCATTATTAAATGTATTTGATAAATATTCAACGTCATTTTGCAACTCTGGATATTTATCTAATTGCGCTTTTAAAACTTCGTAAGTAGCCATCGTATCCGCTTCGGCAGAATGTGCATTATTTAGATCTTTTTTACAATAATATTTATAAGCGGCTTCCAATGTTCTTGGTTCCATTTTATGATAAATAATCTGAACATCAACAAGATTTCTGGATTCAATATCTAAGTCATATTGAACACGAAGCATTTCCTCTTTAAGCATCGGAATATCAAATTTGTTTGAATTAAATCCACCTAAATCGCAATCTTTAAGAAAATTTAAAATTTCTAAAGCAACTTCTGCAAATTTTGGGCAGTTAATAACATCTTTATCATAAATTCCATGCACTTGGCTGGCCTGAATAGGAATTGGAACACCCGGATTTATTTTAAAATATAAAGTTTCTTGTTTTTGATTCGGATGGATTTTTAAAATCGCTATTTCTACAATACGGTCCTTCGTTACATCTACTCCAGTAGTTTCTAAATCAAAAAATGCAAGTGGTTTTTTTAAATTAAGTTCCAAAATGAATAATTTATTGTAAAGTGAAAAATGGTAAACCTCGCAAAGATATATCTATTTTGATTTTATTCTACAAAAATTAAATGATTGCATTTACAAAATTGTATAAAATGTGGAAAATCTAAAAAGTATAAGCGACTTTAATGAAAACGAATATTTTTGTAAAATAAAATTTATATATGAATCAACATATTATTTCGGATAAATATTTAAACATTTTTCAAATTAAAGAAATAATCGAAAACGATTATAGAATTGAGTTGTCTGAAGAAACAAAGAAAAGAGTTATTGAAAATAGGTCCTATTTAGATCAAAAATTAGCAAAAAGTTCGCAACCCATTTATGGAATCAATACAGGATTTGGTTCTTTGTATAATATTTCAATTGATGAAAATGATTTAAGTACTTTGCAAAGTAATTTAATTAAATCACATGCTTGCGGAATGGGAGATCGAGTTCCTAAAGAAATTGTACAATTAATTTTATTATTAAAAATCCAATCACTAAGTTACGGATATTCTGCAATATCAATCGAAGTTTTGGAAAGGTTAGTTTCATTTTACAATAATGGTATATTTCCAATAATTTACCAACAAGGATCGTTAGGTGCTAGCGGCGATTTGGCACCTTTAGCGCATTTGTGTCTACCTTTATTAGGATTAGGAGAGGTCGAATACAAAAATGATATTATAACTGGTCAAGAACTTTTACGTATTTTTGATTGGAAGCCCATAAATCTTCAATCTAAAGAAGGGTTGGCATTATTAAATGGCACTCAGTTTATGCTTGGATATGCTACGTATATTGCCATTAAATCATTAAAAATAGAGTATTTTGCTGATTTGATAGGAGCCACGTCATTAGAAGGATACGATGGCAGATTAGAGCCTTTTGATGCGAGCATTCATAATGTTAGGCCACATGAAGGACAAATTAAAACTGCTGAAAATTTTAGAAATTTCTTAAAAGATAGTCAAATTGCCATTCAGCCAAAAAAACATGTGCAGGATCCTTATTCATTTAGATGTATTCCACAAGTTCATGGAGCAAGTAAAGATACCTTGGCTTATTTTATAAAAGTGGTAGAAACGGAAATAAATTCAGTAACGGACAATCCAAATGTATTTGATAAAGAAGATAAAATTATTTCAGGTGGAAATTTTCATGGTCAGCCTTTAGCTTTGGTTCTAGATTTTATAGCTATAGCTTTAGCCGAATGGGCTAATATTAGTGAACGAAGAACGTATTTATTGCTTTCAGGGCAAAGAGAAATGCCATTATATTTAGTAGCCAAACCTGGTTTAAATAGCGGTTTTATGATTGCACAATATACCGCGGCGTCCATAGTTTCTCAAAACAAACAGTATGCCACTCCAGCTTCAATTGATAGTATTGTAAGTAGTAATGGACAAGAAGATCATGTAAGTATGGGAGCAAATTCTGCTACAAAGTGCTTTAGAATTCTTGAAAATGTGGCCTCGGTATTAGCTATCGAAGCCATGACCGCTGCTCAAGCACTTGAGTTTAGAAGACCTTTAAAATCCAGTGCTGAAATCGAATCCTTTTACGCTAAAATTAGAAAAGAAATTCCTTTTGTCGAACAAGATATTGTAATGTCGGAATGGTTACAAAAGACTAAAAAAATAATCTTTTGGTAAATTTTATTTTTGGGTCAATTAATTTTAATTACTTTTGTTCATAAATTATAGAATTATGTTAAAACTATTTATTTCGGCTTCGCTCAGTATACTTTTTTCTTTAAACGTTCAATCTCAAGTTCAGTTTTTTAAAGGTTCGCTCGAAGAAGTAAAAAAAGAGGCCAAAAAACAAAAGAAAAATATTTTTGTAGATTGTTACACCGTTTGGTGTGGTCCTTGTAAAATGTTAGATAAAAATGTTTTTTCAAATATTGAATTTGCAAACGCACTTCAAAAAGACTATATTCCATACAAACTTGATATGGAATTAGGAGAAGGAATTCCTTTTTCCGAAGCGTATAACATTAATCGTTTTCCAACTATGTTAGTTATAGATGCTAATGGTAAAGAAATTCAACGCTTGGTTGGGTATCGTGATGCGTCAACTTTAATTTCAGAGATTAAAATTCAAAAAAAAAAATAGATCTTGAAACCCTTAATTATTTGAAATATCAATATGATGAAGGGAATAGAACTAAAGTTTTCCTGAAAAATTATTTGATTGCATTGTCGGATAATGATCGTTCTATTGAAATCCCTTTTTTAGAATATTACGAGAAGTATCCAATTGTCAATGATAGTGATTATTTGTGGATTGCAGATATTGCAAAACATTTTAATTCCTCGTCGGCTTCATTTCTAGTCAAAAATAAAAAACATTATATTAAATATATTGATTTTCAGAATAAAATTAATGAAATCGTTATAAACTCTGCGGAATTAGCTGCAAGTTTTCAAGATCAAAAAACATATGATGAATTACTAAAGTTTATTGATAAAGAGGGTGGAGTAGATGCAAAAAAACTAAACTTATTGACAAGCCAGATGTATTCTTTAGCAAATAAAAATTATGAACAATATGCTGAAAATTCGTATCAATTACTTCAGAAATTCAACGTTGGAGATCGAAAAGAGATATTAAATAATTTAAACAATTGTTTAAGTCAAAAGTGTCAATCATTTAAAGAAAAAATAGAAAAATTATAAACGATTATTTTCTTTATCGTAAATGAAAAACTCGTTAATACTCAAATCTGAATTTTGAGTGAGTTGAATATAATTTTTATGTTTCCACAAAAATAAAAGCCATTTATTGATAAAACCTATTTTAAGATAAGCATAAACATAAGGATGCACTTCTAATTTTGAAATGGTTTCAATAATATAATTAGACTCTAAACGGCTTAATATATGGTCAGAAATAACTATGCTCGAAGATATCTTTCCCGTTCCATCACAAGAAGGACACTTTTCGGTATTTTTAATTTGAACTTGAGGTTTAACTCTACTTCTAGTAATTTGCATGACACAAAACTTAGATAAAGGAAGAATTGTATGATTGGCACGATCATATCTTAGTGCTTCTAACATTGCTTCATAAATCTTTTGTTTTATTTCTGCATTTTTAGAATCAACAAAATCAATAACAATAATGCCTCCTAAATCTCTTAATCGAATCTGGCGAGCAATTTCTATAGCGGCTTCAATGTTGAGCTTTAAAATAGCCTCATCGCCCTCAAGTTTCATTTTTTTAAATGTATTAACACCGCTATTAACATCAATAACATGCATAGCTTCCGTATTTTCGATAATCAAATAACCACCACTAGGAAGAAGAACTGTTTTATTAAATGAAGTTTTGAGTCTGCTATTTAAACCAAGTTTTTCAAATAGTAAAACATCTTTAGATACTTCTTGTACGATTTTCTTCTTTTCGGGTGCTATTTTTTCAATATAATTTCGGATACTTTCAGCAAGTATATTATCGTTTACCGTGATTTTTGTAAACGAATCATTTAAGAAATCGCGAAGTAAAGTGCTTGTTTTTTCTTTTTCCTCAAATACTTTGGTGACTTCAGTTGATTTGTATATGGTTTTACATAAAACATTCCATTGTTCAATCAATTCAATAATATCTTGATGAATTTCGTTTAGATTCTTACCTTCTGCTACGGTCCTAAGAATGAGTCCAAAATTTTTGGGCGTGATACTTTCGCACAATTCAACTAGTCTTTGCCGCTCGTCGGCATTAGATATTTTTTTAGAAACCGAAATTTTCTGATCAAAAGGAATTAAAACTGCAAATCTACCCGCAAAAGAAATTTGAGCGGTGAGTCTTGCTCCCTTTGATGATATTGGTTCTTTTAGAATTTGAACTGGAAAAAAGTCATTATTCTTTAATATTTCTCCTATTAACTGATCTTTTTGCAAAGGTGATAGAAGTGTATAGTTTTCTAGTTTTAAATTTGGATTTTGAATACTTTTTTTGAAGAAGTCGTAAACCGATGGGAATTGTTCTCCCAAATCCGTAAAGTGAAGAAAGGCTTCTTTCGACTCTTTAATATCAATAAAAGCCGCGTTTAAAGGGGCTAGGATTTTTTTTACTCGCGCCCAATAAATATCACCAATTTGAAGTTGTTTTGAAAAAACTTCTTTATGGAATTCTACTAAGTCATTATTTTCTAATAAGGCAATATCAAAGCCTTCTTCATTAGCTTGAATTACTAATTCTCTGTTCATCTCATTCATATACCTATACCAATAAAAAATCAATCATCAAAAGTTGATGATTGATTTTTATAACTAATTAAATAAAAAAGAAATTATTTTTTCTTTTTATGACGCATTTTTCTCAATCTTTTTTTTCTTTTGTGAGTTGCAATCTTATGTCTTTTTCTTTTTTTACCACAAGGCATAATGTTAGTATTTAATGATTAATAATTATTTTTTTTGTGTTTCAATATCTTTTACTGCAATTATTAATTGCTCTTTAAGATTATTGCTAATTTTAGGCATTTTAATAACCTGATTTAATATTTTAGCTGTTTCCTCTTTTTTACCTTGTTGAGCAAACATATCTGCCTTCATCAATAAAGCTTGAATATTATCGGGCTGCAAAGATAGTATTTTTTCTAATCTTGGAGCAACTTTTTCAAATTGACCGGAAATGAGTCCAAATTTAGAAAGCAACATCTGTGCATCTATTTGATTTGGATTCTTTTCCACTATTTTTAATAAAATTTGAACACCAAGCATAGGTTCATTCTGAATCTCCATATAACATTGTGCTAATTTTAATTTAGCTTCAATATTGTTTGAATCTAACGAAACAGCTTTTTCATAACTGTAAACAGCTTTTTGTTTGATGTCATTAACTACTTTAGCATTTAAAGAATCATACAAAAGTAAATTAATAAAATTATCTCCTGTTAGAACCCATGAATTAGTATTTTTTATCCAATCTGCTTTACGGAATACAAATAATGAAGCTAACTCGGGTTGTTCTTTTCGATTTAAAAATGCAATTATATTTGAATATGACTGAATTTTAGAAAGACTGTCATTTGAAGTTGAAACAAGCTGGTTGAAAATTTCAAATGAATCTATAAATTCAGAATTAGAGGTACTTAAAAGGTCTTTTTGAAATTCTTCAATTGTAATCCCACTATCTTCATGAGAATGTTTATTTGAAGATTTTTTATTTTTATATGGAATAAAAATAAAAAATACAACTATAATTATAGAAGCAATTAAAAACCAAAAATACTTTTTAAAAAAATTCAAATCTATTTAATTTTTTTACTTTCTTTTACTTTTTGAACAAATTCTTTTGAAGGTTTGAACGCAGGAACATTATGTTCAGGAATTTCAATTATTGTATTTTTTTTGATATTTCTACCAATTTTAGCAGCTCTTTTTTTAACAATAAAACTACCGAAACCTCTTACATAAACGTTTTCACCACGCTCTAAAGATGTTTTAACTTCTTTAAAAAATTGTTCAACAGCTACTAATACATCTACTTTTGGTACACCTGTATTGTCAGCTATTTTTGTAATTAAATCTGCTTTTCTCATATGTTTATTATAATTATTTTGGGGTGCAAATATAAAGTTATTGAATTAAATATGTATGTTTTTTATTGATATTTTTATAAAAAAAAAAGCTTTGCCATTTATAGTTGGCAAAGCTTGTGAATATCAATCAGTTGTGCAAATATATTTAGGTATATTTTTTGAACAAACAAGATGCATTATGGCCACCAAAACCAAATGTATTACTCAAAGCGGTGTTTACTGTTCTTTTTTGAGCTTTATTTAAGGTAAGATTTAATTTTGGATCTATATTTTCATCTTGATGTACATGATTTATTGTAGGGGGGATAATATCATCTTGAACTGATTTTATACATGCAATCGCTTCAATAGCACCAGCGGCTCCTAATAGGTGACCTGTCATTGATTTGGTAGAGCTTATATTTAAATCATAAGCTTTATCTCCAAACAATTTATGAATAGCTTTTAACTCTGCGATATCTCCTAATGGAGTAGATGTTCCGTGTACATTAATATAATCAATGTCGCCAATTTTAAGCCCAGCTTCTTCAATAGCTAATCGCATAACATTAAGTGCACCAAGGCCCTCAGGATGCGGAGCGGTAAGATGATGTGCATCAGCGGTTAATCCACTACCTACAATTTCGGCATAAATATGTGCGCCACGTGCTAAAGCATGATCTAATTCTTCAAGTACAATAGAACAAGCGCCTTCGCCCATAACAAAACCATCTCTAGTTGAATCAAATGGTCTCGAGGCAGTTAAGAAATCCTCATTTCTTTCACTCAACGCTTTCATTGCATTAAATCCTCCAATGCCACCTTCTGTAATTGCGGCTTCAGCGCCACCTGCAACACAAGCATCAATTTTCCCATATTTGATATACATAAATGCTTCTGCAATTGCAATTGTAGAACTTGCACAAGCTGCAACAGGAGCATAATTAGGGCCTCTAAAACCATATTTCATAGAAATGTGACCGGCACTAATATCGGGTATCATTTTTGGTATAAAAAAAGGATTGAAACGAGGTGTACCATTACCTGTTGCAAAACCAGAAATTTCATTTTGAAATGTTAAAATCCCTCCAATTCCACTTGTAAATATAACCCCAATACGATCCTTATCTAAATTTGGATCATCTAATTTAGAATCATTTACAGATTGAATAGCAGCCGCCATACTGAAAACAGAAACAGGATCTAAACGATTAATTTCTTTTTTATCAATATATTCGGTAGCATCAAAATTTTTAACCTCACAAGCAAATTTTGTCTTAAAATTTGTCGTGTCAAATTTGGTAATAAGATTGGCACCACTGGTTCCTTTAATTAAATTTTGCCAGAAAGTGCCAACATCATTACCAAGAGGTGTAATGGCACCAAGGCCGGTTACTACAACTCTTCGCATAATTTTTTGTTTTAATTACAAAATGTATTCAAATGTAAATTTAATTAAGCTTCAGAAGATGCTTCTTCTAAAAATTTAATTGCATCTCCTACAGTGCCAATATGCTCTGCTTTGTCATCTGAAATAGAAATACCAAATTCATTTTCAAACTCCATAATAAGTTCTACGATGTCTAATGAATCTGCACCTAAATCGGTTTGGAAACTTGCAGCTGGAACCACTGAAGATTCTTCAACGCCTAATTTTTCTACAATGATTTTTGTAACTCTTTCTGAAATTGTTGACATTTTTTATAAGTTTTATTTTGCAAAGATACATATTTTTGTTCTTTCTAAAACTTTTTTATCCACAAAATCTAAACAATTTATGCAAATTATTCAAAAATATTTCCCCGAATTATCTGAAATTCAATTAGATAGATTTCATAAATTGTATGAAATCTATTTCGAATGGAATAATAAAATTAATGTTGTATCTCGAAAAGATTTCGAAAATTTTTACGAACATCATGTTTTACATTCTTTAGCAATCGCTAAATTTGTTGATTTTAAAAATGGTGCTTTTGTTCTTGATATTGGAACTGGTGGTGGGTTTCCTACTATTCCATTGGCTATTCTTTTTCCAGATGTTCATTTTTTAGCATCAGATTCTATTGCCAAAAAAATTAAAGTCGTTGATGCAGTTGTAGAAGCCTTAGATTTAAAAAATGTAGAAACTTTTGTTGGGCGTTCAGAAACTATTTCTAAACAATTTGATTTTATAATAACTAGAGCAGTCGCTCCTTTATTTGATATTATAACTTGGTCTAAAAATAAAATCCATCCTATTGCATTTCATGATATTGATAATGGAATTATAGCCCTTAAAGGAGGCGATTTAAAAAATGAAATAAGGGAGTCAAAACGAAAAGTCGTTTTGAAATCGATTTCTGATTATTTTGAAGAACCTTTTTTTGAGACTAAATACATTACCTTTGTGCCATATAAAAATTAATTTTGAAAAAAATCTCTTTTTTTGAAAAATGTTTAAGTTTTTTGAAACCTATAGTTTTAGATTCTTTTGTTTTTGAAGATATTGAGTATAAAATTGCGTTATATAAAAATAATATTTTACTGAATACTAAAAATGCAAATCAATCTAATGGTTCTTTATACTTAGCTTTTAAACTTTTATTGGATAATTACATCAATTTTCCAAAAGATAAAAATCTTAATATATTAATTTTAGGATATGGTTTAGGAAGTGTAGATCGAATTATTACAAATAAAAATAAAAATATTAAAATAACGGGTGTTGAAAAAAATATTTTTTTAAAACCTTGGATGTATGCATATGAAAAACCAAATAATTCAGAAGTATTTTTTGAAGATGCCATTCAATTTGTAAATAATATTAAAGATTCATATGATATCGTAATTATTGATTTATTCGAAGATACATATATCCCTGATTCAATTCATCAATTTCTTTTTTGGGATAAAATTTATAATTCTATAAATCAAGATGGATTAATCATTTGGAATGTATTACAAAAAAAATATGACTTAAATGTCATAAAAGGCTTTATTTTTGATAAAAAAATAAATATAATTACAGGTAATTTATTTCTGTTAAAAAGAAAAAATGAAATTTAAAAATACAAATTTTCAAATTTTTGTTTTAGTTGTTGGATCCATTATAGCGATTGTCAAATTTTTAGTATATTTTAATACAGGATCAAATTCTGTCTTGTCGGATGCGTTAGAAAGTATAGTAAATATTCTAGCTGGAAGTTTTACATTATATAGCTTATATTTATCTAGTTTACCAGCAGATCAAAGACATCCTTATGGGCATGGTAAAATTGAATTTATAGCCGCTGGTTTTGAAGGCGGTTTGTTATTTCTTGCAGGTATTTTTACGGTTTATAAAATTGTTTTTTCATATTACTTTGGAATTTCTATACAAATACACAAAAAAGATGTTCTAATTATTTTCGTATTAGGATTTATAAACTATTTACTTGGTGTTTGGAGTGCTCATCAAGGGGAAAAAACTAATTCTCCAGCTTTAATTAGTAGTGCTGCGCATTTGAAAAGTGATGGATATACTTCGTTAGGTATTTTTATAGGATTGGTTTTTGTTTATTTTTTTAAATACAAATGGATTGATTCTTTAATCGGACTTTCAGTAAGTGTAATTTTAATTTATCAAGGTTTTGTAATTGTTAAAAATTCGATTTTGGAAATTATAGACACCGCGGATATTGATATATTAAAAGAAGTAATTAACTATTTACAAGAAAATAGAAAAACGAATTGGATTGATATTCACAATCTAAGAATTATAAAATATGGTAGTAATTTTCATATTGATGCGCATGTAACGTTTCCTTGGTATTTCAATAATCGGCAAGTTCACAATGAAATGTATCAAATTCATAAAATGATGGAAGGTCATTTTAATAAAGAAGTAGAGTTATTTATTCATCCAGATCCTTGCGAACCTATGAGTTGTTCGATTTGTACTATTCATGATTGTAAAGAACGCACTTCGGTTTTTAAACAAAAAGAAGTTTGGAATATTGAAAATGTGCTTAAAAATGAAAAACATCAAATTGAGTAGTTCAAAATTGAACTTTTTGAACTTATTTTTGGTTTTAAATTAATATTAATTCAAATAAACTTAAATATTATGGCTTTTACATTACCTTCTTTAAATTATGATTATACCGCATTAGAACCTCATTTTGATGCTCAAACAATGGAAATTCATCATTCTAAACACCATCAAGCTTATGTAAATAATCTTAATAACGCAGTTTCAGGTACCGAATTTGAAAATGATTCCATCGAAACCATAGTTAAAAATATCTCAAAACATTCACCTGCTGTTAGAAATAACGGTGGAGGTCATTGGAATCATAGTTTTTTTTGGAGTATATTAAGTCCGAATGGAGGAGGGAATCCTGTAGGAACTTTAGCTAGTAAAATTGACGAACAATTTGGAAGTTTTGAAGCGATGAAAGAAGCATTTGCTCAAGCAGCTACGACTCGTTTTGGTTCAGGTTGGGCTTGGCTTTGTAAAAAAGCAGATGGTTCTTTGTGTATTTGCTCTTCACCAAATCAAGATAACCCATTGATGGATATTGCAGAATGTCCAGGAACACCAATTATTGGTTTAGATGTATGGGAACATGCGTATTATTTAAAATTTCAAAATAGAAGACCAGATTTTATTGCTACTTTTTGGAATGTTGTTGATTGGAATGTCGCTGAAAATAATTTTAAGAGTTAAGAGAATTCTTAATAAAAGTAATTTTACAAAAAGATTGAAATGCGTTTAAATTATACTTAAACGCATTTTTTTTAATTTAATATTATGAAAAAAAAATACATACTTTTTATATTTGTAATTCTTGTATTTAATTTAGAAAGCCAATCAGAATTCGGATTTTCTTCTGGTCCAGTCTTAAATTTTTCTAGATCTAATTTAAATGGTTTAGTGTACAAAAGTAACGAAACCTCTATTCGATTCGGTTTGAATTTTAGAACTCAATTAGAAAAAAATGTAAAATTAGGTTGTGAATTGGTTTATCAAAATATAAATTTTAGATACGATTACGTTGTGAACTCTAAAATTGCAAGTATTTATCAGAGAAATTCTTTTATTTCAATCCCCGTAATGATAAGATATCAATCTAATGGAGACAAATTAAGATTTTTTTCAAATGTAGGATTTGCGTATAATATTTTTCTAGGAAATGATCACGAAACGTATCCTATGGTAAATCAAAATCTTTCTATTGATAATGACTTAACCAACCACAATAGTTTATTTTGGGGTGCGGGATTGGAATATAAAATGGAGCATGCCTTTTTTAGTTTTGAACTAAGGCATAGTATCTCACAGCGAACTATAAGTAAAAATCAAAATTTGCAAGTAAACTATCAAAATGCAAGCGCATTATTTTCATTAATGTTTCCATTAAAACGCAACGCAAAAAAAGTAGAAAAATAGAATTCTTTTTTAATAAATTTTAAAATTCTTTATTTTTAACAAAAAAAGAAGTTATTATCATTAAAAATAATGTAATTTTGCTTTTTATTATAATTATTACATTTAAATTAATGTTAAATCACAGAATTTTAAATCTTATGAAAGTTACCTTGTTTTCAACCTTTATTTTTATTTTTTTAAGCTGTAACTCTATCAAAGGTGAAGAGTTTGTAATTATTGGATCAATTAAAAATACAAAAAGCAAATTTATTTTTTTGGA
>JBIPPB010000161.1:0-4103 GCA_044368655.1 Chitinophagales bacterium | reverse complement strand
CACATCGACGTGCGCGATTTTCAAGGAAAGCACATGACCACGACCCCATTCGCCTCCTCCCGCCTCGCGAAGTTCATCGACAAGCGCATCGGCGAACTCCACCTCAAGACCCAAGCTGATATCGCTCGCGAAGCCGGCTTCAAGAACGCCAACTTCATCACCATGCTGAAGCAGGGCAACGCCAAGCTGGCCCTTGATCGCGTGCCTGCCTTGGCAGAAGCACTTGATACAGATCCCTCCCACCTGATGCGTCTTGCACTGGAGCAGACTTTCGGGGCGAAGATGATGCGCGTCTTTACCGACCTCCTCGGAGAGCCTGTTACCACCAACGAGAAAGCCTGGCTGGAATTGATCCGGGAGGGCTCCGGCAACACCGATCCCGCACCGACGCCGCTGTGCGTGTCCATGATCAAACTGGTGCTTCGCCATGAAAGGTGATCTGACCATGCCAAGATCAGGCGCAAGCTTTGATGAGCCTTGCCGCTCGCTGAAGGAAAGCGAATGGAAATGGGTCGAACTCCTTCGCACCATCTGTGACGGCAACGTTCCTTCGCCTGACATGAACGAAATCCGCGCACTCGGCGAGACGATCGCCGGTCACCGGAGGAAACTCATCTGATCGAACCGGGCAGGGACTGCGTCAGGCGCGGTCCCTTATGTCTTGACGGTTCCTTGCGTGTGCATACCACGGTCTTCACAGATGCTGGACGTTTCCAGTTGATATAGGGGACTTGTCGACAACAGAACTACTAGGCCGTTTTGACGATCTGAGACCGTGTCCAAAGCGAAACTCCAATAAAACAAGGTTACGGCGGACCTCAACGACGGAGATTCAAGCAGTGCATGGTGAAAGGCGATCTGTCAAAAAAGCTACTAGCACAGTTGTTCGTTCCGGAGATTTCGAGCACCGCCGTCTCCACTACGTCGAGGCCATGAGCGGGCGCACATAGCTAGATGACAAAATGCCGATCTAGCTAGATCGGCGTGCATGGATCAAACTTCATCCCGAGCGAAGCTCGAAAACGCATGTTTCTTCGGGGAAATCAGGTTATCCGTGAATGTGAATACAGGCATGTAGCTGGATACAGATATAGCTATTTCCGTGCAGCGGAGGCTTCGGGAGAAAGACTGGCGGCAGCGTGTCAGCAGCAATATAGCCGGATAAGGAAGTAGCTATCTGGCTGGATGGTGGATTGCGCTTGAATGGATGGAAGTCGCGTTGGTCGGAAGCTGATGGATGAAGTCAGATAGATTTGGGCGCAGTTGAAGGTTGAGGATGTGATCGGGCCCGCGCGCTTGATTTCGTGCGGCTTGATGTCCTTTGCCTCTGACCTCCCAGCAGCGCACCAGAACCTTCAGGGCCTGGAGGTTCCCATGCGCCTCACCACCCTATGGGCACCTAAGGGGGATCGGATAGGTTCCCACACCATCTACCCCTTACCCCATTGAACACATTCACATCAGTGATCACAGCATAAAGCTACATAGGCAGATAGCTACATAGTTGGATGGCTATAGATGGAAGGCGGGACGGCGCTCGAACGCCTCAGCGCTGAGAATGGCGGAGCATCCACGGACGTAGCACAGCATCCAAACTTCGGCCTCTTCTGACCGAAGCTCTGTCGTTCGCAAACCTGGCCCGAGGCATGCTCGTAGGCTTCGTGGGGCGGTCGCTGGTGAGCGCAATGCGTGTTTGCGCTGAAAGGACAGCGGCCACGAGCTTGAACGCACCAGTAAGCGGCTGGTGAAGCGGTTGGCCGCAGGGGAGAATTAACTTCCCCAGACGACGGCCTGCTTCATTGTTTGATTGGCTGGCGGATGAAGTTCGTTCTCTTGCTTCTTATTGATGCTGGTGCGCCGTAGCAGTTTTGTGCGCCCAACTCCGCAGCCATCCAAAACGCTCTGGATTCTGTTGCAGAAGAAAGGCTCGAATTCGATCACGCGCGGCAGGGTCCGCACGGGCAAGAAGCACCCGCAGATCCTGGTCGATTGCCTGACGCTCGGCGCCCAGTGCCTCGGCCTTGGCATACCACTCTTGACCAGCAGCGAGATCTCCAAGTTCCATACAAACAGCACCAAGCAAGGTGCACGGCCTGAAATCGGATGGGGTCAGTTGATGCGCTTCCAGCCCGACTGTTTTTGCTTCGGTGCGGCGGCCAACATCGCGCATCGCACCCCCGCGCGTTGTCAAAAGCGCCGATCTCGGTTTTGGGTTTCGCACTGCCTCGACTAATGCCGCACCCGACACCTCCAGTGCCCGCTGGGGCTTGTCAACTTTCCTCCAATGCGCACTGGCATTTATTGCATCCCATGGATCGTGGTTTCTTTCCCATGCCAGCGTGAGTGCTTCAGCTTCAAGTTGATGCCAGGCTTGTTGTAACTCATTTGTCCAGCAATCGACTGCCTCGGTCGACAACCAAGCGACGTCCTCGGACGTAAGGCGTTTTCTGGATGCCACCTGCCTCAGCAGCCGCATGGCACGCGGATAGTGCTCTGTCTCAATATGATCGATGCCGAACCGATCCCGTAACTCGCGGGCCTTACGCTTGCGGCGCATCGCAGGGTCGTTCTTCAATGCAGCGAAGTGCGCCTTGGCCGCTGCGGCCGTTGCCTCAGCTTTCCGGGCCTGTTCGGCTTCCGCCCTGTCAGCGTCATCCTTTGCCATTTGGACACGATCTGACCGCTCGCGCGCCGCAGCCTGCTCAAAGGTAAGCCGATTCATCTGACCGGTCGCCAATGCCAGAAGTGAGTTGAGCCCACTGGTCTTCAGAAACGCCTGCGCCAAGGTGCTCAACGGCTCCCCTGCCTCGATCTTTTGCAGGACTCCGTTCAACCGCGCACCGACGAGCGCCGCGCCCCGCAGATCATCCACGAGATACCTTTCGGCCAAACTGGCTTGGGATGACCCCGACATCAGACAGCCCTCGCGATCAAATACTCAAAACTATCCAAGCATAGGAGCGGGATGGAGGGCAATCCGTTGGACTACTCACGCGTAACTGTCCCCCTTCGAAGGGCGCGGGAACTCCTTGTGATGGAAGCCGAAGCGGAAATTCGAGTTATGCAGAACAACCCAGACTTTGCGCACTTTTGAGGATGCATCGATCAGGTGATGCAGGACCCGGGTGGTGGAGTGCTGCCAGGCTTCGTGGGCCGCGCCCTGGTGCGCCCTTCGGGTGCGCGTGCTGTGAGGGTGGCGACCAGCGAGAACTGCGCACCAGGGATCGGCTGGCCGGGTTGTTAGTCTTGGCCCAAAGCCGCCGTTCGATGGTAGGCGCGGTAATGAATTCAGCTTTCTTCAAGCTTGCGCTCCAGTTATATCCACCAAGTATCTCTTTTTGAACGGAAGGTGTCGACCTTCTGCGCTGGATGACTGGTGTTAATTCGTTGTCAACCGGATCTCTTCCACGTCAACCAGATCTCTTCCGCGCTACCTTGAAGTCTTCTTTTGCGGCGTTTATCGCGGCCTCCAATCGGCGTTCCTCTATACGGTAACGATCGATCGTTTCCTGACAGCGCTCCTCGATCTTCTGGAAATCACGTTGCACGTTGCCAGCACGCCGGAATTCGTAAAGGCGCGACTGCGCTTCCTTTACTCTGGCGATGGCGGCTTTGGCCGGGTCGATGCTTTCTCGGTAGAGACGGTCCATCGCCCCTTTAACCTTCTCAATTTCTCGTGAGAGATGGTCACGTCTTGCCTTGAGATCGTCCCTGTCGCCCAAAGATTGCGAGAATAAGGCGTGCTTGGGTAACTTCTTTCCGCCATTGCCAAGGAAATTCCCATTGGCATGGTTATACCACGATTTGAGCTTGCGGCAGGTGTGTTGGTGATCTTCGATAAGGCTTGCCCGTTCTTCCCTGAGCGGTTTCACGGCGGCATAGGCCTCGTCGAGGTTTCTACGCGCGCGCGCCAGTTCGGCTCCGAAATCACGGGTGAAGAGCCTCTGGTCATCTCGGGCCTGACGCGCCCCAGCCTCTTCCTTGGCAATGTTCGAGCGCAGGCTAGCCAATCCTGCTTCAAGAGGAGCCACATGTTCGTTGTGGTGCTTGCGCCGAGGCGCGTCAAAAATTATCCACAGGCTTACCCCGAAGATAACGGCAAG
>JBIPPB010000054.1:0-14672 GCA_044368655.1 Chitinophagales bacterium | reverse complement strand
CTGGGCTTGTTGGGGGTCATTGTATTGGCGTAGATCCATATTATTTAGCACAAAAATCACAAGCGCATGGTTATATTCCTGAAATTATTTTGGCTGGTCGAAGAATGAATGATTCTATGGGCGCTTATGTAGCTTCGCAAATGGTCAAATTAATGCTAAAAAAAGATATAGCCATTAAAGGTGCAAAAGTTCTAGTTTTAGGATTTACATTCAAAGAAAATTGCCCCGATGTAAGAAATACAAAAGTTGCCGATTTAGTATTGTCGCTTCAAGATTACTTAATAGATGTTACTGTTTTTGATCCGCATGCTAATCCTGATGAAGTTCAGCATGAATATCAAATGGAGATTTTAAATCAATTGCCCGAAAATACATATGATGGGATTATTTTAGCAGTGCCTCACAAAGAATTTCATGCTATTAAATTAGATAAATTAAAAAAATCAAGTGTGGCAATTTTTGATATTAAAGCATTTCTTCCAAGAGAAATTGTTGATGCACGTCTATAATTTTAGGAAAATTCAAAGAAAAACATTTAAATTTGTCGTTGTTATCAACTCAAAAATTTAATGTTTAAAAATTTTAGTTTTGCATTTTCTGATATTAAAGTAAAATTTGCTTTTTTATTCCTTTTTACAGTTTTTATTTATTCAAATACGTTTGATCATGAATATGCTTTAGATGACCAATTGGCGTTATATGACAATCAATTTGTGATAAAAGGTTTTAAGGGTATTCCAGATTTATTAACTAACGATGCATTTGTCGGACTTTTTGGAGAGCGAGGTGCTCAATTAATAAGTGGAGGTCGATACCGTCCTTTAAGCTTTGTAACATTTGCCATAGAATGGCAATTTTTTGGTCAAAATCCTCATATTTCTCATATCATTAATGTGTTTCTTTATGCCTTATTGGTTGGAATTGTTTTTCTTTTTACAAATTTATTGATTGAGAATTTCTTTTCAAATTCATTTAAAAATAAACCTGTTTTAGCTGCATATCTATTAGCATTTCTTTTTTCTATACATCCAATTCATACTGAAGTGGTTGCAAATATTAAAGGACGTGATGAAATCTTGAGCATGTTGTTTGGTTTTTCCGCACTTTTTTTATTTTTAAAAAAATATGAAACTAATAATTGGTATCATGCAATCTTAATATTTATTCTATTTTTTTTGGCATTATTAAGTAAAGAGATTGCAATAACATATATTTTTATCTTTTGGCTAATTTCATTTTATAAAAAGACTTCATTTAAAGGAATTTTCCAAAATAAATTAATGATTTTAGCTCTTTTAGCGGCTCTTCTATATTTGTTTTTGAGAGCAAAATATACGGCATCATCTGTAAATTCTTTTACTACAGAAATTCTTAATAATCCTTTTGTTAATGCTACTTTTTCCGAAAGATGGGGCACAATTTTATATTCATTTTGGATGTATTTAAAATTACTTTTAGTGCCATATCCACTGACTCACGATTATTATTTCAATCAAATTCCATTAGTTTCTATGATGAGCATATGGTTTATTTTTGGAATTCTTTTACTTGGATTGCTCTTATTTTATCTTTATAAAACTAGATATGAAAGAGGCGTATTACAATTTGGTATTTTATTTTTTATAAGCACTTTTTCAATTGTTTCTAATATTCCATTTACCGTAGGTATTATTATGAATGAACGATTTATGTTCTTACCATCATATGGATTTTTAATCATTTTTGTTTTTGGGTTATTAAAATTAATTTCAAAAAATAAAAATGTAGGACTTTTGGTGTTCTCAATTTTTTTCATCTTTTTTAGCATAACTACCTTACTAAGAAATCGAGCATGGAAAAATAATCAAACCTTATTTGAAACAGATGCGATAACTTCAAATCAGAGTGCCAAAGTGGCCACTTCATTAGGCGGTATTTATGCCGATATGTTGGATACATTAAAATATGAATCTCAAAAAGAATTTTATAAAATCGAATCTAAAAAATGGCTAACACATTCTTTAAATATTTATCCTACCCATTCGCAAACGTGGCTTTTATTAGGAAATTTGTACTATAAAGGCAAAATAAGTAATGATTCCGCAATTTTAATGTATAAAAAAGCATTGGAATATAGACCTGGAGGCTTCTTTGATGGTTATTTTAATTTAGGTGTCGTTTATTTTAATAATAATCAATTTGATTCGGCGCTTGTTTATATTGAAAAAGCGTATCAAGTAGATCCCAAAAACTCCGAAACAAAAGAGTTATATGCAAGACTTTTAGCAAAAACAGGAAATGTAGAAAAAGCAAAAAACATATTTGATTTTAATACTTCGGACATAGAAAAAGTTAAGCAGATGGAAATATTAGCAGAAGAAGCAAAAATAGCCGGAAAATTTAATGAAGCACTCGAATTGGCAGAAAAATTATTGTCCATTTCTACAGAAAATCCTACAGGGAATTATATTAAAGGCGTTTGTTTGGCTCGTGGTTTTCAAAAAATAGAACAAGCGATTCCATTTTTAGAAAAAGCCATTAAATCGAATCCTAATAATTCCGTTTGGAATGAAGATTTAGCCGTTGCATATGGAATGACAGGTCAAATTGCCAAAACCATTCCTTTGTTAGAAAAAGTAATACAATCTAGGCCAAATGATCCAAATCCATATCAAAATTTAGCAGCGTCTTATTATCAATTAGGCAATATGAATAAAGCAAATTTTTACGCACAAAAAGCCAATCAGTTAAAAGCAAGCAAGCCATAATGAACTCGGAAAAAACGCATTTTTTTATTCAAAATCTTCTAAACGATGTGCATATTCTTGAAAAAATGATTGCAAAAGGTCATTTTAAAGATTCAAAACCAACATTGGGTGCCGAACAAGAATTGTGTATTGTTGATGATTATGGAAATGTATTGCCTTTAAATATGGAAATACTCAAAGAATTGAATCATCCTCAGTTTACAACCGAATTGGCTAAATTTAATTTAGAAATAAATACGTCTCCTAAACGAATAGAACAACACTGTTTTTCAGAAATGGAACAGGAATTGATACACCTTATAGAACGATTAAAGCAAAATTCAAAAAAAGCAAAATTTTATATTGGCGGTATTTTGCCAACATTAAGGCACATTGACATCGATATTGATAATATAACACCAATTAAAAGATATTTTGAATTGGTTAAGAATATTTTAAAATATAGAGGAGAAGAATATGAATTAAGAATTCAGGGTGAAGACGAACTATTAATGAAACATGATAGCGTTTTTATAGAAGCGGCAACCACTAGTTTTCAAATTCATTTAGAGGTAGCACCTGAAGATTTCGCGCATTTCTATAATATTGCTCAATTAATTGCGGCACCCGTTTTGGCAATTTCTGCGAATTCGCCTTTTTTTTTAAGAAAAAAATTATGGCATGAAACTCGAATTGCATTGCTTAGGCAGTCAATTGATATTATGAAAACTCAAAATACAATTCGTGAAGCCACTTCAAGAGTAACTTTTGGAAATCGTTGGTTAAAAAATTCTATTTTGGAATTATTTCGAGAAGATATATCCTTACATCGAATATTAATGACTCCTGATATCAAAGACAATAGTTATGAAGATTTTGAAAATGGGAAGATACCTGACTTAAAAGCGCTTCAATTATATAATTCGACTATTTATCGTTGGAATCGCCCTGTATACGGGGTCTTAAATAATCGTCCAAATTTACGAATTGAAAACAGAATTTTACCTGCAGGCCCTACTGTTGTTGATCAAATAGCGAATGCCGTTTTTTGGTATGGTTTGATGTATGGATTAGCTAAAGAAGACATTTCTTTTGATGTAAAAGATGAAAATATTTCATTTGAAGAGTGTAAAAATAATTTTTTAAAAGCAGCTAGAAATGGCATATTTGCAAATATTTTATGGATTGATGGTCAATATTACGAAGCCTCTAAATTAGTTTTAAAACTAATTCCGATCGCTCAAAAAGGACTAAATGCTTTAAATATAAATATGGATGATGCAAATAAGTATTTAAACATTATTGCAAATAGGGCTCAAACGAAACAAAACGGCTCAAAATGGTTTCTAGATTCCTATAAAACATTAAAAAAACAAAAATTTTCAAATTTTGATATACTATCATCTATTGTATTAAAATCAATGGAATATCAAGAAAAAAACACCCCTGTTTCGGAATGGGAAATTTTAAAAAAATGCTTAGATATGAAAAAACCTTTAGATAAAATAATTATAGAAGAATGTATGGATCGAGATTTATTTACAGTTCGTCCTAACGATATTCTTCAAATTGCTGCAGATATAATCGATTGGCAAAAAATACGTTTTTTGATGGTCGAAGATGATGATGGAAAGTTAATTGGAATTATTTCTTCAAGAAATCTTTTAAAATATTTTAATGCTCATTTGCATCATCGCGAAGAACTGCCCGTTTTAATCGAAGAAATCATGGTTCGAAATCCTATAACAATAGATTCAAATCAAAAATTATCGGAAGCTTTAGATGTAATGAAAAAATATAAAATTGGTTGCTTACCCGTCTTACAAAATCATAAATTAGTAGGAATAATCACCGAACAAACGTTTTTAAATGTTTTTTCAGATATTATGTAGTAAAATCGAAATTGTTAATTAATACAAAATTTGTATATTTGTAATCAAATTTAAAAAATATGTCAACTCCAAAAACAGATTTTTATTATTCCGAAAACAACCAACCGCATCCTCAAAGAGCTAAGGAAATGCTTTCAAAGTACCCACAAATTAGAAAACTATTTGGAGCAGAACCAAAAACTATTTTTGTAATCTTGCTAATCGTTTTTGTTCAAACATCTATTGCTACAATTCTTGGAATTGCAGGTTTTGAAAACTATTGGTGGTTAGCTATTATCGTCGCATACTTTTTTGGTGCATTTTTTAATCATGCCACTTTTGTAGTTATACACGAAACAGCACATAATGCTGTTTTTACTGGGAAAATCTGGAATCGTTTTGCCGGATGCTTAGTAGATCTCGTAAATATATTCCCTTCTGCCGAAGGATTTAGAGTTTATCATATTCGACATCATGCACATCAAGGTGATTATGAATTTGATGCGGATTTGCCTTATTACAAAGAAGCTCGATTTGTGAAAAATAATACATTTTATAAAGCGTTGTGGTTGTTTTTCTTCCCTATAGTTCAAGGCTCAAGACCTTTACGATTGAAAAAAATTAAAATGTGGAATAGTTGGGTAATTTTGAATGCAATTTGCAACGGATTATTTATATATTGGTTGTTAACGAATTTTGGAGCAAATTCATTATTCTATTTATTTCTTTCATTTATGTTTTCAATAGGATTACATCCATTAGGAGCTCGATGGATTCAAGAACATTATACTCCAGAGGGAAATACGCAAGAATCTTTTAATTATAAAGGAATTTTAAATTATCCAAGTTTGAATGTTGGTTATCATAACGAACATCATGATTTTCCTAGTATCCCATGGAATCGTTTACATTTATTAGAAGATATAGCTCCTGATTATTATAAAAATCTAGATTACCATTCTTCATGGTTTAAATTATTTACGAATTTCTTATTTCAAGAACGATATGATTTATTTTCAAGAATTGTTAGAGCCAAAGAAGGGAAAATGCATAAAGATCCAGATTTTATCCAAAGAAATGAATTGGTTTTATCTAAAGAAGCACTTTTAAACTAGTATAAATTAATGAGTGATACGAAAATCCTAATTATTGGAGCTGGGGGTCAAATTGGTACCGTTTTATCCGAAAAACTATGTGAGATTTATGGAAAAGCAAATATTTTTGCAACGGATTTGAAACCAAATCTTGAAAAAAATATTTTAGCTTTAGATGTTTTAGATAAAGATGCGCTATCTCAAATAATTAAAGACAATAAAATAAATGAAATTTATCATTTAGCTGCTATTTTATCTGCAACTGGAGAAAAAAATCCAAAATGGGCATGGGATGTAAATATGGGAGGCTTATTCAATGTTTTTGAAAGTGCGGTAGAATTTAAAGTAAATAAAGTATTCTATCCAAGTACTATAGCCGTTTTTGGTGAAGAAATTCCTTTGCAAAATACACCAAATCATATTCCTTTAATTCCTGCAACGGTTTATGGAATTAGTAAAGTAGCTGGCGAATTATGGGCTTCTTATTTTTATAATAAATTTGGATTAGACGTTCGTTCTATAAGGTATCCAGGTGTTATTGGTTATCAAACTTTAGCTGGTGGAGGTACTACAGATTATGCAGTTGATATATTCCATTCGAATGCTAAAAATGAATTATATCAATGCTTTTTAAGTGAAGATACAACCTTACCAATGATTTTTATTGATGATTGTATTCGTGCTACTATTGAAATTATGCAAGCACCAATAGATCAGATAAAAGTAAGAACAAGCTATAACATTGCAGGTGTTAGTTTTTCGCCTAAAGAAATATATGAAGCCATTTTAAAATTCAATCCTAATTTTAAAATAGAATATAAACCCGATTTTCGTCAAGCAATAGCTATGTCTTGGCCTCAAAGTATAGATGACTCACTTGCTAAAAATGACTGGGGTTGGAAACCAAATTTTGATTTAGATGAAATGACCAAAATCATGATTCAAGAGGTAGCCAAATGGTATCATACTTCAAACAACTAAAAAATATATTATGTACAAGTATATCGTTTTAATCTTCACATTGTTTATTTTGAATTCATGTAGTAGATCCAGCTGCCCTTCTAATTCAAAAATTGGAACTTCGTCAAAAAACACAAGACTTAAAACCCCTTTTTTTAGTTCTACGAAACTATCAAAATCATCTGGAGGGAAAAGTAGAAGCGGAACAACTAAAAATAAGCCTCCTAGAATTAAGTCAAATTTTAAATCAAGAGCAGGTTTGCTTAGATAAACTTTAAATTTCAAAAAATGACTATTTTATCGAATCGTGTATTAGAAATGAAAGAAAGTGCCACGCTTGCAATGGCACGTCAGTCAAGAGCACTTAAAGAACAAGGAATAGATATAATTAGTCTAAGTTTAGGTGAACCGGATTTTGATACGCCTCAAAATATTAAAGATGCAGCAATTAAAGCGCTAAATTTAGGCGATACAAAATATACGCCTGTTTCGGGTATAAAAGATTTAAGAGAAGCAATTTGCAATAAATTAAAACGTGATAATCAATTAGATTTCGATATTGATCAGATTGTTGTAAGTAATGGCGCTAAACAATCAATTACAAATGCATGCATGGCTTTGCTTAACCCCGAAGATGAAATCATTTTACCATCTCCATATTGGATAAGCTATGCTTCAATTGCTGAATTAGCTGGTGCAAAGGTTGTTGAAATAAAAGCTGATGTAACGCAACAGTTTAAAGTAACGGCTTCTCAAATTGAAGAAAAAATTTCAGAAAAAACAAAAGTGATTTTATTCAGTTCTCCTTGTAATCCTACAGGTGCGGTTTTTAATAAAAATGAGCTAGATGCAATTGCAAAAATGTTATTAAAATATCCTAAAATTCATGTAATTTCGGATGAAATTTATGAACATATTAATTATACAGGAAATCATTTTTCATTAGCTCAATGGCCAGAAATTAAAGATCGTGTTATCGTAGTTAATGGATTTTCAAAGGCGTATAGCATGACGGGTTGGAGATTGGGTTATTTAGCTGCAACTAAAGAAATTGCTCAAGCTTGCGATAAAATTCAAGGTCAAATTACTTCGGGAGCTTGTAGTTTTAATCAAACTGCTGCCGTTGAAGCGCTAAATGGGAGTCAATCCGCTGTAAAAGAAATGCTTAAGGCATTTCTAAAAAGAAAAAAAATAATTATCGATCGATTGCGTGCAATTGAAGGGATAATTTGCCCAGAACCTGATGGCGCATTTTATGTTTTTCCAGATATGCATTTTTATTTTGGAAAAGCTTATGGCGATTTTAAAATTAATAATTCGGAAGATTTAGCTTTATATATTCTTAATGAAGCGCATGTGGCTTGCGTAGGAGGTGCCAGTTTTGGCGATGAAAATTGCCTTCGTTTTTCATTTGCAGCTAGCGAGGAATCAATTCATATAGCTTTTGATCGGATAGAGGTAGCACTCAAAAAATTGCAATAGAAATATTATTTTCATTTTAAGTTGCAAAAAAATAATACTTTTACGGTCTAATACTTTTTTTATAAATGTTTTTACAAGTTTTCAAATCTAAAATTCACAGAGCTGTTGTTACTCAAGCAGATTTAAATTATATTGGTAGTATTACAATTGACGAAGCACTAATGGAAGCCGCCAATATTTATGAAAATGAAAGAGTTCAAATCGTAAATGTAAATAATGGTGAGCGACTAGAAACGTATGTTATTAAAGGGGAAAGAAATAGCGGTGTGATTTGCTTAAATGGACCTGCAGCCCGAAAAGTGCAACCTGGCGATATCGTTATCATCATTTCATATTGTTTTTTAAATATGGAAGAAATGAAAACTCATCAGCCGGTTATGATTTATCCTAAAATGCCAAATAATTCACTTTAATATGGGGCAGTTAAAATCAGTTTTTAAATACATTTTATCTTTCGGATTAATTCTTTTCTTTATGTGGTTTATCTATAATGGTATAACCGAAAATGAAAGAAAGGAAATATTAGATAGCATTAAAAATACGCCTTTTATTTTTATTGTTATTATGATTTTATTGGCATATTTGGCCTGTATTATTCGAGCATTAAGATGGGAAATGCTTTTAAAACCTTTAGGATATAAATTGTATAAAGATGTATTGATTTCATCAATTTTCATTATGTATTTAGCCAACTTTGTTTTCCCAAGACTTGGCGAAGTACTTCGTTGTAGTATCCTTGCCAAACATAATAAAGTTCCAGTAGAAAAATCTATAGGAACCATGGTAGTCGAAAGATTAATCGATATGATTGCTATGGGAATAATTTTTCTGATTACTATTGCAATAGAGTTTGAAAATTTAAAAATTATTTACAGTCAATATTTATTAAAAAAGAACTCAAATTCTGGAGGGGGTGAAATTTATATTATATTTTTAATCGGAATTTTTGCGTTTATATTTTTATGGAAATATAGCCCTAAGCTAAGAAATGTTATTTTATCAAAATTGATAGGATTTAAAGATGGTCTACTTTCAATTAAAAAATTAGAAAATCCAATCTTGTTTATTTTCTATTCGGTTTTAATCAATTCAATTTATTTTTTTACTACGTATATATTCTTTTTTGCAGTAATTCAAACTGCTGGTTTACCATTTAAAAGTGCCTTTCTAGTTCTTATTAGTAGTACTTTAGGTGTTGCATTAACTCCAAATGGAATTGGTGCTTCTCAATATTTTGTATCAGAAGCTTTAAATTTATATAATGTACCTACTGTTTACGGTATGATTTATGCTTGGGGCGCTTGGATATTTACAGCTATCGGTTTAGTTTCTGGAGGGATATTTTCATGGATTTATTTAACGATGAAAAGTAATGGCCAAAAAGTATAAATTTTATGTAGTTTGGAAAGGTCGAAACCCCGGAATATATGATAATTGGTTGATTTGCAAAGCACAAGTGGATGGTTTTGATGGACCGCAATTTAAATCTTTTGATACCATTGAAGAAGCTACGGAAGCATATCGAAATCCATATAAAAATTATATTGCTAAACCAAAAGCAGTTTCAAAAAATTTTGATAAAAGCTTAATCATTCCGAATAGTATCTGTGTTGATGCTTCTTGTTTGGGAAATCCCGGCAAAATGGAATATCGCGGAGTGGATTATAAAACGGGTAAAGAAATTTTTAGAAAAGGGATTTTTGAAGAAGCTACCGTAAATCTAGGCGAATTTTTAGCTATTGTTCATGGTTTGTCTTACTTAAAATCGATGAACTCAAAAGCGGTAATATATACAGATAGTATAACGGCTATGGCATGGGTTCGAGATAAAAAAATAAAATCAACGCTTGCGCCTACTTTAAATAATGAATTGGTATTTAATTTTTGTGAAAAAGCACTCAATTGGCTACATAATAATTCGTTTGAAACACAAATTTTAAAGTGGCATACGGAGTTTTGGGGAGAAATACCTGCGGATTTTGGTAGGAAATAAAATTTGTATTGATTTTATCAATATGCTTTATACAAAGTTTCAATTTTTTTTAAACAAAAAGTTGATTAACTTTGCAAATAAATATTAATTATCTAAATTTAAATTTTATGAAAAAAATTGCACTAACCCTAGGAATTTTTCTAGTTTTGGGAGTTTCGGCTCAAAAAAAATCAGAAAAGAAAGGATCTTGTCCTTTAGGTCATGACAAAAAAGAAGAGAAATCGGAAGTGACAGAGCGAAGAGAAGCAATGATCAAAGGAACATCCAATAAAGATTGGTGGCCATACGCACTTAATTTGAATGTATTGCGCCAAAATTCAGAGCTGTCAAATCCAATGGGTAAAGAATTTGATTATATCAAAGCATTTAATACCCTTGATTATTTGGCATTAAAAAAAGATATTCAAAATGTTTTAACTCAAAGTCAAGACTGGTGGCCAGCCGACTTTGGCAACTATGGACCATTATTTATCCGAATGGCTTGGCATAGTGCGGGAACGTATCGAAGTGCTGATGGACGTGGAGGTTCTCGTTCCGGTCAGCAACGTTTTGCTCCACAAAATAGTTGGCCAGACAATGGAAACTTAGATAAAGCACGAAGATTATTATGGCCGGTAAAACAAAAATATGGAAGTAAAATTTCTTGGGCGGATTTAATGATTTTAGCAGGAAATGTTGCTTTAGAATCTATGGGTTTCAAAACGTATGGTTTTTCAGCAGGACGTGTTGATGTTTGGGAACCAGAAAATGATGTATACTGGGGTACTGAAACAAAATGGTTAGCTAGCGCAAGACATCAAGATGGTAAATTAGAAAACCCGCTTGCCGCAACTCAAATGGGTTTGATTTATGTAAATCCAGAAGGACCAGGTGGTAATCCAGATCCAGTAGCTGCAGCTAAGGATATCAGAGAAACATTCAAAAGAATGGGAATGAATGACGAGGAAACTACTGCATTAAATGCAGGTGGTCATACATTTGGAAAAACGCATGGTAATGGTCCGGCTTCGCATGTAGGCGCAGACCCAGAATCCGCTCCAATTGAAGAGCAAGGATTTGGCTGGAAAAGTTCGTATGGTACAGGAAAAGGAAAAGATGCCATTACTTCAGGTCTTGAAGTAACTTGGACAACAAAACCTACGGAATGGAATCATGGATTTTTTAAAGCATTATTTGCTCACGAATGGGAATTAACAAAAAGTCCTGCAGGTGCGCATCAATGGGTTGCTAAAGATGCAGGAGAAATCGTTCCGGATGCATTTGATGCAAATAAAAAGCATAAACCTACAATGTTAACCACCGATTTGTCGTTCCGTTTTGACCCTGAATATGCTAAAGTTGCAATGCGTTTTAGAGATAATCCAGCACAATTTGAGGAAGCTTTTGCTAAAGCTTGGTTTAAGTTGACACACAGAGATATGGGGCCAAAATCAACCTATGTAGGGCCTGAAGCTCCAAAAGAAGATTTGATTTGGCAAGATCCTATTCCTGCTTTAAATCACAAATTAGTAGATGCAAATGATATTGCTAATATCAAAAAACAACTTTTAAGTTCAGGTTTATCTATTAGTGAAATGGTTTCTACCGCATGGGCTTCAGCTTCTACGTATAGAAATTCAGATCGAAGAGGTGGTGCTAATGGCGCACGTATACGTTTGGAACCTCAAAGAAGTTGGGCTGTAAATAATCCAAAGCAGTTAGCTAAAGCTTTAGCAGTTTATAACAAAATTCAAAAAGAATTTAATGATAAAAACAAAGAAAAGAAAATTTCTATTGCGGATTTAATTGTATTAGCTGGAAATGCGGCTATTGAAAAATCGGCTTCAAATGCGGGATTCAATATCGAAGTTCCTTTTATGGCAGGAAGAATGGATGCGTTGCAAGCGCAAACGGATGTAGAATCCATCAATTTGTTAGAGCCACAAGCGGATGGTTTTAGAAATTATTTAAAAACAAAATATACCATTTCTACGGAGCAATTATTGGTTGATAAAGCGCAATTGTTAAAATTAACAGCTCCTGAAATGACTGTTTTGGTTGGTGGAATGCGCGCGTTAAATACGAATTTTGATGGTTCAAAAAATGGTATTTTTTCAGATACAAAAGATCAATTAAACAATGAATTTTTCGTAAAATTATTGAGTATGGATACCGAGTGGAAAGCTAAAGATGATGCTAAAGAAGTATTTATAGGAAAAGATCGAGTAACTGGAAAAGACAAATGGACAGCAACGCGTGCGGATTTGATTTTTGGTTCAAACTCTGAATTAAGAGCCCTTGCGGAAGTTTATGCTAGTAATGATGCAAAAGAAAAATTTGTAAAAGATTTTGTAGCTGCTTGGAATAAAGTAATGAATGCGGATCGTTTTGATGTAAAATAATCTCAGTTTTAATTTAAATTGAAAGAGCTGCCCTTGGGCAGCTCTTTTTTTTTATTTAGTCCAAACATATTTTATCTATAAAAAAATGATTACCATCATTTATTTTAAAAAGGTAGAATCCTTTTAAATAATTGGTCTTTTCAATAATCATTTCTTGATTATAGATGTTTCTTGTATCTATTTTTTGACCAAAAATATTAAAAATTTCAAGTTTATTGTTTTCATAACTAGGAGCCAAAATTTTTAGAATAATATGTGTAGCGTTTTGGAAAATTATATAATTTTTATTTGAAAAACTATTTGATATGGAATTTTCATTACATTTTTTCAACTTAAAATCAATAAAATAATGTTTGTCTATATATGATTGAAGGATTTCGGTAAAATTTTCAGCAAATTTTTTTCTTAAGCTTGAATTAAAACGAATCGCAGAATATAATTCCAATTGAATGGCATCAATTGTTCCTCCTGGATTGGAACCATGGTTAAGCGTATTGTAACCACCATTAAAATAGGGGTCATCAATCAAAGGGTAGGGGTCTTTAATTGATGGAACAGATGGATACCCTTTGTCTTCAAGAAAAGAGCCTAAAGCATATTCTCCACGAATTAATTCAGCATGAAACGACATACTTATAGAATTGTTTGCTAAGTTTCGAATAGCGCTAACTTTTATTCTTTGTGCAGTGTTTAACATTGAGTCAGACTCCCGTAGTTCTGAATCAAAAAGCAAGTAGCCTAATTCAATGCGTTGTTTGGTATGGCCATGTCCATGTAAATCTAAAAATAATCCTTTGCCATAATTTTGTAGAATTGTTTTTTTAGCATTATCAATAAAATTGTGGTAATCTTTCCAAAAGGTATCTAATTTTGGATTACTATCCGTAGCAAAAATTAGATTTCGATTCATGTCTAATTTTCTTCTGTGGAGCAAATTAGTAATTAAATGAGGCAAACAGCCTGTTTTGCTATAAAAGAATTCACGAATGTCTCTACCAAGTTCTTGTGTATATGCATCTGAAACATAAGCGCATCCTTCGCATAATCGGTCGGGAATTGAATCTGGTACTAAATATCCTCCATGAGGAACAGAAAGTATCACCGGTAAATTGCCGGGTTGATATTCAATGAAGCTATCTTTACCATAATAACTTTTCCCAGAAATATAGCTTTGTGAAAAACTTTTATTAAAGCTAACTAAGATAATAAAAAGTAAAATGTATTTTGTCAAGATATTTTTAATACAAAATTATTTATTTTGAATTAAAAAAACATACTTTTTATTTTTCTTCTTTCAATATTACTTTCCCCGAATTCGATTTGTCAATAATGATTGCATGAAATGGTTTAATCGTAAAAGACATTTTTTTACCTCTTTTAACAACATAATTTACAACTACATCACCCATAGAACCCATTGCAACACCTTTTACAATAATTTCAGTTTCTAAATTGGTTTCTTTTAAAATAATTGGAACAACAAACTCTTTATTAAAATCAATAGTTGAAGGCTTACCATCTCCCATATGAGCTGCTGCGCCAAAAACGGCATCAAACTGCTTTTGGTTTGTTATTTTGTTTTTAGAAATAGGTAATTTAGCATTGTTTTTAACAAAATAATTTTTTAATTCATTGTAAGCAATTCCTCCTAAACGCATTTGTTTATTTGACGTTTCCGCATCTTTTAAAGGTCCCGCGCTGTATATTTTGTATTTTACAATAAAATCATTTGGGACATAAAAAACCAAAGGTAATCTACTGTTATATCCAAATGTTTTTGGCTCAATGGTAATAAATTTTTCAACTTTTGTATCATCCATACAGCCCATTAACGTGCCTCCTTTTTGACCATTACTCTCTACTTTATAATAGGTGTAACCCCATCCTTCTAAATTAATTTCTTTTACTTCTCCCATCATAAAATAATGATTACAATCTACCATTTCATTTTTACCAATAAATACTTCTATTTTATAATTTTCCTCTTGATTCATTTCCGGAACTTGAATATAAACTTGTTTTTCATTTGATTTCGCTACAGGAAATGCTTTTAAAGCTTCTAAAGCTTCATTTTGACCGAACAAATTCGAAGTTGTCATAATTAGAAGTATTAAATTTATTTTTTTCATTTGATTAATTTTTAACAAAAGTATGTTTGTTTGTAG
>JBIPPB010000138.1:0-4266 GCA_044368655.1 Chitinophagales bacterium | reverse complement strand
AACAAACACGGCGACCGTCGCAAAAAAACCTCCCATTACTGCAAAGACTGCGGAATGGGTGCCTTTAGGGGGCTTGTAAACATGGCGCTTCACCTACTATTTTGTGGAGACTGAAATTTTTTCCTTCATCGCGCCCGCAAGGATGGCTTGGCCGTGCACCTGCTGCACAAGTCCATGCGACGAATCCTTGTCACCTTGTATGATCACTGGCATGTCAGGAGTTTCGATGAGCAAGGGTTTGATTTTTCCAATGACACCCTGAATGCCGATGCTTTCACCGCCATAAAAGACCTTGTCCTCGGCCGTGACCGCCAAAAGAATTGAGTTCTTTTCAAGGGCACTGGCGCCGCCACCAATGTCTGGCTTGTTCACAGTGACGCCTGTCTCCTCCACGAAAACCGTTGAGACGATAAAGAAAATCAGGAGAATGAACACGCAATCGATCATCGATGACAAATCGATGATCACCGGCTCTTCAGCATCGTCTCTTATTCCTTTTCCAAACATAAATGACTTTTAGGCGGGGTGGTGGTTTGAGGGAAAGCGGTTGGTCAAAATGAGGCTTTCCAGCCGCACCAGTGACGCGGCGATTTCATCTCGCTTAGACTTGACGATCAGCGCAATGAAAAGGCCGGGAAGCGCGATGGTTAAACCGGTTTGAGTCGTGATAAGGGCTTCTTGCATGCCGGCGGCCACACCGACCATGCCAGCTTTTCCTCCGCCGTTTGCAAGGGCCCCGAACATCCCAAGGATACCGGTGACGGTTCCAAGTAATCCGCAAAGTGGCGCGGCCGCGACCAGAATGTTGACGACCAGCAAGCGGCGGTCGATAGCTGAAAGAACTTGCAATTTCACCTCATCAAAGCGCCGACTGACAATGCGCACGCTTAGCCGTGGGCCATGCAACACGTAACGCAGCGCCTCTCCCATGTACCCATCCGCCTTGTCAGGCCGATTGATCCAATCCACCCATTGATTAGCATCCTTCATGTTCAGGTTTCCACGGGATACGTAGCCGAGGGCGGCAAATGCCGCCCAGTACAGCAGTAACGCGACAACGCCTAGCATCCACATGATGTCACCGCCCACAGCAAACATCTGCCATGCCTCAAGCAAAGGACTCGGAATTTTCATGGTAACGATTTAGGCGCGAACTGAATCAACCTGATTGAGGTCAAAATCATCGTCGTCGTGGCTATCGTCGGCATTTGACTGCGACTTGGCGGGATAAGGTTTGTGCGTTTTATCAAGCTCGCTGGTTCCGTTGACGAGGGCGATGGCGATGCTTTCCACTTCTCCGGCCTTGCCTTTGGCCAGACCTTTCATGAGTCCATGCAAGATAAGCACTGGAATGGCAACCACCAGTCCTTGAGCCGTGGTGATCAAGGCTTCTGAAATACCCGATGAGAAGTTCTTGGCGTTGCCCGTGCCGTAAATGACCATGGCTTGGAATGTCTTTATGATGCCAAGCACAGTACCCAGCAGGCCCAATAGCGGACCCGTCGATGCGGTAAGGGCCAAGAATGGCAAAAAACGTTCCAAGGTGGGCTTCACATCGATGAGCTTTTCATAGATCGCCTCCTCAAGGACCTTGCGTTTGGCGTGGAAGTTTTCGACTCCAGCTCGCACTACAGCACCGGAAAGACCCTGTAACACGGCGGCCTCCTGATGGGCGGCCTTCTGATTGCCGGTGACAAGATGATCAAGAATGCGATTGATCGTAGCACGATCAGGAACAGGGAAGCGCTGGATTTCGATGAATTTGTAAATGACGATCAAAAAGGATATCGCACCGAGCATTAGAATGCAGTGGCCAACCATGCCGCCTTTCTCGATGGTTTCGAAGATTGTGTCCTCCGCTTCGACGGTAAGCATGGCCTTGCCCATGGTGCCATCAAGCGGCAGCGAGCCGTTGCCTTCGAAGATCGACTTGGCGATGCCACCCGTCACTCCGGGAACAGCCACGACCGTTGGCAACTCCGTGCCCGATGACGCATAAGTGGAAGCGCCTTCGAAAGATTTGTCCTTGGAAGCAAAGTACACCGCGGGACCTGCGCATAGGATAGTTCCTTCCATGGCTTCATTGCCATTGCGCAAGGCCTTGCCATCAAAACGATGGCCACCGATGATGTTGCCAAGTCTTGCGAGACCTAGCTCAACGACCTTGCGTCGCTCTGTCAGCTCGGCCAGAGGATTTTCGATGTTTGATGCGGCCCGCTGATCCGTGCCCTCGACCTCTTGGAGGTAAATTTGATTCTCTGCTGGGTGCAAACGCGTAAGGAGCGCTTTAGAATATTGGTTGAGAACGCCTACAGCGTAATTGAAATCCGTTTTGCGGGTCTCTACCTCACGCTCAAGACTGCTGAATCGTGCCGCGCGCTCCTCTTCCTCACGAACCAAAGCTCTGAGCTCTTTGCCAAGCAATAGAGCTTCATCATCAAGACGATTGATGTCGCGGTAGAGGGCTCGACGCAGGTCGGAATATTCACGCTGTGTGGCAGTCAACTCCTTCACTGCTTTGTCAAGGTCAGCACGAGCGACCTGAACGGGACCTTGAGCTAGCAGGCAGGTGGAAGCGGCTGCGTACGCAAGAGTTGAAAGAATAATTCTTGAGATCATGGCTTGCTGAAAGGAAGGTTGGTAAAGATGGCTTCGGCCTCACCGGTCGTGGCGGCCAAGAGTTTTGAGATATCGCCTGAGAGATCCTCGCGCTCATCAAATTTCCAACCATCTGAGGTGGGGCGCCCTACAAGGGCAAAGCTGCCGTCCTCATTGACTGCATACGCCATCGCAAGGCCAAAGTAGACCACTTGCATGTTGAACTCTTTTCCTTGCCTGTCTTGGTGCAACTCCGAGCGGACGTGGACGGTTTGCTGAAATTTCTCCGCCTCTGTGAGAAGATTGACGACATTGAGAAGGCGCTTCGATAGATTCTCGCCACGCTTTTCAGTCGGCAGTGACATATCCCGCTTCAGATCCTCAATGCCTTGTGCCACTTTTGCCTCCTTGGCAAGTGGCGGTGGAAAACTAGGTATTTTGAGCATCAGGGATTCCTCAAAGCCACGGACAATGGTAGCCATTTCAGATTTTGCGGCCACATAACGATCACGTTGGGCGGACTGGTTCAGCGATTCCTGATCAGCCCCGGCCTTACGATTTTTGGCATCCTTGATTTGCTCGGTGAGATCAGCGATTTCTTTCTCTAGGCCCTCCTTGTAATTCTGAAGCACCTCGAGATCGCGCTTCCAGTCGTTCTCCTCCTGCTGGATCTTTCGCTTGGTTTCAACCCATTCGCGCACCGAGTTGCGGAGTTCCTCGGTTGGCGTCACGGATGATTTGCTTGAGGCATCTTGTGCAACCGCAGAAGTTGCTAACAAGCATGAGTAAATAGGAATGAACAATCGCATGGTGTGTGTGGACCAGAAATAAATAGAGGCCGCCGGCATTTGCCGACGGCCTCTTTGTGACAATTTCGTCAGATACGATGCTTACTGGGCACCTTCAACCGACAAGCGGTAGAACTCCTTGTTCTGAGTTTTCGGAATGACAAGCTCCATGCTGCCAGCCGATTCCCAGGTGTTGAGTCCTGTCGATTTCTGAACAGGCACCGACAGGGTGACATTCGAGGCGCCAGCTTGAACGGTAGTCTGGCCCACCGTGCGGAGATCGAGAATGTCGTCAGTCGAGTAGAGGCTGAAGGCATTCGGGTCGGCGGTTACCGAGTTTTGACCGGCGGTGTAGTTGGCGTTGTACTCCGAAGTGGTCTTGAGCGAACTCAGGACGGTGGAGGCATCGTCTGCTGCGGAGTCGAAACCAAGGCTGCTGTTGGCGGCCTCAAGTGCATCCGAGATGCCGTCACCATCTGCGTCGGCGAAGGAGCCGCTGGAGTCACTGGTGCTGCCCGCATCCGGGTAGCCGCTCAGGTATCCAGCTTGTGACAGATAGGACCAGCCATTGAGCCAGTTGCTGTCGCCAAACGCACCACGGTAGCTGACGGTTTCGAAGAAACCAACTGGTGAACCTGCTGGTGCGCTGCTCAGCTTGGAGGTGCGAAGCGGGCTGGCAAGGTTGGGGCGGGGGTCGAGACCACCGTTCGGTGTGCGGCTGATGCCGACGAATTTCGGATCGGTATTGATCGCGGAGTTACCCGTGCCCGAAACCGAGCTGAGCGAGCCAGCACCGCCGGCGATCGTACCCCAGGTCACGTTTTGGAACAAAGGATTCGGGCTCGAGCCGATTGCGTCACTTGAAAGAGCAACGGCCGCA
>JBIPPB010000053.1:0-14914 GCA_044368655.1 Chitinophagales bacterium | reverse complement strand
AAATTGAGCGCATCTAGTAGGTGCAATTTTTGATATAAATTATGAGCCGCTTCTTTTAAATTTCCTGTTGCTGATAAAATTTCAATATGTTTGATCTTTGGATGTTTATAATTTTCTTTAAAAGCCAAAATGCCAATATTTTCGTTTTCAATTGTTGAAAGTGATGTATCAATATTATTTGATAAAATACTTTTAGTTTTAGGCGCGTAATGTTTTAAAAGCATTCCTGGTGCAAGAGGCTGATTATTTTCTTTATTTAAAATACGAACGTTACCTATTTGAGCTTCAATTTCTTCTTGACTAATAGCACCAAAACGATAGATAACAGGTTCGTTATTTTCAAATCCAATAATGGTTGATTCGATACCGTCTTGGCATGCCCCACCATCCAAAATAGGAATTGAATTGCCAAAATAACGAAAGACGTGGTCTGGAGTCGTCGGACTGATATGACCAAATGGATTGGCACTTGGTGCAGCAAGCGGATAATCAATAGATTTAAGAAGTTCTAAGGTTTTTGCGTGATTGGGCATTCGAATGGCCACCGTTGGATGATTAGACGTCACGATATTTGGGACAATCTCTTTTTTAGGTAAAATTAAAGTTAAAGGGCCGGGCCAAAATAGTTCGATGAGTTTTTCAGCTTTATCAGGAAGCGTACTTGCATATTTTAATACATCGTTTTGGTTGCCAATATGTAAAATAAGCGGATTAAAAGAAGGTCGTTTTTTTAACTCAAATATTTTTTCAACCGCCGTTTTGGATAACCCATTAGCCGCTAATCCATATACCGTTTCGGTTGGAATTGCAGCAACTTCATTTGCATTTAATGCGTCAATTATTATTTGTATTTCTTTAGTTATCATATGTTATTTAAGGATTGCAAAATTCACAATACATGGGTTCTTCAAATTTTTTCCCTTTCGGATACATTCGTTCGAGTTTAAAATGACAAGCTTGGCATTCAAAGATATGACTCAAAATACTTTTTGAAGGCATTAAACAATCTTCACATGGTAATCCAAATGTTAAATCCGTGATACCAAAACCTGGAAATTCGCATTTCGGACATAAAGATACCATTTTATTCAATAGTTTTAAACCTAATTTATAAATTTCATGCATCCGTGTTGGATTATACATCGCGCGCATATCGGTTTCGGCAAAAAAAGTACCGAACTGATTTTTAAATTCGTAATAATATTTTTTTAAATCTTGGAGTCTATGGATTCCTTTAATAGTTGTTTTTGAATCCGATTCAAAGTCTTTAAAAATTAAAGCATGGTTTGGGAAACCAATTTGTTTTGCAAACGAAACGAGATCTTTTGTATTTGAAATTTTTACATTTGAAAAATTTGTGTTTTGAGAGTATAATTTTTCTTTAATTTCTATATTGTTTTTAAAGTCTTTAAGTAATAACCATTCTTCATTCAACGTGGCAAAAGGAATTAAAGGATGCGGCCCAAAAGATCCTTCACTTGTTAAAACAAGATCTATATTTGTTTTTTCATAAGCATATTTTGATTTTTCTCTTAGAGTGATTTCAGCAGAATTTATTCGTTCAACTTCTCCAGAAAAAGTCCCAAATAAATCGGTATTGATTTGATTAGAAGTCACACATTTTACAAATAAAAATTTTTCAAAAATTGGAGCTAAAACCAAATCTTTTTGGTGATTCGTTGCAATTAATAAAGTTCGATTTTTAAAATAAGACATTACTATTTAAAATGTTGGCAAAAATATAACTTTTTATTTATAAATTATATTTATATTTGCAAACGAGTATATAAAGTTATGTTATGAATTTCACATTAAATCAACTTCAAATTTATTTAAAAATTGTAGAGACCAATAGTATAACGAAGGCTTCAGAGCTATTGCACTTATCACAACCAGCAGTTTCGATACAGTTAAAAAAGTTTCAAGAGCAGTTTGATATTTCATTAACCGAAGTGGTTGGAAGGAAGTTATATATTACGGATTTTGGAAAAGAAATAGGAGAAGTCGTTCAAGAAATTATAGAACAGATGAATACCATTAATTATAAGATGCTAGAACATAAGGGCAAATTAAGCGGTAGATTGCGTATTTCAGTGGTTTCGACGGGCAAATACGTGATGCCTTATTTTCTTTCGGATTTTTTATCAAAAAATTCGGGTGTTCAGCTTCAAATGGATGTGACCAATAAATTTAAAGTTGTAGAAAGTTTAGAAAGAAATGAAGTGGATTTTGCTTTGGTTTCTTTACTACCTAATCATTTGAATATTGAAAAAATGGATTTGATGGAAAATAAATTGCATTGGATAGGAAAAAAACAACCGGAAAAGTCCATTTTAAAAGAAAAAGAACAAGGTTTGAGTCAATTACCTATTATTTTTAGAGAAAAAGGGTCGGGGACACGCCAAGTGATGGAGCAGTTTATCGAACAACATGGCATTCGAATTTTTAAACAATTGGAATTAACTTCAAACGAAGCTGTTAAACAAGCGATTTTAGCAGGTTTAGGTTATTCATTAATGCCAATCATTGGTATTAAAAATGAACTCATTCAAAAAGATTTGCAAATTATTCCTATTCCTAATACTCCAATTACTACGAATTGGAGCTTGGTTTGGCTTAAAGACAAAAAGTTGTCTCCTGTTTCTAAAGCATATATTAAATTTTTAGAAACCGAAAAAACTAAAATTGTATCCGACATTTTTAATTGGTATCAAACGATATAATTACTGAATTTTACTTTCGTTCCCAAAAATCATTTTGACTCATGATGTCATTAAGGATGTTCAAATAGTTTTGATATCTAAAATCTTCGATTTCATCTTGATCCCATTTTTCTAACACCAAACAGCCAGGCTCATTGATATGCAAACAGTTATTAAATTTGCATTGATTGAGCAGCGCTGCCATTTCTTTAAAGTAATATTTGAGTTCATGCTTTTCAATATCCAATACACCAAACTCTTTAATGCCAGGGGTATCAATAATTTGGGAATTTAATAACATTGACTCATGCATTTCGGCATATGTGGTGGTATGCATTCCTTTTTGATGGGTCTTTGAAATGACATTCGTTCGCAAATCAAGAGATGGATCTAGATAATTTAACAACGAAGATTTTCCAACGCCCGAATGTCCCGAAATCAACACGCACTTTTTCTCAATTTTATTTTTTAATATGTCTAAACCTTCTCCCGTTTCATTTGAAGTTTTAATAATATCATATCCAATTCTTGAATAAACATCCATCCAATTTTCAAGCGTTTGAATATCTTTTGGTTTTTGAATTAAATCAACTTTGTTGATAACAATCAAAACGGGAATTTTGTATGCTTCTGCTGTTACTAATATTCGGTCAATAAATCCAGTTGATGTTCGGGGTTGAGAAATAGTTGCTACGATAACTAATAAATCTAAATTGCTTGCAATAACATGTTTGGCTAAACGATGTTTTGGCGATTGCCGAATAATATAATTTTTTCGATCTTGAATTGAATCGATAATATAATCATCGCCTTCTTTTTTTAAATCAACAATATCTCCAACCGCAATGGGATTCGTAAATTTATTATCCTGTAAACGAAATGAACCTTTGAGTCGCGCCGAAACAATCTGTTGTTCTTCTGTTAATTTCATTTGATACCACAACCCAGTGGATTTTAATACAACGGCTTCCATCCTTATAGTATGATTTCTTCTTCGATAAAATGAATGCCTTGCTCTTCGAGTTTAGTCAAAATCGGTTGATATATTTCTTTGGTAAACGGCAATAAAACCCCACGTTGTTTCATCTGACCTTCAATGATTAACTGCGTAGCAAAAGCAATTGGCATTCCAACCAATTCCGACATTGCAGTAAAATAATTATCTTGACCTTCTTTAGTAAAATAACTGATTAAGCGCACCTTTTTATTTTCTATCAAAAACTCAAAAAAGTGAGCCATCACAACAAAATCTGTATCGGTTTCTTCTAAAGCCCATTTTTCTTCTAATATTTTTTGAAAAATAAAAGCTGGAGAGCCTTTAGAAACAGGGACTTTAGTGTCTTGGTCGAAGAAGCCAAGGAATTCTATTTTTTTTATTAAATCGGCATTGGCATTATTACCTAAAAATCGAATAAAATCATCTTTGGCCGTTTCAATAGTTTGAAAAGGATAAAAACGGCTATAAAAACTAAACAAACTTTCATTTTCGTTGAGATCCATTTGAAAACTATCATCAACAAGTCCTAATTTGATAATCAAATCCCAGCCTTTGCAAAAATTCAATCTGCGCAATGTGCCTCTAAATAGTGTTTGAACATCATTCCATTGATATAAACTTTTATATTGAACCGAATCTCGGTTGGCGTAAGCATCAAAAGAAAAGCCATTAGGCAATACGATGGTTTCGGCTCTTTCAAATACCGAATACGGTGGAATATATTTGACACTACCATTTTCTAAAAATTTGGAAGTGCCCCCTTGAGCGGCCAAAACAACATTTCGAGGATTCCACGAGAATTTATAATTCCAAGGATTGTTATCCGAACTATCGGCAACCAAGCCACCTGCATAAGATTTATAACTGATTAATTGAGCACCTTTTTCTTCCCATTTTTTAAAGGTATCTAATGTAACCAAATGGTCAATCCCTGGGTCAAAACCCAATTCATTCAAGAAAATTAAATCGGCATTTAAAACGTCTTGGTGCATCGATTTCATTTCTTCAGATAAAAAAGACGGTGTAATTAAATGCGATTTACATTTTAAACATATCTTTGCAATGTCGGGGTGCATAAATGCAGGGAACATTGAAATGGTTATTGTTGCGCCTTGAATTATAGATTCGATGGATGCTAAATCATTAGCGTTTACTTCTTGTAAAATAAAATTAGATTTAGCAGCATATCTACTTTTAATTTCTTCTAAATTTAAATCGCAAACGACAAATTCGGCATTCCAAAAATCTATATTTTCGTATAAAAATCGCAATAAATGTCGACTACTTTTTCCTGTTCCTAATAAAACAATTTTATTCATACGTATCTAACTTTATAATAATTATAAATATTTATTTAAAATTTATTCTTCAAAAGAATCCTAAATACGGTTCCTTCATTTAATTTTGAAGATTTTACAAAAATAGAACCTTCAAAATATTCTTCGACAATTCTTTTACAAAGTGATAAACCTAAACCCCAGCCTCTTTTTTTAGTTGTAAAGCCTGGATCAAAAATCTTTGAATGTAAATGTTCTGGAATTCCTTTTCCATTATCTTTAAGATCAATGGCAATATAATTGGGCTCGATCGAAGCGGTTTCTATTTCTATTGTACCTTCGCCTTGCATTGCATCTAATGCGTTTCGAATCAAATTTTCTAGAACCCATTCAAATAGCGGTTTATTTATAAAAATCTCAAAGTCTTTTTCTGAATGATTCAAAGAAATTTTAACATTTTTAGGTGCTCGAGTTTGGTAGTATTCTACATTGTTTTTTAAAATTGGTAGTAGTTGTTCCAATTCTAATTTCGGTTTACTTCCAATTTTCCCAAATCGATCTGCTACTAGATTTAATCGATTTAAATCTTTTTCCATATTGAGAAGTACATCATTATTTTTTGGATCATTACTCAAATTTTCTTTTAAAACCTCGAGCCAACCTACCAATGAAGAGAGTGGCGTGCCAAGCTGATGTGCCGTTTCCTTCGACATACCTACCCAAATCAAATTTTTCTCATGCTTTCGATTATTTCGAATTGCAATAAATACAATTAATAAAACAATTCCGATTGTTAAGTAAAGAAATGCAGGGAACCATTTAAGTTGCTTAATAAATGTAGAGTTTTGATAATATAGTTTTAATGACTGTTCATTGCCAATTTCAATAGGAATGGGTGGATTTTCAGATTTTATTTGTTTTATAAAATCATTTTTAGATAATGAATCTTTAAATATTTCATCATTTACATTTCCATAAATAATGACATTATCATTGGAATCTAATATGACAACGGGCAAAAAAACGGTATTACTTCCTATTTCATTTAAAAATGAATTACCCGATGCACTCAAAAAAAACTGTAACTGCTCAAAAATTCTTGAATCCTTATAAAATATAAATTGTTTTTTACCATTAACTTCATAAGGTATTGCAGGATATTTTAGGTATTTCGCTAAATTTGATGAATCTAATTTGGTTCCTATTTTCACATTACTGTCAATAATGTTTCTATAGTCTAGAATTAAAAAATTAGAATCTGTTGAAAGTGTTGGAATATTATCATTAAGTTTTATGATATCCAATAGTAAAGATAATTTTTCATTATTATCTTCTTTTAAAATAAGCTTTGAAGCCTTAGCATATAATTCCACTTTGATTCGCTCTTCTTTTGAAAGATTTTCAAAAATTTCATTAGAAAGTTTTAATAGCTTGGCTTTGTTTTGAGTGGCATCTGCCCAAACTTTTACTTGTTGATTTTCCCTTTGAGCAATTTGTTTAGCAATATATTGAGAATAACCAATTGTAAAAATAACAACAATCGAAGAAATAACGGTTATTGTTATTTCTAAAACGTTGCGTCTTTTTAACCATTGATTAAAATACATCATTTAGTTTTTGTTATTTTCCCAGTCACCGGTTTCTTTTATCACTTGATTGACAAAATCCGTCATTCGTTCTTTTATGATTGGGTTTTTCGTGGCTCTATAATAACTTTCGGTCATTTGCATCAAAGATCTAAAATAAAAAGAATGCATCTCATCGGTTTGCATATCTTCAGTCCAAAGATTTATAGCTAAAGTATTTGATTCGGTTGGATCCCAGATCGATAAAGAAAATGCTTTACAGTCGGTAAATTGCCCACGATCGCTATCCGAAGCCATCCATTTAATGTCTACAGGGATTTTATCTTCGTTTAATCCAACTTTTAATTTTATTTCTGAAAAATGCATATTTTTTTGTTTTTAAATTTAATAAGATTCTACATCTTCAAATGTTTCTTCATAATTGTCATATTTGTTCTCCGCATCATCAATAGGTTTTGAATCAATTACCTTAGCCTCGTCGTCATTATCATAAGTACTAATTCCCCATTTGTATTTGCTACAATCTAATTCTATAGTTCTTAAATGAGGCTCAACTTGAACAAAGTTTTTATTTAAATCAATATTTAAAGACTTGTCATTAGACACTTTACTGAAAAATTTGCCCCAAATAGGAAGCGCCATCGAAGCACCTTGACCTAAACCGGTACTTCTAAATCGAACCAAACGATCTTCGCAACCCACCCAGCAACCTGCAATTAAATCAGGAGTAATTCCAATAAACCATCCATCGGCATTGCTTTGCGTAGTACCCGTTTTCCCTCCAATATTGCCCGATAATCCATAGGCATATCGCAGTCTTTGTGCGGTTCCAGCATCTACGACATATTTTAACATGTCTTGCATGATATTTGCAACTTCTGGACTTAATACTTCTTTAAAATTAGGATAATTTTCATAAATAACATTACCATTTTTATCTTCAATTTTAGTGATAAAAATAGGATCGGTATGAATGCCTTCATTGGCAAAAGCACTGTAAGAACCTACCATTTCAAAAACGGAAATTTCAGGTGTACCCAAGCAAATTGATGGATAAGGTGGGATTTTTGTTGTTGAATCTATTCCTAGATTTCTCATGGTTTTAATTACCACATCAGGACCTAATTCATACATTAATCGAGCCGAAACTGTATTAAGCGATTTAGCCAAAGCTTGTTTAAGTGTTGGAGAGCCGCCATATCTTCCTTCGGAATTTGAAGGGCTCCATGCCGCAGCTAATTTCCATCTTGGATTTCCAGGTCTAAATACTATTTTGCTGTTTGGAATTTGATGACAAGGTGAGTAGCCTTTTTGAGAAATTGCAGTGGCATATAAAAAAGGTTTGAAAACGGAACCTACCTGTCTTTTTGTTCCAATATTGACGTGATCAAATTTAAAATAATCATAATTAGCGCCTCCAACCCAAGCTTTTATATATCCATTTTGAGGATCCATAGCCATAAATCCGGTTTGTAAAAACATTTGGTAATAACGCACGGAATCCCATGGACTCATCACCGTATCTATAACACCTTTTGAATAGGTAAAGATTTTCATCTTTACTGGCTTTTTAAGGATTTCATAGATTTCTTCATCTTCTAATCCTTGAGCTTTAAGCTGTTGGTATCTCGAAGAGATCTTAATATGTTTTAAAAAACGCCCTTTTCTGCCTTTCCAAGGATCTTGACCTGCCCAATGCGCAAATAATACCTTTTGGTATTGCGACAAATGCTCTTGAGCGGCCTCTTCGGCATATCGCTGCATTTTAGAATTTATTGTGGTATGTATTTTTAACCCATCGCTAAAAATATCTACAATTTTACCATCTTTTTGAGGATGCGATTTAAAATATTTTTTTAAATATTGCTGTAAATAAGATACAAAATGAGGCGCTATACTCTCAATAACATAGTCATTGTTAAAATCTAATACAATATCCGTTTTTACATAATTGTCGTGTTCTTCTTTAGAAATGAATCCAAATTCTAACATTTTACCTAAAACAACATTTCGTCTTTCTTTAGAAGCTTCTGGATGAATTCTTGGATTGTATTTGTATGGCGCTTTTAACATGCCTACTAAAGTGGCTGCTTCGGGCACGGACAATTTTTTTAAATCTTTATTAAAATAGGTCTTTGCCGCACTTTTTACGCCAAATGCATTATCCGAAAATTCAACGGTATTAAAATAACTGGCAATAATTTCATGTTTTGTAAAGGCTCTTTCTAATTTTACGGCAATTAACCATTCTTTAAATTTCCTTATAACCAGTTGTATTTTATTAATATCGCCTCTTGGGAATAGATTTTTAGCTAATTGTTGAGAAATGGTACTTCCACCACCTCGGTTACCCGAACTAAAAAATCCTTTTAAAACGCCAAAAAGTGCTTTAGGGTCTATTCCATAATGTAAATAAAATCGTGAATCTTCAGTGGCAATTAAAGCATTTACCAAATGATCGGGAAGTTCATTAAATTCACAAGGTACGCGGTTGTGAGTGAATATTTTACCTAACAAAACACCATCAGCCGAATACACTTCAGAAGCCATATTGCTTTTAGGATTCTTTAACTCCTCAAGGCTTGGCATTTCTCCAAGAAGTCCAAAGTTTAGAAAAACAAAAAACAAGAAAATGCCAGCATAAAGCATTAACGCGTATTTCCAGAATCTTTTGGATTTTTGTAAAAAACTTTTTTCCATATATCGTAATCTCTGCAAATATAAAACTATAATTTTAGAACAATTTAATTTTTAGTATTATTACTCATTCTTTTTGATGAATTGTATAAAAATTCAATTTATAACGTTTACTAATAAAAAAGATGCATTCAATGAATTTAAAACATAAACTTACAGTAAAAAAATTAAATTTGCAAGATTGAAAAAGTTAATTTTCTTTTTGTTTGTTTTATTAAATGTCCAACTGCTATATGGACAGGTCGAAAGTCTTGTATTTCCTGAAAAAAATAAGAAAATAGGGGATGTTAGCTTCTTTGAAAACAATATCATTACGTTTAATTTTGAAAATAAATCAAATGCTTCCGTTTATTTTGATCCATTTCCTGCTGAAGCAGATTTAAATATTGATTTTCAGAGAACTATTGTGCCGCCTGGTGAAAGCGCTTTTTTTGTAGTAAAATATTATTCGGATAAAGTTGGTTCATTTACAAGGAAATTTAAAGTGACAACCAATGAAAATAAAAGTGGATACGAACTTTCAATAAATGGAAATATCCTTAGTTTTTCTAACAATAATAAAGCGATAAATACTCGATTTAATAAATCGTTGGGAAATGACCAATCGGCTCAACTTAGTGGAGACAAGGCGGTTAATTTTTTCATTGCAGATGAAGATACAAAAAAGCCTATACCATTTGCTAAAATTGTTGTTATGGGATTAGCAAACAATAAATCATATGTTGGCTTTTCGGATGAGAAAGGATTAATTACAAATATGATTCCGGAAGGAGAGTATATATTAACTGCAATGATTGAAGGGTATAATCAAAAAATTAGCAAAACTGAAATTGATGAAGCGCTAAATGCGGTATTTTTATTGGTCAAAAAAACGAAAAAAGATTCAGTAAGTAAACCGAAAATTGAAGAACGGAAACCTTTGGATCTAATTACCAACAGAACAAGCAAAGTTAATGAAATCAAGCAAAATGTCAATTTGAATTTGGGTTTAAAAATTAATTATGCTAAATCAAATTTTGATTTAAAGAAAAATATTGAACCACGAAAAAATATCGAGCTTTTTGTAAAAGCTACAATAATCAGTTCAATTTATAAAGAAATTGCTCCACTTGAAGTAGCTTCTTTAAAAATTATGACAAGCCCATACATTCAACTTAAAAAATCGTTTGAAGAAAAAGGTAAAGTAAATGAAAGTATAACTATAATTTCTTTGAATTCATTAAAAGAATCTCAAACGTCATTTAAGTTAAATAATGTCTTAAAACCAAATACTTTAATTCTTGAACTTTCTAAATTAGTTGAAAATCGAAAAGAACTTTCTTCTGAAAATATAACGCAAAGTAAAATTTCAAATACTATAATTCCATTGACATTGAATTCGAAAAAAGATGTAAAAATGGATTATTCTTTAATAGAAATGAACCGTATCGAACCCGTTGCTTTTAATAGAAAATCTAATTTTAATCAAGAAAAAGAAGAAAAAAATAAATTAGAAGAATTTCAAAAAAGTAACAAAGAAGATTATCTGAATGAAACAAAATTCGAATCTAATGTATTATCTAAAATAATCGTAAATTTTAATGAGAAAATTGAAAATAAGATTGTAGCAGAAATTGCACCAAAAGAAAATCTTAGTTATTCTGAAATAATTTATTCTAAAGAATTATCAGAAAATAAATTTGAACTAAAAGCGAATGAAATTATTGTTTTATCAAATAGTGTCCAAATTGAATTAGAGAAAAATGAAGAAACGCCTTCAATAGAAGCAATTGCTGCTTTAGAAAAAGTTTCAGAAAAATTCTCCACAAAGGAAGAACCCGAAAAAATAGAAGAAGCGCCTAAAGAAATAGTTGTTGAAAAGATAGAAGAGAAAAAGTCTGCACCCATTGTTAATACAAAAATAGAAAAAGAAGAGTATATTGAAAATGATACGGTCGTATTGTTTGAGCAAGCGCCAATAAAAAGAGACGGGCATTTGTTTGTTTTTTTAGTAGATGTATCTGAGTCTATGGATAAGCCATTTCGAATGGGTTTATTAAAGGTCGTTTTAGATAGTTTTTTTAGAAATCTTCAACCAAATGATGAAGTATCAATTGTTACGTTTAATTACGCATCAAAAACGATATTGCCAATCACTTCGGCGTCAGAGTCCTCGTTAATTATTCAAAAAATTAAAGATATTCAACCCGAAGGAGGAACATTAGGTATTTCAGGTGTTTTAAAAGCATATGAATATATAAAACCGCACTGTAGAGGTGTCAATAAATGTCATGTAGTTATTGCTACCGACGGTCAAATCTCACAAAATAGAGAAGAAGAGGATGTTTTATATAATCTAATTTATAAGCATTTTGAAGAAGGTATTCGATTTGATGTTATGGGTTTCAATATTTCGCAACAATATTTTTTAAAAATGAATCGTATGGTTCGAGCAGGAGGAGGAACTATTTATAACTTTAATGCAACTAAAAAGAATCAACATTTGTTTTTCCTTGAACAATTAACAAAATAATTAAACGTGTGAAATTACCCAATCTACCAATACAATTTAAATTCTTAATTTTATTTCGTTTTATTACTACCGTTGGGATGCAAATGAAAATGACCATTTTAGGGTATTTTCTTTTTAAATTGACCAAAGAGCCATTAACTTTAGGATATTTAGGACTTTATGAAGCGATACCAAGGATTTTAATGTCTTTGCCTGCAGGATATATTGTAGAGCGAATGGAAAAAAGAAAAGCATTAATGATTGTGGTGTTCACATATTTTCTTTCCACTTTAGGCATTGCGCTATCGATGTATTTCCTTCAAAATTCATCGTATTTAATTCCTGTAATTTTTGTAATTATTTTAATAATGGGATTAGTTGGCAGTTTAGGCCCTTCGGCTTCGGTTAGTATTTTTTCGCATATAATTAGTAAAGAAGATACTCCACGTTTTGCAGCTATAAATAGCAATGTATGGCAAATTGGAGCTATTGTTGGTCCGATTATTGGAGGATATTTAATTCATATTTTTGGAGAAACTATATCTATGTTTTCTGTAGCGGCGATTCTTTCAATTAGTATTTTAAGCGTCTTATTCATTGAGAAAATTCCAAGTTTAAATACCTTACCGTTTAATTTTAAAAATTCAATCATTCAAATTCGAGAAGGATTGGATTTTGTTTTTAATAATAAAATTCTACTTTGGGCTATTTCATTAGATCTTTTTGCTGTATTATTTGGAGGTGCTGTGGCCCTTTTACCCGTTTTTGCTGAAGAGATTTTACAAGTTGGTTCGCAAGGATACGGATGGTTAAAAGCCGCAATGCCAATTGGTTCTGCAATTTCAATGATTTTACTTGCCGCAAGGCCACTTCAAAAAAACACAGGCAAATGGCTCCTTTTTAGTATTGCTATGTTTGGTGTTTTTACTCTAGTTTTTGCAATTTCTAAAAATATTTATTTGTCGCTTGCCATGTTATTTTTAATGGGCGCTTTTGATGCCGTTAGTGTAATCATTAGGAGTACATTATTAATATTAGAAACACCAGCAGAAATGAAAGCAAGAGTAGCTTCTGTAAATCAAATGTTTATTTCGTCAAGTAATGAAATTGGCGCTTTTGAAAGTGGTTTTGCCGCGCAATATATGGGAACGGTTCGCTCCGTAATTTTTGGAGGATCAATGACATTGTTTTTTGTAATTTTGGCATTTAATAAAGCTAAGGCATTAGTTAATTTTGAATTTATAAATTATAAAAACGACTAGAAATGATTCGAATTTTTGCAACTGGAGGTACTTTTGACAAAGAATATGATATGATCAATGGGCGATTATTTTTTAATCAAACCAATATTGATGAGATGCTCCAAAAAGGAAGATGCACAACGCCCTATACGATTGAAACGTTGATGATGATTGATAGTTTAGAGATGGATGATTCGGATCGTGATAAAATATTAAATGCGTGTAAAAATACCTTAGAAGATAAAATCTTAATAACACATGGAACGGATACCATGACCGAAACCGCTGGTTTTATTGCTAAAAATCATCTTGATAAAACGATTGTAATAACAGGTGCTTTAATTCCCTATTCATTGGGGAGTAGCGATGGAATGTTTAATCTTGGTAGTGCTTTTGCTTTTGTTCAAACGTTGCCTAAAGGTGTTTATATAGTAATGAACGGGAGGTTTTTTGAATGGGATAAGGTTCAAAAAAATAAAGCTACAGGTTATTTTGAGATTAAATAAATGTAAAATACAAAATAATAGTATATTTGTGGTCAACTAATTTCTAAAAATTCTAATACGTTAGAATGTTTTTAATACAATAAATATGTTTAGAGCAAAAATCACTGGTATATCAGGATATGTTCCCGAATACATTTTAAATAATGAGGAAATGTCAACTATCGTTGATACCAACGATGAATGGATTGTTACCCGTACGGGAATTAAAGAAAGAAGAATATTAAAAGAAGGAGGAACTTCGGTAATGTGTGTCAAAGCTATTGAAGAATTATTAGCAAAAACAAATACAAAGCCAGAAGAGGTCGATTTAGTAGTCGTTACAACGGTTACTCCTGATTGGCCCGTGCCTACAACAGCTAATATTATTTGTCAAAAAATGGGAATGACTAATGCATGGGGGTTTGATACGCAAGCTGCTTGTAGTGGTTTTATTTTTACGCTAGAAGTGGTTTCTAAAATGGTAGAAAGCGGAAAATACAAAAAAGCGATATTAGTGGGTGCAGATAAAATGTCAAGTATTACGAATTATACCGATCGGAACACTTGTATCTTGTTTGGTGATGGCGCTGGAGCCATTATGTTGGAACCTACTACGGACATGGAATATGGTGTTATTGATTGTCAGTGTTATATGGATGGATCGGGTATTGAGAATTTAAATGTGAAACGAGGACGTTCGGAGTTTCCTCTAACAAAAGATACCATCGATTTAAATGAACAGTATATTTATCAAGACGGTAAAAAAGTATTTGTAAAAGCGGTTAAAGGAATGGCAGACGTCGTTGAAGAAGTGATGAAACGAAATCACTTAAGTTCCGAAAATCTTAATTGGCTTGTTCCGCACCAAGCGAATAAGCGAATTATTGATGCTACTGCTGATCGGGCAGGACTCAGTGAAGATAAAGTCATGTTGAATATTCAAAAATTTGGAAATACAACAAATGCAACAATTCCTTTGTGTTTATGGGATTATGAAAAGAAATTAAAAAAAGGAGATAATCTTATTTTATGTGCTTTTGGAGCAGGCTATACGTGGGGAGCTATATATGTAAAGTGGGGAATATAAAATATTTCTTTTAGGTAATAAAAAGCGTTAAGCTTCTATATAAAGCTATTTATTTTGGGTGAAATTTGCAATACGCATCAAATTTAAATTTAAAAACTGATGAAAAATATTCTTTTTCTTTTTTTCTTCTTTCAAACACAATTATTTGGTTTTACCAAATTGGATACTTTCAGAAATTTTGGTTATCAATTTTATCAAGAAAAAAACTATGCAGAAGCCAAAAAATATTTGGACAGCTGCGTTTTATTAGACCCTAAAAATAGTGATTGTTTGTATTATCGAGCAATGTTAGCAATGGACGAAGGCGATTATCAATTAGCTCGTTTGGCGCTGCAAGGTGCAATCCTTTCA
>JBIPPB010000052.1:0-14980 GCA_044368655.1 Chitinophagales bacterium | reverse complement strand
AAAAACCATTACCAAAAGAAGAGAAAACGACCCCTGCTGTTACCGAAAAGCCTACAACAAACTATAAAACAAATGATATTGTATTCTACATACAATTAATAGCCTCTGCGAAAAAGTTATCGACTCAAGATAAAATTTATAAAGATTTTAAAAATGTTAAAGAGTCCTTTGAAGGAGGTATGTATAAATATCTAATTGGAGAAAGTATACAATTAGAAAAAGTTCAAAAAGCGAAAGAAGATGCAAAAAACAAAGGATATAAAGATGCCTTTGTTGTAAAATATAAAAATGGAGTGCGAATTAAATAATGGCGTTAGAATCAAGTGAATTTAAAGTTGACAACACGCTCAAAGAACGTGAACGGGTTGTTTTAATTGGTGTTGCGAGAAGCAAACATGAACTACCTAAGTTAAAAGAACACTTAGAAGAACTTCATTTTTTGGCAACAACCGCTAATGTTGAACCGATTCAATATTTTCACCAATTATTAGACAATCCAGATAAAAGGACGTATGTAGGCAGTGGGAAATTGCAAGAAATTAAAGAATATTGCCAAAAATTTAAAATTGACGCGGTTATTTTTGATGACGAGATAAGTCCTTCGCAACAAAATAATGTCGAAAAAGAGTTGAAAATTAAAGTCTTGGATCGCAGTATGTTGATATTAGACATATTTGCACAAAATGCTAAAACGCTCCAAGCCAAAACACAAGTAGAGCTTGCGCAAACACAATATTTGATGCCAAGATTAAAAGGTATGTGGCAGCATCTCGACCGTATTAAGGGAGGAATTGGAATGCGAGGTTCGGGAGAAAAAGAGATTGAAACAGACCGTCGAATTGCTCAAACTCGTATTGTGCATCTAAAAAACAAATTAAAAGAAATTGAAAAACAAACGGAAACGCAACGAAAATCAAGAGGTGAAATGATTCGTGTGGCTTTGGTTGGATATACGAATGTTGGAAAAAGTACCATAATGAATTTGCTAAGTAAAGCTGATATATTGGCCGAAAATAAATTATTTGCTACATTGGATACCACGGTTCGTAAAGTGGTTATAGACAATGTGCCTTTTTTACTTTCCGATACGGTTGGATTTATTCGTAAACTACCGCATCATTTAATTCAAAGTTTTCATTCTACTTTAACGGAAGCAATCGAAAGTGATATTTTAATCCATGTAGTTGATATTTCTCATGACAACTTTGAAGAACAAATACAAATCGTTAATAAAACCTTAGTAGATTTAGGCGCTAAAGATAAGCCCACTTTGATGGTTTTTAACAAATTGGATCTTTACGAAAATGAAAAATTAGATAATTTCCTTTTCGAAAATGAACGGGAGGAGATTTTAAATAACTTTAAAAACTCATGGATTGCCAAAACGCAAGACAATTGTATATTTATGTCTGCGGTTCAGCTAGAAAATATTGAAGATTTTAGAAACAACCTTTTAGACAAAATTAAAAAACTCTATAAAGAACGATATCCTTTTAAAGCAAAATATCTTTGGGGCTATGAAGATTTTATAGGATAGTTTAATTTTTATTATTAAAATATTACATTTTTGTAGCAAACGCTGTTTTATTTTATAGATATCATTTTTTTTTATTATTTTTGAGGTCTTAGGAAATTCATTTTTCTTATTTCTAAATTATAAAAAAATGAAAAAGATTATCATTTTTCTTATCTCTTTACTTTATTTTTCAAATATAAGTGCCACGCATATTGTTGGAGGTGTAATAGAATATAAATTCATTTCAGGCACTACCTATGATATTTATGTAAAAATATATAAAGATGGGGGTCCGGACGCATTACCACATTTTGACGGCGAAGTGGGTTCGGCAGGGCAAGGAGGTATTGCGCCTTTCCGAATCAGCGCCATTGAAGAGGGGTTTTTAGACCCGATAACGGCAAGTAACGGAATTCGATTCCCCAATTCTATTAACAATATTTTTACAAGAACCGATTTAGTTTCTGCGATTGTAAACCCTTGCATTATGCCCGATGGAACAAGAGTTATAGAAGGTGTATATGGCCCCATGCGCATTACTTTACCAAGAGCCGATAAAAAATACACGCTGGTTTATCAAAGATGTTGTAGAAATGATGGAATTTTAAACATTAATCTAATCCCGGGCGCAAATCCACCAACAATGCCAGGCATGACGATTACTTGCGAAATTCCGCCTTCGAATATTTACAGAAATAATTCCGCCACATTTTCTCAAGCGCCTCCTTTTTTTATTTGTAAAGATATTCCATTTTATTATGACCATTCCGCTACAGATATTGATGGCGACCAATTACGATATAGTATTCGAACACCACTTCAAGGGCTCGATGACCAAACGCCTGTTTCTACTGGTATTAATCAACCTAACCTAGTTTCAATCCCACCAGTTGTATGGAAAAGTCCATATAACCTAGCCAATCCACTCGGTGGCGTTCCGATGCGTATCGATTCCGTAACCGGACTTTTAAGCTGCACACCAAACCAATTAGGACGATTTGTGGTTTCTGTTGAATGTAAAGAATATCGAAATGGGGTTTTGATTAATACATTTTTTCGAGATTATCAATTTAATGTAAGGCCTTGTGATGCGCCATTTAGCGACATGCCTTTAACTAATCGAAATCCAAAAGCTAAAATTGGATATTATAAAACTAATTGTAAAAACTATACTATTACTTTTGAAAACAACAGTTCAAATTATGATTCCGTTCTCTGGAATTTTGATGATCTGCCGTCTGGAGCTAACAATTTCTCAAGAGCAATCACTCCAACGCACACATTTACCAAAGAAGGGAGATATATTGTAAAACTTATTTCATACAAAAATGTTATTCGAAGCGGCTCCCCAGTTCAATGTTCAGACACGCTTAATGCCATAGTAGATGTATTCCCTTTGTTTACAACAAATTTTAATTTTACGAGTCAATGTCAAGGAACACCGATTGCATTTATAGATGCCACAACAAGCACACATGGAAATTTAATTTTATGGAAATGGGATTTTGGAGGACAGGGCACTTCATTAAATCAAAATGCAAATTTTACATTTAATAGTCCCGGAACTTATGATGTAAAGCTTTATGTAAAAGACAACAAAGAGTGCGAAGAAGAAATAACCAAACAGGTTGTTGTTTATCCAAAACCAACCATTGGATATATCGTTCCGGATGGCTGCCAAGGCGAACAAGTAGAAATTAAATGTAATAATAAGGTACCTGCACCATACAATATTTTTTCCAATCAATGGATTTTCCCTCAAGGAAATTCTACAAGAAAATGTGACACGACGATTATTTTAAATCAAGCGGGCAGCTTTACTTTAAAACTCATTGCTACAACAAATCAAAATTGTAAAGATTCGGCCAACATACCTTTAAGAATATTCTCAAAACCAACTATTCGATCGAGTTCCGACACATTTATTTGTTATGACCAATCTACACTTTTGAGAGCTCGAGGCGGCGTTACGTATCAATGGACGCCTACTAATTTTCTAGCAAATCCAAATTTAAGTGCTACCGTTGCTTCGCCTCCATTTCCCAATGCAATAAGATATACGGTAAAAGGTACTGATAATAATGGATGTAGCGATACGGCTTCTACTTTAATTCAGTTTCACGCAAAACCATTTATAGATGCTGGCTTAGACACAAGCGTTTGTCTTGATCCAAGTCCATTTAAATTTAGAGATAGTGTGCAATTAAGTGGAAAAGGAGTTTTTACAACTACAATTTGGGAACCTACAGCAGGATTAAACAATCCAAATATTGCTAATCCACTGGCTAAACCTAGAAATAATACAAACTATATTTTTACAGGTATTGATGCCAATAGATGCCGAATAAAAGATACCGTTTTGGTAGTTGTTCTCGATCCATCGCTGAATCTCATTCAGATGGAAGACACCTTCTTTTGTAATTATGACACGGTCATAGTAAATCCTTTAGATCAAGGTGAAATAACGAAATATGAATGGAGGCCTAAAATATGGGTATCAAATCCTAATATTCGAAATCCTAAATTTTTCCCTTTAGATACCACTGCATATATTTTAAAAGTCGAGAACTATTGTTATATTAAAGAAGATACGGTAGTTTTAAATGCAATACCTAGGCCAAATGCAATGCTTAGAAATGACTCCACTTGTTTAGATGACATTTTTCAATTTAATGCAAATCCAAATTTAAAATCGTATTTTTGGTTTCAAGTAGATACAACATTTAAAGGCGTTAATAGCCCAAATCCAACGGCAAGTCCTAAATCGGATTTTCTTTACAAAATAAGAGTGGAAAACTTTTTTGGTTGCGTGGGTGAAGATTCGATGTGGGTAAGAGTCAATTTCCCTCCTTCATTATTTATTAAGGGTATTCCTAATTTTATTTGCCAAGGAGATAGTGTCGCAATTGAGGCATTATCGAGCAGTAATACAAAAATTACCTGGAGCCCTAACGTAAATCTATCTCCAAATATTAATGCTTCAAAAGTAACTCTTTACCCTAGCGATACTTTTGAATACAAAGTTACAAGTGTTAATGCCAATAAATGCTCAACAACTAGGAAGGTAATCATTAATGTTCAGAAACCTATAATAAGTGGATTAGTTCCTTTTCAAAAAATTTGTATTGGCGATTTTATAAATTTAAAAGCAAAAGGCGGATTATACTATTTATGGAGTCCCAACAAATTTATTAATGATACGATAATAGACACCCCTCAAGTTTTTCCAAAAGAAACCATTCGCTATTTTGTAAAAATATCCAATGATTGTTTTACGGATACCGCATCAACAGTAGTTCAAGTAGATACATTACCGGTTGTTGTTATTTCACCTAAAGATACCTTAGTTTATCGAAGCGCCGAAGTTATCTTATCCGCAAATTCAAAAACAGCATTAAAATATGACTGGACTCCAAAAATCGGAGACAACAATCCATTTTTTAGTGAATATTTAATAGCGCCTTCAGATACAACTTTATTTTATGTGACCGTTGAAGATATTAATGGATGTAGAAATAGAGACAGCTCAAGAATTCTTATTTATGGCAAAACGGTTTTATTAATTCCTTCCGGATTTTCACCAAATGGCGATTCAAAAAATGATATTTTTAGAATTTCTAAACATTTGAATATAAAAACATTAAATAGTTTTGAAGTCTATAATCGTTGGGGAGAAAAAGTATTCAGTACAAATAAAATTAATGAAGGCTGGGATGGTACACATCGAGGAGAACTAGCAAATACTGGAGTTTATGTATGGAAAATTGAAGCGACTACTTTTGAAAATGAAAAATTTTACGAAAGTGGAAACGTAACTTTGATTCGATAAGTCCGATTTATAAAATTGCTAAAAAATATTAATTTTCATTGAAAAATTAAACGAGGTCATTCAAATGAAGTCCTATTATTGAACTTAAAATTTGAATGATATGAAAAATTTACATTTAGTGATTCTTTTGGTTTCAATGTATGGAACCAGTTTTAGCCAAAATTATAACCCTTATGAAGACGACGCCTATTATGGTTCAAATAGGCCAAATACTGCATACGAATATGAACGAAACCAAAATCCGTATGACGACCGTTGGAATTCATCTCAATATGAATCAAATTGCCAACCAAATAGATACCATCAACCTCGAAGACCAATTGTTGTATCCAGACCAATTATCATTAACCCAATTGTAGTTGCTCCTCCTGTTTACAATTCTTTTTGCAGACCCGTAGTTTATCATCCAATACCTAGAAGAGCTATTTATGGATATCGACATCATCGTTTTTCTAGAGGATGTAGATAATAGTAATTTGTTTTTAAATCTTCTCGCAAGGACATTTTATCTTGTATTGTTTATTTTGGATAGGATTTTTATTTATTATTAGACCTAAATATCCTAGTTTTGAATATTTTCGACATAAAGTTTTATTCATTTTTCTAAAATAAAAATCATCTGCAAAAATAGGTACATTTTTATCTATAGCGCTCCAATAGTCCAAATCAACACCTATGATTTCTTGATTATCAATTGCAGATTCTAAAATTTTGAGTTTTGAAACTTTGGAATTAAAAGCAAGAGTTGCCGAAGATTCTCTTCCACTATACATACAAAATGAAAATACACTTGGAATTATATTAAAAAAATATAAAACTGGAATCGTACATATAGTTAAGACATAAAAATTTTGCCTAATATTAAATGAAATTGAGGTATTACTAGATGCGTAAAAACTGTAATAAACCAATACGATCATTAAAATATTCCAAGGAAAGACAATTGCATTCCAATCTAATAAATACAAATTAAAAATAATAAAACAATGCATAAAAAATATGCTAAAAAAAACAACTTTTTTGGCTTTATTAATTACCATCAAAATACCTAATGATAATTCAATAAGTGCTGAAATAAAAGCTACTATTTCTATATAATGAATACTATTAAATATCTTTATTTCGGAAACTAGCCATTGAAATGTTTCAACATAATGAATATTTAATTTATAAAGACCACTCCAAAAATATACAGAGCCGACAATAATTCTTAGATTTATTAAAAATTGAGCTTCATTATCCTTTTCTGTAAATAATATATTTAAAAATATTATGATATAAAAGTACATCCAAACTTGAATTCTATTTAAATCTTGAAGAAATAAAAGCAAAGAAATGAATAAAAAGAAAATTACTGCCATTTTCTGGTTCGATTTTGTAACAAAAATTAGTGAAATAATAGAAAACAGAAATAGTAAACTTGTTATTTTTGAAAATAAAATATTTTCAAAAAGCGCAAAATCAAAAAGTGGCACTTTAGGAAAATTCACATGCGAGTCAAACCATAGATTAAAGGATAAAATCACTTGAACGAATAATGCTAATCCAATTATTCGAAGAATAAGAATCCTTTTTGATTGAAAAATTATATTTTTAAAATTTTCTATATGCATATTTTCTTAATTATTAAGTCTTTATAAATTATAAACAAAAGAAGCATTAAAAATAATAAAATATTCGATAATTTGTTGTATCTTTGTAGTGCCATATAGTTAATAAACGCGCTTGACAATCGATAATTATCAAACAAAAAGAGTCAACGTCTTATAGGTGTGATGGCGGACTGCTCGGTGGTTGACTTGTCCCACTTTCGATTTATCGGCTCGAAGCAGATATACAAAGCACCGAAAAAGCGACTCAAATCCTGTTCCTCTGGGTTGTTCATAGCCCTACTATATGGCATTTTTAGTCTTGTTTTAAAATTGCATTTAAAATATCTTCCGCAACTTGATCTTTCGACTTTAAATCATATACTTCAATTCGATTTTCGGGATAAATCATTGTAATTTTATTTGTACTTCTTTGAAAACCAGCGCCTTCATCATTTAAAGAATTTAGGACAATAGCATTTAAATTTTTATTTGCTAATTTATTTTGAGCGTTTTTAATTTCATTTTCTGTTTCTAAAGCAAAACCAATTAAAATTTGGTTATCTTTCTTGTTTCTCCCAAAATGAGCTAAAATATCTGGATTTTTTACTAATGTAATCGTTAACTCAGAATCATTTTTTTTGATTTTTTGATTTGAAATCTCTTTTACTCTATAATCTGCAACAGCAGCTGCAAAAATTCCTATTTCGTACCAATCTATCCATTTTGAAGTTTCTTCAAACATTTCTTGAGCCGTCTCTACTTTAATATATTCTAAATTTGAGTTATGAATAGGCCAAGATAATGCATTGGGGCCTACAATAGCTTTTACTTCACAATTCTTTTTTAGTGCTTCCAAAACGATTTCCAAACCCATTTTACCTGTCGACCGATTTCCTATAAATCTAACTGGGTCAATCGGTTCAAAAGTAGGCCCTGCAGTAATAAGTACTTTTTTCTTCATATATTCTAATTCTTTTACTTAATTAATTTTTTTTAAAATAAAATCAGCCAAATTTTCAGTTGCTTCATACATACACATATGACCCACATTTGGCATTATATAAACATTTTCTTCTTCAAAAATTTCTAAAAGATGTCCAAAATCACTTAATGGAATTAAAGCATCCTCTGCTCCTAAAAAAATCATTTTTTCAACTTTTGTATTCTTTAAAGTATCAAAGTGATTATTTCTTCCTATCATTGCATTCAAAGAATTAATAATAGACAATTTAGGTAAATTTTCAGCTTTTTTCTTTAAATTTTCAACGATCTCTTGATGCCTTGAAGCAAATTCAACGCTAAATAAACTTTTAAATGTCTCTTTAATATAATAAGAAGTGCCATGTCTTTCAACAAATTGAACCGATTTTTGTCTATTGGTCGCTCGTTCTTCCGAATCGGTAAATGGATGCGAGTTTAGTAGTAAAAAAGATTGAAATACTGCAGGATTTAAATTTATCATTTCAAGACCAATATAACCTCCCATAGAATGTCCGATAAAATGAATTTTATTAATTCTTGTATTTTCAATAATTTCTAAAATATCCTTAGCTAAATCATTTAAAGATTTATATGCTAAAAAATCTCGACTACTTCCATAGCCATCTAAATCAGGTAAAAGCCAAGTATATCGGTTTGGCTGTTTTTTTTCTACTTCATTTATAAGTGGAATAAAAACTTCATGATCCGACATAAAACCATGAAGGGCTAAAATCAAATCTGAACCAGTTCCTATTTGAATGTAATTCATTTTAGCTTTTTAAAATTAAGGCGTATTCCATTTTAATCCTACGACACCTATTAATACTAAAAAAATAAAAAACAGTTGTTTAGTGTAAATAGATTCTTTGAAATAAAAGATATCAACCAGTGTTTGAATTACCAACGCCAAGCCCATCCAAACAGAATATGCTATTGTCAAAGCGATGACTTTACTAGCAGCTGAAAATAAGGTCACATTGGTAACCCCAAATAATCCATAAGTAATAAAAGGCAAAATTGAAAACAAAGTTAATTTTGTAAATAAGCCATGATCTTTATAATTTTGTTTTAGTTTTTTAACACTCATAAACTTTAAAGAAGACGCCCAAAGTACTTCAAAAAAAGAGGCTAAGAACAAACTAAACCAAGCATTCATTACAGCATATGCTTTTCGGCGTGATAACTACTACGAACCATAGGACCACTTTCTACAAATAAGAATCCTTTTTCCAAAGCAATTTCTCTATACTTATCAAACAACTCAGGCGTTACATATCGGCTAACAGGAAGGTGTTTTCTTGTTGGTTGTAAATATTGACCTAATGTCAAAACATCTACATTGGCTTCCCGAAGCTTATCCATGGTTTCATAAATTTCTTCATCCGTTTCACCTAAACCAAGCATTAAGCCGCATTTCGTTCTTCTTATTCCTTGATCTTTTAGATATTTTAATACAAACAAACTTCTTGAAAATTGGGCTTGTACTCGAACTTGTTTACTCAAACGTTCTACGGTTTCAAGATTATGCGAAACGACTTCAGGATTTGCTTCTATAATAATATCCAATAAATTTGTCATTCCTTTAAAATCAGGAATTAATGTTTCCATTGTAGTTCCTGGCGCATGTCTTCGAATAGCTTTAATTGTTGCTGACCAAATATTAGCACCTCCATCAATTAAATCATCACGATCTACACTGGTAATGACAATATGTTTTGCGCCCATCTTTTTAAGGGATTGAGCCACTCTTGCGGGTTCAAAAATATCAACATCTTCGGGTTTGCCCGTTTCGACATTACAAAACTGACAAGAGCGTGTACACACATTGCCCAAAATCATGATTGTAGCCGTTCCAGCGCCCCAACATTCTTCTTTATTAGGACAACGACCACTTTCGCAAATCGTATGTAATTTATTTTCTTGAATATTTTTATTTAGTTGGCTAAAATTATTACCCGTAGGTAACTTAATTTTAAGCCACTCTGGCTTACGAACCCTTGTTTCTTCTAATTGCATTTATAGAACTATTATCTATTTTTGTTAAAATGTAACGTGAACCGGAGCTAAATTTGCAGCAGATATTTTTTTAGTAAAATTAGATTCTAAAATATTCTTAACTGGAGCGTATTGTAAAAAACAATCTTTAACGACCTCTGATAACTCTGGAGCATTCTTTATTTTTAAAAACGATTCTCCAACTTTATAAACCGTACTTCCAACTTCTTTTACAATTACTGGATTTGAATAATATTGCTCTCTAAGTTTCAAATCTCTTTTATCATATTCTAATTTACCTGTAGCATCTTCTTTTAATGCTAACTTAGGAACATTTCTTTTAAATTCTTCTAATGTCAAACGTAATTGTTGTAAATCCGTTAATGTTTTTACATTTAAATCAATAGCATCCGTCATTTCTGTTTTTCCCATTTGGCTATATAATGCTTTTGCTTCAATATATTTCATATCCATCATTAATAACTTAGCCGAATATTTTAAATAATATTCTTGGTTATTAAGTTTTTTGTATAATTCAGCAGCTAAATAATAGTTATTTTCTTTTTCAGCCATCAACGCATAATTGTATACATCATCAGGAGTTCCTCTTTTGATTAATGTGTCTGAAACTACTAAATAAACTTTATTCATTTCATCAATTTTGCCTACTTTTTTAAGTTCATTAGCAAATTTCAAATAACCTTCAATAACACCGCCTTGAGCATAATAATCCATCGCTTTGATGTAATCATTATTGTTGTAATATAAATCACCTGCTTTTTTATAGCCTTTATAAGTTTTTGTACGCGCATAGGTTTCTGCACCAAGTTGACGTGTTTCAGATTTAGCAGCATAAATGTCCGCAATCATGATAATTCCGTCCATATAATTCGCTTTTTCATAATACTCAATTGCTTTAGGATATTGTTCTTTACCCATATCAAAATACTCATTTCCGATCAAACGATTCGCCTCTTGTGGACCAACAGCTTTTGTCAATGTTTGTATCGCTTTCGACATATTTTTTTTCTCTTCTTTAGCATCTTTCGAAGAGAACGCTTCTTCTAAATAAGCTTCACCCACTTTTTGATTTAAATCTTTCTTCTGCTCTTTGCCACCTTTTGCATACCATCTTGAAGCCGTTTGCAAATCACCCGCATTATAAAATGCATCTCCGATGATAATTGCGCCTTCCTTAGTCATTTTCATTTCACGAAATAATTCATTCGCTTTCTGAAGCATTTCATTTTGTTTTTGTTTGTCTTTAGCGTCCATAGCTTTCATCACTAATTCTTGAGCTTTAGATAGTTTTTTTTCATCTATCGTTGACTCTGCTTCTTTTTTCTTTCCTTTTTGCGCATGTACTTCATTGCTATTTAGAGATAAAAATATGGCAAAAATGATTATGATATACTTTTTCATGTTATTAAAATTTATGTTGGCAAATATACAAATTAATTTTTATAGAACTTACAAAATAGTTTTATTAGAATACTAAAACAAAATGTATTACAACTACTTACTTATAACTTTATTTGTTCTATAATATTTTAATTAAATTCATTTTAGGTTGAAATTGCATTTTTTTTGTTCAAATTATAAAAATTAAATATTAATTTTGTAAAAAAATAGACCAATGGCTGGAAACACTTTAGAAAATTTGACCAACAACGAATTACAAAAAGATTTTCAAACACAAGTGCAACCGGCTTTTGTCGTTCATAAAAAAGGAAATTTAACGATTGGTGTGCCTCGAGAAAAAACCTTTCAAGAGCATCGAGTGGCATTAACTCCGGACTCCGTAAATTTATTAATACATCATGGAAATCAAGTATTGATTGAAGCGGGTGCGGGTAAATTCAGCCATTTTTCAGACAATGAATATTCTGAAGCGGGCGCTCAGATTGTTTATGACGTTAAAGAAGTTTATAAAAGCGATCTTATTCTTAAAGTAACGCCACCCATGCTCGAAGAAGTGGATTTGATGACCACAAATCAAACTTTATTTTCACCATTACATCTTCCTACAATGAAAAGTAGAACGATTCAGAAAATGATGGAGAAAAAAATTACGGCGGTCGCTTACGAATATATGCAAGATGATTGGGGCGTTTTTCCAGTAGTTAGAGCCATGAGCGAAATTGCAGGAAGTGCCGTGATTCTAATTGCTTCGGAGCTTATGAGCACCATTCATGGTGGCGCTGGGATGCTCTTAGGTGGCATTTCGGGCGTACCGCCATCTCAAGTGGTTATTTTAGGTGCTGGCGTCGTAGCGGAAACCGCAGCTCGAGCGGCGCTAGGCTTAGGCGCAATTGTTAAAGTTTTTGATAATTCAACATTTAAGTTACATCGACTTCAAAATAATATTGGAAACCGAATTTTTACCTCGGTTTTAGCCCCAAATATTTTGAGTAAAGAACTCGAAAATGCCGATGTCGTTATTGGCGCCATCCATAGCAAAAAAGGTCGTACCTCAATCATTATTTCGGAATCGATGATTCAAAAAATGAAGCCTAATGCGGTTATTATTGATGTTTCTATTGATCAAGGCGGTTGTTTTGAAACCTCAGAAGTAACCAATCACGACAACCCTACATTTATAAAACATGATGTGATTCATTATTGTGTCCCTAATATTGCTTCAAGAGTTTCAAGGACAGCAAGTATTGCATTAAGCAATATTTTAACTAATGCAATTTTACAATTGGTGCATTCGGGTGGCATCAAAAATTTAGTGAAGACTTCAAAAGGTATCCGAAGTGGTACGTATTTATTTCAAGGTAATGTAACCAATTCGCATTTTAGCGCGATGCTTGGCGAAAAACATATTGATTTGGATCTATTGTTTTTTGATGAATTTTAAAAATGAATCCAGATTTTATTTCGTTTGATTTCGGTCGTTTATCCATTTCTAAAAAACAGCTTTTGGCTTGGGCCGATTCATTTCAATATTTTTGTTTTTTTGATTCCAATAACCATAAGCTTCCAAATACATCTTTTGATTTCATAATCGGAATTGATGCTATTGATATATACGAATCCGAGGTCATTGATGCTTCCTTTGAAAATTGGAAAAAAAATGAATTTGTTTTTGGATATTTTGGTTATCCAATTGAAAATCCTTATCAATCTGGGTCATTTAATAATTCAAAACCACTTTTTTGGTTTAAACCAAGATATATTTTATATTTAAAAGATAATCAATTATTTATAAATCGAAATTATCCCGAAGCTTTTGAAATCTTTGAACGCATTCAAAATCAAAAATTAGAACATAACGCTAAAAAACCTAAAATCAATTTTAAACAACACACGGAAAAAGACGTATATAAAAAAAACTTTGACCACATTATTGAGCAAATTAAAGACGGCATTTATTATGAGCTGAATTACTGCATGCTTTTTGAAGGTGAATTTGAACAAATTGATCCTATTTCTACATTTGTTGACCTCAATATGCAAACAAAAGCGCCAATGGCAGGCATTTTAAAAATGCAAGAAGATTACATATTGTCATTTAGTCCCGAACGATTTGTTAAAAAAGAGGGCACCACTTGGATGACCCAACCTATAAAAGGCACTTCAAAACGATTTTTAGATAAAAATTTAGATCAAGCCTCTAGAGACAACTTAAAAACCAACCTTAAAGAGCGCGCCGAAAATTTAATGATTGTGGATATGGCGCGCAATGACTTAACCCATTATGCCAACGTTGGAAGTATAAAAGTAGATGAATTATGTGCCATTTATTCTTTTGAGCAAGTACACCAAATGATCAGCACCATTTCTGCAACCATTGAGAATGATTTTACAATACCTGCATTAAAGGCCATGATGCCAGCGCCATCGATGACCGGAAGCCCTAAAGATAGCGCCATGCAGCATATTTCGAAGATTGAGAATTTTAAACGTGGTGTTTATTCAGGTAATCTTGGTTATTTTATGCCTAACGGCGATTTTGATCTAAATGTCATTATCCGAAGTTTATACTTAAATCTGAAAACTAAAAAAATATTTACCGCTACAGGTGGCGCAATCACAATTCAAAGTGAATGCGATTCGGAATATAATGAATGCCTTCTTAAGGCAAATTTTTTAATTCAGTATTTTAATTAAAAAATAACCGTCATAGGAATCATAACTGATTTCACCATCGAGGCTTCTATTACTTAAAGAATAACAGATATAGCGTATTTGATAATTACCTAATTTGAAATCAAAATACAAATTATCAACATCCAGTTGCCCCTCTTTTTGACTTAATTTCTCAAAATAGGATTTAAATTGTGGCGTCAAATCAAATGTATTTTGGCTATTAAGTGTCAATTTGAAAAACTGCGGGTGGTCATCGCTTTGTCTTAAGGAAAAAACATCCTTACGAATTGTAACGTTTCCTTTTTGAATCTGATTAAATGGAATCACAAAATCATAAGACGATACATCCATAAACGGCACGTTGTAATTTAAAGTGAAATTATAATATGATTGATGCGTTGCGTTTGTTGTTTTTAGATTTAAAAATAAACCTTCCACCGACCAAACCGTTTTATTTTTAAAGGATTTTTGAAGATCCTCACTTAAATATGATTTAAGCGATTGATATTCAAACCGCTCACTCAAAAATTCAAATTTATCTTCAATATTATTTACCACCGAGTCTGCAACTTCTTTTTTGAAATCAATTTTTCCATTAACCAATAATTTATTTTCGATTAAAATTCGCTGCAAATCCTTTTCTTGACTTCGTACAGAAACTGAAAACACATTAAAATAAGGGAGAATCAACGACAACGCTAAGATAAGAAATAGCGAAATTGGGATAATTTTTATATGCGTTTTTTTGAAAAATAAAAAATAACAAACCATCCCCGCAAGCCATACAGCGGTGAGTAGGACAAAGCATCGCGCCTCGGTAAAACCATACTGAAGCAATCGAGTATTGATAGCTACAAATAATAGAATTATTAATGGAATTAAGGTATAAAAGAAAATTTTATGAAACCAATGTACCCAAGATTTGGCACCTTGAATCCTTAGCGGATGTACCAATAATAACGCCAACATCCC
>JBIPPB010000117.1:0-4437 GCA_044368655.1 Chitinophagales bacterium | reverse complement strand
CGCCAATTGAAAATGTATCTGGAATCATCATTCGATTTAAAGAATGAATATAATTACCAATAAATTGCGATTTGGAATCTAAAATGGTAAAAGGAACGCCCGTATGACTCGTGATTTTATTTTTATTTTTTAGAAAAACTTGCAAATATCTTCTTTTAATCGCTTTATCAAAAGACTCGTAAAGGTCTTTTTTAAAGGCTTCTTTGCTTTTAACGCTATAAAAATCACCGATACATTGCATGTGCTCCGCTTCTTTTTGGTCAAGATTTAAACCAATGACGATGGGCTTAACGGCGATGCGATAATCCAATAATTTTTCAACAACGTCACAAGGATTTTGATTACAAGATTCAAAACCGTCGGTAATTAAAATAATTAAGTTTTTATGACTATTGCAACCTAAATCTTCGGCGGCTTTTTCAAGAGAGTAGGACAGGGGCGTGGTTCCTTTAAACTGCGTTTGCTTTAATTTTTGAACAATTCTCTGAGCATGATTTTTTCCAATATCTACTTCGAGTTTGCTGTCAAAACAATTGTTTGCATTTAATGGAAATTGATGTCCATAAACTCGTAATCCCATTTCGACATTATAGTTTTTTTGAATATGAAATGCAAATTCCTGTACCATTTTTTGACTGACTTCCCAAAGCGTTTGTTTGCCCCATTTTCGATCCATACTATACGAAGCATCCACAATAAATAAAACTCGATATAAATCCAATTCTTGCCCTATGCAACTATCTTTGAAAACAGATTGCCCTATTGATTTAATATAAAATATATTAAAAAGTAGTAATAATGATAAAAAACGAAACAAAGGAGAAGAAAAAATCATTTAATATTACTTTAATTCAAAGGATTTAAAACCATTTTCAGGTAGATTAAAAAATAATTGGTGGGTATCTTTTGATTTTTGAAATTTCTTTTTAGAAACAATAAAGTAGTTTCCCGTTTGAATTTCTATTTTGTATGGAAATGGTTTGAATTTTAAATCCGAAATCCACTCATAATTAGAATTTAAAAGCACCGCTTCAATAGAAGGGTCGGATATTTTTATTTGAATTTCACCTGTTTTTATAACGGGAACGAAGATATTTTTTTGATCATTAATCGAGTCTAATTTTTTGTGAAAAATTGGAGTGTAGGGTAAAATAAACTGAAGTTGCGTGTCTTTGGATAAGAAAATGGGATAAATGGCATCCGTTTTATAAAGCGGAATATGTTTATTATTTTTGATATAAAAAGAAGGGGTATTGTTTTTGAAATCCGAAAGGTACTCAAAATGCGTGGCATTTAGTGTATAATATAAAATATTGTTTTTTCCGTATATAATAGGTAGCGTATCTATAATGATGGGTGGAACGGTATGGATTATCATTCGATATTTATATTGGCTATTTATCTGAATTGGATCGCTTTTTGGCGCTTGTGTTTTAATAAAATTATAAATATCCAATCCCGTTCGGATATCAAATAAAGAATAAGGTACGTTATAAATCGGCTTTTTTTCTTCGTTTTGAAAATGAATTTCTAAACTCGTTTTTGTAGCGACTTCTGTTAATATATTTTTAATCACTTTGGTAAATGATTCTTTATTCGTAACATCTACAAATTCACCAATACATTCTAATTTATTAAAAACACTCGTATCAATTCCCATTCCAATAATATAAGGGCTAATGACAATTTTTTTGGAAGTCAGTTTTTGAGCAACATCGCAAGGATTACCAAAACAATTTTCAACACCATCGGTAATTAAAATAATGGTATTTTCATAAAGATGCGAATTGGTGAAATCTTTTTCGGATTCAGCAAGTGCTAATGCCAAAGGCGTATGTCCTTTTGGGCTTAATTCGCCAATGTATTTTTCAAGCGTTTTTTTATTGTAGGCGTTATTAAAAGGCATTTCCAATTTAGTGTCCGTACAAATATTCAATTCTTTTCGAAACTGATGCCCCAAAAGTCGAATTCCAATTTGAATTTCTTGATTTTCGGTAAGAAAGCTATCTAAAAGATTGGTTAAGTTTTGAATGGCTAAATCCCATTTTTTTTCGCCTTTCCATTTTTCATTCATGCTGCCAGAAGCATCCATGATAAATAGAATCCGCTTCTTTTTGATAATCTGATACGTGGGCTCTTGCTGTGCAAGGCTTTCATTATGAAAACAATATAAAAAAATAAAAAAGAAAAGAAATTTACAGCTATTTCGCAATAAAAAATAAAAAAATATTTGAAATAACGGCATTTTAATTATTAAAATTAATAATCTCCTAACTCCGAAGGCAATTGTGCCAACGCAAGTTCTAATTGTTCGGTACTTGGAGGCGAACCGTGCCATTTATGTGAATTTTCCATAAAATCAACACCTTTACCCATAATCGTTTGCATTAATATGATAATCGGTTTCTCATTATTCGGAACATGTTTCGCACGACGTAGGGTTTCGGAGATTTCGTCATAGTTATTGCCATTAGCTAAAATTACTTTCCATCCAAAACTTTCCCATTTGGTTTTTAAGTCACCTAAAGACAATACGCTATCAACAGTTCCGTCAATTTGTTGTCCGTTAACATCTACCGTAGCTATTAAATTATTTATTTTATGATGCGCCGCAAATAAAGCCGCTTCCCAAACCTGTCCTTCTTGCAATTCGCCATCGCCCATCAAAACAAAAACAAAATTTGGATCTTGATTCATTTTTTTAGAAAGTGCCGTACCACAAGCTACCGATAATCCTTGACCTAAAGAACCCGAAGCCACACGAACACCTTCAAGATGCTCGGCCGTTGTTGGGTGTCCTTGAAGACGTGTATTTAGTTTACGAAATGTATTTAATTCGGACACCGGAAAATAACCTTTTCGAGCCATAGTACTATACCAAACAGGAGATATATGTCCGTTAGAAAGATAAAAAATATCCTCGTCATGACCTTGCATATCAAAAGAATCATTTTGCTTTAATACATCAAAATATAAGGATACGAAATACTCTACGCAACCCAAAGAACCACCCGGGTGACCACTTTGAACGGCATGAACCATTCTAAGAATATCTCTACGAATTTGTGTACAAAGCGCTTGTTTGTCTATGGAAGTCATTTTATAATTATTATTCATTTTATGATTTGGCAAATTTACAAAAATCCACTTTAAGCTTTCTATTTTTTTAAAAATAGCTTTGCGTTTACTATCTCAAATAATCCTTTAAATTTTTAATACTTCTATTTATATTTGCAAGGATAAAATTTATAAACATTAATTAAATAAATAATTTATTAAACGTTATGCTTGTAAAAGAGGGAGAGACGTTTTTTTTATCTTATAAAAAATCAAGTTAATCAAAAAAATAAATGAATCTGAAACTTTCTAAAAACATAATCTCGCAAATTCAACAAGTTATTTCTAATGCTCAGAGCAGTGCAATTAGAGCAGTGGACAATCAAAGAGTATTGATGTATTGGCAAATAGGTAAAATAATCTTTGAAGAACAACAACAAGGAAAAGACCGTGCAGAATACGGAAAATAGCTAATTAAATCTATTTCGAATGAATTCCAACCACAGTTTGGTACGGGTTTTTCGGTAAGACAATTAGAAAGGTATCGTCAATTTTATCGACAATTTTCAATTGCGTCCGCACTGAGGTCGCAATTTAATTGGACGCACTATAAACTACTTTTAAGTATTGAAGATCAAAATAAAAAAGAATTTTATATAGCCGAAGCCGAAAAAAATAATTGGACTTCTAGGCAACTGGAACGACAAATAAATAGTCAATTATTTGAACGTCTTTTGATAAGCAACGATATTCAAAGTGTCTTGGCAGTAGCAAGAGATGAAAAATTGCCAACCGATGCAAGAGAAATTATAAAAGACCCAATGGTGTTAGAATTTTTGGGCTTGCGAAGAGAAACGGCTTATTATGAAAAAGATTTAGAAAGTGCTATTATAACGCATTTACAAGATTTTATTTTAGAGTTGGGATATGGATTTTGTTTTGAACATCGCCAAAAACGTTTGTTGTTCGATGATGAGTACTTTTTTGCGGACTTGGTATTTTACCACCGCATTTTAAAATGCCATGTCATTGTAGAGCTAAAAGTAGATGCTTTTAAGCACGAATACCTTTCTCAACTAAATACGTACGTGGCCTATTACAATGCCAACGTAAAGCGAGAAGATGATAATCGTGCCATTGGTATTTTACTCTGTACAGAAAAAGGAAAACAATTGGTTGAATATGCTACAGCAGGCATGGACAACAACCTATTTGTTTCCAAGTATTTATTAGAGCTGCCCAAGAAAGAAGTATTGGCGGCATTCATTCAAAAAGAAATGGAAGCATAGAAATAAACTGCCGCCTCGGTTCGTATCCTTACGAACCGAAATGCGACAAATTGAAAAATGTAGAATATTAACGATTTTAAATAATTAGAAG
>JBIPPB010000116.1:0-4440 GCA_044368655.1 Chitinophagales bacterium | reverse complement strand
TATGAAATGCAATAACTGAGATAAGCATATTTAGTATTAAAAAAATACTCCAATGTAAATCAAAATAAAAAGAAAGTGAATATTGAAATAAAATAGATAATAAAAGTAATATAAAAAAATGCATAAGTTATTGTTTTTTTTGACAAAAAAAAAGTGCTTCAGAAGAAGCACTTTATATTAAAAAAAATCTTTGATTATTTTTTTACTTGATCAACTAATGCTTTGAAAGCATCAGGATTATTTAAAGCTAAATCAGCTAAAGTTTTTCTGTTGATATCAATTTCCGCTTTACTTAATAAATTGATAAATCTTGAATAACTTAAATCAAATGGTCTTACAGCTGCATTGATACGCTGAATCCAAATGGCTCTAAAATCTCTCTTTTTCAATTTTCTACCCGTATAAGCATACTCCCATGCTTTATCAACAGCATTTTTAGCTACGGTCCAAACATTTTTTCTTCTACCAAAAAAACCTTTGGCATGTTTTAATACTTTCTTTTTACGAGCTTTTGAGGCTACACTATTTACAGAACGTGGCATCTTATTATATAATTATATTGTTAGTAATAATTTAATTCTTCTTTCATCAGTTACATCAACTAAACCTTTTTTAGTTAATCTTTTCTTTTGAACTTTAGTTTTCTTAGTTAAAATATGGTTTTTAAACGCTTTATTTCTTTTAATCTTTCCAGTACCGGTTACTTTAAACCTTTTCTTAGCACTAGAATTCGTCTTCATCTTAGGCATAATATCGAATTTATTTTAATATATAATATTTAGTTATTTTAAAAGGACTGCAAAAGTAAAAAAAAAAAATTAATACCTTCGTTTTTTTTTATTTAGAAGCCAATTCTTCTTTTATCCAATCATATCCTTTAGCTTCCATTTCAAGAGCTAAATTCTTATCACCCGTTTTTACAATTTTTCCATCATACATAATATGAACAAAATCAGGAACAATGTAATCTAAAAGTCTTTGATAGTGCGTAATAATTAAAAACGCGTTATTTTCATTTTTCAATTTATTTACACCATTCGCTACAATTCGAAGCGCATCTATATCTAATCCTGAATCAGTTTCATCAAGTACACACAATTTTGGATCAAGCATCGCCATTTGAAAAATTTCATTACGTTTTTTTTCTCCACCTGAAAATCCTTCGTTGATACTTCTTGTCAAAAACTCACGATTCAACTCCACCAACTCCGATTTTTCTTTCATTAATGCTAAAAATTCTTTAGCTTCCATTGGAGGCAAACCATTAGCTTTTCTTTTTTCATTAATGGCCGCTTTCATGAAATTTGTAGTAGAAACACCTGATATTTCAACGGGATACTGAAACGCTAAAAAGATACCTAAATGAGCTCTTTCTGCAGGATCTAACTCAGAAATATCCTGACCCTCAAATAAAATGGAACCTGAGGATACTTCATACCCATCTTTTCCTGCCAAAGTACTCGCAAAAGTACTTTTTCCCGTTCCATTTGGACCCATTATTGCATGAACTTCTCCTTTATTTATCTTGAGATTAAAAGATTTTAATATTTCTTTTTCTTCTATGCTAAGACATACATTTTTAACCTCTAACATTTTTAATTAAATTTTAGTTACTTTAATTGAAATTCTTCTATTTTTTGACTTGCAATCATCGGTATCTTCCGAACAGATTGGATGTTTACTTCCATAACCTTCAGACTTCACTTTATAAGAATCCATACCCATAGAAACTAATTGATTCATTACTGCTAAAGCTCTTTCGTTCGATAATTTCAAGTTTGCATTTTCATCTCCTGAATTGTCCGTATAACCGCCTACTTTAAATTCTGTATTTGGAAATGCGCCCATAATTTTTGCAATATTATCTATTTGCTCCATAGAAGAAGAATCTAAATTAGCACTTCCACTTGCAAAATTGATACGATCAAAATCAAACCAAATATTGCTTGTACTATCAAAATTACCCGCTTGTAGATATTGAATCAATTTTGATTCAACGCCCATTTCAGGAACTGATATTTCTAAATTATTTGGCAAAGTCATCTTCACTAATGAACCTAAGCTTAAACCATTACTACTCATGACTTCTTTACTTTCTGATACTTCAATAATTTCAAGGTTCGAAGCACTATGTTTAATTTTTTCTCCTAATATTGGAGCAATTACCAAACCAACCAAACAAGTCAATTTGATTAAGATATTCATTGAAGGACCTGAAGTATCTTTAAATGGATCACCAACCGTATCTCCAGTAACAGCTGCTTTATGAGCATCAGAACCTTTATAAGTCATCACACCATCAATCATAACACCTGCTTCAAAAGATTTTTTTGCGTTATCCCATGCACCACCTGCATTATTTTGGAAAATAGCCCATAATACTCCTGAAACTGTAACACCTGCCATATATCCACCTAAAATTTCAGCTGCTAATTTAGCATCGGTTAAAGCCCATGCCAAGAAAACTAAAACAATTGGTGTTAAAATAGTAATTGCACCAGGCAACATCATTTCTTTTAATGCTGCTTTCGTAGAAATATCAACACATTTACCATATTCAGGTTTTCCTGTACCTTCCATAATACCCGGAATTTCTCTAAATTGTCTTCGTACTTCTTGTACCATTTCCATAGCCGCTTTTCCTACACTATTCATTGCTAATGCAGAAAATACAACCGGAATCATACCTCCAACAAACAATGAAGCCAAAACAGGTGCTTTGAAGATATTAATTCCATCAATTCCTGTAAATGTAACATAAGCAGCAAATAAAGCTAAAGCCGTTAAAGCTGCAGAAGCAATTGCAAATCCTTTTCCTGTTGCGGCAGTTGTATTTCCAACAGAATCTAAAATATCCGTTTTTTCTCTTACTTCTTTTGGCAATTCACTCATCTCAGCAATACCACCTGCATTGTCTGCAATAGGGCCAAAAGCATCAATAGCTAATTGCATAGCTGTCGTAGCCATCATTGCTGAAGCTGCAATAGCTACACCATAAAAACCTGCAAAAGCATAAGAAGCCCAAATGGCAGCTGCAAACAAAATAATTGGACCAGCCGTAGAAATCATTCCTGTAGCCAAACCTGCAATAATATTTGTAGCCGCACCTGTAGATGATTTTTGAACTATAGCTAAAATTGGTTTTTTACCTAACCCTGTATAATATTCCGTCATTGCAGAAATTACCGCTCCAACAAATAAACCAACACAAACCGCTCCAAAAATACGAATTTGAGAAATTTCAATAGCACCTTCACCAAAGAAATTCATAAATATCGTTTTTGGCATTAACCAATTAATTAAAAAGTAAGAAGCAATTAAAGTTAAAATAATAGAACCCCAGTTTCCTAAATTTAATGCATTTTGAACTTCTGCTTCTTTAGCAGAATCTTTTGCACTAACAAAAAATGTACCGATAATTGAAAATATAATACCTAATCCAGCAATAACAATTGGCAAATAAATAGGACCAAATCCAACAACCGTTCCATTATGAACGAAGGTATCATGAATAATATAGTTCCCTAATACCATCGTTGCTAAAATTGTAGCTACATAAGAACCAAATAAATCAGCACCCATACCCGCTACATCACCAACATTATCACCAACATTATCGGCAATAGTTGCTGGGTTTCTTGGATCATCCTCTGGAATACCTGCTTCTACTTTACCAACTAAATCCGCACCTACGTCAGCAGCTTTAGTATAAATACCACCCCCTACTCTAGCAAATAAAGCAATAGACTCTGCTCCAAGTGAAAAACCAGCTAAAGCTTCCAATACCATGGTCATTTCATGATAAAAATCGCCACCAGGAGTAACAAATTTCTTAAGTAATAATATAAATAACAAACTTAATCCAAAAACAGCTAAACCAGCAACACCTAATCCCATTACCGTTCCTCCAGCGAAAGAAACTTTTAATGCTTTAGATAAACTTGTTCTTGCGGCATGGGTTGTTCTTACATTTGCTTGTGTAGCAATTCGCATACCTATGTTTCCTGCAACTGCAGAAAAAATAGCTCCAATAACAAATGCAACTACAATTAACCAATGTGTAGATGGAACAACTAATGAAATTCCAAATAAAACTATAGATGCTAAAATGACAAAAATAGTCAAAATGCGATACTCCGCATTTAAAAACGCCATTGCACCTTCTTGAATAGAAGCCGCTAATTGCTGCATTTTTTCCGTTCCGGCTTCTTGTTTCTGAACCCAGCTTTTAAGGATAAACATATAAACCAAACCAACAATTGCCAATACAGGTGGCAAATACAATGCAAATTCCATAACTTATTTTAATTTTATTTACAAAAATGAGGGTGCAAAACTAATATTTTATTTTATTTCATTAAGTTTTTTTTCATTATAAATCATTTAGCCTTTTAATAAAACGATTTTTAAATTGTTATAAATCTAGAAATAGTTGTAATA
>JBIPPB010000115.1:0-4475 GCA_044368655.1 Chitinophagales bacterium | reverse complement strand
TAATATTTCCATTTTGACAACCCTCTCCTAAAAAAAGAGGATTTGTAATGGTATCTCCCGATGATTTTGCTATTCCATTTAATAAAGGATTTGAAATAAATGAACCGGATTTGAAAAAAATTCCAGAGTCAAAAAAAGCATCAAAAGCATCTACTATAGCAAGTTTTAAAGTGTATGTTTGAAAAGGTTGTACTGCATGTTTGGCAGTTAATAGCGTAGTCAAGCCATTATATGCCAAGTGGATTCCCATGGAATTACTTATATAGTATTGTGTAAAAGGGGAGCCTGGTCCCATATTATTACAAGTGGTTAATGAATTTTGTTGTGAAACGACACCGCTATTTATTGAATTTATTGAAATCGGAATATTCGTTCCAGGAACGGTTGCAATATTTTTTTTACCAATGATTCCTGGTCCTGATAAAAATAATCCAAAAATATCATTAATTTGAGAACAATTAAAATTTGGATATTCCTCGGAAGCAAAAACATAATCAAAAAAAATGGAATCTCCTTTTGGAATAAAACTAAATTCTAAAGCACATAAATCCAATTGACTTGTCGCACCTATACTGGTAATATCAGGGTCTGGTATGTTAGATGTTCTTATAGAACTACTTCTATTTATGGTGCTAATCCCGGGAATTTGATTGGATAAACCATTGGTTAAAACGATTCCAGAATCAATAGGGATAACCGTATTGGTACTATTAAAAAAACCAAGTGCATTTCCTGAACAATTTAAAGTGGCACTGGTTATACTTATTTGGTCATTTCCCACAAGTTTTTGCGCCATTTGCATAGCAGTTCTGTTTGGTAAAACCGAAATCTGACCATGAAGTTGAAATAATAAAAATAATTTTGAAATTATTAATAATGCGCGCATTCAAAATATTTGATTACAAAAATACGATAAAATTAGTTTTTAAACCAATTTTATCGTATTTTTAAAATTATTTTAATAATGAAACATTTTTAAAATAAGAATTAAGACTCAAGCTCTTCTTTAATTGTTGCATCTGCCGCATTCGTTTTTACACTTTCAATGCCATTTTCCATTGTCGCTTTAGATTCATACATTTGGCTAGAACCAACGATTTGGCCATTAGAAGATTTAAGATTAAAATAGACTTTGCCATTTTTACTTTCCAAACGATCAAAACGACCATCTTCTTTTGAATTTTTAACGACGCTTTCAATACCATTTTGGCAAGCAGCTTTGGTAGTGTAACCTTCACTTGATAAAATAATTTGACCATTTTTGGCTTTCAAATTAAATTGAAATTCACCATTCTTTCTTTTACTAATAACGAAAGTACCCATAAAGTTTAAATTTAAGTAACAAAACTATAAGTAATTTTTAATACAAAAACAAAAAATAATAAATTTTTATTTTTTTAACATAGGGCGCATTAATCCTTCTTGCGTAACACTTGCTATCAATTTGCCTTCCATTGAAAAAATCTTACCCGTTGTAAAACCTCTTGCATTGGAGGCAAAAGGACTTTCGATACAATATAAATGCCATTGCGTTAAATCAAAATCTCGATGAAACCACATCGCATGATCGATACTAGCTAAATAGGTGTTTTCAAAATTAGCTTCTGAAGCGTGAGGCGCTAAAGCGGTCGTTAGAAGATTATAATCTGAAATATAACTTAAAATCTGATGCTGATTGGATAACGATAAATTCGGGTCATTTTCTTTCAATCGAAACCAAACTTGCCTTGAAGCTTTTTCATTTTTTGGATTATGAAAATCTTGAATTTGAACCGGTCTAAACTCAACAGGACGATCAATTTCTAAGTATTTTTTTAAAGAAAGAGGTAATTGGTCTTTAAACGTTTTGTATATATCATCCCAAGAAAGTAGAAATTCAGGTAACTTAACATCAGGCTTCATATCGGATTGATGTTCATATCCAATTTCTAGTATTTGAAATGATATTGAAATGATAAATATTGTTTTATCATTTTGTTTAGCTAAAACTCTTCGTGTAGAAAAACTACTTCCATCTCTTACATTTTCAACTTCGTAAATAATGGGTTCATTAAGTTTGCCAGGCAATAAAAAATAACTATGAAGGCTGTGAGCCTGCCGATCCTTTGAAACCGTTTGATATGCAGCATAAAGCGATTGTGCAATTACTTGACCTCCAAATACATTTGGGCTACCAATAAATGAATTTTCTCCTTTGAATTGATTTTCATTAATTTTTTCTACAGCTATTAATTGTACGAGTTTTTTTAAATCCAACATGATTTTTAAATATTTTCAAAAATACAATTTTTTTAATATTTATGGGTTGGTAAAATATATAAAGTGAACAAAATCAATAAATAAAAATATTTTTAAATATTTTCATTGTACTTTTTTTTCAAATCCTATTTTTAATTAACAAAGAAAAAATATTGAATATTCAAAAAAAAAAATATATTTGCAATGTTTATTAAATAATTTAATTGTTTTTGTGAAAAAGATTTATTTACTAGTATTTTTTGTTTTTAACATCATTTCCATATTCGCCCAAGGTCGAATAGGTGGAACGGTTACGAATAATCTTAAATTACCAATGAGCGGTGTTGTTGTTAAGATTGTTGGAACTAGATTTCAGACTCAGACTAATACGGATGCCAATGGATCCTTTATTTTTTCGAATATAAATAGTGGTACTTATATGATTGTTATCAAAGAATCTGAATATTTTGAATTTACGGAAGAAATAGAATATATAAAAGGCGAAGATTATCGAATAAATGACATTGTATTAGAAAAAATAAATGCTTCAAAAGATATTACTATCGAACTGCCTACGAGTGCCGTTTTTGATGACGAATCCAATAATAATAGTTCTGGAAATGATATTTCTTCTTTACTTAATGCGTCTCGCGATATATTTTTAAGTGCCGCTTCTTTTAATTTATCACAAGGAGGCTATCGTGTGCGTGGTTATGATAATTTCCAGGATTTAGTAATGGTAAATGGCGTACCTATGCAAAATTTATTTAGAGGTGGCGACGTAGCGTATGGTGATTTTGGAGGCTTAAATGACGTCTTAAGATCAAGAAATACCTATTTTGGTATCAAAGCAATTCCTTTCAGTTTTGGACAAATGGCCTCAACGGTTGATATAGATGCAGAAGCATTGAATCAAAGAAAAGGAATGCGATTGAGTTATATGAATACCAATCGTAACTTTAGGAATCGATTGATGGGAACTTACAATAGTGGAATGCTAAAAAATGGCTTTTCATTTTCCGTTTCAGGTTCTTTTAGAGGTGCTGAAGAAGGTTATGTTCCTGGTACGGCTTTTGAAAGTTTCGCAGGATTTTTCTCCGTGTCAAAAATATGGTCACCTAGGTTAAATACAACGCTTACTGCTTTTGCATCTAAAAATAAACGAGCGGTTCAAGGTAGCTCTATCCAAGAATTTATGGATCTAGCCAAAACCAATTATTACAATCCAAGCTGGGGCTGGCAAGATGGTGTAAAAAGAAGTGCTAACTTAAGAAATGATTTTATTCCAAATATTATACTAAGTAATGAATGGAAACCCAATCATTCTACAACTTTAAATTTTAGTGTGGGATATCAATTTGGCGAACATAAACGAATTGGCTTAGATTGGTACAATTCATATAATCCAAATCCTACGTACTATAGAAAAGCACCAAGTTTTTATAAAGATGATATCATTTTAAGAGATCAACTTATTCAAGATTACACTAACAATCCTGAAAAATTACAAATTGATTGGGATGCTTTGTATAATGCAAATTATACTTCAAGAGAATTAATCCCAGGTTCTCTTACCGATAGCGGCAGATGGGCTCGATATATGATGTCAAGCCAAACAGAGAAATTAAGTAACTTAACAGCAAATGTCATTTTAAATAAAAAAATTAATGAATCTATAGAACTTCATGCGGGCGTTTTGTTTCAAAATTCTTTGAATGAACAATTTCGTGAAATTGAGGACTTAATGGGTGCTGATTTTTTTGTAAATATCAATCAATTTGCCGAAAGAGCAGATCCAACCAATCCTAGTGCCAAACAAAATGATTTAAATAATCCAGATAAAATTGTAAAAGAAGGCGATATATATGGTTATCATTATCTAGGAAGAGTTACAAAAATGAGTAGTTTTTTACAATGGTTATTTAGTGTAGATAGAACGGACTTTTATATCACAGGTAATATTGAACATACTTCAATGCAACGAAATGGTTACATGCGAAGTGGTGCTTTTGCAAATAACTCATATGGAAATTCAAATCAAGTTTCAATTTGGAATTTTGGTGTAAAATCTGGTTTTACCTATAAATTTGATGGTAGAAATTATGTTGGAGCCCAAGCGCTTCATATGAGTCGTCCTCAAGAGTTTAATCAAATTTTTGTATTGCAACGAACGACGAATACCGTTTCAGATAATTTATCAAGTCCTACAATTACATCTTTAGAATTAAATTATAATC
>JBIPPB010000051.1:0-15877 GCA_044368655.1 Chitinophagales bacterium | reverse complement strand
CGGTGGTCGCCGTATGTACAGATGCTTCGTGAAAAAGGAATTAAGAAAAGTGAGCTTTCTCGTGAGGATTTTCTCAAACATGCATTTGAATGGAAAAATAAATATGGTGGCATTATTATCAATCAGCTAAAAGCGATTGGATGTAGCTGCGACTGGAGCCGTGAGGAGTTTACTATGAACGATGATTACTACAAAGCGGTGATTCGTGTTTTTGTAGATTTGTACAAAAAAGGTTATATTTATAAAGGAAAACGCATCATCAACTGGGACTGCGAGGCCAAAACGGCACTATCCAACGAAGAAGTAATCTACAAAGACACGCCTGAAAAATCGAAACTTTTTCATATCAAATATGCGATTGAAGGCAGTTCTGAGTTTTTAACGATAGCTACTACGCGCCCCGAAACCATTTTTGGCGATGTGGCAATAGCGATTAATCCTAAAGATGAACGATATGCGCATTTGAAAGGTCAAAAAGCAATAGTACCGCTTATTAATAAAGCCATTCCTATCATTTTTGACGATTATGTAGATAAAGATTTTGGTACAGGATGCTTGAAAGTAACGCCTGCGCATGATATCAATGACTACGAAATTGGCGTTAGACATGAATTGCCGTTTTTGGATATTCTTAACGATGATGGTACGTTGAACGCAGATTGTTCTTACCCTGATTTTGTAGGTTTAGACCGTTTCAAGGTACGAAAAATAATAGAACCTTTATTAGAAGAAAAAGGACATTTGGCCAAAGTAGAAGAGATAGAAAATAAAATAGGACGAAGTGAGCGAACGAATACGGTTGTAGAACCTAAATTGTCGCTCCAATGGTTTATAGACATGAAGCGTTTGTCCAAAAAAGCACATGAAGTGGTAATGGATGATGAAGTAATTCTATTTCCAGCATTTCACAAAAACACCTACAATCATTGGATGAGCAATGTGAGAGACTGGTGTATTAGTCGTCAATTGTGGTGGGGACATCGAATTCCGGCGTATTATTTGCCCAATGATGAATATGTAGTTGCTGAAAATTTTGAAGAAGCTTTTGAATTAGCAAAAAAAATAGATCCGCAAATCAAAAAAGAGGATTTGCGCCAAGATGAAGACGTATTGGATACCTGGGCAAGTAGCTGGCTGTGGCCAATGGAAGTTTTCAAAGGCTACGCAGACGACTGTTTTGACAAAGAAACGGGCAAAATAGATTTGAGCAAAAACAAAGAGCTAAATTATTATTATCCTACAAAGATGATCGTAACAGGTTCGGATATCTTATTTTTCTGGATAGCGCGTATGATTATAGCAGGCTATGAATATACCGATACCAAACCATTTGAAAAAGTATATTTGACTGGAATGGTGCGCGACAAACTCGGTAGAAAAATGAGCAAACAGCTTGGAAATAGTCCTGATTTGTTTGAATTGATAGATCGTTTTGGTCTAGATAGTGTGCGATATGGTATGATGAGTATTGCGCCTGCAGGAAATGACATTCTTTTTGACGAAAAAAGTTTGGAAATTGGTAGAAATTTTGGAAATAAACTATGGAATGCATTCCGACTTGTAAAAGGCTGGGAAATATACGAAGGTAAAAATGAAGAAAACCAAGCTGTTATGGATTGGTTTGCGGCAAAACTTCAATTGCAAGTAAATTCGTATCTTCAAAATATTGAGAATTTGAGAATTTCGGAAGCGTTCAAAGACTTATACACGTTTATCTGGGATGATTTTTGTAGTTGGTGTTTGGAACTCATAAAACCCGACTATGAAAAACCGATAGACCGTAATACTTATGAACAAACCATTGTATTTTTCGAAACGATTTTATCTATTTTGAACCCAATTATGCCAATCATTACTGAAGAATTATGGGAAAATGCTCGTGAGCGAAAAGCAGGTGATATTTGTGCATTAGCGCCGCATCCTGCTAAAAAAGAAGATGTTAAAGCCGAATTGGAATTGATAAAAAATAGTGAGGCATTTTTTGAATTAATCATAAAATCAAGAGAAGTACGTGCCAATCTAAAAATGAAGAATAGAGAGCCAATAGGTTTGAGTATAGAAGCTTCTTTATTAGAGAAATTGAATAGCTTTGTTCCAAAAATCAAGAAATTAATTTGGGCTGAAACGATAGATACCGATATTGATTCAAAAACACAAAATGCGCTTTTGATAGAGAATAAAAAGGTATTTGTAAATAGCGAAAAAGCAATAGACAGCACCGAATCGAAACAAAAAATAGCAGAAGAAATAAAATATATGCAAGGATTTATCGCCAGTGTAGAGGCAAAACTGAAGAATGAGAAATTCGTTAACAATGCACCTGAAAAAGTATTGGAAATGGAGCGAAAGAAATTGGAAGATGGCTTGCAAAAAATAGCTTCACTTAAAGCACAACTTGAATCATAAAATACGATAAAAACCATGTGTCAAAATCATTTTAGAAAAAACGCACAATGTATTGATATTCATACGCATATTTTGCCCGAAAAAATGCCCGATTGGAGTAAAAAATTCGGATATGGCGGGTTTGTATCTTTAGAACATCATAAAACAGGATGCGCAAGAATGATGATTGATGATGTTTTTTTTAGAGAAATTATGAGCAATTGCTGGGAACCCAAAGATCGTATTGAAGAAATGAAATCATTTTTATCTGACGTTCAAGTATTGAGTACCATTCCAGTAATGTTTAACTATCATATAAATGCTATGGATAGTTTGATGATTCAGCAATTTTTAAATGACCATATTGCTTCGGTATGTAAAGCATATCCCAATCATTTTATTGGATTAGGTTCTATTCCGATGCAAGATCCGGATTTGGCAGTAAAAGAGTTGGAGCGATGTGTTTTAGAATTAGGTTTAGCCGGAATTCAAATTGGTACGAATATCAATAACTTAAATTTAAGTGAAAAAATGTTTTGGCCTATTTGGCAGCGCGCCGAAGAACTCAACGCTTGTATATTTGTGCATCCATGGAATATGATGGGGCAAAAAGATATGAACAAATATTGGCTCCCATGGCTCGTTGGAATGCCTGCAGAGAGCAGTCGTGCTATTTGTAGCCTTATTTTTGGTGGCATTTTCCAACAATTTCCAAAATTGCGATTTGCATTTGCGCATGGAGGCGGTTCGTTTCCATTTACTTTAGGACGAATCGAACATGGATTTGAAATGCGTCCTGATTTATGTGCGATTGACAATGCCATAAGCCCTGAATCGTATTGTGGTCATTTTTGGGTTGATAGTTTAGTACATCATCCGAAAGCATTTGCATACAATCTTGAATTGTTTGGAAATGAAAAAATTGTTGTAGGCTCTGATTATCCATTTCCTCTTGGCGAGTTATCACCTGGCGAATTGGTTCGATCGATGAACTATGAATCATCTATTGAGAAAAAAATCTTAGTGGATAATGCCTTAGATTGGGTTTATGGACATGCTTAGAAATATCAGTTAATTAAATATTATGCCAAAATTTGAAACCCCTTTTGAACAGTTAGCCGACGAAGGGACCGTTTTTTTATTAAATAAACCATTAGAATGGACCTCTTTTGATGTTGTAAATAAATTGAAATGGAATCTAAAAAAAACATTTTCTAAAATTAAAATTGGTCATGCGGGCACATTAGATCCATTGGCAGATGGCTTGTTGATAGTTTGTTGTGGCAAAAAAACAAAAACAATAGAATCTATTCAGAATCAACAAAAAACCTATATAGCCGAAATTTTTATTGGAGCAACACGTCCCTCTTTTGACCGCGAAACTGAAATCGATGCTCATTATGAAACACCTGACACTTCTATTGAAAAAATAAAATCAATAGTCCATTCATTTGTTGGAAAACAAATGCAATTCCCTCCGATTTTTTCAGCAATAAAACAAGAAGGGAAACCAGTCTATCTAAAAGCAAGAGCCGGCAAAGAAGTTGTGATGGCCGCAAAAGAAATTGAAATTTATAAACTTGAGATGTTAGATTACCAGTTTCCAGTTTTAAAGCTATATATAGAATGTAGTAAAGGTACTTATATTCGATCTTTAGCTCACGACATAGGAAAAGCTTTGAATTCAGGAGCCTATTTACAAGCATTAAAACGAACAGCTATTGGTAATTATAAAATTGACAATGCTTGGGAAATTGAAGATTTGATCGAAGAACTTAAAAGTCAAAAAGAATTACAACAAATTAAAAATTAGAATTTTGGAATTAAAGAAATCATTAGGACAGCATTTTTTAATTCGTCCCGAAATATTAGAATCTATTTTCGATACGATTCATCAATTTCCAAAAACGGATACGATGGTTGAAATTGGTCCAGGCATGGGTGCTTTAACCGAATATATTGAAAAATTAAATCCTGAAAATTTCTACATTATTGAAATGGATGATCGTTTTGTCGTGGAACTTCCAAAAAAGTTTGACTTTATTTCTAAAGACAATATTTTCCATACCGATGTTTTAAAATTTAACTGGAACCAAATTGAATCCAAGAATATTCATATCGTTGGCAATTTTCCATATAATATTTCGACACAGATTGTTTTTATGATCTTAGAAAATTTTGAGAAAATAGAATTCATGACAGGAATGTTTCAGAAAGAAGTTGCCAAACGCATTGCATCGAAACATAAAACAAAGGATTATGGCATTTTGAGTGTTTTGACACAAAGTATTTACAACGTAAAATATCATTTTGATATTCCAGCGGATGCGTTTGATCCACCTCCAAAAGTTGTTTCAGGAATCATTACTATGGAACGTATGGAAAAACCTTTAGCCGATTATAATTTATTAAAACGATTGGTAAAAACGGCGTTTAACCAACGAAGAAAAACATTAAACAATTCTTTAAAATCATTACAATTTAAAGACCTTACATTTTTTGAACAAATCAAAGGATTGCGTCCCGAGCAGCTTTCTGTTGAAGATTTTTTTAGATTAAGTGAAGATTTAATTTAAATTTGTAGCGAAATATTTAAATATGTCTCAAGAAGTACCTAAATCCGATTTGGAACAACAAGCAATTGAGACCTTAAAAAAATATTGGGGATATGAACAATTTCGGCCTCATCAACTTGAAATTATATGTAGTGTTTTAAAAGGCAAAGATACATTTGCTTTACTGACGACTGGAGGAGGAAAATCAATTTGTTACCAAGTTCCTGGACTTCTTATCCCTGGAATTTGTTTGGTAATTTCACCTTTGATTGCATTGATGAAAGATCAAGTTTTGCAGCTTCGAAAACGAAAAATATCTGCAAGTGCCTTGTTTGCATCGCAAAGTAATATAGATAGCGAAAGTATTTTTGATTCGGCCGTTGATGGGCGTTTGAAATTTTTATATGTGTCGCCAGAAAGACTACAATCCAAATCGTTTCAATATCGATTATCACAGATGAAAATTGGAATGGTAGCTATAGATGAAGCACATTGTATCAGTCAATGGGGTTATGATTTTAGACCGCCTTATTTAGAAATTGCTGCATTACGATCACTTTTAGCACCCAAAACACCTTTTATAGCGCTTACGGCAACGGCAACAACAAAAGTTCAAGAGGATATTATTGAAAAACTAGACTTCACCGCACCAAATATTTTCAAATCAACTTTCGAAAAACCAAATTTAGCGTATCAAATTCAAAAAACCCAAAACAAACAAAACGATTTGATTGCTATTCTTGAAAAAAATAAAGGCAGTCATTTAATATACGTTAATAGACGAAAATCTGCCGAAGAGTTAGCAACCATAATTAAAGCGCGTGGGATTTCTTGTGACTTTTACCATGCTGGATTAAGTTTTGAAAAACGAAATGAAATTCAAGAAAAATGGCTTGAGGCAGAACAATCCGTAATGATATGTACCAATGCATTTGGAATGGGCATTGATAATCCAAAAGTAAAACTAGTTCTTCATTACCACTTTCCCGAATCTTTGGAGGCTTATTTTCAAGAAGCAGGTCGTGCGGGTCGGGATGGCTCATCAAGTGTAGCTCTTGCATTTATTTCTAATGATGATATAGAAAATCTAAAAGTAAAATTAAATTTATTTCCGAGTATTCAAGAAATTCAAGCTATTGCTTTGATGCTTTTTAATTATAATGACATTGCTTATGAGCAAGGTGAAGGTATGGTTTTTCGATTTAATTTTAGTTTGTTTTGCGAAAAATACAATCTCAATCCAATAAAAACTCAAAAAGCAATTCATATTCTGGAACGCAATCAAATCATTTTTATTGAAGATGCCTATCATCGTCCTGCCAGAATTGGATTTAAACTACCACAAGAAGCACTCTTTGAGTTTTATAGAAATAAACAGGACTTAGAGCAATTTACAAAACAAATTATCCGAACTTTTGAAGGCGTTTTTTCAATGTCACGAAATGTGGATTTAGAATATTTTGCTAAAAAAAATCATTATAGTTTGAGCGATGTCAAATCAATGCTCACTCGATTGGAAGAACTTGAAGTTATAACATATGAAAAAGCAAATTCGGATGCAAAAATTGCATTTTTAGTTTCGAAAACACAAAAAGAAAAGTTTGAGATCAACACCGATTTTTATTTTAATACAAAAAAACAATATGAAGATAAAATCAAAGCGGTTATCGAATTTATAGAACTTAAAAAAGGCTGTAGAAGTGTTTTTTTATTAAATTATTTTGATGAAAAAACAGATAAAACTTGCGGAATATGCGATTTATGTCAAAGTAAAAAAGAAGAGAAAATGAATCCCGAAGTTGCGCTAAAAGTTCGTTCCAAAATTCTAGAAAATTTACAAAAAAACGTTTTTGTCCCATTAGAATATATTTTAAAGCTTAATCCAAATATTCCTGAAGTTTTGATTCGTAAAATTATCGATAGAATGATTGAAATCGAAGAAATAGAAAAGGGAATTGGAGAAATGTTTAAGAAAAAATAAATTTTAAACCATGATTGTGTATTTTTGTCAATATTTTAAAAAATCAAATGTATCAAGATAAAAAAGTTGTAGTGGTAATGCCCGCATACAACGCGGAAAAAACCTTAGAGCAAACTTTTAAAGAAATTCCTTTTGACCTTGTCGATGAAGTTATTTTAGTAGATGACCATAGTAAAGACAACACTTCGGAAAAAGCCAAAGCTTTAGGTATTAATCATGTGATTCGTCATGAGCAAAATAAAGGATATGGCGGAAACCAGAAGACGTGCTACAACAAAGCCTTAGAACTCAATGCGGATATTGTTGTAATGTTACATCCTGACTATCAGTATACACCTTTGTTGCTAACAGCTATGATTTCAATCATTGGAAATGGCTTATACGATGTTGTATTTGCTTCAAGAATATTAGGTAAAGGTGCTTTAAAAGGCGGTATGCCCACGTATAAATATATAGCGAATCGTTTTTTGACTTTATTTCAAAATATAATGATGAATCAAAAGCTTTCGGAATACCATACAGGATATCGAGCATTCAGCAGAAAAGCACTAAATAGTATCAATTATCAACTTAATTCAGATGACTTTGTTTTTGACAACCAAATGATTACACAACTTTTTATGAAAAATTTTGAGTGTGGTGAAGTCACTTGTCCAACAAAATATTTTGAAGAAGCCAGTTCTATCAATTTTAGAAGAAGTAGTATTTATGGATTAGGTTGTTTAAAAACCGCTATAGAATATAGGCTTCATCGATGGAAAATCATGAAGTTTGAGTATTTAAAATAGTCCGTATTTTAAAATGCACCATATGGCTTCAAATCCATCTTTCCAGCCAATTTTTTTTCCTTCCTCATAAGTTCTACCATAATATGAAATACCTACTTCATATATTCTAATGCCTTCAATTTTAGAAATTTTTGCTGTTATTTCAGGCTCTATTCCAAATCGAGATTCTTTAATTTCAATAGATTTAATGATATCTTTTTTAAATAATTTGTAACATGTTTCCATATCAGTTAGGTTAAGATTCGTAGTCATATTAGATAGAAAAGTTAACCATTTATTACCAATAGAATGCCAAAAAAAGAGGATTCGATGTGGTTTTCCGCCTATAAAACGGCTGCCATAAACCACGTCTGCAAAACCATCAAGGATAGGCTTAAGAAGAAGAGGATATTCATTTGGGTCGTATTCTAAGTCGGCATCTTGTATAATAGCATAGTCACCGGTAAAGTTTTTGATAGCGGAATTGATAGCCGCACCTTTTCCTTGATTGGTTGTATGGCAATGATATTGTATGTCTAAATCAGGATTATTAGAAATATAAGATAAAATTGCTTCTTCTGTATTGTCGGATGAGCAGTCGTTTACGATGATCACTTCTTTTTGAATCTCAGGTAAGATGACACACTTTATCTTGTCTAAGATCAAGTGAATTGTTTTACCTTCGTTGTAAGCAGGAATTAAGATGGAGAGTTTCTTCATAGATTTTTAGATATTTTATATTTATAAGTTTTTCCATATTCACAGTCATTGCAGCCTTGGTTTGTGTGAATGAATAAAAGGAATAGGAGTGTCGTGAGTGTATTTAAAATTAAAAACAATACTTGAATTCTAAAATAAGGAACTTTAAAAATTATATAGCTTGCATATAAAAATACAAAAGGGAAAGTAACAATTAAATAATGGCCAAAAAGATTGGCACCAGTTAGGGTTATTAAAATTAAAGTCAGCATTGAAATACAACAAAATTGAGTTGTATAATTTGATTGTACAAGGGTTAGTAATTGATTAAAACCACTCCAACGCCAAGATTTAAATAAAAAATAAACTCCTGAAATAATGCTTACTATCATTAAAAAATATATAATTCCTGTAAAATAAGTATCAATTCCACAAAAAGTTGGATATTTAATAAAAGAAAGTGATGATTTGCCTAAGTGATAAAAAATATCAATTCCGGCACCCTGTATCAAGGTATACCACAAAAACTTTAATTCAAAAAAACTAAAGATTTTTTTGTTTGAAGGGGATGAAGGGTTTGCAAAAACATGAATAAGTAATGGAATACTAGGCAAAAAAGATAAAATCCCACCTGAAAATATGGCTATCAGATTAATTTTTCTAGATTTAAATACTAAAAGAGTCATTATTACATATGAAAACGCTAAAAAAATACCAGACATATGGATTTGCCCTATCAATACTAAAATGAAGCCAAATAAAGAATCGATAAACCAATGAGTACCTCTTTTGATATAGAGCCAAAATAATAGAGCGGTAAAAAAGGGTAAAATGTTTTGTGCCCATAAATGACGACTAAAAGAAACCGCTATCATTGAAACAGACATCAATGCAAGCGCATAATACCAGATATGTTTTTCTTTTTGGGCAATATATTTGAACGTTATGTAAATAAACATAAAAATTGCAGCGATGTTAAGCATTGCTACTTGGGCGCTTAGCCAAACTGGGTTTAATGTAAAGAACCCCATCAAGTAGAAAACCCAAACCGATGCACCAAAATTTGGAATATTTACACCACTATTCATTCCTATCCATCTAAAATGATCTTCTAAATGGAATTCTTTAACGAATTTATACATTTCTAATTGGTCAAACTTCCACTCCATGTCCTCTAAAAATACCAATCGAAAAAACACTCCAAGAAAAATAAAAAAATAAAAATTCTTTTTTGTCAATTATTATTTTTTTGTAAAACAAATCATTAAAATATTTCCGAGAGGGAATTGCCATTTATGATGTGGAGAAACTTTAGATATCTTATCGGCTAAAGAAAAAGATATTGGTGCAATAAAGGGAGTTAAAAAATGAGAAGATGTAACAAATTCGGTATCAAAATTTTCATCAAAATTTTTATTTATTTTTCTAACTTTATTATTAATATTAAAAAATGTAAATTTGGTTATATGCTGTTCTTCATAATTAACTTCTCCTACTTTGTTCAAAATAAATTCTAAAATGGGCCAAGTACTTAAATAATTTGGAGTTGTAAGAATTAGCTTTCCATTTTTATTTAAAGAACTATTTGCAAACTCTAAAATTTCATTGATTTGATTTAATTCCAAATGCTCAATTACTTCAACTATTGTAATCACATCAGTCTTAAAGTCGGGATTATTTTTTTTAAAATCTTCTATCAAATGAAATGAACGAAAAATTTCATTATAGTTTTCATTTGCATATTCTATTTGATCTTCTAGAATATCTAAACCTACCTGTTTTTCAAATTTATCTTTTGGCAACATTCCTAAAAAAGTACCACAAAAACAACCATAATCGATTATTGATTTAGCATTTTCTATTGTTGAAATATAATCTATAATCCTTTGGAACTTTAAATAGTGCCAAAAACTTTGCATACCCTTTCTTTTTTTTGCAATTCGGTCATAGTAGCCTAATGGAATGCTTGTGTAATCAAATGTATATTCTTTAGACATCTTCTCTAGGTTTTAAATTAATTGACAAAAATATATAAAGTATTGTATAATTAACCAAATAATAATTTGAAAAAGTTTGTTTTGCCAATAGAAACATAAAGAAGTAAAACAAAAAAAGTAGTTTCAGCAATGTAATAATACTATTTTTCGATTTTAAAAATATAATAAGTATTATAAAAAGAAGTAATAATACCAAGGGCATAGAGTATTTTGAGAAATCATATCCTAGGTTACTTATTGCAGAAACATAAGAAATACTATCAGGTCGAATTCCAGTATTTAGAATAAACGTAATAGTAGAAATGTAATATTCTAAAGGTGATAGTAATAGAAATGGTATCATTGGCAATAAAAATGAAAATCCCATTATAATAATGTATTTTATAAACAATTTTTTAGATATTATTTCTTTCCATAAATATAACACAGCAAAAGGAATCATAAATATAAAATATAATTTTATAGAAGCTAAGAGCCCTACAGTTATTGAAAAAAACAACAACTTTCTCTTTTTTAGATTAACAATAATTAATAAAATAAAAAGAGGTACTATAGCATCTACCCAACATTTTAAAATTATATAAATCAAAAGAGGATTAAGTAACCATAGAGATCCTAATCTTGAAGCATTATAAAATGACAAATTAAATAATTTTCTTTTCCAAATAATTATTAATAAGAATAATATATTGCAAAATAAAAGACCATATCTTACATCTCCAAAAAAGTACTTAAATGGTGTAACTATATATAAAATGAATGGCCAATAGTTAAAATAATAGGTATTGCCGTATAAATGAGCAAAAAGACCTTTGTAATAATCTGGATAGGTAAATACATAAGGATTTTTAAAAGATAATAGATAGTCCGATGCCATGGATATAAACGCATAGGTATCAATGCCAGGATCTTTGCATGTTATGATGCATACGATATTAAATAATATAGAAAATGAGAAGAAAGCAATACACATTAATTTAGACTTGATTATTATGCTGACAAGCCCTAAAATCAATGTAAGGATTAAAACAATGTAGAATAAAGTTGTATCAGTAATTGACTTCATACTATCAAATAAGAAAAAAGATTTTTCAAAAATCCCAATACAATAGATTGATAAAAAAGAAAAAAACATTATGGGTATTGAATGATCGCTTCTTATAGCGTAATCATTGAATTTTACAAATTGAACCAAAAATAATACGAGTAACATAATAAACAAAAAAACGGGAACTGAAAAATAGCCATAAAAACTTACTCCAAACCTTGAATCCCAAAGCAATATAAAAAAAGAAACAAACAGTAAATATGTTAGATTTTTCAGTATAAATTGTTTAAAACTTCTTGTTATATCAGATAAGTTTACCATACTAATTAATTTTATAAATTTTAAATGTATCTACCGCCTCTCTGCTAAAAATAAAAGGCACAAAATTCATATGATTCGAGCCATAAGGTGCGTTTTTTCTTCCTATAAAATACTGTATAATTTGCGGTTTAGGAGCTATGCTTTCAATCTTCGTTAAACTTAAGTTTGAATCAATAAGCTGATTATGAGTATTGGTTGGGATTATAAAAACATCACCAGTTTTTGGCTTTGAAGAGTCGTGGTCGTATAATATCATTTGATTTTTTTGGCTATAATACTGCCAGCCGTTGTGGCCGACGGTATAAATTTTATGTTTTTGGTATTTTTGAGAAATTTGAAAAGCCATTTTTTCGTAAAATAGGCTATAACTCACATCGGCTAGACCTATTAATAGTGTCCAAATCAAATTGAAAATCAAAATGATTTTAGGAAATTGATAAGAAGAAAATGCAAAAAGCCCATAAATCAAAATAATAGGAATAAAATGCCGAGTAGCTATAAAAGGACTGGCATACAAAATCAATAATGTATAGCAACCCACCACTAACATTTCTTTATTTAGCGTTTGTAACTTTTTAGATGTTCTAATAAAATCATATACCCAAATTGTGCCAAAAATAAATGAAACAGCCGTATAAAAGTAAAAATAAACATCTCTAGAAATTAGATTTGTTAAATATAAAAAGCTAGGAAACAAAAACAATACAATAAATAGCATCCAATAAAACAATTTTCCCCGCTTGTATTTATCAAAAATTCGATAAATACTAAAAAGCACGATATTTCCAATACAAATAATTAAAGAGAGTATTTTTTCAAATTCAAAGGAAATAGCCGCTTTTCTTTGGAATAAATGAATATGACCAATTTCTAAATAATTCCAGCCAAACCATGCGCTCACTATTATTAAAATGGGGATTAAAGAATATAAATAGGATTTTATTTTAGTTTCAAACCAATACAAAACGGGTAAAATAAAGAATACCATAGTAGAATATTTGGTTAGAAATGCAAATCCAAACATAGCCGCCCCTAGATATGAAAATTTGATAGAACGATTGGAAATTAAGTAGCAGTAAATCCCTCCAAAAATAAAAAAATTAAGTGGAATTTCTAGCATTAAATTTTGATTGATAAGTACAAAAGGCGATAAAAATACAATCCACCAGAAATGTGAATTTGATTGGTTGATTTTTGATTGAATTTGAATTAAAAAGTATATCAAACCTGCTAAAAATAATGAATAGAAAATATGATACCCAAAAATATTTTCTCCAAAAATTTTTATCCCAATTGCCAAAAAATATGAAACTAAAGGTGGATTATTTTCTTGATAAAACGGTTTTGTACTATCCATCCAATTGATACTGCCACTGAGTGGTTTTAATGGATTTCCCAAAATCCATTCTGCCTGAGCTATATAAAAAGGGTCGTCGATATGAGCCGATTTGAACAAATTAACAGCTGTGAAAACAATAAAAATTAAAACTAATTTATAGAGATTCATAAATTGTATATTTATCCAAATTATTTACTTCTTTTTTTGGTATTAACCTCAAAATAAAATTTGATATATTCTGATATTTTTTCTGATATGTAACGCCATTAATTTTTATAATTTTTTCATCTTTGATTTCATCTTTGATTACATATTTTTTTTGATTATCAATTCTAATTCCATTAAAATCATTTATTATAAGATTCTTTTTTTTGTAAAAACTAAAATATATATCAGGCTTGATTTGTTGGGACAATAAATATGGATTTTTCCCGATATAATAAAATTTAGAATTTGGATCTTGTATAGTCAATCTATAAATTTCTTTATATAATGGCATTTTAAACCTTAATGGGACTATAAATGAGCTAAGTAATAATATATTGATTATTAAGTATAAAGCACCTATAATTTTTATAGTTTTTTTTATCCAAAGCCTTTTTTCATTTTCATAAACATTAACAAATAAGAATGGAAGTATAAATAATACTGGTATCAAAAATCTAAATTCCTTATGTGAAATAAATGAATTTATGATTATGAAAAAAACAAATAAAAAGGTTAAAATTTTAGTAAACTCAAATTGAAGCGACTTTTTAAAAATATAAATCCAAGTTAAGCTTACAAAAGGAATAAGTACTATAAATAAAGCAATAAAATAATAATAAAATGGCTCACTTCCAAAAACTTCGGATTTTTTTAATATTAAATTTTGATAAAAATAATTATAAAAACTAAATGTAAATTGATTATAAAATAGACTGTCAATTATAAAATTAAATATAAGAGAAATTAAACCACCTAAAACTACCCATTTTATTTCTTTTAACTGGGAATAAATCAATAAGATAAATATTGGGAAAATCAAAATAGCCATTTGAAATTTGACAAAAAATAATATGCCTAATAATATGCCTATTATAAAAAACTTATATTTCAAATTCCCATAATATACCAATATAATCCATATTAAAATAAGCATTGAAAGCGTTTCTGAAGAAAATCGTACTCCAAAAAAAGAAAAAATTACAAAACATAACGATATAAATAAAAACGTATTTGAATTCAAATTAAATCTATTCTTATAAAATTTGTAGAGTTTATAAAAAGTAATAAATGATACTGTTCCAATTATAAATCTAAGTATCATTGCTAAATAAAAAGGATTTTCAACACCAAGAAAAATAAAAGCCTTAAATAACATAAATACAAACCATACTTGAATTGACGGTCTCATTTTATAAATAAATTCCCAGCTCAAATGTTCTTTTGGAGTTATGCCCAGTTTGTAAGAAGCAAATTCAATTATTTGAAAGTGCTCGTCTGGATAAAAATAGTCTTCTGAAAAAACAGCAAATAATATGTAGACTAAAATACTTAATAAAAATAAGGAATAATTCTTCAAGAGTATTATTTTTTAAAAAAAAGACATCAAAGCTATATCTTCTTGACTTAAAAAGACAAAAACAAAAATAGCTAATAATACAGATAATAAACAAGCTAATAAAATAACTAACTCAAAAATTCTAATTCTTTGATTATACTCCATATACGTATATTTTCCAATATTTACCTTCTCCAAATTTACCTAAAGGTTTAATTTTTAACTTATGATAATTTAAAATTTCACTTGCTGAGAAAATATACTTGCCCCCTAATTCTCTTATAGCATCCGAATTTATCTCTAAATTATGAAGTTTGTAACTGTCTTTTTTTGCCAAGTTAGTTGATACCGTGTTTAAAGGTACTTCAGCTGGAAAAACATAACAACGATTGCCCCAGTTATCAAAATATGATCTTCGTTTCCAATCCACTTTTTCTAATTCTTTTTCAAAAATCTTTCTAAATTTTTCTTTATAACTCAAATCATAAACCGAAAACAACCCATCTAAAGTAGAAAAGCCATTAAATTGTGCAATGGAAGGACTCAAGCAAATAGATAAAATTTTATCTTGTTTCTGTATATTTAATTTTTGTTGAATCTCTATAAATGTTTCTTTTGCAAAATACTCTCTGTAGCTAGGGAAATTATCTTTACCTAAAAGCCTTTTATAATTGTGAGCGGTCTCATCATTGGCGAAAAATAATATCAAGAATTGTGAAAATATAACTAACGGAACCCAACGTTTGAGTTTATTTTCTCTTGAAATAATATCCAAAGAAATGATGAGTAAAATTAACCATAAAAATGGCAAGACAAATCCAAATCGATTAAAATGAAAAGATTTAATAAATGCAATATCTCGCAATAAAAATTCAATAAAAGGATATAATGCTTGCCAACCAACGATAACCGTTATACCTATCATTATATTTCTTGCCCATTTATTTTTTTCTATACCATGATAACTTATCATAAAAACTACAAGAATTAACAAAGATATAAAAATAGAAACATGATAGTGCGTAGATAAAAAGAAGCTAAAAAACTCTGAAATTGTATTTGAAAAATTTGGCATTTCTACTATGGTATTATAAGAAACTCTATGAGATCTAAAACCTTCTAAAAATAGCATGCCATTTAAAAATTGTATATTAGCTATAAAATTCCCTAAAATATAGGCAAAGTAAGCCAAAAACCAATCTTTTGTGTGAGACTTATCAATCATCGTTACCACAATGATAG
>JBIPPB010000050.1:0-15896 GCA_044368655.1 Chitinophagales bacterium | reverse complement strand
TTGCAAATATAATACTAATAAAATTCATATGCAAATAAATCTTACACTTTGTAATAAAAGCAAATTAAATATTTGATATTCAAATATATATTAAAATTAATAAATAAAGTGTTTTCAGTCTTTAAAATATATATGAATAGTATAAAGATAATTTACTATACTATTAATGTTTTAATCATTTAATTAGTTTTATTAAAAAAATTTAATAAACTTAATTTATAAATTGATCATCATCTCCCAATTTCTCCTCATTACTCTTTCTCATAATTAGTGCCATATATGAAATCTCAAATTGCGCTGAAGTCAACTTATATACTTTTTTTTGATTTTTAATAACTGGAACCAACTCAACATAATTGCGGTGATTTCTTCCATTTTTCAGATAGTCATATATATTTAATTTTGATACTCTCACCGAGAAATCATTGTTTGGCATCAAATTTTTATCATTTGGATATGTCATAATTTCTATTTAATAATAAATAGTATACATCCAACAAAATATCTTAAATTTTTAGATTTGTTTTCACCACCATCATTCAATTTTTTAAATTTATTAATCGCTTTAGATAGTTTTTTTTTTAAAAATGACTTTTTAGGAATTAGTAGATATTTATAAATGTCATAGACCTATAATAGTTTGAAAATAAATTACTAGATAACTTGACTATGTGAAATATTATTATTACTATTGTAATGACCCCAAAATAAAAAGGAAATAACAAAAGGTAAAACCAACTTTTACTATTGATATCCTTATGATCTGTCCCTAAATAATTAATTATAAAAATATGAATAAAAAATTAAATTTAACTTATGAAAATGTACCAGAAAATGTACCAAATTCTTTAATGATATCAGGATTTACAATTAACAATTTAGAGTATATTGATTTAAATGAATACTCTAAATTAACAAAGAAATCGTTAAGAACAACACAACGATTGGTCAACAAAATAACATCAAATCCTGAACTAAATAATAAAAGATATATTTTTAAAATAGGATTTCCGTATAAGATATTTATAAACAAAGTATTTGTCGATAAACAAGTAATAAAATCTTTAAATAAATCTAAATTTGGCATTAATCAAATTGATAGTTGTGATATTGAGACAAATATTGATATTTCAGATATGTTGGATGAAAAGCCATTTACAGAACAATATATCCAAAATTATATTGAAAATAAACTCAAAAGTAGAACACCAACAAAGTCAAAAATTATTATGGAAGATCAAGAATATTTTACAGAAAAACAAAAGAAATTTACACTTTTTTTTAATCAATTTCATTTCGATACATTTTCAAATTTTCATGTCGAGCTTAATTATAGTATAGATAAATTAGAAACTCTTATTAGAAAATTTTTATTAAAACTAAAAAGCAAAACAGATCAATTTTTAATTAACTTTAAAGTGCTTTATGTAATTGAAAAAAATAAATGTTTAACTGGGGGATATCATTTTCATATATTGTTCAGTATTGATAATAAAGAAAAGTTTGATGTATTTTATAGTATATTAATGAAGCAGTTCTTGAAAGAAAAAGGTATTTTTAATGTTATGAATGAAAAGTACGATCCCAGTAAAATGGGATTAAGATACTGTTTTAAAACAGTTGATTATAAGAATTTTCATTTCGGTTTTGATGATTCAAGAAAATTGGAATAATAATACGAACCAACTACCTTAATGAAATCATTATTGATGCGTTTGAAAACAAAGTTAATGATCCATTTAATGACTATAGCACCAGCTCCCTCCCGTAACCACTACTAAATATAGGGGCTTCCACCCCTGAATTTAGATATATCAAACATCCATTTCAATTGCTTAAAAAAAATTTTTAAAAAATTTATCTCCAAAAAATCAACTTCTTTGATTTCAATTTCAATTGCTAAAAAAAATTTTTGAAATTTTTGAAACCAAAAAAATCGGACTTTTTGAAAATAGTCAATCAATAACTCGTTTATTTTATTACTAGGTTTTATTGTCAAAAATTAAAAGTTATTTAATATATTTGCAAACTAACCACATTAACAACGAATGCAAATCAATCATATCATTGATAATTTCTTTTTTGAGATATTTCCTGAAACACGAAATGGTGATGAAGCATTAATTGTTAATGTGTTAAAAGATTTCTATTCAAAAGGAATCTATAAACCCGAAGTCAAAATTGAAAATAACACAGCCATAGTTTCTTTCAATATCGAAAAAATTAAATCAGAAACTGAAGATTACAATAAAGTAATCCGTTTTTGTGAAAAAGGGGACTTTCAAAGTGCCAAGCCAATTCTTCAATCGCTTATTGAAAAAAATCCCACACAATCCGAATATCATAGAATTATGGGGCAAATATTGTCCGAACAAGGTGATCAAGACGAAGCAATAGATTGTTTGATTGATGCGCTAAGATGGGATGCTAAAAATAATTATGCGTTGATTCTAGTAGCAAATATTTTCGCAAAATATAAAAATGACGTAGACACCGCTTTCAAATATTACAACCATTCTCTTGAAATTAATCCAAATGATTTTATATCGCTCAATAATATTGGTGTTCAACTACTTCAGGCTGGAAAACTAAAAGAGGCTGAAGATTTTATTATAAAAGGATTGCAAATCAATAATGAATATCCAAATTTGCATTACGCTATGGCAATGATAGCAAAAGCAAAAAATGATGACGCATCCACATTTTATAGTTTGGGACAGATAATGAAGTATAGTAAACCAAAAGAGGAATTGTATCAAAGGGCTTTAAAAGAACGTATTACAACCGCAAAAGAATACATTCAATCCAACGAAGGTAAAAAAATATATCGAGCGTTAAGAGTCAAATTAGAGTATGAATCTGGCAAACAAATTGACATCATAGAAGATGACACGATTTCTACCGCAGCTAAAATAGAATTTGCAGAAAATTATGATAGAGAAGATCATTTTGTCAAATTCAATCCAAAATACATCGCATACGAACATTTGGTAATGCACGAATTAATGCACTTGCAGTACGTGTTAGATGCCAGAAAGGAAGATGCCAATTTATTGTTTGTAGCGAATAGTAGCCATAAAACATCTTTTATAAATCAATTTAATGAAGATCTAAAAAAGATAACATCACGACTGGATGATACAAAACGAAATGCATATAATACCGAATTGTTTGATGGGATGAATAGGCAAATATTTAACGCTCCCATTGATTTATTTATAGAAAATCATTTATATCAAACCTATCCCGAAATAAGACCTTATCAGTTTTTATCATTATATCAAATAGTACATGAAGGTTTATATGCCGTTACAGATCCACAAATAGTGGAGTTATCTCCCAAAACCATTTTATCCAAATGTAAAATATACAATCTGTTAAATGCAATGCAATTGAAAGATTTGTATGGTGTGGATCTTTTGGTAGAGTATAAAGCGACACCACTAGAAATAAAACAAGCAACCAAATTTTATGAAGAATATAAAGAATATGAACAAGATAAAGAAGCAGGGGAAGAATACGAATTGATACAAAATTGGGCTGAAGATTTAAAATTGGACGGATGTTTTGAGCTAGTAAATGAAACCCAGTATCGAAAACGAACCAATATTGATGAACTATTGACCTCGATAGAAAACGATCCGTATGGATTGAATGAAAGAGACTATACCAAAGAGCGTCAAACGAAGAAATTTCAAAAAGCTCATGGTGGTGAAGATGTCAATATGGCGGTGACGATGTATATGGTGGAAGCCATAGAATACTTCAAAGAAATGCCAAAAGAACAAATCAAGAAAATAGCCTATGATATAGCGATGCTAGGCACTCAAGGATTTTTTCCTGACAAACAAGGTTATGTAGTAGCAAGTATACCAGACAAAAGTTTCTCTGGATATCATATACTGGCGTATTATTATGTAAGCTGGGCAATGGCTATTCCCGAAATGCTGAAAGAGCTTCAACTACCTTTTGATAAAGAATATGAAATGGCTAAAATGATCAAAAGTACGCAATTGTAAAATTAAAAAACTTGAATAAATAATAAAAAAGCTATGGCAATTAAAAAATCCGAATTATATAGTAGTCTTTGGGCTGGAGCTGATGCTCTTAGGGGAGGCATGGATGCTTCTCAATATAAAGATTATGTGCTAATTCTATTGTTTTTGAAATATGTAAGTGACAAAGCTGAAGCTGATCCTTATGCGTTGATTCAAGTGCCTCAAGGTGCTTCTTTCAAAGAAATTGCCGCCTTAAAAGGAAATAAAGATATAGGTGAACAAATAGATATTGCAATAGGAAAAATTGCCAAGGAGAATGAACTGCAGAATGTAATTGATGTTGTATCGTTTAATGATGAGGATAAATTAGGTAAAGGTAAAGAAATGATTGACCGATTGAGTGAATTGATTTCTATTTTTGAAAATCCTGCACTCAATTTTAGCAAAAATAAAGCTGGAGGCGATGATATACTTGGCGATGCTTATGAATTTTTGATGCATCATTTCGCTAGTGAATCGGGCAAAGCAAAAGGTCAGTTTTATACGCCTTCCGAAGTTAGTAGGATTATGGCAATGGTGATAGGGATTAAAAAGGGTGTAAAGGGAAGTCAGTCTTTTTATGATCCTGCGTCGGGATCGGGGTCGCTATTGCTAAAAGTTTCAGATGCTTGCGATGGATCTGTATCATTGTTTGGACAAGAAAAAGACAGTTCTACTGCGGCTTTGGGCAAAATGAACATGATTCTGCACAATAACCCCACTGCGGAAATCAAAAAAGGGCAAAGTACCTTGTCAAATCCATTGTTTTTAAATAATCAAGGGTTGCTTATGACGTTTGATTATTCGGTTGCCAATCCACCTTTTTCATTGAAAAACTGGACACAAGGATTTCTTCCAAGTGAAGATGAGTTTGGACGATTCACGGGATTTGGTTTACCGCCTGAAAAAAATGGAGACTATGCGTTCTTGTTGCACATTATTGCTTCTTTGAAAAGTACAGGTAAGGGTGCTGTGATTTTGCCACACGGTGTATTGTTCCGTGGGAATGCTGAAGCTGAAATTCGCAGAAATATTATCAAGAAAGGATTTATCAAAGGAATTATTGGATTGCCTGCCAACTTGTTTTATGGTACGGGTATTCCTGCATGTATTATTGTCATTGATAAAGAAGATGCGGATCAGCGCAAGGGCATTTTTATGATCGATGCCAGCAAAGGCTTTATGAAAGATGGTAACAAAAACCGTTTGAGAGATCAGGACATTCATAAAATTGTGGATGTATTCAATAAACAGATTGAAATACCTAAATACAGCCGTTTTGTGAGCAATGAAGAAATAGCGGATGCCAAAAACGATTATAACTTAAACATACCAAGATACATTGATAGCCAAGAAGCGGAAGATATTCAGGATATTTCAGCGCATTTATTGGGTGGCATTCCAGAGCGAGATGTGGATGCATTGTCTGAGTATTGGACGGCTTACCCAGGATTAAAAGATGCTTTGTTTCAATCTTCAAAACGCAATGGATATTTGGAGGGCAAGGTGGCAAAAGATGCCATCAAACAAACCATATTCAACCACCCCGATTTTAAGTCGTTTTCTGCCAATATGAGCGATGTTTTTAAAACGTGGGAAGTTGACACTATAAAAGAACTCAAAATACTTGAAAACGGTTTCAAGCCTAAAGAAATCATTCGTCAAATAGCCGAGCGCTTATTGGTGACTTATGCAGGCAAACCCTTAATGGATAAATACGATGTGTACCAGTATTTGATGAATTATTGGAATGAGGTGATGCAAGATGATTTGTACCAAATTGCAGAAGATGGATGGGTTGCTTCTCCTTACCGCATCATTGAAAAGAACAAGAAAACGGGTAAGGAAACCGATAAAGGATGGACTTGTGATTTGATTCCACCGAGCTTGATGATTAACCAATACTTTAAGGCGGATAAAGAAGCCCTGGATGCATTGGAAGCGGAACGAGATAATATTCAAGCGCAATTAACCGAACTGGAAGAGGAGCACAGCGGCGAAGAAGGTTTTTTTGCGGATTTTGACAAGGTAAACAAAGCAAACGTAGCCAAAAGATTAAAAGATCTTAAACCGATAGCACCCAAAATAAAAAATAATGATTATGCTATGGCAGCAGAGGACGCTGTGGGCTATGGAGAAGCCGCTATATTGGAGCAATATCTCACGCTAAGTGAACAACAAACGAGGCTAAATACAGAAATTAAAACCGCTGCTGAAGTACTGGATAAAAAAGCGCTGGAACAATACAAAAAGCTGAGCGAAGATGAGGTAAAACAAGTAGTGGTAGAAGCCAAATGGATGAATGCCATAAAAACAGCCATCCATGGCGAAATGGAGCGCATTAGCCAACGATTAACAGGGCGTATTAAAGAGCTAATGGAACGCTACGAAACGCCATTACCAGAAATAGATAATGAACTTACCGCGCTGGAAGCTAAGGTGAATGCGCACCTCAATAAAATGGGATTTGTATGGTAGTAGAGAAAGGATATAAGCAAACGGAGGTTGGTGTAATTCCTGAGGATTGGATTGTAACAAAACTTGGTGATGTAATTGAGAAGATTGTTGGAGGAGGCACCCCTAGTCGTTCAAATAAAGAATATTGGGGGAATGAAATTCCTTGGGTTACGGTTAAAGACTTTGCAACATTTAACGCCTCATCTACTCAGGAATATATCACAAAAAAAGGTCTAGAAAATAGTGCTTCACATTTGATTCCGAAATACACCCTGATTACATCAACTAGGATGGGTCTTGGGAAAGCTGTTATTTATGAAGTAGATGTTAGTATTAACCAAGATTTAAAAGCGCTTGCAACATCTAATAGGCTGAATACAAAATATCTTTTTTATTGGTTTCAAAAAAACTCGGCAAAAATTGAACGACTTGGAAGTGGTAGTACTGTTATGGGTATTTCATTGACAGAGTTAAAAAATATTCTATTTAGTCTACCTCCCATTTCCGAACAAACCGCCATTGCCAACGCCTTATCGGATATGGATGCGCTGATTACCCAAACCGAGAAGCTCATCGAAAAAAAGAAAGCCATTAAACAAGGTGTGATGCAGGAATTGCTAAAACCGAAAGAAGGTTGGGTTGAAGTAAAGATAAGAGATGTCGGAAAAGTTGGAAGAGGAAGAGTAATTAGCCAAAATGAAATTTCAAAAGCGATTGAATCTAAATATCCAGTTTATTCGTCTCAGACATCCAACAATGGTATCATGGGTTATATTGATTCGTTTGATTTCGAAGGCGAGTACATAACATGGACAACTGACGGAGAGAAAGCTGGAACAGTTTTTTATCGAAATGGAAAGTTTAACTGTACAAATGTCTGTGGTACAATTAAACTAAAAGGAATGAATCCAAGATTCATAAGTTACGTTTTGGCAATTGAGGCACCTAAACATGTTTCGAGGAATTTAGCAAATCCAAAGTTAATGAACGAACCTATGAAAAACATTTCAATCAAAATACCAATTGAGCTTGGGACTCAAAATCAAATTGAAAATTGCATCTCAGGAATTGAACATGAATTAGACTTGTTGACAACGAAACTCCAAAAACTAAAACTCCAAAAGCAAGGTATGATGCAAGCCTTGTTAACGGGTAAAATACGATTGATATGAAAAAAATGCGTGTATTTATCAGCAGTGTTCAACAGGAGTTTGCCGAGGAAAGGCAAATTCTTGCGGATTATATGCGTAGCGATAAATTATTAGGGCAGTTTTTTGAGCCATTTCTATTTGAATTATTGCCCGCTTCCGACCAAAAAGCAGATGATTTATACCTAGATGCCGTTCGCCGTTGCGAAATTTATTTGGGCTTATTTGGATTGCAATATGGTTTTGAAAACAAAAAAGGTATTTCTCCTACGGAGTTGGAGTTTATAGAAGCAGGCTTGGCTAACCGCAATCGTTTGGTGTTTATTAGAGGCTTAGACACCGAAAGGCATCCCAAAATGCAGCAATTGATCGCCAAGGCGGAATCGCAATTGGTTAGAAAACGCTTTGTGGGTATTAGTGATTTAAAAAATCATGTTTATAGTGCTTTGGTCGAAGTTTTAATGCAACAAGGACATATTCAAACGACCCCTTTTGATGCCGCTCTATCTCTAAGTGCTACGATTCATGATATTGACGAACAACGGGTACGCCATTTTATTACTTTGGCGAAATCAAAGAGAGGGTTTCCGTTATCTGAGAAGGAGCCTGTTATTGAAGTACTCACTCATTTAAACCTATGGAGAGAAGACAAACCCACTCATGCCGCTCTTCTTTTGTTTGGGAAGGATTCACAAAAGTGGTTTACCACTTCTATCATAAAGTGTGCCTATTATCATGGTACCATGATAGCCAAACCCATAGCCGCCCACAAAGACTTACATGGAGATGTTTTTGAGCTTATTGACCAAGCGGTAGACTTTGTGCTTTCGCACCTAGATGTGAGCACAGGGGTTCGCAATGAAAGCAATGACGTGCCTATACATTATGAAATTCCACGTGCTGTGGTTGTAGAAGCTATTGTCAATGCAGTTGCGCATAGAGATTATACCAGCAATGGTAGCGTTCAAGTGATGCTATTTTCGGATAGGGTTGAGATATGGAATCCTGGTTTTCTTCCACCAAATTTATCTATTGATCAATTGAGAAAACCTCATGCATCATTTCCTGCCAATCCTCTATTGGCAGAACCTATGTATCAAGTGGGTTATATTGAAAGAATGGGAACAGGTACTGGCGATATGATACGGGATTGTGCCTTAGCGGGTTTAGGAGAGCCTGTTTTTCTACAAGAAGAGATGTTCAAAACTATTTTGTGGAGAAAAATCACCCCTCAAGTCACCCCTCAAGTCACCCCCCAAGTCACCCCCCAAGTTGTTAAAGAAGAATTGTCACAACATGCAGATTTACAATTGCTTGAGAACAGGCTTTTGAGTATAATGTTTGGTGAAATGTCGCGCCAAACTATGATGGATTTGCTGGGATTGAAAGATATGAAAAATTTCCGTGAGAATTATTTAAAACCAGCTATTGAAAAAGGATGGATCGAAATGACAAATCCAAATGCCAAAGGAAGTAATCAGGCATATAGGCTAACGCATAAAGGAAAAATAAAGCAAACAAAAATGAAAAAATGAGAAGAGAACGTATCACGCAGAATCGAGTAGTTCAGTTGTTTAAAGACAAATTGGGTTACACCTATCTAGGCAATCTTGAAGATCAAGAAAATACCAATATCAGAGAATCTGACCTTAAAAGTTGGTTGCAAGAAATGGGATATAATGATACGGTAATAGGCAAAGCTTTGTTTGAATTTAACAAAACCGCTGCATTGAATCCCACGGATGATTTATATCCTATTAATAGAGAAGTATATTCAAAGCTTCGCTATGGAGTCAAAGTAAAAGATGAAGGTTCGGACAAGGTACAAACCGTTTGGCTCATCGATTGGAAAAATCCACTTAAAAATCATTTTTCTTTGGCGGAAGAAGTTACTGTAAAGGGAGAAAATACCAAACGTCCCGATATCGTATTATATATTAATGGCATAGCCATTGGTGTGATCGAATTAAAGTCTGCAAGTGTATTTGCATCAGAGGGCATTCGGCAAAACTTAGACAACCAACAACATCGATTCATCAAGCCATTTTTTTCTACAATACAGCTTGTATTGGCAGGAAACGATAGCCAAGGGTTATTCTACGGTACGACCAAGACCCCTGAGAAATTTTTTTTAAAATGGAAAGAAGATGGCTATATCCATGATATGAATCAGAATATTCTAGATCAGCATTTACTTCAATTTTGTGATAAAGTTCGTCTTCTGGAGTTTATTCACGATTATGTAGTGTTTGATTCAGGTGCTAAAAAGCTATGCAGACCCAATCAGTTTTTTGGCATCAAAGCAGCTCAGCAGTTTATTAAAAGAAGAGAAGGGGGAATCATCTGGCATACACAGGGTAGTGGCAAAAGCTTAACCATGGTGTGGCTTGCCAAATGGATCCGTGAAAATCAAACCGATGCAAGATTGCTCATCATCACCGATCGTACGGAATTGGATGAGCAAATCGAAAAGGTGTTTAAAGGAGTAGATGAACAAATATATCGAACGAAGAGTGGACGGGATTTGTTTGACAAGCTCAATAGTACCTCCCCGTGGTTGCTTTGTTCTCTCATTCATAAATTTGGAGGCAATGAAGATCAAGAGTTGGAAGATCTTGTATATAATCTCAAAAAACCAAAGGATTTTGCACCCAAAGGAAATCTATATATTTTTATAGATGAATGTCATCGAACTCAGAGTGGGGAACTTCATCAGGCAATGAAAGAGATTTTGCCTGAGGCGCTATTTATAGGGTTTACAGGAACTCCATTGCTCAAAGAAGATAAGAAAAAATCCATAGAGGTTTTTGGGAAATATATCCATACTTATAAGTTTGATGAAGCCGTAAAAGATGGTGTGGTGCTAGATCTTCTATATGAAGCACGAGATGTAGATCAAAAAATTACAGACCAAAAGTCTATTGACGAATGGTTTGAGACCGTTACCAAAGGTATGAATGAATTACCCAAAGCGGAATTGAAACAAAAGTGGGGCACTCTACAAAAGGTACTTAGCACCAAAGATCGTTTGCAAAAAATCGCGTTTGATATTATTAAAGATTTTAAATTAAAACCCCGATTAAAAGATCATAAAGGCAATGCGATGCTTGTTACAAGAAGTATTTATGAAGCTTGTCGCTATTATGAAATTTTTCAACAATTTGGTTTTAAGAAATGCGCTATTGTAACTAGTTTTGAGCCATCAACTACTAGCATAAAAGGAGAGACAACTGGCGATGGAGAAACAGAAAAAATAGAACAGTATGAAATCTATCAAAAAATGCTCAATGGAAAAGACCGTGAGCAGTTTGAAAAAGATGTGAAAAAGCAATTTATAGATGAACCAGCCAATATGCAATTGCTCATTGTTGTAGATAAATTGTTGACAGGTTTTGATGCGCCTAGCTGCACGTATTTGTATATAGATAAGCAAATGCAGGATCATGGTCTGTTTCAAGCAATTTGTAGAGTCAATCGAACGGAGAAAGAAGATAAAGAATTTGGATATATTGTCGATTATAAAAATTTGTTTAATCGTCTCAATCAATCCATTTCTGATTATACCTCGGATGCGTTTGACAATTTTGAAGAAGATGATGTGAAAGGATTATTAGTAGATCGATTGAAAATGGCAAAAGAACGAATGGACGATGCGTTAGAATCTATCTATGAACTGACAAAACATGTAGAATCGCCTTATGAAATAGAACAATATATAAAGTTCTTTTGTGGAAGTATCGATGATGAAGTTGTTTTAAAAGAAAATGAAGAAAATCGATTGATGTTTTATAAAAGTGTTGTTGCACTCATAAGAGCATACAATAATATCGCATCTGAAATGAAAGAAGCAGGATATAGCGAATCAGAAGCTGAAAAGATTAAAAAGACCGTAGATAAGTACGTCGAGCTTCGCAATGCCATTAAAACAGCAAGTGGCGAATATATTGACTTGAAACAATACGAGCCTGATATGCGTCAATTATTGGACATGTATTTGACTGCGGATCCTAGCAGAACCATCTCTAATTTTGGCGACGCGACTTTGCTTCAACTAATTGTAGAACAAGGAATAGAAAGCGCTACAGATAAGTTGCCCAATATGATAAAACAAAGTAAAGAGGCTGTTGCTGAAACGATGGTAGCAAATATGCGAAAGGTCATTACACAGGAAATGCCCATCAATCCTGTATATTATGAACGAATGAGCGTGTTATTGCATGAGCTAATTCAACAAAGGAAAAAAGGCGCGTTAGAATATGAAGCATTTTTGAAAAAAATAGAAGAATTAGCAAAAAATATTCAGCCCGAAAATAAAAAAAGTCAATATCCTACTGAAATAGATACTCCTGCAAAACAAGCTATTTATGACATTGTAGGAGATGAGGAAGTAACACTGGCTCTAGAGTCCGATATAGCCTATAATATTGAAGAGAATTTTATGGGAAGCATTCTTAAAGAACGCAAAGTTAAATATGCCATTAGTAGACACATAAAAGATTCGGAAATGGTAGAAACAATATTTGAAGTTGTAAAAAATCAAAAAGAATATCGTTCATGATAGTCGCTGGTATTCCTATTGAGTTGATTCAAAAAGATATAAAAAATCTTCATTTGGCGGTGTATCCACCCGATGGAAAAGTACGCTTAGCCGCTCCACAATCTGTAAATTTAAAAACATTAGAACTTTATGTAGCTTCAAAAATATCATGGATAAAAAAACAGCAACGAAAATTTGCAGGTATTGACAGACCATCTTCAAGAAATTATGTTCAGAGAGAGTCACATTACTTTTTGGGTAAGCGGTATTTATTACGAGTATATGAATCTAATGATTTACACAGATATCCAAAAGTTGTTTGTAAAACGAAAACATATATCGACATGTTTATCAAAGAAGGATATAGAACCGAACAACGAGCAGCCTTAATGAAAGAATGGTATAGAACAAAACTTAAGGAGATTTTAGCTGAACTCATACCAAAATGGGAGGCAATTCTAAATGTAAAAGCGAATCAAGTAAAGGTTCAAACTATGAAAACAAAGTGGGGTTCATGTAATACCAACAATAAGAATATTATGTTTAATATTGAGTTAGTAAAAAAGCCATATGAGTGTATCGAGTATGTTGTTGTTCATGAACTACTCCATCTTTTAGAACGAAATCATAATGACTTATTTAGAGCTTATTTAGATAAGTTTTTGCCCAATTGGAGGCATTTAAAGGAGCAATTGAATGATTAACAAACGAAAAAAATATGTCAAAAGAAACATACAACGAAGCCTTTAATAATACCATTTTTAAAGTAGTTTTAAACCCTTCTAAATTTTATGAGATTCGAGTTGATCAAGAAAATGTCCTAGAAGATTTGAAACTATCAGGAGTCTCTTCATGGGCTTATATTACTGCTTGGAATCCATTGCCTATAACGTATACATTAGAAGAAAATCGTATGAGAGATCAGTCACTTAGAGCCGATTTAGATGCTTTATCGCTTGAATACATTGAAGGAATAGGAGAGGCATTGGATGGTTCGTGGCATGAAGAAAGCTTATTTGTCAAAAATATCACAAAAGAACAAGCGGAAAGCCTTGCTTATAAGTATGGTCAAGTAGCCTATCTTTTTGGAAATGGTAATGAAAAAACGGAATTGGTATATACACAATTGTAAAAAAAAATATAATATAGAAACCCTTATAAAATTTGAGATTTAATTAAATGTGTTGTTTTTTTAACATATTTTTAATCCGTTTTGGTAAATACTATTTATCTTTGCATCGTATTTCGAACCTAAATATAGGTACCAACCGAGGAACGTTCCAACGGTGGTAAAATAATACGGACATTGGGTCAAAAAAAAACGTAAATTATCCAAAACGTCTTTATTAATAAATCGAGCTACAAAGTAATTATTTGTAAACTTAATTTTTATTAAAAATGAAAAAAACAATCAAAATCGAATTCAAAAATCAAACCACAAAATCGTTTGAAGTTCTCTCATTGGCTACTGATGCCACAAATATTGTCCTGAGAAATCATTTGGACGGTATTCAACCACTCTTTATAGAAATAGGGCATGATTTGTTGAACACACAATTAGATTTTAGCCATATTAAATCCTTTACTGCATTATATTTTAATGAGGAAAATTGGTTTTCTGGAGCATCGCTTACGGATTCTAATGCTCAAGGCGATTTTTCTATTATTACCCAATCGAAAAAAATCTTAATCTTTCCAAGTTCAATAGATTTTGAATTGGGTGATGTAAAACAATTACATTTTTTATAAGAACAGTAAAAAAATTTAATTTAAAAAAATATAAAGATATGAATGAACACGGATTTCCAGTTGATATGCCAATAGAAGAAATATTGGATTCTTATTATGAAATAGATATAAAAGATCAAGAGTTAGATGTAGTTTTGGCAATGCTTGCAACTGTTTATGTTGAAAGAAGGAGTAATTTGCAACCAACATATGCTATGTTTTCAGCAAATATTTTAATGAAAAAATTTGATCATCTTTTAGAAAGAGTTATTATAAAATATAATGAGGATATAAAAGAAAAAAGAAGTTTTTATAATAATGTTGTTTCTGCTTTAATCACATATAGAAAGAAAATCAATACAATCAAAAAAGAAAATGAAGAAAAGTTAAAACAAAGAATGGCTGAACAAGAAGCATTAGAACTTGCAAAATCATTAGAAGTAGAAAAAGAAGAAAAAGTAGAAGCTAAGCAATTAAAAGATGTTGTTTTGTATAAATTTAATGAAGATGGAGTAAATGTTGACAGTTATGCTTCTTTTAATGAACATAACTTAAATGTTGATTATTGGGTATTTAATGGAAGATATGAACAAGAAAAAATAATTAATTTATTTTTAGAGAATTGTAAAAGTTTGTATGCTTTACTTGAAGTTGAGGATGGAGACAAACAAGAATTACTTTACGCTATTCAAAAGAAATTTATTGGGAAGAATTGTTTTGTAGATTTTCAAGAGTTTCTTAATCAAAACAATATTGAATATGGTTTCAGGAATAGATAGGTAATAATTAATTATTATTTGTTGAGTAACTTTTATTTTCAGAAATTTGATTTGACCATTCTTCGTCATTCTCATTTTCGTATGAACTGGAATTTGATGAACTTGAGTTATTACTACTCTTTATTGTGTCCGATTTTGATAAGCAAGAAACTGTTAATGTAATTAATACCATTAAAAAATTATATAAAATTGCTTTTTTCATAATTAACGATTCATATATTTATTAAACTATTTATTGAAAGGGAATCTTCAAGTGAATAACAGTTAATCTTTAAATAATAGTTTATATTATATCTAAATGAAAGCATATAAATTGTCGAAATTAAAATATTTATCTTTATCAATAACAAATATAGTAGTTATAATTTCAAAATTGTTCTAATTTCTTCCATATATAAGTGATTATTTTATTTATTTTTACGCAATAAATAAAACTAAAGTAATGACAAGTATATCGGCTCCATTTGTCTATGATGACAAAATTGAAATTGACGACATATATGATGATAATTTGACAATTGAGCAAGAGCCTCTTGCAATAGTTGTAGAAATTGCAATGGGAATTCAAAAAAAACCTTATTGGGAAAGGGATTATAAAGCGTATTGGAAAATAGCAAATTCAAAACTATACTTAAAAAAGATTCATTCAAATTATATTAATGATGATACGTTTAGTATGAAGAATTTTTTTTCAAAGCATATTGAAAAATTTGGTGAACACGAACCTGTATATGCTGATTGGTTCTCAGGGAAATTAATTGTAGCAATAAACGAAGAAACTCATAGCTGTTATCATGATTTATATATATTTACTACTTATCGTGAAATAACAATTAAAAATGGTGATGTAATTCTTCAAAACGAAATTTATGCTGGTTATAAAGCACCTCCTTTTTAATGTTTTTTCAATGAGTTAAAGATAAAAATAGTTTAATTATAAATCATCTTGAATTATTAGAATTTATCCAGTTATACAAAGCTAATTAATTAATGGATCCTATACGGGGATCCTATCAGAACATTACCGTGAACGCAATATAATTAGTTTGTTAAAACCTATGAAAAAGCCATATTTTAAAGGGTTTTATTATAAAGTATCTGATATATGTTCAATATAAAGCTCCTTTTTTTCTGAAAATTCAGGAATTCCTGTTGCCTTTAGGCAAATTACTTTGCCATTTAGACCACTATTTTGCAATACAAATGTATC
>JBIPPB010000148.1:0-4576 GCA_044368655.1 Chitinophagales bacterium | reverse complement strand
CTTTACTGAATTATCTAAAGAGATTCGTAAACATAATACACTTTCCGAAATTCACTTAATCGTTACTCATGGAATCTTCTCTGCAGGTCTTAAACCTTTAAACCAAGAATTCACTTCTATATTCTGTACTAATTCTTATTCGGATATGAATGATCCAGAATTCAGTCTTCGTAACGATAATGAAATGCATCAATTAAAACAATTAAACGTATTCTAAAATGAAAATTATGTCAACACTTTTATTCTTATCTCTTGCAGTTCTTTGCTTTCTTTGGATGGCAGAAACTCGAGTAACATTTAGTCCTTTTACATTTGAAATGTTAAAGCCTTATAAAGCAATCGGATTTACATGTATCTTAGTAGGTATTATGTTCTTGGAAAATCAAGCTGGAAAAACGGCAGTTAATGATTTTAAGATCGAGCTAATCAACGAATTAGAAAAATCTAAACAAAAGGAAGTTAAAATCATCAAGGACACTACCGATGGAAGTAAATAATATCGACCGTAGTTACATTGTTCATAACGAAAATGAAATATTAGGATTCTTTGGTCCTTATAGATTCCTTTCTAATTTTCACCAATGTCCGGTTTATTTCGAAGGTGTTCAATATCCTTCTACTGAAAATGCCTTTATGGCAGCAAAGACTTTAGACTTATCGGAACGTAAACAATTCGAAAATATTGAACCTAAAGAAGCAAAAGCAATCGGTAGAAAAATTCAACTACGTTCGGATTGGGAAGAAGTTAAATACGACGTTATGTTAGCAGTTTGCTTCGATAAATTCTATCGTAACAAATCTATACGTCAAAAACTTTTAGATACTAAAGAAGCTTATTTAGAAGAAACAAATCATTGGGGTGATCAGATATGGGGTGCCAACGAATATGGAGAAGGTAAAAATTCTTTAGGACAAATCTTAATGCATCTTAGAGATGTATTTCGTAGACAACAAATAGTAGGAAAATCAAAATTACCAAGATAAAACAGAATGGGAAAATTATTCGCAGTAACAGACAAAAAAGGAAATCCGGTAGCATTCGGAAATTCTAACAAATCAACGTGGAAATCTCCACATTGGGTAAATTATCATATCGGCCCTAGTAAATATGGTAGTATGACCGGTAGAAGTTTAGATAGAGCTGAAAAATATGATGTACATATTATTGACTTCACTAGAGGAACTGTTCAAAAAACTTCAGCCGTAGCTTTTTTAGCAACTCACCAAAATCCAGAAATCATCAAAGTAGAAACTATGAAAATGTTTGGATTTGCTTTGGATATTCCTACGTTAGAAACAATGGTTCGTGCTAATGCATTATCTAATCAATATATGCCAGCGGCTATGCAATACTTAAATTCTAAAGGAATCAATATCTAAAATTGTTAATAACTTATAGTCAAAACATTTTTTATATCCAATAAAAAGTATTATATTTGTACTATACAAAATTAAAAAAATATGTTCAAACCAAATTCACTTTTCTACACTGACGGTTACAAAATCGGTCATCGTAAAATGTTAGCCCCAGGAACAACTCGTTTGTATGGGACTTGGATTCCTAGAAGTACTAAACATGCTCCTAAAGGAATTACAAAAATCGTATCATTCGGACAACAACTTGTCGTAAAATGGTTAAATGATGAATTCCAAGAAAACTTCTTCAATCTTCCACATGATGAAGCAATGAAATTCACTAAAGACATGTCAATGTATTTAGGTATGGATTTCGACGGATCACATTTCTCTGAATTACATGCTTTAGGTTACTTACCTATCCGAATCAAATCTTTACCTGAAGGTATTGAAACGAATCCAAATGTACCTCATATGACTTTCATCAATACAGTTGATGGGTTTGCTTGGTTAACTCTTTATTTGGAAACAATCATATCTTCTCTTGCTTGGAAACCTACAACTTCTGCAACTATTGCATTACAATACAAACGTAATCTAGTAGAATGGGTAATGAAAACGGATCCTGCTAATGCTTGGTTAATTCCTTTCCTTGCACATGATTTCTCTGCTCGAGGACTTTCTCCTTGGGATATGATTTCTTCTGGTTTAGGTCATGCAACTTCATTCCGAGGTTCTGATACTTTACCAATCATTCCAGCTGCAAGATATTTCTACAATGAACCTGAAAACGAGGTTTGTATTAATTCTGTTAATGCATCAGAACATTCGGTTTCAACTACTTGTATCTTTACAATGGGTGAAGAAAAAATGATCTCTTATTTTATGGACCAATTCCCTACAGGAATCCTATCAATTGTATCTGACACTTTTGATTTATGGAAACTTATCACGGAATATCTTCCTGCAAATAAAGAACAAATCATGTCACGTGATGGAAAACTTGTAATCCGTCCTGATTCTGGAGATCCAGTAGATATCATCTGTGGTAAAAGATGGAATGATGAACAAAATCCATACGATGAAAATGTAGATGCTATTGAAAAGGGTGTTGTCGAATTACTTTGGGATATCTTCGGTGGTACAATCAACGAACAAGGATTCAAAGTTTTAGATCCACATATCGGTGCAATCTATGGTGATTCAATTACATTGGATCGTCAAATTCAAATCTATGAAAGATTAGCTGCTAAAGGTTTTGCTTCTACTAACATCGTTTTAGGGGTTGGATCATTTACTTACCAAATGAATACTCGAGATACTTTGGGATTCGCTGCCAAAGGGGCTTGGTTCGAAATCGATGAACACTTTAGAACTGTTAAAGATGCGAATGGTAATTACACACATTCAGAAACTATCAGAAAAGGTTACGACATCTATAAAGATCCTATTACCGACGATGGAACTAAAAAATCTTTAAAAGGACTTGTTCAAGTCGTAATGGAAGGTGATGAATACCATGTCAATACACAATGTGATTGGGAACAAGAAGGTCAAGGTTATCTTCAAACAATTTTCGAAGATGGTAAATTCTATAACGAAACTACATTAACTTCAATCAGAGAAAAAATCAATGAACTATAAAAACCTTTTCAAGGACGGTCTAATTATATTGGCCGTCCTAATCGCATTAATCCCAACAACGGATTTAATTTATCAATTGATGAATACTCCATCGGATATAGCTTTCTTCGGTCCAATTCTTTGGTTCGGAGTAATGTCTTTCTCTTTATGGTTTATTATACAAAGAGTAAAATCAATTACAAACAATGTTAAACAGAATAAAGAATGGCAACCTACGGAAAAACAGCTTGGGAAATCCGGCAAGAAGAAAGAGAACAAGAACAAATCAATAAACAACTAAATAAGAAAAAAATGTTAAAGAAAATTTTAATTGGAATTGGCGTATTCATCGCCTTATGTGTAATGTTTGCATCATGTGAACGAATCGATGCAGGTCATGTTGGAGTAAAAGTTAATCTTTATGGAAGTGGTAAAGGTGTAGACGATGTAACTGAGTGTACAGGTGTCGTATTTTACAATCCTCTATCTACAAAAATCTACGAATTTCCTACTTACATTCAACACAAAGAATATAAGAAAACCGAAGAAGCCGACAACTCATTTATAGTAAATTCAAAAGACGGTTCGGAATTCAGCGTTTCTCCAATCATGAATTATTCGGTTAAGAGAGAAAAGGTACCAGCAATTTTTGCAAAATATCGTAGATCTCTTCCGGAAATTGAAGAAGGATTCTTAAAGACCGCTGTATATGATGCATTCCGTTTAGCAACTAATAAATACACAGCCGATGAATTAATTTCTAATCGAGCAGTATTTGAAGTTGAAGTACGAAGATTATTAGAGGGTCAATTATTAAACGAAGGATTTATAATCAATCAGTTTACTTCAAATCTAATCTATCCCGAAACGTTTAAACGATCTATTGAAGCTAAAAACAATGCAGTACAATCAGCGTTAAGAGCAGAAAATGAAGTTAAGACTGCCGAAGCACAAGCCAAAATTAAAGTTGCAACTGCAAATGGTAATGCTCAAGCTATGCTAGCCTCAGCTAAAGCAGAAGCCGAAGCAAATAGATTAAAACAACAAACTATTACACCTATGTTACTTCAATTAGAGTGGATTAATAAATGGAATGGTAAATTACCTACAACAACACTTGGTAATACAAATACAATGTATGGTATTAAATAAGATGAAGAAGATAATTTTTATACTCACATTGAGCCTAGTTTTACTAGGCTCTTGTGTGGATCCTAACGAAAGACCAACTAGTCGAGATCCTCATAGAATGGAATTGAATAATGAAGCTAAATACTTCGATCAAAATTACAGAGTCTATACTTTAGAAGGATGTGAATATATCGTTGTAGGTGCAGGAAGATCTCAATGGGGATCTCACAAAGGAAATTGTAAAAATAAAATACACAAATATGAAAGCACAAGTAATTAAACCCTCACATGAGGATCAGAAAAATAAACATCGATTAACAGTATTCCTAGCAGGATCTATCGAAATGGGTAAAGCCGAAGATTGGCAAGTCGTAATTGAAAATGAATTAGCTGATTTTGACGTAACCTTGTTTAATCCTCGAAGAGATGATTGGGATTCTTCATGGGAACAAAAAGCAACCAATCC
>JBIPPB010000008.1:0-54029 GCA_044368655.1 Chitinophagales bacterium | reverse complement strand
GCTATTTTAGATGCGAATATCACAACTTTAATTACTTCATTTACCTTATTTTATTTTGGTTTTGGTCCAATTAAAGGATTTGCATATACGTTAATTGTTGGTATTTTCACTTCGATGTTTACAGCAGTTTTACTTACTCGTGAAATATTTAATAATAAGCATGATAAAAAGCAAGAAGTTAAGTTTTCAAAAAGTTTTATAGACCGATTCTTTGGTAATTCAAAATATGCATTTATCCCTAATCGAAAAAAAGCCTATATATTTATTGTGCTTTTTGCAATCGTTGGGACTTTATCGATTTTTACAAGAGGTTTTGATATGGGTGTTGATTTTAAAGGAGGAAGAAGTTATGTGGTTACATTTGATAAAAATGTAAATGGCCCTGAAATTAAAGAAAATTTAGATAAATTCTTAGATAATAAAACGATTGTTAAAACATATGGTCAGCCAAATCAAGTTCAGATTACAACGTCGTATTTGTATGGTGAAACAGAAAGTCCTGAAAAGGCCAAAACCAATGATAGTATAGTTTTATCTAAATTATATGAAGGAAGTAAAACAATATATAATAAAGCACCAAATTTTGATCAATTTGTTTTGTCTAATGTTTCTAACTTTAGAAAAATTGACGCTACTATAGCGGATGAAATTAAAAATAGTAGTTCAACAGTTGCTTTAATTGCATTTACGTTTATTTTCTTATATATTTCAGTTCGTTTTAGTAGATGGCAATTTGCAATAGCTGCAATTATATGTCTAATTCACGATGCTTTAATTACTTTAGGTGTTTTGTCATTGCTAAAGGATCTTGTTCCATTTTCTTTAGAAATGAACCAAACCATCATAGCTGCAATTCTTACGATTATTGGTTTCAGTACAAATGATACCGTTGTAATTTTTGACAGAATTAGAGAGTTTACGAAGCGTAATCCGCACATGCCACTTGCCGACTTATTTAATAATGCGGTAAATAATACTTTAGGTAGAACATTTACTACGGCATTTACATTATTTATTACCTCTTTGATTCTATTTTTCTTTGGTGGTGAATCAATCAGAGGATTTGCATTTACAATGACTATTGGTGTTTTTGTAGGAACATTATCTTCTATATTTATTGCGGCACCATTAACTTTGGATTTAATTGAGAAATTCTCAAAGAAAAAATAAAATTTAATTTATAGTTTTACAAAAGCCCAATGTGAAAACATTGGGCTTTTTTTGTATTTAAAAGAACACAATACTTTAAAAATGTTTATACCCAAATTTAATGAAAATCAATTTATTAATTATTTTTGTATCAAAACATTCTATGAATCATCATTTTATAAAAATATTTAGCGTTTTTGTTATCCTTGTAATTGTGCTTTATTCTTGTGGAAGTAAAAAAACAATTCAATCCACAAAAACTAAAATGGATTATAAAAAATCCAATGATTCAAACATAAGTAAAACTAAATTTGATTTATCTAAATTAAAAGATAAAAAATTAAGAAACTTTGCTTCGGAATGGCTTGGAGTTCCTTATAAATATTCAGGAAAAACCAAGGAAGGTATTGATTGTAGCCATTTTACTTGTACTTTATTAAGAGACGTATTTCAATTTCCAAAAGATTTTTATTTACCAAGCTATAGACTTCCCGAAAAATTTACAACGATTTCAAAGGATCAAGTAAAAGAAGGCGATTTGGTTTTTTTTGATATACAAAGTAATAGCAAAATAAGTCATGTAGGTATTATGTTGGATAAATTTTTTTTTATTCATGCTAGCACTTCGAAAGGAGTTGTTATTAATTCATTAGAAGAGGCCTATTATCAAAAAAGAGTTGCGTACTTTGGAGCAACTGAAAATAATCAAAAGGTAAAAAAATAGCCGTTTTTTCAATGGTTTTTGTAAATTTGCCCAAATAATTATTTCAAAGCAATTTATGAACAACTTTTCTTCATTTAATTTTAAAAATTTTAGAGCGCTTGTACGAGTAGATTTTAATGTTCCTTTAGATGAACAATTTAATATTAAAGACGATACAAGAATTGTAGAGTCTTTGCCTACAATTAAAAAAATTTTGAAAGATGGAGGTGCTGTCATTTTGATGACGCATTTTGGAAGACCCAAAAGTGGATTACAATCCGTAAATTTAGGCGCTGAAGAAAAGTACTCAACTGTTCACCTTGTCGAACATTTATCCGATTTACTTGATGTTGATGTCATTTTTGCGGATGATTGTGGTAGTGAAGAAACGTATAAATTAGCGAAGTCTTTGAAAGCTGGGCAAGTCATGTTGCTTGAAAATACTCGTTTTTATTTAGATGAAACGGCTGGAGACTTGGATTTTGCACAAATTTTAGCCACTTTAGGTGATGTTTATGTAAATGACGCATTTGGTTCGGCGCACCGTGCCCACGCAAGCACCGCTGTAGTTGCGCAGTTTTTTGATGCGTCTAAAAAAATGTTTGGTCTTTTGATGGAAAAAGAAGTTTTGAATGCCCAAAAAGTGCTAAAAAATGCGGAAAGCCCTTTTACGGCAATTGTTGGTGGCGCTAAGGTTAGCGATAAAATTATGATATTAGAAAATTTAATTGGTAAAGCTCAAAATATTATCATTGGAGGAGGAATGGCATATACTTTTTATAAAGCAATGGGTGGCGAGATTGGCAATTCAATTTGCGAAGAGGACAAATTAGATTTAGCAATTAGTTTAATGGAAAAAGCAAAGCAAAATAATGTTCAGTTGCACTTGCCAATAGATAGCATTATTGCCGATCAATTTCATGCAGAAGCGAATGTAATGATTTCTCCTTCAAATAAAATACAAGAAGGTTGGATGGGTTTAGATATCGGTCCACATGCTATTGAGACGTTTTCAGAGGTTATATTAAACTCAAAAACGATTTTATGGAATGGTCCAATGGGTGTTTTTGAAATGGAAAAATTTAGTAAAGGTACGGAAATGATAGCCAAAAAAGTAGCAGAGGCTACTCAAAAAGGTGCGTTTTCTTTAATTGGAGGTGGCGATAGTGTAGCCGCAATTAATAAATTTGAATTAAAAGATCAAGTGAGTTTTGTAAGCACAGGAGGCGGCGCAATGCTTGAGTATTTCGAAGGTAAAGAATTACCTGGGATTTCTGCAATCTTAAATTAAAACATATGAAAAAAACAACGTTATCTCTACTTTTTGCATTCAGTTTTTTGCAATTTACGGCTCAGTCACCAATAGGAATTTGGAAAACGATAGACGATGAAACTCAAAAAGAAAAATCGTATATTCAGATTTATGAAGAGGGAGGTAAGTTATATGGTAAAATCATCAAGTTACTTGGAGGGGCAAAAAATAATATCTGTGAAATTTGTGAGGGGAAGTATAAAAATAAATCGTTAGAAGGATTAGTGATATTAAAAAATATGTCTTCAAAAAACAATGCATTTGAAGGAGGAACAATCTTTGATCCAAAATCGAATAAAGAATATAAATGTAACTTGCAATTAGAATCCAAAAATAAACTTAAAGTTAGAGGTTTTATAGGTTTTTCATTAATCGGAAGAACTCAATATTGGTATCGTGTAGAATAAAAACAGATCTTATCTAAACATAAATATGAACTACCCACAGCACAAAAATCTTAATTTACCACAAATAGATCAAGAAATTTTAAATTATTGGAAAGAAAACGATATTTTTAAAAAATCAATTTCTTCAAGAGCACAAGGTGCGCCTTTTGTTTTTTTCGAAGGACCTCCTTCTGCAAATGGAATGCCTGGTATTCACCATGTTGTGGGAAGAACGATTAAAGATATTTTTTGTAGGTATAAAACATTAAAAGGTTTTCAAGTAGAACGTAAGGGTGGCTGGGATACGCATGGTTTGCCTATTGAGCTTCGAGTGGAGCAAGATTTAGGTATTACTAAAGAAGATATTGGTACAAAAATTTCGGTAGAAGAATATAATAAAAAATGTAGAGAGACGGTATTTGAATATAAACAGAAATGGGATGATTTAACCATAAAAATGGGATATTGGCTTGATTTAGACGCGCCCTACATTACCTTTCACAATGAATATATTGAATCGGTTTGGTGGATTATACAACAAATTTATAATAAGAGTTTAATGTATAAAGGGCTTACCATTCAGCCTTTTTCTCCTGCTGCTGGAACCGGCTTAAGTAGTCATGAATTGAATCAGCCGGGAACATACAAAGATGTTACCGACACAACGATTGTAGCGTGTTTTGAAGTAGAAGATATTCAAAAACTAAATGCTGCTTTTCAAGTCAATCTTGAATCGGCGCATATTTTAGCATGGACCACAACGCCGTGGACACTTCCTTCAAATACGGCATTATGTGTAGGGCCAAAAATAGAGTATGTCTTAATCGAAACCTTTAATCCATATACTAAAAATGCTCAAAACCTTATTTTGGCAAAAGATTTATTGCCAAAATGGTTGAAATTAGAAAATGAAAGAAGTGTAGAATCAAATCTAGAATGGGATGATAAAAATATACCATTTAAAATTTTAGGAACCACTATTGGCAAAAATCTAACAGGCATTTCATATGTTCAATTATTGCCTTTTGAAAGTAATCAAAAGCAACAAATTGATGGCAAATGTTTTGAAGTGATTTCTGGAGATTTTGTAACGACAACCGATGGTACGGGAATTGTTCATATTGCGCCTACTTTTGGTGCCGATGACCGAAAAGTGGCTTCTGAAAATGGAATTGGGGAACCCATGGTTTTAGATGAATTTGGTCAAAAACAATTTATGGTCAATCGCGAAGGTCGTTTTATAGAAGGTATGGGGTTTTTGACAGGCCGTTATATCAAAAATTACCGCGACGAAGCTGAGTATAAAAGTCCAGATGTAGATATTGCAATTGATTTAAAAACAAGAGGTCAAGCGTTTAATGTTCAAAAGTATGTCCATAGTTATCCGCATTGTTGGAGAACGGACAAGCCAATTATGTATTATCCTCTCGACAGTTGGTTTATCAAAACAACTGCTGTAAAAGATGCCTTAATTGCCAATAATAAAAAAATTAATTGGAAGCCCGAAAGTACTGGAACGGGAAGATTTGGTCAATGGCTCGAAAATCTTCAAGATTGGAATCTAAGCCGAAGCAGGTATTGGGGAATCCCATTACCTATTTGGAGAAATGAAAATTATAACGTCATTAAATGTATCGGTGGCGTTGAAGAATTAATCACTGAAATTCACAAAGCCAATTCGAGTGGATTGCTTTCAGAATCTCAAATTTCAGCAAATGAGAAGTTTGTAGACAAACATCAAACGGAAGCTTTTGATTTACATAAGCCCTATATTGATCAAGTAACCTTAGTTGAAAATAATCAAATTCTTATAAGAGAACTTGATGTTATTGATGTATGGTTTGACAGTGGTTCGATGCCTTATGCACAATGGGGAATTAATGCCAAAAATTCACAAGATTTCTTAGCGAGTAATAAATATCCTGCAGATTTTATAGCCGAAGGTGTGGATCAAACGAGAGGCTGGTTTTATACGCTTCATGCTATTTCTACAATGCTATTTGATCGACCTGCATACAAAAATGTCATTTCTAATGGATTGGTTTTAGATAAAAATGGGGAGAAAATGAGTAAACGAAAAGGCAATGTCATTGATCCTTTCGAAACACTCAATCAAAATGGCGCGGATGTCGTTCGTTGGTATATTATTTCGAACGCCCAGCCTTGGGATAATCTCAAATTTGATCTTAAAGGTTTGGATGAAGTCCGTCGTAAGTTGTTTGGAACCTTATATAACACCTATTCGTTCTTTACATTATATGCCAATATCGATGGCTTTAAGCCAGATTTTAATTTGCAAAAGATTAAAGACAATAATAATGAATTGGATTTATGGATTTTATCAAAGTTGCAATCGTTAAAAAAAGAAGTAGACACTTGTTTATCTCAATATGAGCCTACAAATGCGGCAAGAGCTATTGAAGAATTTGTAGATCGAAATTTAAGCAACTGGTATGTAAGGCTTTGCAGAAGAAGATTTTGGAAAAATGATGTGTCGGCAGATAAAGATGCAGCTTATGAAACGCTTTATAATTGTTTGTATTCATTAAGTCAATTGATGAGTACTTTTGCGCCAATGTATAGTGAAAGACTTTATTTGGACTTGATTGCACCGCTAAAAAATAATATGGAATCTTCGGTGCATCTTACTTTATGGCAAGAAGCAGACGATTTATGGATTGATATAGATTTGGAACGACGCGTTACATTGGCACAAGATGTTTGTTCCATGATTTTATCGTTGCGTAAAAAAGAACAAATTAAAGTGCGTCAACCGCTACAAAAAGTAATGATTCCTGTTTTACAAGAAGGTCAAAAACAAGATTTGGAATGGGTGCAAGAAATCATTAAAAGCGAAGTAAATATTAAAGAAATTGAGTTCGTAAGTGCCGATTCAGGACTTTTTGAAAAAAGTGCCAAACCTAATTTTAAGTTATTGGGCGCTAAATTAGGAAAAGATATGGCCGCAGTAGCAAAAGTGATTTCTGCTTGGCAGCAAGAAGAAATTTTAAGTTTTGAGAAAACAGGTGAAGCCTTAATAATGAACCATATGATTCAAGCGGGAGAAGTTGAAATTCTGACAAGTGATATGCCGGGATTCTTGGTTGCAAGCGAAAATGGAGTTACATTGGCTTTAGATATCTCACTTACCCCTTTGCTGATTCAAGAGGGCAATGCACGTGAATTAGTAAATAAAGTTCAAAATTACAGAAAAGAGCAACAATTTAATGTAACGGATAAAATTTGTATTGAAATTGCCGAAAATAAAGAGGCTGAGGAATTTGTAAATACTTTTTTTGATTATATTTCTAATGAAGTTTTAGCAGAAAGTATTATTTTTGTAGAAAATTCATTATCTTGGGAAGAATTTGAAGTTAATGAGTTAAAATTAAACGTAAATATTTTTAAAAAGTAAAGGTTATGATGTCATTTGAAAACTTAAATAATATAAACGATCAAGAAGATGAATTCTATGAATATAATGGTCCAATAATTGGTCATACCCGTTATACAGATGAAGAATTAGAAGAATTTAAAACCTTGATTCATGCTAAAATAAAAGAAGCTCGTGCGGAATTAGAGTTTTATCAAGAAACGATTAAGGAACGTGAATTAAATGATGATGATATTAAATTCACAGGAATGGAAGATGGGGGTCATACCAATGAAAAAGAGCATTTGAGCAATATGGCAAATCGTCAGATTAAATTTGTTCAAAATCTTGAAAATGCTTTGATTCGTATCGAAAATAAAACCTATGGCATTTGTCGTAAAACGGGAAATTTGATCGATAAAAAACGATTAATGGCAGTGCCTCATGCAACTTTGAGCATCGAAGCTAAAACTGATAACGGTAGAAAGAAATAGGTTAGATTAATTTTAAAAATCTTACTTTTTTCTATTTAATTCTAATATTTGCACTCACCAAATGTGCGTTTAATCCATTTGAACGCATATAATAGCCATATTTAATCTCAAGATTGTTAAACAAAGGATTAATAATGCCATTCTTCGGTTGAATTTTAACACCCAAGCCTAAAAATAGGGATTGAAAATTGGATAAATCAAAATCACTGGTTCTAAAATCTGCGAGTTGTAATAGCTCCTCTCGTTCATAAAAATATTGACTTCCTGTTTGTTGGTATAGTCGAACAGATGGAGATAAAATAAGCGCGGAACTAATTTTTGTATTCAACTCCGATTGAATGGTATTGGAAGTAATACCCCAGTTGTCCCAATAAAAGCGATAAAAATTCCGTAAAATAAGCCGTTCATTCAAATAGATATTGCCACGAATACCAATCGGAACTTTAATTCGTTGGTCTGGTAATACTTCCATTTGCGCATCTAAAGCATTTTTTGTATAAAATCGATTAAATGGGGTACTTAAATAACCGTTTTGATATGCAAAATCAAGTATAAATGCCATTTGGAATTTTTTATTAATACTTTGATTCAGCGCATTCGAAAAATTAAAAGTATTTCGAGATTTTGTTGGATAATTTCGGGTATTTAGACCTCGCAATTCGTAAGGGATAATTTCGAGCAATTCGTCCAAAAATACATTAAATTTCGAAATCCATTCGGTTTGTTTTTTGTTAAACGATTTACTATAGTTGATTTGCGCCCCTCGCGAGATATAATCATATTCTTTTGAAAACGATAAATTTCCACCTATAGTACTATTTTTAACCGTATTTTCATAGTTATACGAAAGTGTAGGATAATATCGCGTATCGCTATACGATGGAGAAGTCCTTAAAAGCGGATCGATATTGTCGGATGATGCCGATGTATAATAATCTACACCGATATTGACCCCAAAAACATGTTTATTTCCTTTTGAAGTCGGTTTATACATTTTAATATCAATTGCAGTAGAAAAATCCGTTAATTTTTCGGTTCCGATTCCGCCAGTGACGCCTGAATTATTTCCGTCTTGCGTATAATAACTGCCCAAAATATTGACTTCTTCTACTTTTAGACGTTTTTTTTCATAATTTTTCTCAACAATATTTTCTGTATTTTGACTAAACAAATTACAAATCGTAAAAAAAAGGAATATTATATGAAGTGAAATTTTTTTCATTTGAGATAAGGTAAAATTTAAAAAAAATTAATTACAGCCACATCCTCCGCCCACTTTTCCTCCATTGCCTCCCGATGCGCCTTCACGATATGACTCGAAGTTCATTTCAGGTTTTTCAATAGTTTTCGAGCTCAGCTCCATATCAGGTTGGTTTAGATATGCTCTTTGATGTGGAAGTACTTTAGCACAAGAAATCATACAAAAAGTACAAGCAAGTACCAATAAAAAAAAGTTACGGTTTTTCATATTTTTTTGAATGGTTTTAATTGTAAATATCGATATATTTAATTAATTTAGACGAATATTATTTGAAACAAATATTTTATCCTCATCGTCAAAAATAATGCATTCGAGCCCTTGAATTTGATTCACCATATTTAATCCATTTTCTATGCCCATAATCATAATTGGAGTCGCAATAGCATCGGCAAACTCCGCGTAAGGACAAATCGTTGTTATGCTTTTGATGCCTTTTATTGGCATTCCTGTTTTTGGATTTATGGTGTGCGAATATCGTTGACCTCCTATCATTACGAATTTTTCATAATTTCCTGATGTGGCTACGGACACGTCGGTTATTTCCATTTTCGAAAAAAATGCATTTTGATACGAAGGATGCGCAATTCCAATAGACCATTTTTCGCCATTGGGTTTAAATCCCCACACGGTCATATCCCCAGACGCATTAACTACGCCATTTTCAACGCCTAAAGACCGCATAATTTTCTTTGCACAATCAGCCGCATAGCCTTTTCCAATACCTCCAAAGCCAATTCGCATTCCTTTTTTTCTGAGAAAAACGGTAGATTCCTTTTTATTTATTTCAATATTTTTATAATTGATTAAAGAAACTGCATTTTCAGCATCTTCAATTTTGGGCAATGCTTTCATTTCTTTATCAAAATTCCAGAATTTAATATCAAGCCCACCGTAAGTAATATCAAAGGCGCCTTGGGTTAAATCCGAAATTCGAATGGAGCGTTCGATGAGTAAAATCGTTTCTTCCGAAACGTCTACGGGTTTAATACCTGCATTTGAATTAATACGATTTGTTTCACTGGTTGTTTTGTAAGTAGAAAGTTTTGCTTCTATGCGTTTAATTTCATTCACAGCGGCTTCAAGTGCTTCCAATCCTTGTTTTTCATTATCGCAAACCGCTCCAATATGAAATTGATTTCCCATTAAAATATCGCTTCTATTGAAAATCTTCAAAATAAAATATTTATTATAATTTTTCAAAATGAGCTAAAAAATCTTCAACCGAATGTACAATATTCCCTGTCCATTTTTTGATAATATTCCCATCGGAGTCTATTAACAAAGTGAGCGGAAAATTTCCATTTGGATTGTACTTTTCGGCCCATGCATCAAGTTTGGTTTGATATTCTTTGTCTAAATTAGGTTTTTTTTTCAATGGAAAATCTAAATTAACTAAAACCAAATTTTGATTTCCATATTCAATAAACTTTGGATTTGAAAAAAGTCCTTTTTTTAATTTTTGACAAGGAATACACCAATCTGAACCAGAAAAATTTAATAGAATATACTTTTGCTCTTTTTTAGATTGTATCAATGCACTATCTAAATGGTCGTTCCAAGCAAATACTTGCGTTGAAAAAAATAAGGCGATGAAGAAAAAGATCCTTTTCATCGAAAAAACTACCCTTTTACATTTAAAATATTGCCGTTAAGGGTACACGTGTAGGTTTTTAAATTACTGCCTGTTCGAGCTTTATTTGAAACGCCTTCCGTTGTAAAATTTTGTTCGGTATGATTGTCGCATCTAAATTTTTGAAGACTTTGATTATATTGAATGCGTCCTCCTTCGCCATGTGGGCATGTCAGCTGAACCGCATAATATTTACCATCTAAACCATATGCCACAACAATCCCTTCTTTTAGAGTTTCAAAATTTCCTTTAGTTTTTAAGGAACTATAGGTTGTATTTAAGTCTAGGTTTAAATCTATACCGGATGGCGCTGTAGTGTTTTCGGCTTTACTGCAGCCTCCAATACAAGCAGATACAACTAAAGAAGCGCCTCCAACGCCTAGTAAGGATAAAAATTTTTTTCTTGTCATAATATTTAATTTTAAATTTAAACGAAAATTGTTTTGAAAAATTACAACAAAGCTAATTTATTTTTTTGAGAATCTCCTAAAAATAAACTCTAAAATTTATTTTCAATACCCAATGTATCGAGAATAAAATAATGTAGATCGGTATTTTTTACAAAAGGCTTCAATTTTTCGCTTCCGGGTCCAAACATGGCCAGTTCGGTGTAATCCGAAGAATGATCATTGCCAATCCAACCTACCGAAGCGTATTCTTTTTGGGTTTTAGCCAAAAATTCAAAAGGTAATTTTTTGTGATTATAAAGGCCACCTTCTTTTTCTAATGCAGTTCCGGTGTAATAGGATAAAATTTTTGAGGCGGCTTCTTGGCTAATAGTGCTTTTGTTTGCCATTTCTACAAGTTCTTGAATCTGTTTAACGCTCATATTGGAATCAATCTGATTTAATAGCGCTTCATTCGTCATTTTAAAATGTTGAAGATTGTCAAAATGATCATTATCGTTTTTACCATAAACCAATCCAGGATTTGCGTTTCCATGGTCACTTGTGATGATGACTAACGTGTTTTTATCTTCTTTAGCAAAATCAATGGCTACTTTAATTGCTTCGTCAAAGTCTAATTGATCAAAAAGTAATCCTCCAATGTCATTCGCGTGTGCCGCCCAATCTACTTTTCCTGCTTCCACTTGAAGTGCAAATCCATTCGGGCTATTTTTAAGCGCCTGAATGGCCTTTTTGGTCATTTCTGCAAGGGTTGGAACGTCTTTGTTTAAAGAAGGAGAATGCGTTCGGTCTATAGTGTAGGGAAGCCCTTCTTCTGCAAAAACGCCTAAAATAGGCTTGTCATGTTTAGCTTGAAGCATCGCTTCTTTATTTTTCACAACTTGATAGCCGCTAGACAGGTATTTACTATAAACATCAATTCCATCTTTTCGGGATTTTGGGTCAAAGTTGGAATTGCCGCCGCCCATCATCACATCAAATTTGAAATCGAGGTATTGCAAAGCAATATCATCCATACTGTTTCTAGACTTTTGAGCGACACAAAATCCCGCAGGCGTCGCATGCGTTATCGGAACGGTAGTAACGCAACCAACTTGCATCGATTTACGTTTTAGTTTTTGCCAAATCGGTAAAAGTTCATTGCCTTTTTCATCTATATTAAGTCTTCCATTTTTTACTCGAAAACCACTTCCCCACGAGCTACTCGCTGCCGCGGAGTCTGTTACGATATGATTTGCCGACGCCATATCCATTAAGCCACGTGTAACCAATTGATTACGATATAAATTAAGCCATTCCGAGCCTTTTCCAAAAATACGTTGCTTGTAAATATCTGCCATCGCCAAGGTACCGCTGCTCATCCCATCGCTCACCATAAATATGATATTTTTAACTCCATGTTTTGAAGGGCTTTGTTTTTGGGCAACGATATTCTGAAACATAGAAAGTCCAGCAGATACCAAAAGTCCGTTTCTTAGGAAATGACGTCTATTCATAACTTGTAATTTTAATACAAAAATAAAAGAATTTGTTTAGATAAGGTATTAAGAAAATGATATGATTGGGTTTTCTTGCTTTAAAAAGTTGAAAAAGAAGAATTAAAATAAATTATAGTAAAAGTTAAAAAACCATTTCAAGCGATTTGGCTTGATGCTAGGTATTTATTCGCTCTCATATCAAATTAGAGTAATAAATAAATCAAAAAACATCACTCCACGTTCAAAACTTTATGAAAACTTGTTTCGGATTCGGTTTTAATTTCCAAGAAATACAATCCTTTAGGTAGATTTTTATCGAGCTCTAGCGTATATGATTTTGAAGAAATCGTTTGAGATTTTGCTATTGTTTTTCCTTGTAAATCAGTTAATTGTGCCGAAAATTTTTCGGATTTAGGATTGTCTATATAGATTTTATCGGTGAATGGATTGGGATAGATAGAGAAATGTTGATGTCTCGAATCTTTTATTCCAATATTTGGCAGTGTTTCAGGGCTATTAACCAAGCTGTCTTTTGGAATAATCCGTTTTGAATATTTTGCAATAAATCCATTAAATTGAGATTCTTTAGCATCCATTATACTTTTGTTTTGAGTAGGACTAAAATCTACTTTTGCTGCAAAAAATCCTATAATGTATACTTGATTGTCTCTTTCCATAATATCAGTTATGTATGATGAGCCAATTATCGATAAAGGATTTCCAACTTTATAAGTCGATGCGGTTTTTAATTTACCATTTAAGTCTAAAAATGCTATAAATCCATTGACTCTGTTGTGTGATTTTAACATCCATTTTTCATTGCCTTCATCAAAAACTAATGAATCGGCATACTCTCCAGCTAAACTTATTTGGTCTGAAACGGCTAATTCACAATGAACGGAATTGTTAATAGCCCCTCCTTCAATGTGTTTTGACCATAAAAAAATGCCATTTATATCTAGTTTCATCAATAGTAGATTATATTTTTTTAAGTTATATTTTCTAAATACATTATTCCCATTTTTTAATAACACCTCGCCTGTATAATATCCCGAAGCATAAATATTGTCCTCTTTATCAATATCCAATCCATATAAAGAATTTCGATGGTCATTACATTCTAAATTTTTGGACCATAAAATATCGCCATCTTTACTGAACTTAATTATGAAATTATTAAAATTGGCTTTTAAACTCGTTTTAATAAATGTGCTATCCGAAAGATAAAATGTATCACGATACCATCCTATTATAACCATACTTCCATCTTTAAAACTTTTAATATTTCTAACTTTAAAATTGAGAGAACTTTTTAATGTTTTAACCCACTGGGTATTTCCTAAAGTATCAATAGAAGCTAAGTAAAAATTTTCACTTTTATATCCCGAATATAAGACTTTGCCAAAACGATCTAATTGGCCAAAATCCATGGTATCACCGTAGGTGCCATGTATGACATATCGATTTTTTTCATACAAAATGCCTCGAAAGATCTCATCTTCTTTTTTGCTGCCATAGGTTTTATGCCATATAATATCGCCATCTTTATCTAATTTAACTAAAACAAAATCTCGAAATCCTTTACTTGTAATCTTTATGGAGTCTTCATTCATAAAGATTCTATTTTCAAATGTAATGCCAAAAAGTACGTTTTGATGATCTACTATTTTAAATGTAACATCAAAATAATTAGATTCCTTTATTAATTCATGATTTGGATCGAAAGTTTTTACCCATATAAAATTTTTATTTGAGTCATATTTGGCTAAAAAGATAGTTCTCAAATCATTTCGTTTAGGAATTACTATATGGCTTCCTTTTTTTAAGTCAAAATTTATGGTGTCCGAAAAATGTCCAAGCAAATACATATTGCCTTCTTCATCCATTTGGATTTGATTTAACGCCGTAAGGTCATTATTTGAAGCACCTTTTAATTGCTGCAACCATTCCAAATCTTGTGTATAGGCGCTTAAAAAGCTGAATAAATAGATGTAAAGTAGTACGATTTTTTTCATAGTATTTGATTTTTTGATGTTTTGAAAGAATATTTATTCTAGAATAAAAGTAAATCAATTTTATAACATACTCCAAAGATTTCTTTTAATTGCTTTAAAATTACTTAATAATGCTATAATTTTTATATTTAAGTATTTATAAATGGGGAAATTTTTTTCAGGTTATTTGGCTTGACATTTTGGTAATTCTTTTCCAATAACATATTATTGCTAAAGACCTTAATTTGTGTATATTTGCACTTTTAAACCTAAAAAAATGATAAAGATTAGTTTTCCAGATGGAAGCGTTCGTGAGTATGAGGCGGGTATATCCCCGATGGATATTGCCAAAAGTATCAGCCACGGTTTAGCTTCAAAAGTTTTAGTAGCCGAAGTCAATAGCCAAAAATGGGATTTAACCCGAACGATTGATACCGATGCCACGCTAAAGCTTTTTACCTGGGAAGATAAAGAAGGAAAAGAAACCTATTGGCATAGTTCGGCGCATTTGATGGCCGAGGCTTTAGAAGCTATTTATCCTGATACCAAATTTGGAATTGGTCCTCCTATCGAAAATGGTTTTTATTACGATATCGATTTAGGAGGAAAATCGCTTTCTAGTGATGATTTAGCTGCTATTGAGAAGAAAATGAGACAATTGGCTGAGAAAAAAAGTCCTTTTGTAAGAAGCGAAGTTGCTAAATCCGATGCGATAACCTATTTTACCCAAAAAGCCGATCAATACAAATTAGAATTGCTTCAAGATTTGAATGATGGTGAAATTACATTTTATCAACAAGGGGCATTTACGGATTTGTGTAGAGGTCCTCATATCCCAAATACGGGTTATATCAAGTCGATTAAGTTGATGAGTATTGCAGGAGCCTATTGGAGAGGGAATGAAAAAAATCCAATGATGACGCGTATTTATGGAATTACATTTCCAAAACAAGCGGATTTGGATGCCTATATTGAAATGTTGGAAGAAGCTAAAAGACGCGATCATCGTAAAATAGGAAAAGAACTTGAAATTTTTGCTTTTGATGATATGGTGGGTCAAGGACTTCCGTTGTGGCTTCCAAATGGAGGCATTATAATCGAAGAACTTGAAAAGTTAGCTAAAGAAAGCGAAGATGCCGACGGTTATCACCGTGTGGTTACGCCGCATATCGCCAAAGAAGAAATGTACTTAACTTCGGGTCATTTGCCATATTACGAAGACAGTATGTTTCCTCCAATGGAAATTGACGGTACCAAATATTATTTGCGAGCGATGAACTGCCCGCATCACCACAAGGTTTTTGATGCCATTCCAAAAAGTTATAAAGATCTTCCGTATCGTATTGCAGAATATGGCACGTGTTATCGTTACGAACAAAGTGGTGAGTTGATGGGATTGATGCGTGTGCGCAGTCTTCATATGAACGACGCCCATATTTATTGCACAAAAAATCAATTTGCCGAAGAATTTAAGAAAGTAAATGCCATGTATTTGAAATATTTCAAATTATTTGGTATTGCTTCTGATGGATATAAAATGCGTTTATCGCTTCACGATCCGAGCAAATTAGGTTCAAAATATATTAATTCGCCCGAATTATGGAAAGAAACCGAAGATATGGTTCGTAATGTATTAATTGATTCTGGAGTGCCATTTGAAGAAGTAGCGGATGAAGCGGCTTTTTATGGACCTAAAATAGACGTAGAGATGCGAAGTCAAATTGGAAGATGGTTTACTTTATCTACCAATCAAGTGGATTTTAACTCTGGAAATAAATTTGGATTAACCTTTAAAAATGCCAATAACGAAGATGAAACGCCTTTGATTATTCATCGCGCGCCATTAGGAACGCATGAGCGATATATTGCTTTTTTATTAGAACATTTTGCTGGAAATTTCCCAACTTGGTTGGCGCCGCAGCAAGTGGCGATTTTACCTATTTCAGATAAATTTATGGATTATGGTAAAACCATTTTTGATGCACTCAAAGCGGCTGGTGTTCGAGTGAAATTGGATGAACGTAATGAAAAAATTGGCAAAAAAATCCGAGATGCTGAAATGATGAAAGTGCCTTATATGATTGTTATTGGTCAAAAAGATATTGACGAAAATAAAGTCTCCGTTCGTATTCACGGAAAAGGCGATGTCGGTTCGATGTCTTTAGAGGTGTTTTCACAACATATTCAAAAAGAAATCAAAGAAAGGGCGCTAGAACATCAAATCAATTAAAAACACGTGCACAAATTTGTAAATAATCAAAACTCGTTTTTTTTGTTTTTTTTATTTTATATTTGCGCTCCATTAATTTTAATACATAATTAAGTTATCCGATGGCAGCATTAAATGAAGTTAGAGATCGAATCAAATCCGTAAAATCAACGCAACAAATTACCAAAGCGATGAAGTTGGTTTCGGCGAGCAAGTTAAAGAAAGCAACAGGCCGAATTACGACGATGCGACCGTATAGCGATAAATTACAAGATGTTTTATCCAATATCATGCAAAGTACGGATTTAAACGAATTGCAAATGGGTTATAACGAAGTTAGACCCGTTGAAAAAGTTTTAGTTGTTGTGATGAGTTCGGATAGAGGTTTGTGTGGTGGTTTTAACTCCAATTTAATCAAATCTGCAAAATCTTTGATTTTCCAAAAATACGCTCATTTGCACCAAGACCTAAAAATTTCAGTGTTACCTATCGGTAAAAAATCGATGGAAGCATTTGGACGATTGGGTATGAAATGCGACAATACCTTTTGGGAGCTATTTTATAATTTAACATTTGAAAATGCATCAAAAGCAGCAACATTTTTGATGGAAAGTTATATTGCAAAAGAATATGATGCTATAGAAGTGGTTTATGCAAAATTCAAAAATGCAGCCGTTCAAGAATTTACTCAAGAAACATTTTTACCAATAGCTAAAAAACAAGAAACGGTAAAAGCTACTCAATCCAATGCAGATTATATCTTTGAACCAAGTAAAGAAGATTTACTTTTAGAGCTTATTCCTAAAATTTTAAAAACTACATTTTTTAGATATTGTTTAGATAATAACGCTTCAGAACACGGTGCTCGAATGGTGGCTATGGATGCGGCGACGAATAATGCTGGAGATCTTATCAAAAAGCTAGAGATTGAGTATAACAAAGCGCGTCAAGCAGCGATTACCAACCAAATTATGGAAATTGTTGGTGGTGCAGCGGCATTAGATGCTTAATCATCCAAAATTTTAAAAATATTTTAAAGGAACTTCATTTGAGGTTCCTTTTTTTTTAAATATAAATTCAAATGTAAATGATTTAAAAAAAACGAGATAATTTTACAGTCTAAATTAAATAGGTTTAAATAAGTTTTAGAATATAAAATGGATACAAATAATAAAAAAAAGGCACAAGAAGTCCAAATTAAAGACTTCACGTATGACTTGCCGAATAATCGTATTGCAAAATATCCTTTGGAGTCGCGCGATTTAAGTAAATTATTGGTTTATCAAAATGGGAATATCACCGAAGATATTTATAAAAATTTGGATCAACATATTTCCCAAAATGCGTTGTTTGTTTTCAATAATTCGAAGGTAATTCAAGCGCGTCTTCATTTTAAAAATGCAAATGGAGGGAATATTGAAATTTTTTGTTTAGAGCCCAGTGGTGAGGATGCAGAGCCTTCATCGGCTATGATAAAAAAACAATCCGTAGCTTGGGAGTGTTTAATCGGTCGTTTGGATCGATGGAAAGAAGATCAGATTTGCATCAAGACAAATGATTGCATGTTACAAGCCGAAATTGTAAAACGAAATGGAAATTTATTTACTGTAAATTTTAGCTGGCAGCCCGAAGATTTATGTTTTGCGGAAGTGCTCGAAAAAGTTGGCAATATTCCCATTCCGCCTTATTTAAAAAGAGAGAGTGAAGCAATAGACAAAAGTCGATATCAAACAGTCTATGCTACCCAAGAGGGATCTGTGGCTGCGCCTACAGCAGGACTGCATTTTACGAATGATATTTTTGAAAAACTGAATTCAAAAAAAGCCTTAATAGACTATGTGACGCTTCATGTCAGTGCGGGTACGTTTAAACCCGTGAAAAGTGAAACATTGGAAGGACACGATATGCATGCAGAATGGATTGAAGTGTCGAAAGATTCAATCCAAAAGCTTATACATCAATTATCGGATAATCATTCGAAGAAAAATATCATTGCCGTGGGAACAACCTCTATGAGGACGATAGAATCCTTATATTGGATGGGGGTGAAAGCCCATCAAAATATGGAAGTTACTATTCAAGATTTGGAAGTGAAACAATGGGATGCTTATGAACTCAACCAAGAATTATCGGCTTTGGATGCGCTAAATAGTTTACTAGTATGGCTTCATAAAAACAAGATCGAAAAAATCATTTGTAAAACACAACTACTTATCGTTCCTATCTATAAGTTAAGAATTATCCAAGCACTTATCACGAATTTTCATCAACCCAGCTCTACGCTACTTTTGCTCGTAGCCGCAGTAGTTGGCGATGATTGGAAAACGATTTATGATTATGCATTGGCTCATGATTTTAGATTTTTGAGCTACGGAGATGGTAGCTTGCTTTACAGTAATAAATAGGTAAATCGATATTTAAATTCTTTTAAGATAAATCAAAACTATATTATAAATGGTACTTTACTTTAATAAAATAAGAATATATTCAATAATCATTATTCAATTATTATTGTTTGTATCGGGATATGGTCAAAAACAAATTTCCATAACTATTGATGACCCCAACACCTATACGACCCCTTTATTATCATGGCAAGACAGAAATAATAAAATATTAAATACATTGGATAAACATAATCTAAAAGCAGCATTATTTGTATGTGGCATGAGAATTAATGACGAAAATGGAAAAGAATTACTAATTCATTGGGATAAAAAAAATCATTTAATTTGCAATCATTCATTTTCTCATTGGTTTTTTAATTCAAAATCTATTTCTACTTATCTTTTTGCTCAAGATTTCTTAAAAAATGATAGTTTAATTAATGGTTTTAAGAATTACACCAAGCTTTTTCGTTTTCCATATTTAAAGGAAGGAAATAATGCAGAAAAAAGAGATTCTATGAGAGAGATTCTTTCTGATAATGGATACAAAAATGGATATGTTACGATAGATGCCTCTGATTGGTATATTGATTCAAAAATAAATGAAGTGCTAAAAAACAATCCAAAAGCAGACGTATCGGTATATAAAAATTATTACATAAAACATATTTTAAATAGAGCTCACTATTACGACTCCCTTTCTAATTTAGTTCTAAAGAAAACGATTCCACATACTTTATTAATTCATCATTCATTATTAAATGCTTTATTTTTAGAAGATCTTATTATTGCATTAAAAAAAGAAGGATGGATTTTTATAGATGCAAAAATATCATTCAGCGATAATGCATATAACTTAAAACCTCTGATAGAACCTTGTGGAGAGAGTTTGATATGGCAATTAGCTAAATTAGATTCTAATCTAGCCAAATATTTACGTTATCCTGCGGAGGATAGTAGATATGAAAAAGAACCTTTAGAGGAGTTCATCCAAAAAAGTATTTCCACTTCTAATAATAAAACCAAATAAATAACTTATTCATCATTCGTATAGGTTTAAAATATTATCTAAAAAATTAAATAGATGAAATAGTTTGTGTTCAAATGAAATAAAATATTAGAATAGAAAAAAATTAAACCTGATTAATCCGAAAATAAGAAATGAGTAAAATATATTTGTTTGATGTCGATGGCGTTATTGTAAATCGGTTTTAAAATAAAAACTAATTCAACTGCGGATTAATGGGATAATGAATCATTTCGGCATAGGGTTCGCCAAGGCTTTCCAATGCGGTTTTCCAAAGTTCGTCATCGGTTTTGGTATTAAAAACGATATCGGTTTCAAGATCTGAAAGAATCCAAGATTTTTCATTCAATTCTTCTTTTAGTTGGTCTTTTCCCCAGCCCGAATAACCCAAATAAAATCGAATATCTTCGGGTAAAATATATTCAATTTCGAGCATGGCTTTCATTTCATCGATATCTCCATTCCAATAAAGCCCATTACCAATAGGAATAGCATTTTTTAATTCTTTCGTTTTATGAACAAAAAATACGCGGTTGGTATCAACGGGACCTCCAAAATACAAATCAATATCATCACGAATAATACCTAGATTAATTTCTGAAATCTTGTACGGCATTTTTTTATTAATGATAAGTCCAAAACTTTCATTTTTATTATGATCAAGCATCATAATGACACTTCTTCGGAAGGCGTCATCGAGTAAAAAAGGTTCGCTGATTAAAAATTGTCCGTTTTTTATTTTTGCCATTTTCTTTTATTTTCCAATAATTAAAGAGCTAAAATCCGCTTTTAATTGCTCAATAGCCGATTTTGTGGGTATATTTTTATTATTTTGAAGACTTACGTTCAATATTTTTAAAGCCAAATCTTTTGCTGTAGCATTAGGCGCCAAAGACTGCGCGGCATTTAATATTTCTTGAATGGTTTGATCTTTTGCCAAGGAAATCACGCTCCATGTTTTTGAAGAAATATAAAGCTGTTGCGACAAATTATGTTCATATTCATCATTGATTTCTTTGGTCAAAATATATTGAAACTCTTGTGCCGAAAACTGACTATTATTAAGACGGGTAATCAGATGATTTGGCGAAATACGTTCTAAAAAAAGAATCATTCGCTCAAAAGCTTGCACCCGCGTTGGCAAAATTAAGGCTTTATATTCCTTATTGAGTTGTATGCGCTGTCTTAAATTGTCTTGTTTTTTCCAATGGTCCAAGAAAAGATAGACCAAAGCAATCATGGCTATAAGTGGAATAAAATATTTTAGAATCTCAATAAAAGTTGCTTCGTTCATTTTTTTATTTTAAGTTTGGAACGCAAAATAAATCTATTTTGTTTTAAATTCATAACAAATTTTTTTAAAATGGAGTTTACAGGAGAAATCGTATCATTTTCGCCCAATGCAATTAAACAAGTTTTGAAACTAAAGGCAAAAGAAGATGCGCAAAAGAAATTGCGTGTCGGCTATAAAAATGGGGGATGTTCGGGGTTGACCTATATTTTTGAATTTGATTCGCAGCAGTCAACAGATATTGTTTCAAAAATTCAAGATTTTGAAATTATTATCGATTCGCAGCACGCGGCTAAATTATTAGGTCTTAAAGTAGATTACGAAGGCGGGCTTAATAATCGAGGTTTTATTTTTATAAATCCAAATGCGCAAACCACTTGTGGATGTGGAACAAGTTTTGGTTAATGATAAATTACGTAATACGTTGAATTCAAAAAAAATTTTTATTATCGCCGGTGAAGCTTCAGGCGATTTGCACGGAGCGGAGTTCGTAAAAGAATTGCTTGCTCTAAATCCGCATCTTGAAATTTATGCTTGGGGAGGCGACAAAATGCAAGCGGCTGGAGCTAAAATCTTAAAACATTACAAAGATTTGGCGTTTATGGGGTTTTGGGAAGTGCTCAAAAACTTAGTGACTATTTTCAAAAATTTTAAACAAATCAAATCCGAAATCAAACAAATACAACCGGATGCAGTGGTTTTGATTGATTATCCCGGATTTAATATGCGCCTTCTCAAGTGGCTCTATTCGCATTCATTTAAAATATATTATTACATTGCGCCTCAAGCTTGGGCTTGGAAACCGAAGCGAAGTTATCAGTTAGCCAAATATGTCAAGCATTTATTTGTGATATTACCTTTTGAATCCGAGTTTTTTAAAAAATATGGTGTTGAAGTCAGCTATGTCGGGCATCCATTGTTTCAATCTATGAAAAATTTTTCAAAAGTAACCCATTTAAAACAAATCGCCATTTTGCCTGGAAGCCGAAAACAAGAGATTGAAGCCATTTTGCCTATTTTATTACAAACAACCGAAAAATTCAAGGATTATACTTTTCAAATTGCCGCTTTAAGTTATTTAGGGCCTTCTTACTATCATAAATTTACTGAAAATAAACGCGTTGAACTGATTTGGGACAACCCATTAAAAGTGCTTAAAGATGCCGAATTGGCATTGGTGGCATCGGGAACAGCTACATTGCAAGCGGCGTTATTAGATACGCCACAGATTGTTTGTTATAAAACAAACAAAATCAATTATTATCTTGCTAAAAAATTAATTAAAGTGCCCTATATTTCTTTAGTCAATTTGATTATGCAAAAAGAGGTTGTCGCAGAATTAATTCAAGACGAATTAAATGCAGGTCAATTATTTCAAGAAATGCAAGCGATTATATTTGGTGATAAAAAAGAGACGTTGCGCTCCGAATATCAAAATCTAAAAACGGTTTTAGGTCAAAAAAACGCTTCGGAATGTGTTGCTAAACATATTTTAAGCGAGTTGTAAGAATGCGGTTACTTAAAAATTTATTCCGACGAAATAATTTTTTGCATATATAAATTGCGATTAAAGGCATCTTTGAAACTTATATAATATAATCCTTTCGGCCATTTTGGGTGTATGGTTATCTTTTTTTGTGAGGGAATTGCGTTTTGAGTATAAACAGATTTTCCTAGTAGGTCATAAACCTCTATAGTATTTACTTTTAAGCTTGTTTCAGACCAATCTATATGAATGCATTCTTTAAATGGATTTGGGTATAATTTAGGAATATTAGAACGTTCAACCACTTCAATATTTGATCCCATCAAATTGCCTTCTGCATTTATTTTAACAATCCAGCCTCTTTGAATAAACTTATTGGTATCTCTATCTGCCGCAGCATTTTCAATCTGACCAACAGCTACAAGGTCTCCATTAGACAGCTCGCAGATAGTTTCTAATTTATTATAGTTATTAGTCGAAGGAATAATTAACTGATAACTTTTGTCCCAAATAACAGCGCCATCTTTAGAAAATTTTATTAACCAGCCATGATCTCCACCCGTTCCTGAGCTATCACCAAAATAACCGACCCCTACAAAGTGACCATCTTTTAGTTTAACGATATTTAAAATGCGTCCATACAATTTATTTTTAATTTCCCAAACTACATTTAATGCCGAATCTATGCGGGCCAAATAACCTGAAGTTGAAAACCCTTCGCTATAAAAAGTATTGGTAGCCGTATCATATCCAGCACACCAAGAGGTGTCGATAGATACACCGCCTAAAATAAAGTCGCCTTGATCCATTTCATACATGGTGTTGGAGCCATTCATTCTATTGTGCTTAAAAACACGATTTCTAAGCATTTTGCCATTTTCATCGACCTCTAAAAAATGTAAATTTGTTTTATTACTTTTATCCTTACATGAATCCAAATTAAAAGCGGTATATGTATGTAGAATATTATTGTTTTTCAAAATTTGAAGGGATTTAGGTTCACAAAAAAAACCTAATTCAGGGTAGCTTTTTATCCATTTTTCCTGACCATTGCTATCCAATCCATATAAAGTAACGATCAAATTCCTTGGATCAGGATTCATAAATGTACCATCTACTTTTATGCCCGAAGCAATATAGCTTCGATTTGCAAGTTGAATAATACGATTATAAGTATATCTTATAGTGCTTGGTAGTATGGTGCTTTTCGTATGGATATTGATATTATAACCAAGGGTATCCATCTCAATAAAAAAACGCTTTTCTGCCATATTTGCCCAACCTATTGTTATCAAATGATTTCGATGGTTAAAAATAAAGTTACCATCTGTATATGCATCATAAATAGTATCAACACTTTGTGATAAGGTGCGTTTAAGATTTAGATTTTTATCTAATTGGGCATAAACATAGGTAAATGGCGAAAATGGATGGTACGTAGAAGTGGTAATGCCATGTATCCAAATTGAATCGCCTCTTTGGATTACATTATATAACCAGGTAATCCTACCAAGAGTTTCGGTATCGCTAGGCTTATAAATGAATTCTTTTATTTGGGCATTTAATACTCCTATTTGTAATAGAAATAAAAAGATTATGTTCGTTTTAGTCATAGTAGTTTGTTTTACAGTTATAAATCTATTTAGCAAATATAAGCTTTTTTTTAAATATTGCAAACTCTTTGTGTTTCTATAATTTGCATAATATTTTCAACAAAATAAATTTGATTAATTTTTTTCCTCCGTCTCGGTTCGTCTTCTCTCAAATCGAAATGTAATAAATGGAGTAGCGTATATAAATGGAAGGAAAAACTAAAATTCATGCACATAATATGGAAAATAATATTTTTGCATCATAAAAAAAAATGGTGTGAAGATGATTCGTTTGAACTTGAGGCAAGTAGGAGAATTCTAGATAATTTTTGGTAGAAAAATATTTTAAAAACTAAAATTATGGGATTAATTAAAGAACCGATAGGAATTGATTTTATTATTCAAAGTAAACCTTTGACAGACATAGAGCGCAAAGAAATTAGTGAATACATAAAATTAAAAAAAGAGCAAAATGTGTCTCTTAAACCAAGAAAACCTGTCAGAAAATCGAAAATAAAGGCTTGAGATTGGGGATTTGTCCAATTAGGGTTAAAAATAAAAAGGTGCCAAAAAATGTTTTGTTAAAATATGAAGTAAGGCATCGGAAACCGTTTTCAAACATATTTTAAGAGAGTTGTAAAAATGGTTTAATTTTGTTTTGTAAATAACAATAAAGAATTATCCGAAAGTCAAACGTATTATTTTGGTTCTTGCATTTTGTCATCGCATTACTTTTTTTAATGCTATTGAGGATTCTATTTTTAGTCAAATATGCGCCCAATTTTTCGTTTATAGAATGGGGAAATACCATTTGGAATGGTATTTTGTTTGATTGGAGTGTTGTTTTGCTTCAAATTTGGATATTACGTTGGGTGGATCTATTCAAAACTAAAATTTTAAGATTAGCCATTCAAATTTCTTTTTTAATTTTTCTGATTTTTTGGTATATTGATTTTACCCTTTTTCGAGAATGGCAGACTATTTTTAATTATCGAGCCGCCAAATATTTATTGCAACCATTTAAAATCATAAAGAATGTATCCTCCTCCGAAATTTTAATCGGCATTTTATGGGTCGTTGGTTTTTGGATGACCCTTCAATGGGTATATAAAAAGCTATTGAGCTACAAAATGTCCAATCCATTTCATTGGAAACATATCGTTTTTCAAATATTCGTAATACCAATTGTTTTCTTTTCGCTTCGAGGCGGTTTTGGTGTCGTTCCAAAAACCCAAAGCAATGCATTTCATTCATCGAACCGAATTTACAATTTAACTTCAATCAATTCAACTTGGAATTTTTTTACAATTCTGATTAACTTTTCACCATATCTTAAAAAAAATCCATACAAGAAATTTGATGAAGCCTTGGTGAATCCATACGTGAATCAATTATTTCATCAAGCAATACCAGATACTGGAAGTTATAAATTATGCAGTATTCAAAATCCGAATATTGTCTTAATTACATTAGAAGGCGTTGGTGTCGCTACGATGCAAGCGACTTTAAATCAACAAAAAGTGATGCCATTTTTAGACTCGTTGTCCAAAAAAGGGATTTATTTTAGTAATTTTTACGCCACAGGATTCCGAACGGAGCAGGGTTTGGCTTCATTGTTGTCGGGTTCGCTTTCGTTGCCATTTAATAATCTAACGGATGATGTTAATGCGCTTAAAAATATGCCTTCAATCATTCAGACGTTTCGAAACAAATCGTATCAAACAAACTTTCTTTTCGGTGGTGATATTGAGTTTATGAATGTAAAAGCATATTTGAAATCCATGGGTTTTCAATCTATTAAAGATGTCAATGCGTTTAATAAAGCCGATCGCTTTCAAAAATTGGGCGTGCCAGATGCTATTTTGTTTAATAAAGCGGTATCCGAAATTTCAACTCAAAAAGCACCGTTTTTTTATCAAATTCTTACTCAAAGTACCCATACGCCTTTTGATATACCTGGGCAACAACCTTCGTCGGACGAAGCGCAAAATTATTTACAAGCCGCACGATATTTAGACAACGCATTGTCCCAATTTTTTAAAAAAATAGAAAAGCAGCCCTGTTATAAAAATACAATTTTTATCATTACTTCGGATCACGCACATCATTATCCTCAAGACATTTCCATTGCTTCTTCAACACGATTTCATATTCCATTAATTATATTCAGTCCTTCAAGTCTAAATTCAAATTTTGATAACAAAAAATATTTTGCTCAAAATGATTTCCCCGCTACGTTGATGCATATTTTAGGATGGAAAGAAAAACAATATTTAAAATTTTCGAGAAATTATTTCTCAAACAATATGCCGTTTACATTTAGCACGTTTGTTGATGGATATTATTTTCAAAATGCAGATACGCAATTCAGCCAAGATTATAGATGGCCTGTAAATGAAAAAGACTCAAAAGTTATGAAAAACCACAAAACACCTATGTATTTGATGCAATACTTGGTTGATGATTTAAAAAATCATTAGTTTATACGGAATACCAATCGCCTTCTAGGGCTAGTTTTGTATTTATAAAAACACCTTTAGCTTCGTCTAATAAACCGTCTAAATTTTCGTATCGAGAGGAATAATGACCAATTAATAAATTTTTCACGTTGCTTTTTTGAGCTATTGTAGCCGCTTGAACGGTGGTGGAATGCTTGGTTTCAGCAGCCCGAGCTTTATGAACATCCATAAATGTAGCTTCATGGTATAGCAAATCAATTTCTGAAACAATAGGAATTATCGCTTCGGAATATTCCGTATCACTACAATACGCATAGGTTTTTGGTATATGAGGCTGATATGTTAACGATTCATTACTGTGAATTTCGCCGTTTTTATCCGTAAAGTCCGAACCATTTTTAATTGCAATGATATCCTCAACGGAAATGTCTAACAACGTAATTTTTTCTTTGATGATATTGCGTTTTTTGGATTTTTCTTTAAATAAAAACCCACTCGTTTCGATTTTATGAATCAAAGGAATAGAAAAAACTTCCATAAGTTCATTTTCCCAAATTTTTTGATTTATTGTTGTATCTACAACATAAAATTGAATAGGGAAGCGCAGAATTGTTTTTGAATACAAACATTGCACGTCAATAATTTCTTTGAGCCCTTTTGGAGCAATAATATCTAATTTCTTTTCACGATTGTTCATACTCATGGTTGTAAGAAGCCCAATCAATCCTAAATAATGGTCTCCATGAAGATGTGAAATAAAAATAGCTTCAATTTTTTGATAAGACAAATGATTTTCAATCAATCGGAATTGAGTACCTTCTCCACAGTCTATCATATAATAGGAATTGTCTAATTCAAGCATTTGGCTTGAAGGATGCCTTCCGTGTGCTGGCGATGCACTATTACTTCCAAGTATTTTTATGTTCAATATGTTAGAATTTGTTTGTAAAGTTAATTTTTTTCTTTTTTTTCGTTGAAAAAGAATGTGAATCGAACATACTATTTTAATTCAATTGATAAAATAATTATATATTTGCTTACGTTTGAGCTATAAAACATGAAATATTTATTTATATTTTTATTTATTTTACAAAATCTTTCCGCACAGGAATTGAATGTAAAAGTAACGGTAAATGCGACTACAAATTCTACCTCAATCAATCCACGTATTTTTAAAACACTAGAAAAGACCATTCAAGATTTTATAAGTTTAAAAAAATGGTCGGATCAAGAATATTCGAATGCGCAAAAGATTAATTGCAATTTGATTGTAAATATCACAGATATTCCAAAAATTGATTTGTTCAAAGCCGATTTTACGTTTCAAAGCGAGCGTCCCGTTTATAATACCAGCTATACGACACAAGTTTTTAGACATATAGAAAAAAGCATACCTTTTTCTTACGTAGAAAATGACCCTATTGTTTTCTCAGACAATATTTATAATGGAAGCTTGGGAGCCAATTTAGCGTTTTATGCGTATATGATGATTGCTTTAGATAAAGAGACTTTTAAAGAAAAATCGGGCAACGAAATGTTTGAAAAAGCATTAAATTTATGTGATATTATACCTCAAAGTGCTAATGAAGGCGGCGAAAGTGTTTTAGGATTTAAAAGAAGTGAAGCACAAACCATATCCGGTCAACGCTCCAAAGTTGCGATGGCGCTATCGTTTACCAATACACGTATGGACAGCTATCGAAAAGCTATTGCCGATTATCATATTAACGGATTGGATTTGATGGAAGAGAATCCAAAGCTTGCAAAAGAAAATATTGTTAAAGCCTTAGAATCCATGAAAGAAGCTCAAAAAATAAACCAAAACTATATCATTAACATGTTTGTTTTGTCAAAACAAAATGAGCTTTTTGGTATGTTTAAAAATGAAAGTCCAGAAATCAAAAAACGCGTTATTGCCGCAATGCAAACTATCGAGCCAAGTATTTCGGATGTCATTAACCAAAATTTAAAGTAGATACAAGCTTTAAAGATCAATTATTCAAATCATTTATTCATTATTTATTAAAATATTTTTACATTTGCGTAATTTTTAAAAATTATGACAGCGTTGATTAAAAAAGTTTGCTTCATTCTATTGATATTCATTTCAATTAAAATAAATGCGCAATTAAGTTTAGGTTCATACAATACGCCATTTGCAGGAGTTCATGGATTGCGAGTAAATCCAGCCGAAATTGTAGATAGTCGCTATAAATTTCATATGAATTTATTTGGATTAAATCTCAATGTGAATAACGATTACCTTGGAGTTAGTAAAAAAATGTTTGAGGAGTTAAGACAAGGGCAGTCTAATATGAAAGATTCAAATCGAAGAGAATATTTGATTGAAAATCTTAATGGAAAAGGAAAGTCGGGATATGCCTACATAGAAATACCTACGTTTAGCTTTATGTATAATATTAATCATAAGCATTCAATCGGGCTTTCAACAGGTATCAAGTCGGTACATTCGTTTTCAAATGTAAGTGAGATATTAGCTCGATTTTCTTATGATTCAAAAGATACAAGCACTTGGAAGCCAAATTCCAGTCAAGATTTAGCTATTAATTCCACAACATGGAGTTATATTGGTTTTACATATGGAAGGGAGCTTTTGAATAAAAAAGGCAAATATTTAAAAGCCGCCGTGACACTTAAAGCGAATTTTGGGATCTTGGGCGCTTATTTTAAATCAGATAATTTATATCTTGATATACTAGATCGTGATAATTATAATACGGCTAATGGTACCATGACGTCGCAGTTCGGAACACCTTTTTATGGTAGAGATGGAAAATTTCAATCCCCTTCATTTAGTCTTTCTAATATGGGCCTTGGTGCTGATTTAGGCTTTATTTTTGAAAAAAGAGATGGAAAAGATTATACCTATGAGATGGATTGTAGAACGGATAATTTAAGAAATGATTTAAATAAATATAAATATCGAATAGGAGTGAGTGTTATCGATTTTGGAACCGTTCCTTTCGAGCCATCGGTTGCTTTGCAATCATTTACTTTTGATAGCTCTAAGTTTAATGGAGGTAGATTTAAAACAATTAATAAACCTTTTAAACAATACGATTTCATTGATTCATTAAAAGCGCTCTCAGGTTTTGCGGACACCAATGGTTTAATCATTGATACCACAATAAAGAAATATAGCGTTTGGACTCCAACAACGGTTAATGCATTTATTGATTACCGAATTTGGAAAGGATTTTTTATTGCCGCGAATACCACTTTTGGGTTTGTGATTAATAACGAAACGGGTTCAAAAATTAATAATACGTCTTTTGGATTAATACCAAGATGGGAAGGTAAAGCAGTAGGATTATATTTTCCTTTGGGATATAGCATGCTCAGTCAAGAATTTAATGCTGGGTTTGGTATGCGTTTATTTTTCTTAAACTTTGGAATACAAGATTTAATGGGTATTGCTGGATTTAAACAGCAATCTCGCAACGCTGGATTTCATTTTAGTATAAATGTTCCAATTGTAAATAAAGGCGTACCGAAAGATAAAGATAAAGATTTAATTTCGGATAAATTAGATAAATGTAAAGATGTACCAGGAAATTGCGACAATATGGGATGCGCCGAGCCTGATCAAGACGAAGACGGCGTTCCAGACAAAGAAGATAAATGCCCAACATTAAAAGGACCTTTAGAAACAGCGGGTTGCCCTGATAAAGATAAAGATGGGATAATTGATAGAGAAGATAAATGCCCTAATGAAGCTGGATTGAAAGAATATTATGGCTGTCCTGACACCGATGGCGATGGCGTTTCGGATAATTATGACAAATGTCCTAAAGAAGTAGGTTCTAAATTATTAGATGGCTGTCCGGATCGAGATAGCGATGGTGTGCCAGATTATATTGATAAATGCCCTGATACGGTAGGTTTAATTGGAAATGAAGGTTGCCCTGAAGAAATAAAAGATTTTGATGGCGACAGTATTCCTGATGACGAAGATGATTGTCCTCAACAATATGGAATAAAAGTAAATAGAGGTTGCCCGGCTGAAGATGTTGAGAAAAAAATAGCTAAATTAGCTCAAGAAAATTTAGAGTTTCTGACAGGAAGCGCGGTGATCAAGAAATCATCATTTGCGTCTTTAAATATGGTAGCTCAAATTCTTAAATCCAATACAGATTTAAAATTAAAACTTGAAGGTCATACGGATAATGTTGGTAAACTCGATAAGAATATGAAATTATCTTTGGATCGTGCCATAAGCGTCAAAACATTTATGCAATCTAAAGGCATTGAAGGTAAACGTATCGAAGCCGAAGGTTTTGGACCAACTAAACCAAAATCAGACAATGCATCTGAAGCAGGGCGCGCAATAAATAGAAGGGTTGAGATTGAAATGATTCGATAATATATTGAAATGAATGTAGTTGTTGTTGGCGTTGGTCATTTAGGGACCTATCATGTGGAGCAGTGGATTCAGATAGTAGGTAAAGAAAATGTATATGCTTTTGATATTAATCGGAAGCATATGGACCAAGTGAGCGATAAATTTCAGTGTCCAAAAATTATAGATGCCGAACAGATTTTTGAAATCGCGGATATTATAGATATTGTAACTCCAACTCAATTTCATTTTGAATGGATAAAAAAAGGGATTTTACATCAAAAACATATTTTCGTTGAAAAGCCAATTTGTTATTCTATTGAAGAAGCAAATCAAATCGTTGAGTTATTAAAAAATTCAAAGTCTAAACTACAAGTTGGTCACATCGAACGTTTTAATCCAGCATTTGTATCGATAAAAGATAGTATAAAAGCGCCCAAATTTTTTGAAGTACACCGATTGGCGCCATTTAATCCTAGAGGAACAGAAGTTAGTGTCATTATGGATTTGATGATACATGATTTAGATATCATTTTAAGTATAATAAAAAGTTATCCCATAAAAATTGATGCAACTGGCGTAAATATTATGAGTGCTACACCTGATATTGCCAATGTCCGTTTAGAATTTGAAAATGGATGTGTGGCAAATCTTACAGCAAGTAGAATTTCAATGAAAAAAATGCGAAAAATGCGAGTTTTTTCGGATAATGGCTATATTTCTATAGATTTTCTAAACAAAGATTCGGAAAAATATGAGATCGTAGAAGATAAAGAACAAATAGAAGGATTATCTTTTGTCAATTTTGAAGGCAAATCCAAAAAACTTGTATATGAAAATAAAGTGAATCAAAATCAAAATGCACTTTATGAAGAATTGTTTTCTTTTTATCAATCTATAAAGCACGGAGATTCTATAATAATTGATGAAAAACAAGGTGTTGAAGTATTTAGATTAGCGCATCAAATTCAAAATTTGATATAGTAAATGGTCGATTCTATTTAGGATAAGGTTTAAAAAGTGTGTTTTAAATGATATTTTATGTTAAAAAATTAACATAAGTTATTTACTTTCTATATATTTGCATCATTTTTAATTAATTTTTACCAAAATAGCATAGGAAATGAAAAAATTTTATATATTAATTACTTTATTTTTCTTGAGTTCAAGCGTAAATGGACAGCAAGATATGGCATTCAGTATGTATATGTTTAACCCAACGGTTGTTAATCCAGCAACAGTAGGATATCAAGACAGAGCACAAATGTCAGGAATTTTTAGATATCAGTGGGTCGGAATTGAAGGAGCGCCAAGATCGGGCAATTTATCTTTCCACTCTCCATTAGGAAACAAAAATATGGCTTTAGGAGCTAATATTAAATATGACAAGCTTGGATTGATTAATAATGTGGGCTTAGACATTAACTACGCATATCGTATTCGTTTAACTGAGGAAACTCGTTTGTCTTTAGGATTAATGGCAAGTATATTTAATTTATCAGACAATCGATTAAGAGCATCGTTAATAGATAATGAGAACTTATCTAATTTAAGTACGTTTATCCCTAACTTTGGAGCAGGAGCCTATTTATTTTCAAAAAGATATTTTGTAGGAGCTAGTGTTCCACATTTTTTAAAGTTAAAATATAAAAATGATGTTGATTCTGGAGGAACGAATCCACTTTCAAGACAGTATAACCACTATTTCTTTTCAGCTGGATATGTTTTTGGTAAAGAAGATGGCATGAAAATTAAACCACAAGCATTTTATAAATTTAGTGACAATTCAAATCCAAACCTTGATTTAAACCTTAATTTCTTATTACAAGAGCGTTTTTGGTTAGGTGTTGGTTTCCGTTTTGGTGGAGATGTATTATCTGATGATCGAGGTGTAAATTATAGTTTCTTTAATGGCGAGGCTATAGTAGGGATATTCAAAATGTTAGTAAACCAAAATCTTGAAGTTGGATATTCTTATGATTATCATTTGTCTCGATTAAGACAAGCTACTTCGGGTTCTCACGAATTGTATTTAGGAATGTATTTCTCAAATAATAAGAAAGACCGATTTGTTTCACCTCGTTATGTTAACTATTTCTAGAAGATAGAGTTTAAACCATATTCTTAAGAATTTAAAAAATTTAAAATGAAAAATACAATAAAAATACTGATTACTTTATTTGCTTTCAGTACTTTAATAAACTTGAATGCGCAGGCTATATCAGGAGATGAAAAAGATGGAGATGATGCCGCTCAAAAGTTTATGTTAGATAAAGCAATCAAAAGTTACAAAAAAGAATTAGAAACAAATCCAAGAAATTATAAAGTGAGTGAGAAACTCGCTAATGTTTTATTAATAACCGACCCAAATAGTAATGAAGCACTAAAGTTGTTGTCGGATGTTAATAGTTCCGGATTTATGTCGAGTAGAGCTAAATTAAGATATGCTCAAATGTTGTCCTCAAAAGGTTCGTTTAAAGAAGCATCGGAAGTTTACAATAATTTTTATACTGAAAATCAAGCAGATGCTAAGTTGACAAATATTAATGAAGAGTACTTTCAATCAATAGCAACTCCAAATAAATCTATTAAAATCAGAAATGTCGGCGAGTTAAATTCACGTCAAGCGGATTTCTCACCAATATTTTATAGAAATAGAAGTATTTTATATATTACAACATCAAAAAATCGTCAAGGAAGTGGTTTTAAGCTTGTTGAAACCAATTATGATATGTTTACCGATGTGTTTGTTGCAGAAGGAAATAAGTCTTACAATTTTCAACAAGGAAAACCTTTCTTTAAGAAAATGGATCAGTCTTATATGCAAGGTCCTATGACCTTTACAAAGGACTATGGCGTTATGTATTTAACAAGAACAAATTATGAAAATAATAAAAATAAAACCGTTGTAGCATCGGATAAAAAAACAGTTAACTTAAAGATTTTCAGAGTTACGTATTCTGGTTCACTTGATGATTGGACCGATGTTACAGAAATTAAATTAAATAGTGCACCAAATGCGGATGATTATTCTTATGCACATCCTGCTTTATCTCCAAATGATGATGAGTTAATTTTTGCTAGTAATATGCCAGGTGGTTTTGGTGGAACGGATTTATGGAAAGTGAGAAGAGTAGGAATGGGATGGGGAACTCCAGAAAATTTAGGTCCAAAAATCAATACGCCAGGAGAAGAGAAATTCCCTTATATTGCAGCGGATGGTACATTATTTTTTGCTTCGGATGGATTGCCTGGTTTAGGAGGTTTAGATATATTCAAAGCAAAATTTGCTAATGAAGAATATGAAACTCCAGAAAATTTAGGAAACCCAATCAATACAAAAGATGATGACTTTGGGTTTATAATTGACAAAGATAATAAAGAAGGTTTCTTTTCTTCAAATAGAAACGGAGGCATTGGAAATGATGATATTTATCATTGGAAAAGTGTTGACATTATGCTAACGGTAAAAGTAATTGATGCAAAAACTAAAAATCCTATCGAATCTGCTAAAATTGCTGCAGATTGTTTAAATAAACCAGATATTACTACAAATAAAGATGGGGAATATAAGACGTCAATGATGGCTACTAAATTGTGTAGCTTGAATGTTTCAAAAGATGGCTACAAAAAAAATACAGCGGTATTGAAGAATTTCAATGAAACAAAAATAGTTGTTGTACAATTGGAAGAGGATTTATCTCCAACAACAAAATTTGTAGTAAGTGTAAAAGATTGTCAAACTGGAGAAATGCTTCCTGACGCCAATGTAACGTTAAAGCAAATGTCCTCTGGCGACGAAGTTGGAGCCTTTACAAAAGCAAATGGGACTTTAAAAGTAGGCGGTATTGCATTAAACGACGAGTATCAAGTTCGAATTTTCAAAGTAAATCAAGATGGAACTCGATATTTAGCTAAAACAGAGAGTGTAAGAACGCGTCCTGAAAACATTAATCAAAATGTCAATATTGACGTTTGTCTAGAAAAAATTGAGAAAAATAAAGTTTTCAAAATTGATAATATTTATTTTGATGTAAATAAATGGAATATTAGACCCGACGCTGCTAATGAGTTAGAAAAGGTGGTTCGAATCATGTACGAAAATCCAACATTAGTTATAGAAATGGGATCTCATACGGATTGTAGAGGTTCGGATCAAGCTAATTTAGTATTGTCTCAAAAAAGAGCGCAGTCTTCTATGGAGTACATTGCTTCTCGTGGCGTTGAGCGAAATCGATTATCTTTTAGAGGTTATGGTGAAACAATGCCCGTAAACAATTGTAGATGTATAACCAAAAATGATTGTTCGGAATATGAGCATCAGATGAATCGAAGAACCGAATTTAAAGTAATTAATTTCTAAAATAAAAAAGGTGTTGAAATTTCAACACCTTTTTTATTTTTATTCTATTTTTGCCCCTTTTCTAATTTTACAATGGTAGCACTAAACAATATTTCATTAAATTTTGGAGGCCGAAATCTTCTAAATAATATTTCATTTTTAATAAATCGAGAAGATCGCATAGGATTAACGGGCCGAAATGGCGCTGGAAAGTCAACACTTTTAAAATTATTGTCAGGTATTTATAAGGCAGATTCTGGGACAATCAGCAAGCCTAATTATGCTACAATTGCTTTATTGAGTCAAGATCTTGAAAGTCGTTCTAATAAAAATGTTTTAGAAGAAACTAAAACGGCGTTTGCTGAAATCTTGGCTTTGGAGCAAAAAGTATTTGATATAACAAATCAACTTGAAACCCGAGACGATTATGAATCCGATGCTTATATGCAACTCATTGAAGATTTGGGAGATATTCAAAATAGACTAAACCTTACCAATGTTTCTAATATTGACGCCGATATTGAGAGAGTTTTAAAAGGATTAGGATTTGAAAGAGAAGATTTTAAAAAATCAATGCAAGAATTGAGTGGAGGATGGCAAATGCGGGTTGAACTAGCAAAAATTCTATTACAAGCCCCCGATTTAATTTTGCTGGATGAGCCGACGAATCACCTTGATATTGAAAGTATTTTTTGGCTTGAAAACTTTTTAAAAGAATATAAAGGTGCCGTTGTTTTAGTATCGCACGACATTGCTTTTCTCGATGCCGTAACAAATCGAACCATTGAAGTAACACTAGGAAATATTGAAGATTATAATGCAAATTATAGTAAATACCTCGAGTTAAGAAAAGAGCGACGAGAACAGCTGAATAATGCGTTTAAAAATCAGCAAGATCAAATTAAACAAATCGAACGAAATATAGACCGATTTAGAGCGAAAGCAAGTAAAGCAAGTTTTGCACAGTCGCTAATAAAAAAGCTTGATAAAATGGAACTCATTGAAGTAGATTCTGAAGAGAATGCTACAATGAATATTAAATTCCAAAAAGCACCGAATTCGGGTAAATTAATTTTGAAAGCGGATAAAGTAATAAAGAATTACGGAGATAAAAATATCATAAAGGGCTTTAGTTTTGAATTAGAGCGAGGTGATAAAATTGCATTTGTAGGTAAAAATGGTATGGGGAAATCTACTTTAGCTAAGATACTCGCAAATGATATTGATTCTTATGAAGGAAATGTGGAATGGGGTCATAATGTATTAAAAGGATATTTTGCACAACATCAAGCGGTAGATTTAAATAACAATAAAACGGTTTTTGAAACCATAGATGAAGAAGCCACTGGAGACATGCGAACTCAAGTCCGTAATTTACTCGGAGCGTTTTTGTTTGGTGGTGAAGATGTTGATAAAAAAGTAAGAGTTTTAAGTGGTGGTGAGCGAGGAAGACTTTCGCTTGCGAAATTAATGCTACAACCGTATAATTTTTTAATTCTTGATGAGCCTACGAATCACTTGGATATTAGAAGTAAAAATGTATTAAAAAAAGCAATTCAATCTTTTGAAGGCACTTTTATTGTGGTGAGCCACGATAGAGATTTCTTGCAAGGTTTAACAACTAAAACATATGAATTTACAACAGATGGGATTAGAGAATACTTAGGGACGATTGATGAGTTTTTAGAGAAAAAGAAAGTCGATTCATTCAGACAATTTGAATCGGAAAAGTCATCAAATAATAGCGCAGATAACTCAAAATCCGTTGTGAAAAAAATTGAATCGGTTAAATCAAGTCCTGAAAATAATAAAAAATTAGAGCAAAAAATTGAAAAGCTTGAAAATCTAATTTTAGAAAAAGAACAATTTATGGCTACGGACGCATTTTTAAATAATCCGGATACGCATAACAAAATTTATGCGGAATACCAAGACCTAAAATCGCAGCTTGACAAATTGTATCAAGATTGGGAATCATTGATGTAGGTCTAGTTTATTTTTAATTTCATTTATTATTTGACCATCAATCACAACGTCAATGTGAATGGCGCCAATAGCAATTTTATGAGTTTCAAAAAGTGCTTGAAAGTTTCTCAACTTGATAGCATCTTTGGTAGTGGTTAATATAAATGAAATATTTAGATTTATAGCTTCATTGATTATTTTATTAAGGTCTTCATTAGAATAGTTGTAGTGATCTGCAAACTCAAAATGTTTGACGATTCTTGTTTTTTCTGATAAATCATGAACTAGCTCGGAGGTATTTGCCAATCCCGTTAATAATATAATTGAATTAGGCAAGGGCTCTGTTTTCTTTGAAAAGATATTTTGAATCGGAGAATATGCATAATTTGAGAAAAGTGTAGGACTGGAATTATATTTATTAATGGCGTTTAAATAAAATTCTTTTGTTTCTTGAGGAATACTTGAAGGGCATTTAGTAATTATATTCAAATCAGAAGTTTCGGCTCTATTTTTTAAATCCCTTAATGTTCCTAAAGGAAACAACGCGTCATTAAAAAAAGGTTTATTAAATCGAGTTAATAGTATAGTTAAGTCTGGATTTAAACTTCGGTGTTGCATGGCATCATCTAATAAAATTAAATCAATTGATGCATCCATTTTTTTAAGATTTAAACAACCTTCAAATCTATTTTCACAAACGGCTACGGTAATATTTGGTAATGTTTCTTTAATCAGTTTTGGCTCATCACCAACTAAATTCCAATTGGTCTCCACATCTACAATTTGAAATCCCGAACTTTTTCGTTTGTAGCCTCTACTTAGTATAGCAATTTTGTATTCTTTGCTCAAGTTTTTTGCTAAATAGATGATAAAAGGCGTTTTACCGCTCCCGCCCAAGTTTAAGTTTCCAATACAAATTGTTTTTATAGGGCTTTTATGAGATTTGAATATATTTTTATCAAATAAATAATGGCGAATCGTTAAAACAAACAATACTATTTTAGATAAAAAAACATAAATAAAACCCATTTAAAGTCTAACAATTTTGATAATTTTAGAAAATTCATAACTATTGTCGTCAGAATTGATGATTCCTAAATAATCATATTTAGAGATTTTAATCATTCCATTACAATGTATTAAACAATTGTTGTTGAGTAAAATACTAACTTGCTCGACATTTTTTTGCCCCCAAAAAACCAAATCTCCAAATTTAGCATTTTTAATCAAAGAAATATGTTGACCGATATCTAGCATTTCATCAATATTTTTAGGGGAATTAATACCTAAATACTTTAAATAAAAACGAATTAATCCCAAAGGGTCCATTCCAAATATAGATTGACCACCAGTCATATAGGGCGTGTTGACTAGTTTTTTCAATAAGGTTTCAATTTGATGTTGTTGTAAAACTTGGGTTGAAGAAATCGCATTGCCGTTAAAATTGATTTTTTGATCCATAAACTGGCAAACCAATCCATCAAAATTATAAAGCGTGCTCCCAATTGACAATAACGTAATTGCATGATTAAGAATTATTGTAGAAACCGAATCGGTTGTATAATATTTTGGGGCATTTTGTAAAACTTTAAACTCTTTAGGACTTAAAATTCTAGATTGAGATTTTAAAATATAGCCACTGATGGAATTATTAATACATTGGATTTCTATAAATTTCTTATTGGAATTTATAATTTCATATGTCTCACCAAAAAGTAGCTGCCCCGCAGGAGTGCAATACTCCGACATGTCGCTATAAATAGTAGTACAAGATAAAAAACAAATTCCATATTTCATAAAAACATCATTTTCTAAATATTGTTTTTTATAATTTTAAAAGAACAATATTTATAAATTTTACAAAAATAAACAATTGTATTTCATTTGAAATTTATTTATTCACATATTTTTTTATGTTTTTTTAAATGATTTAGAAAATATTTTATAATTTTGGACGTTGCAAATAAAGGCTAAAGATATAAATCGTATGGCAAAAATAATACATATTTTCTTGATTCTTATAGTTTCAAGTAGCGTTTTAACAGCTCAGTGTTCGTTTACCAAAACAATTAGTAAATTGGATCCAACTTGTGGTGCCAATGGTTCTATTAATGCAAATATCACAAATAGTAGTATAGGGGCAACATTTAGTCTTTATAAAGGAAATAGTTTTTTAGCTGGCGTTTTTGGATCGGGTATTAACGTGAACAACTTAGATGCAGGTACTTATAAAATTATTATTCGTGATAGCGCCACCGCTTGTACGGATTCATTTATTAACATCGTTTTGACTGCAAGTACAAACGCAATGGAAATAGAATTAAAAGCAGATAGTGCTCGTTGTTCAAATTCTTCAGATGGAAAAATTTTTGCGGATGTTAAAAATTTCACATCACCAATCAGCTTTAAATGGAGTCATAATAGTTCACTAAATAATGCTACAGCCAGTAATTTACCAGTTGGAAATTATGCGGTAACGGTTACAGATGGATCGGGTTGTATCATATCAAAGAATTTAGAGCTAAAGGCTAAAGTAGGTAAAATGTCGTTAAAAAAATTAACGATATTAAATGCTGCCTGTGGAAGAAAAATTGGATCCATCAATATTGAAATGGAAGGCGGTTATCCTCCTTATACGTATAAATGGATAGATGTTACTAACAATAGAATGCCTTTAGATACTATAGTTGCAGGAAAATATACGTGTTATTTTTTGGATACACTCAAATGTGATACTTTTTGGATTCGAGATATAGAAGTAAAAGAACCTGCATTACCTAAAGGTAAAATTACAGGTACGGATTCTATTTGTTTTAATGAAGGTTTTGGAACATTAAAAGCCGATGTAGTTCAAGGTGATTCGGCTTCAATAACTTACAGATGGCTTCATAATGGAAGCACGCAACAACAAGTTTCTGGATTAATTGCAGGGGATTATGCAGTGGTATTAAGAGACCGAGGAGGCTGCGTAGACACGGTAAGAAAAACAATTTATGAATTCCCCGATCGTGTTGTAAAATTAATAGGAAAAAACACAATGGTGGCAGGTCAAGTTCAAGATATTGTAATTGAAGATATGTTTGGATTATATGATATCATTTGGACGCCAAAAGAATCATCAATTGCTACTAATTTTGGAGTACGTGTTTTCCCTAAAGAAGATGTAACTTATTTTATGACAGCAAAGTATGGTCCGGGATGTGTCGTTAATGCAAGATTTAATATTGATATCGTAGAAAAAGTGGATGATATACAAGTGCCAGATTACTTTTCTCCAAATCAAGATGGCTCTTATGATAATTTTAGTTTATATCTAAATAATACCAACATTATTGAACAGTTTGAGTTTAAAATATTTGATCGTTGGGGTAACTTAATCTTTGTTGCAAATACACCTACTTTTTCTTGGGATGGTAAAAATAAAACTGGAGAAGTTGTAAATAATAGTGTTTTAAATTATGTGATGTCATATACTACGGTTGATAATAAGTTTAAGCAAATCAGCAAAAGTGGTCAGATTTTATTAATGCGTTAATTCTATTTAGAAATGAGTTTATTTAAAAAATATATATTATTACTTGTTGTTTTTGGAGTTAACAATTTTTGTTCAGCTCAAGATTTTGTCTTCAGTCAATACTTTGCATCACAGCCTTATTTAAATCCTTCATTGACTGGTTTTTTTGATGGTAGTTATCGAGGAAGTGTTAATTTTAGAAATCAAACGATTCAACCAGGCGCAACTACAAGAACTTTTGGAGCTAGCTATGATCTTGGTTTATTAAAAGAAAAATTAGACGGGGATTATTTTGGTCTTGGGGTCAATATGTATCGCGATGAAACTCAAAATTTATATGCAAAAAATTTAGGAAGGCTGAATTTGGCTTTTCATAAAAAACTCGGATACGAAATAGAACAATATTTATCAATTGGCGCTTATCTTGGTTTACATCATGAAAGCTTAGGCCGAAATTTTTTACCGCCTCCAGGCTCAGGAAATATTGATGAAATTCAAAGACGAAGTATTTCAAATTTTGATGTTGGATTAGGACTAAATTATTACATCATGCCAAGCGATCAATTTAGTTTATTTTTCGGTGTTTCGGCGGATCATTTAGTACCAATGAAAAATTCTTTTTTTAATACAGATGTAACTTTAGACAATCGACTAAATTCTTATATTTCTTCAAAATTCCTAGCGAATTCAAAATTAAGTATAATTCCTTCTTTTTTATTCTCTCGACAAGGAAATCAACAACAAATTAACCTTGGCGGCTTAGCGCAGTTAAATTTTGGAAATTTTGAAACCGATAAATCAAGTTTTTCGATAGGCCCATATTTTAGGTTTGGAAATTCTTCTTTTGATGCTATTATTGCCATGGCACGATTAGATTACAAAGGTTTTTGGGTGGGACTAAGTTATGATTATAATTTGAATGACTTAAACAGAGCTTCGGCTGCAGCAGGTGCTGCCGAATTAAGTGTTGGCTATATTGGATTATTTGAAAAAAATTATAAAAGTAGAGCCGATTGCCCTAATTTAAAAACGTTCTAAAGATTTCTTGTATATGAAAATGTATGTTTTATTTTTTTTCTTAGGCTTTTCCCTATTAGGATACAGTCAAGGTTTTACAATTTCTAACGAACGAATATGTCTTGGAGATATGGTTGTTTTTACGGATACAAATTCAATTCCTCTTGGAAAAACCGTTGCTACAAGACAATGGAATTATGGTGATGGCGTTACTTTAAATAGTTCAAATGCTTCGGTGAGCTATACCTATAAAGATTCGAGTAATTCAATTATTCCATCTCTTCGAATAGTTTATTCTGATGTCTCTTTCCAAGATGTCATTTTCCCTAATGCCATTCGTGTAATTTCGCCTCCAAAGGCACAATTTACAACAGATAAGACATTTACTTGCCCAAATATTGATATTCGTTTTGTGCCAACGGCTACTCAAGGTTCCGGGGGTACAATAGCCCGTTTTATCATGCGTTTTGGAGATGGAGTGGTTCAAGATCCTTTTAATTCAAGTTATGTTAAAAAATATACTCTACCAGGAAGTTATATTACAAGAATGATTGTAGAGGACGCAAACGGATGTAAAGATTCCATCACAAAAACATTGTTGATTTCAATTCCGCCTCAAGCCAAAATTGCTTTAGATGGATTTGCTTGTCGAGATAGTGTAACGCTTTATAATAACCAAACTGCAAATAAAATACTTGCACAATACCGTTGGAAATGGATAACAGTAGATTCGGATGGCAGTTTACAAGATTTTTCAAGTACATTACCAGTTGATTTTCAAAAACAATGGACTAAAGAAGGTGTAAAAAAAGTATTTCTTGTCTTAACGGACACCATTTCAGCTTGTGTTGATACGAGTAATGAAATCGTTCATATTGTTGATACTATTGCTAAATTAGATATCACGCCTAGTATAGATACTTCAATTTGTCTGGGTCAATCTATTCAATATACTATCCGTGGAAGCAACCAAATTTCATTTGATAATTTTGTTTGGGGAAATAGAATCAGTGGCGACAGCATTATACTATATGAACCTAAAAATACAATTACCTATCGTGTTTTTGGGAAAACACCTAATTGCCCCGCTTCGTATAGAGATATCAAGATTAATGTGGTAAAGCCTTTGGAATTAGAAGTTAATGCAAATCCTACGGAGATGGTTTTAGGAAGCAAAACGATTGTAACCGCCAAAGCAAATGGTGTTTGGGATAGTATTCGTTGGGCTAATAAAAATGTATTTTTGTGCTCAACATGCGATTCTACTTCGGCATCTCCTGTATCTTCTCAGTATTTGAAAGCTACATTGTTCTATAGTTCGGGTACCTACAGTTGTTCGGTTTCAGATTCTGTATTCATTTTGATTGATTCTTCATGTACAAAAGATAATATTACAATACCTACTGCTTTTACCCCGAATGGTGATGAAGCAAACGATGTTTTTTATCCAATGGGAAGTCCATTAACCAATGTTTTAGATTTTAAAGTATATAATCGTTGGGGAAATTTAGTTTATTCAAATAATAATTTTCCGCCAAATCGAAAAGATATTGGATGGAACGGGAAAGAGTTTAATACAGGCGACGATTTAATTCATGGCGTGTATTATTATACCATTTCTGCAGAATGCAGCAATAAACAAGTATTAAATTTTCAAGGAGAAATAACTTTAATTAGATAAAGCCATTATAATTTTCATTATGAAAAATAAATTTTTATTTACGCTGATCGTTTGGTTTTCATCTGTTGTTTTGATGAATGGTCAAGATTTGCAATATTCCCAGTTCAACTCAATGCCATTAGCATTAAATCCTGCATTTACAGGAAACAGTTATTGTAATTATAGAGTTTCAACGATTTATCGTAATCAATGGATGGGTTCCAAAGATTTTAAAGCGTATCAATCGGCTTCCATTGGTGCAGATTTTAATTTAGGCAGAAATTCAAATGAATTAAATAATTTATGGGGATTTGGTATTTTGGCAAATTACGACAAAACGCCAACAAACACATTTTCAAACCATTCGTTATTGTTAAGTCTTGCTTATCACCTTAGATTTGGTAAAGATGCTAATAGTTTCCTTTCATTCGGTTTACAAGGTGGCTTAGCTCAAAGAACGCTTGGTGATGGGAAATATATTTTTGCAAATAGTATAGACAATTATGGAAAACCCGTTTTGCCTTCTGGCGAAAACTTTTTAAACGAATCTATTCTGTATCCAGATATGAATTTTGGAGCGATGGTAACAACAAATCCAGATCCAACTTTAAATATTTATGGAGGAGTTTCAGTATTTCATTTAACTCAACCTAATATTTCGCTAACAAATCAAAATTTTAAATTACCTACAAGGCTTAATGTTCATGCAGGAGCCCAAAAATATTTAGGCAATTTAGTAATTCTTCCTTCTGCATTTTTTCAATTTCAACAAGTTATGAATTGGAATGCGGGTACTTATATTGGTACTACATTAGCTCCTGAAACCGAAACCGCATCGCCTATAATTGGATATTTAGGGCTTTGGTATAAAAGCAATGATGCCATCGCTGCGGCAGCTCGTATTGACTTAGCTCAATTTAGCTTTGTATTCAGCTATGACCTCCACACAGGTGGCGTAGCAAACAGCCAAGGTTCCATAGGTTCGCCAGAAATTAGTATTAACTACTTTGGATGCTTTGGACGCAATACTAGAAGAATTGGTTGTCCATCGTTATAATTTAGAATAACGTACCGTATAGTTCCATCTTTTTTTGAGAATATTTATAATCTAATGATTTTTTAAAATCTTGGATTGATTTTTTGCCTTTCATGACATCTTGAAGCATTTCTTCAAATCCTTTTTTTACAACATCTTTTAATTCTTCTTTAATCCCTATTTCATTTAATTCTTTCATCTGATTAATTTTATGATGCAAAAATACAACTTGATGACGCCGTAAAATGTCGCAATTGATTCTTTTTTATTTATTTTACAAAAGCTAATTATATATTGAATATTTAACAATTAATTTAAATTTGAATATATTAAAACGACAAATTATGACATTTAAATTAAAAATAAAATTACCTTTTAAATACTTGAATATTCAATTTTACAGAATTTATATTAGTTTTGAACATTATTAATTTGTGGGTTAAATAGTTATATGAATATTAGAGATTTTATAGAAAAAGCACTTCTTGAAGACACGCAAGATCCCAATTTTATCATTCCGATTGGTGATCATAGTGCCAACAGTTGTATTCCTATTGAGGATGAAAAAAAGGCACGCTTAATTGTTAAAGATTCTGGAATTCTTGCAGGTGTAGAAATAGCCACTCAAATTTTTAATATCGTAGATCCAAGTTTAAAGATCGAAATTCTTATAAAAGATGGCACAAACGTAAAATATGGCGATATTGCATTTATTGTAGAAGGCAAAACCCGATCTATTTTATTAGCCGAACGGTTGGTACTCAATACGATGCAACGCATGAGTGGAATTGCGACTAAAACCAATCATTTTGTCAATAAAATTGCACATACCCAATGTAAGGTTTTGGACACACGAAAAACCACTCCAAATTTTAGATATTTTGAAAAACTGGCAGTTAAAATTGGTGGTGGCGTCAATCATCGCTTTGGTTTATACGATATGATTATGCTAAAGGATAATCATATAGATTATTGTGGAGGTATCGTAAATGCAATTCAACGCGCAGATGCTTATAAAAAAGAGCACCAAATTCACGTTCCAATAGAAGTGGAAACAAGAAACTTAAATGAAGTTCAAACTGCTTTGGAAACGGGCTTGGTAGATCGCATTATGCTGGATAATTTTACGGCAGACGCCTGCCGCGAAGCAGTATTGTGGGTCAATCGCAGAATGCCATTAGAAGCCAGTGGTGGCATTAATGAAGAAACCATAGTGGATTATGCCGAAACGGGCGTTGATTTTGTTTCTATTGGCAGTTTAACGTATTCGTATAAGTCTTTAGATTTGAGTTTAAAAGCATTTTAATTTTTATATATGATTAATACCATAACGATAGAAAGTATCGAGCAAGAAGTAGAGAAATGGAATGAAACCTTATTAAATGTCCGTACTCTTTTAATCGAACAAAGGGTTTCAAACTATCCAATTTTTATTTTTCAAAAATCTTCAACACCCGTTTTTGGCAAACTAATTATCGATCAATCTCAAACCAATTACCAGTGGAATATTTTTATTACCCATCTTGAAGAATTGTATCATAAAAAGTTCATAACCGAAGATAAAATTGAAGATTTTCGATTAAATTATAAAGATAAAAGTGATATGTTTTGCATCTTATTTATTTCAAATGAACAAGATACTGGTTTCCTTTTCGTGCCAATTTTGTATTAAAAATAATAATAGATAAAATATAACTCAAATTCATAATAGGTTAATTATAAAAACATATATTGTTTTTTTAATTTTATTTTTGATAAGATTCTTCTTTTTTAATTCACATTTCCCCTTTTTATTTTTAGTATCTTTGTGTATCATTTTTAATACAATTTTATGCTAGATCGTAGAGCTTTTTTAAAAAATACAACTAAAACTGTTGTTTTAAGTGGCTTGATGGGGCAATCCATCCTTAAAGCGGAGTCTTTAGATGCTTTTGAAAAAATCACTATTTTGCACACCAACGATACGCATAGTAGAATAGACCCTTTTGATTCTGGTGATTTTGCTGGGCTTGGAGGCGTCATCGCCCGCAAAGCCATTATTGATGAAATACGAAAAGCTGAAAAACATGTTTTGCTTTTGGATGCTGGAGATATTTTTCAAGGCACACCCTATTTTAATTTATATAATGGCGAGTTGGAAATAAAAGCAATGAGCATGCTTGGATACGATGCGGCTACGATGGGAAATCATGATTTTGATGGGGGTATTGAAAATTTTGGTAAACAGCTCAACCACGCTAATTTCCCATTTATAGTAAGTAATTATAATTTTGAAAATACTCCGTTGGATCAAAAAATCCAAAAGTATAAGATTTTTCAAAAGGGCAATATTCGAATAGGCGTCTTTGGGCTCGGAATTGAATTGGATGGATTGGTTCCGAAGGCACTTTATGGAGAAACGCAATATTTAGACCCTATACATATTGGAAATCAATATGCTCACTTTTTGAAACATGAGAAGAAATGTCAGATAATCATAGGGTTATCTCACTTGGGTTATTCTTACCCTAGCAAACAAAGGGTTTCGGACTTATTGCTAGCAGAAACAATTGATAATGTGGATGTTATAATTGGAGGACACACGCACACATTTTTAAATTCTCCAAAAGAAATTAAAAATAAATTCGGAAAATTTGTCATAGTTAATCAAGTAGGTTGGGGAGGTATAAACTTAGGAAGATTAGATGTATATCTTAAAAAAGATTCAAAAAAAGTGGACAAAAATGAATCGATGTTGATAAAATGTCAGTAACTTGAAATAAAAAAATAAAGTTATTAACATTAAAATGTGCATATTCGCAGTCGGAAATATCAAAGTTTATTGTCGTATAGTTTATGAAAGAAAATGTAGAAAAGATTTGGTCAAATTGCTTGGAAATCATTAAGAATAATGTATCAAAATCTGTTTTTGAAACATGGTTTTTACCGATAAAGCCTGTTTCACTAAAAGAGGAAGTACTTACCATTCAAGTACCGTCTCAGTTTTTTTATGAGTGGCTCGAAGAAAATTATGTAGGCATTCTTAAGAAATCAATACAGCGAGAAATTGGTGCCAAAGCAAAACTAGAGTATAGTATTATAGTAGAAAATAATCCAAACAATCCGTCTACTATAAATTACCCAAATTTTAAATCACATAACGTAGATGCTACAGAGTCGTTTATGCCCCAAACGATTGGAGGACCCATTAAGAATCCTTTTGTAATTCCGGGTATTAAAAAAGTGAGTATCGATTCGCAGTTAAATCCTATTTATACTTTTGATAGTTTTGTTGAAGGCGATTGTAACCGCTTAGCGCGTGCTGCAGGTTATGCAATTGCACAAAAACCAGGTGGAACCGCATTTAATCCATTGGTTTTATACGGAAGAACCGGAATGGGAAAAACCCATTTAATTCATGCTATTGGTAATTTTATCAAACAAGTCAATCTAAATAAAACGGTTTTATATGTTTCTGCGGATAAATTCTTAAATCAATACGTAGAATCGATTCGTAATAACTCTACAAACGAATTCATTCATTTTTACCAGCTAATAGATGTATTATTAGTGGACGATATTTATTGGTTAGGAGGAAAAGAACAAACTCAAAACGTATTTTTTCATATCTTTAATCATTTACATACCAACGGCAAACAAATTATCATCACTTCAGACCGTGCACCAAAAGATTTGGATGGTATCGAGGAGCGTTTATTGTCACGTTTGAAATGGGGCCTAATTACAGAGCTTACTTTGCCTGATTTTGACACCCGTTATGCTATTTTAGAGAAAAAAATGTATGCCGATGGTGTTATTTTACCAAAGGAAGTGGTTGAGTATGTTGCTTATAATATCAATACCAATCTTAGAGATTTAGAAGGCGCAATGATTGCCTTATTGGCGCAAGAAGCATTAGTTAAAAGAGAAATTGATATTGATTTAGCTAAGAAAATCGTTAAAAATTATATCAAATCTGTTTCTCGTGAAGTTTCGGTTGATTTTATACAACAAATGGTTAGCGAATTTTATAACGTAGAAATTACAAGCCTATGCGACAATAATCGTAAAAGAGACGTTGTGGAAGCTCGACAAGTTTCGATGTATTTGGCGCGCAAATTCACTAAAAATTCATTAAAAGAAATTGGCAAACATTTTGGAGGAAAAGACCATAGTACCGTTTTACATTCGCTAAAACAGGTTGAGGATCAACTCCAAGTAAATAAGGCTTATAACGATAAAATTGAAGAATTAAAGAAAAGAATTAACTTGTCGTATCTATAGAAAATTATAAATAATAATTTTTCAAGTCCATTAAAAAATAAATACTATATTTGCACTCTAATTTTTAAAAGCAGTATTCGTTATTAAAAATTAAAGGTGAGATGGGTGAGCGGCTTAAACCACCAGTTTGCTAAACTGACGTACGGGAAACTGTACCGCGAGTTCGAATCTCGCTCTCACCGCTCCAATTGGAATCAACCAATTCAAAAAAAATAGGGATGTAGCGTCCCGCACGTGCGGGAGTAGCGCATCGAAGTTTGGAAGAGAAACTAAAAATAAATAGGGATGTAGCGCAGCCCGGTAGCGCATCTGGTTTGGGACCAGAGGGTCGCAGGTTCGAATCCTGTCATCCCTACTTTAAAATTTATAAAAAGCCTTACTTTATAAGTAAGGCTTTTTTAATTAGGTTAACTTTATTTGCTCTAATGTCTCTTCAATAAATTGTGCGAGTTTTTTAAATTGATCAAAATCAAAAGCCGAAAAACAGCTACTATACTCCGAAATATTCTTTTGTGAAAGATTGCCAATATTCTTGGAAAGGGATTCAAAATTTTGAACATATATCTCTGAATTCGTAAGACTTTGTTGGTATAATTGTAATGCAACGATAATTGCCAACGCATAATCAATCATATAAAATGGATATTTAAATAAATGTCCATTGCTCAACCATTTTTTACCTTGTGTATAGAATAAATCAGGCTCATGATTATTTACGAATTGATATTTTTCTTCTAATTTTTTGTAAGTATTACAAATAAACGCACTTGAAAGTTTTTCTTCATTAAGATATGTAATCTCTTGAAATTCGTCATCAATACTACAATCAAAAAGCATATTTAAATGACCAATAAAATTCTTTAATTGATATTTTCTAATATGGTTACCTTCAAAAAATAAATCTAAATATGGATAAATCGACATTTCCATGGAGTGTGAAAAAATTTCGACCGTGTCTAAGCATGCCTCTTGATATTTTGTATGACTATTTGTAATTGACATTTGTAGCGCATGGCCAATTTCATGAGATAAGACCCTGATATCATTGAGGTTATTAACCGTTAAGCCCGAGTAAATGATAGGTAAATTATAACTTTTTGCATACGTACAATAACCTCCATATATCTTATTGTCTCTAATATCATAATCAATGGCACCTTTATCTTGCATTTCATTTAATATGTCTGTCCATTTACTTGAGAATGGTTTCAACAATTCAATAAATAAACTAATATTTTTTTGAATGTCTTTATGTTTTAATTCGGCTTCACCGTCTATAAAATTAATGTTGTCGTAATAAGATAAATGTTCCAATTTTAAATTTTTCTTTCTTAATTCTTTAATCGTTAAATATATTCCTAAAAAGTCTTTTGAAACTTGATTGCGAAATCCATCAATTTCTTTTGCCCCATAACCAATTCGACAATAAAGATCAAAAGAATATTCATGATAATTATTGTAACCTAGTTCACGTGCATAAGCATTGCGAAGTTTTACAAGTTCAATAAAGATTTTAGTCAATTCCGATTCTTGTTCTAAAAAATAAGTCCCAATCGTATCATACGCTTTTTTTCGAGTAGCTCGATCTTGGTCCATAAAATATTTATAAATAGCACTCAACGAAACGGTTTCTCCTTCCCATATTACTTGAGCGATTCCAATTTTTGAATCATACTCTTTTTCAATTTTTGCGATTTGTTCAAAAATTTCCTGAGCTTCTTTTGACATTTCTCTTGACCTTTTAAGTTCTTCAAATCCGTTATTGCCAATTAAATTGCTTAAAGCATCAAAAAATGGGCTTTTTTTAACATTGGATTGTATTTTTAAGAACCCTGATTTTAATGTTGGATAACTATCTAAATAATAAGTATATGCTTTGTCATACGTTTCATTTTTTAAATTACCATTATACCTATAAGATAAAATGCTGAAGTTAGAGTTAAATGTGTCGCAATAATCAAGCACTTTTTGATACAATTTAATTAATTCTTTTTCAGAAGCAACGGCTTTCAATTCTTTTTCAAATTGTGTAAAATCTGCCTCAATGGCTTCTTTTGTTACTTGAGGAATTTCAATATTTTTAATATTTTGCATGATATTTGGGTTATAATTTCAATTCTTGTTTTACAATATTTTCTAATTTTTTTGCACTTTGGTTCCAATCAAATTTAAGGATTTGAAGTTTTCCATTGGCAATTAATTTATTTCGTACCTCTTGATTTTGTATTTGATGTAATGCCTCTACAATTTCTTCAATAGATTCAGGTTCAACATAAATTGCAGCTTCACCTCCAACTTCGGGTAACGACGAAGAGCGGCTGGCAATAATTGGCGCTTCACAGGCCATCGCTTCTACAATCGGAATGCCAAATCCTTCATAAATAGATATAAAAACCAATGCTTCCGCTGCTCCATACCAATATCGTAATGTTTCGGGAGTTTGATGCGCCACACATTTTACAAAATTTTTATTTTGCATATTTTGTAAAAAATCAAATGCTTCTTTGCTTTGCCAAGCCCAGCGCCCAACCAAAACCAAATAATGATTGGTTTGATATTTCTCTTTATACGCTTCAAAGCTTTTTAAAAGATTTAAAACATTTTTTCTAGGGTGAATAGAGCCTACATATAAAAAATAAGGACAACCTTCGGTAAATTGCTTTTTATGAGCTGTTTTTTCAGCTTCTTCTATCGGTTTATAAATATCGCTGGCGGCGTTGTAAAGGACTTCAATTTTTTTGTGAGCCCCAAAAGTGGAAATTAAATCCTGTTTTGACGCTTCCGAAACAGTAATGATCACATCACTGCTGTTGTAATATTTTGGGGTAAAGTGTCGCATAAACCATTGCACGACTTTAGGGACTTGATTTTCATAATGCATAAAAGCAATGTCATGAATGGCCGTAATTTTATTACATTGCGCGCTCAATGAAGTATAGGCATCAAGCGATAAAAATAAATCAATTTGATGTTTTTTGATAAACCTTGGTATGGCAATTTCAAACCACAAAAACCAAAGAATTGGGTGTCTTGCCGGTGGATTTAAAACAATTGGAGTTACATTTTCTCCAAAAATAAAATTGGGGTCATAAGGCCTGTCAAAAAGAAAGTAAAATTCAAATTCGGGATTGTTTTCAACCAATCGTTTCAGATTTTGATACATAAACCAACCGATTCCTTCTAATTGATCTTTAATTAGTAAACGAGTATTGACTGCAATACGAACCCTTTTTTGCAACTTTTTTTAAATTTAAGCAAATCTATAAATTTTTTCAATAAAACTTCAATTATTTAAAATTTTGAAAAAATCTTTATACTAAATTCAAAAAAATTATACCATTTATATAGTAAGTTTAATTCAAATCAAATTAGGTATAATGCCTCGATAGTAATAGTTTAGGTCATTTTTATTGACATATTACTAATACATATACGGTATTACCAATCTTTTTCTAATTTTTTGTCATCGTTGGGTTTATTTTTTTGTTGTACCTTTTTTTGCGTATTTTGTTCTTGATTTTTGAGCGCTTCCAAAAGTTTTTCCGCATCCTCTTGCGAAATAGAACCCTTCGATGGCGCTATTTTCTTTTCTTCTGATTTGCCTTCTTGCGGATTTTCTCCTTTATCTTTTTTCTCGTCGGGTTTTCCGTTTTGCTGGTTTTCTTCTTTATTTTTATCTTTTTGATTTTCTTTTGGATTATTTCCGCCACCGCCCTGGTCTTTTTTGCGTTTTTTAGCCAAAGCAAGATTTTTCTTGGCGTCCATATCATTCGGATTTTTTAGTAAAGCCGTTTCATACGCTTTTATGGCTTGGTCCATATCATTTGATTTGTAATACGCATTTCCAAGATTATAATGAGCTTTAGACAAGAAATCCTTGTCCGTATTTTTTTCTATAACTTTTTGATAATTCGGAATACTTTCTTTATACTTATTCAATTGATATTTGGTATTCCCCATATTGTAATTCGCTATTTTATTCGACGCATCCATTTCAAGTGCTTTTTGAAATTTTGTTTCCGCTTCATTTAACTTTTGATTACTAAATTCTTTATTACCACTTCGAATGATTTTCTTGATATTTTTTTCTAAATTAGGGTCTTTGTTTTGCATTTGAGCCGATACGTTGGAAAATAGCAAAATCAAAAAACTGGAAAATAATATTTTTTTATAAAAATGAAATCCATTTGAAGGAATGAAAAAATCAATCGTTATAAGAATCAGCACAACCATCAAGAAATAATAAAAATAATTGTTATACGCTGTAAAATCCAACTCTTCATATTCTTTTTGTTCGATGGATTGAATTTCTTTATTAATGTCTTCCACGATATCCGACTGCCCACCTAAATGAAAAAAATGTCCATCGCCGATAGCTGCTAAATTTTCTAACATCGAGCGATTAAAAGCCGTTTTGATCACATTACCTTGGTCATCTTTTTTAAAGTTATTCCCCATCGGAATCGGTGCGCCTTCTTCTTCGCCAACGCCCACCGCAATGGTTTTAATTCCAATGGATTTAGCCGCTTCGATAGCATCTTTAGCTTTACCTTCGTTGTCTTCGCCATCGGTAAGAATAAGCAGTGCTTTATTTTTACTCTGGCTTTTTTCTAAGGAAGACGTCGCTAATTCAACGGCTTCGCCAATTGAAGTGCCTTGGCTGCTTATTGACTCGGTGCTTACATTTGGAAGTGCCATTTTTATTGCGGAATAGTCAATCGTGTAAGGAACTTGTATAAATGCATTTCCCGCAAATAAAATTAACCCCACGCGATTGCCTTGCATTTGAGTTAATAATTTGCTTATCAATAATTTAGAGCGTTCTAATCTGTTGGGCTGAATGTCTTGCGCACGCATCGAATTGGACACATCCAATAATACCATCACATCGATGCCTTTTCCTTTTATCTTTTCCGCTTGTGTTCCCACTCTTGGATTTGCCAAACCTATAATAAGAAAAACAAAAGCGAATAGCCATAAAATTAACTTGATGGTGCCTATTTTTGAAGAATAATTAGGGAAAATGACTTTTTTTAAAGATGGTGCTGCAAATTCTTCAATACGCTTATTTTTCCACTTTAAAGTAGCAAAACCAAGTACTGTAAAAAATAAAACTAAAATCAATACGTATAAAAAATCTGCATATTGAAATAAAGCCATAGTTTGTAATTTTATGCAAAAATCGATTTTTTTATTTAAAACGTACTTTCATTTTTTGTAAAAAAAGTTAATCT
>JBIPPB010000114.1:0-4605 GCA_044368655.1 Chitinophagales bacterium | reverse complement strand
TAGAGTAGTTGTGCGCATTTAATTTAGGAAAATCATTTAGCGCTTCTATAACCATTTTCATAAAAAAATGGGTATAGGTAATTTTTATATTGTTTTCTTTTAGAAAAACATCTTTATTTGAATCTCGGTATTCTACAATTTTTGAAACATCAATTTCTGAAAAACTAGTGCAGTGCGGAGCATTTCTTTTGGAATCCAACATGTGTTTTGCAATTAAACCACGCATTCTATCAAAAACTACGATTTCATCATGTTCTTCTATTCCTTTTGGAACATAATCAGATGGAATTTCACTTACATGTTCTTTTAAAATATTTTTTGGAAATTGAGATCGGAATACCTCTTTATTTTTTATAAAATATAATAAATCATCTTTTGTTATTCGTCCTTCGATTCCCGATCCATTTATATAGTTTAAATCTTCTTCGGTAATTTCATTTTCTATTGCAATTTTTTTAACTAAAGGACTTAATTTATGAATATTATTCTCTACCCTTTGCGTTTCGGTTTTATTAAAACTGGTTTTAGTTTTACTTGGTTGAAGTGTTTTATCTTCCGGATTTATTAAATTCTCTTTAATTTCTTCCAATTTAGAAGGTACAAAACCATCTAAAATTTCAACTTCCGCAATTGGAATATTAACCGGAACGGTTTGGTCTTTTTGATAAGAAATACTTAAAATCTTACATTTAAAAGGTGCTGGAATTTCACTTTCTACTTTATCGGTAGAAACTTCTATAAATGGCTGATCTTTTTCAACAATATCACCAACTTTTTTAAGCCAATGAACTATTGTTGCTTCCGATACACTCTCTCCCATTTTGGGTATTGACAAATGATATTTCATCCTTAACTAAATGCTTTAATTTCTGTAAAAACTATAACTTTGCAAAGTTAACTTAATCAAATAAAATCCTTGTAAAAAGATTTTATAAATTATTTTGTAAAAACAAAGGATATCCATTGTACCTTTTATTTCCAATTACTTTAGTTGTTTCTATAAATTGAAGGGTATAAAATTCATTGTTTAATTTAATTGCATATACTCTTGGCAAAATAGAATAAAATCCATCATTTGAAGCACTACTAAAATTTTTCCAATCATAACCAATTTCATATAAACTTTTAGAATAACTCAAATTTTGAACATCCTGTAATTTTATATTTTCTATTGCTTTATTTTCAATTCTTGAAACTTCAATATTTTTACTTGGATTTAACAAAGCACCCGCAACGGCATAATATTGAGTAATATCAAATTGTGTAACATTTTGAACATATCTTGTAAATTCAATATCCCAATCTTCTTTTTTTGGCTCAATATCTACAGCGCTATTTTTTTCGAAAGAAAAATAAGTGTAATTTGAAGTTTTGTTTAATGGGACTTTAACATCAAATCTACTTGAATTATCCAAATTAGAAATTAATATATGAACTTCATTTTCATCAAAGGACAATATTTGAATTTTTTTCCAATTTAAATTCAAACTATTTTCTCCTCTTTGGATAATATATATAAATTTATTAGACTTTAAGATACCCGATTCATAATAAAAATTATCATTAAACAGCGAGTCATTTTCATCATAATAATTTGAATATTTATTAAGATTCAAAAATCTATCATAATCTAAAATAGATAATGTATTATTGAAATTTGTAGAAAACGTATTAATTCCCTGATAAAATGTATTCACTCCATAGTTTAGTAATACTTGTTTTTTTGAAGATAAATTATTTGAAAATGCTATATCCCAATCTTTATTATTAACCGTTTTAACAATTTGTCGATTTTTTATATTGTAGTATTCTTTAAATTCATAATTGGTTCCTAAACTTACTTGAACCTGTGGAAATGGCACATCCGGAAGTGAACCTACATTGTCAATCGTTTTTATACAACCCGATGCATTCGATAAAAAAAGAACAATAGCCAACTTCATAAGCAAATGTTTTTGTTTATGAATAAAACTAAATATAAAATTACTTCTATTATATCTCATCTTAATACATTATTCTTTTAGATTAATATTAAATGAAGCAAAAAATGTTCTACCCCATAAAAAATTAGTTTGATTATTGTCATTACCACTATGAAAATTATTATTAAATCCCGACAACGTTAAATTTTCAATATTAAATATATTTTTAACTCCTAACGTTAAGGTGTATTTATTTTGAATAAATGACTTGGATACATTAAAATCTGACATCATAAAACTTGGAATTGTAGATGTAGATGCTTTATTTTCAAGAATATTAAGAAGTGTGAATGTATTTGGAGAATTAAATTTATTTAGCAACGATAGTTTTATATCATATTTTGCAATTGTATAGGTTGTATTCAAATTTACAGAAAAATTATAAAAAAAATCTCTTATTTGTTCCTTTACGCCTAAATAGATTTTTTGATTACCCAACACATTAGCACCTAAAGAAAAAATAAAGTCTTTGTATTTCATTCGATTATCTAGTGAAAAAACTAATGAATTGGAAGTCCCTATATTAAAATATTTGAATTCATTTTTTGATATATCTACTGGGACAATTTCAATCGCATTGTCTTTGTTGATATACGAAAAAGTAAAAGATGTAGAATAAGAATGGTTAGAATAGGGCTTAAATTTAGGTTTTATATCAAATCCAAATTGGAAATTGTCATTAATTTCTGTTTTTAAATTCGAATTCCCTTTGATATTATGATTATTGTCAATAAACTCAAAAAACATTTCTTTAATATCAGGATTTCGATACCCTCTTGAGTATGAAAATCGAGTACTTATAATTTCATTAGGTTCAAATCTAAAATTCGCTGTAGGAGAAATTGGAGATAAAAAACGAGAATGAAAACCAAATCTTAATCCAGGTTGAAAAAATAATTTTTCGGTAATTTTTAAATTAATCATCGAAAAAACACCAACTTCGAACATATCTTGTGATTGCGATTCAATTTTAGGGGTATTAATTAAATCATACTTAAAATCAACACCATATAACATTTTTACTTTTGATTGTTTTGGATCTTGTCTTAATATAGCACGACCAAACAAATTATATTGTTTTTCAATTTCTTGTCTTAGTATTTCACGATAGGAATTGGTTAAATTTTGAGAAAAATTTTTGACTGTTCTTTGAAAAATAGTACCATTTAAATTACTAACCAATTCAAGTGATTTATCAATCTTTTGAGTATGAGTTAATCCTAAAACATAACGTTGATTTGAATAATTCTCATCAAAAACGATTCTAGAAAATGTAGAGCTTGGATTTAACTTATTTAAAATAGACTCCCAAAAAGCATTAAATTTAACATGTATATTGCTTTGTGAATTAATTCTTCGATAAAAAGACAAATTTGCAAAATATTGTTCTTTCGGATTCCAACTATAATCTCTCCATATAGGTTTAATCTTTTGTCTTAACTCATCCTCATTTGGATCCCATCCTAAAAAAACATTTCTACCAAACCCAAAAGTAACATTATTTCCTTCGTGGTTAAAACCAAATTGTGTATTAAAATTTAAAACACCTACAGACTCCCCATAGATATTTGCATCTAATGTAGAAGCATCTTTTACTTTTGTTTGTGTTATTAAGTTAATTACACCACCAGAAGCATTCGTGCCATAAATTACAGACAACGGACCATCTACAACTTCTACGCGTTCAATATTATTTAATAAAATTTGAGAAAAATCTACGGTTCCATTCAACTTACCTGCAACGGGCACTCCATCTATTAATAAATTCAAATCTTGTCCTGAAAGTCCATTTAAAGAAATTCTTGTACCTAATATAGGATCTTGCGTAATTGTAAAATTATTTTCAGTTTGTAAAAATTCAGCAAGATTATGGACCTTTTTATTTTGAATTTCTTCTTTTGAATAATATTTTAACTTAAACGGAGATTGGTACTTATTACCAGGTAATATTTGACCAGTTACCACTATTTCTTCAATAGCATTTGGTACGGGTTTAATATAAATTTGAGTAGGAATTTCATTTTTTTTATACATTAATTTTTCATACCCCAGTCTACGTATTTCAATTTCTTCAAAATTAAAATCATCAGGAATTGAAAAGGAGCCATCCGAGTTGGTTCTAATCATATTAATAACTTTACCTTCCTTGTAGATTAAAATTGATGTTGCATACATTGCTTCTTTGGTGTCCGAACTAAACACCTTAGACTCAGTTTGACCAAACAAACTTCCAGTTAAAAAAAATAAAAAGAATAAAAGTAACTTCAAAGTAACAATATTGTTATCTAATAATCTGTATCAAAAACTATACCAAAATTTATTTTATATCATTTATCTTTTGGATTAATTTATCTACATCATTATTTGAAGGTTGCAGCTGTTTACATTTTTCTAAAGTAGATTTAGCGGTTTTAAAATATGGCATATAAATTTCACTACCTTTTTCGTTACTGGTGTTTTTATTGTAAATTTGAATAGCTTCGTTAAACTGAATTACCGCCAAATTATAGTTAGATTCAACATCTGATGGGTTGATTTCTATTGCTTTTGTATAATTTTTCTTTGCATTTTCCGAATCTTTTTCGCTTTCGAGCAAATTACCTAAAATCAAATAAAACTGATG
>JBIPPB010000049.1:0-16008 GCA_044368655.1 Chitinophagales bacterium | reverse complement strand
TGTTTTAGCATTAGTATTTATACTAAAATGATTAAAAATAAGTTACTATGAATATGTTTGCTAAATTTTAAGTTAAATAAATGAAAAATTCCAATATAAAAAATAGTGTTTTGGTATTATTCGCTTTATTGTTTTTTGCCTGTAAAAATAATAGTTCCATTACGCAAGAAGTCGAACAACGACTATCCGAAGATCTTTTTGTTAATTACTCAAATCCAAATAAAGAGTATACGGTGGAGACATTTATTGATTCCAATATGCAGGATTTAACCAAGCAGATCTTATTAGAATCACTTCAAAAAACTCAATCCACGTTTGGTTCCGTTATGATTATGGAAACCAATACTGGACGAATCAAATCTATTGTGAATATTGAAAAAGATTCTAATGATATTTACAAGGCTTCTAAAAGAAATTTTATAAATACTCCCACAGAACCCGTTGGGTTGTTTAAAACATTTAGCGTAATTTCTTTATTAGAAGATCAAAAAGCGGATACCTCTACGATGTATAATGCTAATGGAGGAATTGTGTACTTTTGGGATTTACGACTTGAGGATCTTCATTATAAATTTCACAATATTTCATTAGGCAATGCGTATCAATACTCTTTAAATACCGTTATTGCTAAATTGGTTGATACCGCTTATAAAAACAATCCTAAAAAATATATAAATAACATAGGAAAATTTGGCTTAAATGCTTCTTTTTATCAAATGAAACAGGATTTTGAAATACCTAATCCAGACTCTTCTTGGTATATGGTTGCATTGCCTTGGATGTCTGTTGGAAATAACAAGCATTTAAAATTAACCCCGCTACAATTTTTGACTTTTTATAATACAATAGCAAATAATGGAAAAATGGTGGAGCCTTTATTTTTATCAAAAATTAAAGCAAAAAATGGCGATGAGAAAGTATATGATAAATCTATTTTGTATAATAACAGTAGTTATGAGGGCTTTTCTATAGAAACAACTCATAAAATGCAAGATTTGATGAGAAGACAAGTTACCGATGGTGAATCAAAGCACGTTTATTCTGATTATGTATCCATATCAGGATATTCCTCACAAAAACAATTGCCTAAAACAAATTGGAATATTAACGACTATGATTTTTCTTCACGTTTTATTGGATATTTCCCATCTAAAAAACCGAAGTATACCATTTTTGTATCTATTGAAAATCCAAAAGATCGAAAAAAAGATAATTCCATTTCTGGGATTACTTTTAAGAAATTGGCGGAATTAATAAATAAAAAGTTTTAAAATAAATAATCTTTAAATATGAATAAAATATTCTATTTTCTTTTATGTATTACACTTTTTAATAATACAATCAATGCCGACTCCCCATTAACTTCAACCGATTTTTATAAAGCCTATCTTAATGTCCCTGAAGTCTTGAAAGCATCTAATTCAAAAGGTTATTTGTCTCATGAGTTAATGGCATATTTAGCCAATGATAGCAATTCTCTAGAAAATAAACTTGCTGTTATTAATGCTATAGGCTGGAATCATAAATTTGACAATAGTGAAGTTTTTTTAAGTTATTTGAATAAGAATAAGAAATATAAAAAAGAATGTTCCAAATACAGATCATTTATCTATTATGGTAATGCTAGTGACCAAATATGCTACGCATATCTTCGCGCCTTAGATAACTATTTTGACGTTACTGAATCTTATGAAATGTCCGAATATGCATTGAAAAAATCACCAAATAGTTTTGCAATAAATATGATTTCTAAGCTTATAAAATCTCAAGCTTTAGTTTCAATCAATGAAGCATGTTACGCTGGCAAATTGTTTAATACTTTAAAAGATAATCCAAAGCTAAATATGGATATGAAAAAAGAGTCCTTTCCTTATGTTTTTGAATATATGAATGATATGAGTAAAGGTTGTGAATGAAATAATTTCTTAAATTCATTTTCTTCTGTAAAAACAAAATAAATAAATAATGAAACATATAAAAATAATTATTCTTACATCTACGTTGTTTACATTAAATTGTAAAAATATTAATACAGAAAAAAGAATAGAAAATCAGAATAATGAAAAACCTAAAAAATTAAATGAATGTGGTAAAAATAGCAATGATACTATAATTTCAGATTCACTAAAATCGGTAAACTATTTAAAAAAAGATTTTAATCAATTAAATAGAAACGTTTCTTTCGTTGATAGTCTTAACATGTTTGCGGTAAATAATGAAAAATAATAAAGATATGCGATATAATTTTCTTTTTATAGTATTTATTATTCTTATTTTTGGTTGTATTGATAGGAAAAAAAAACGAGATGAAAATGTCAAAAATCAATTTAGTTATAAGTTGACTGGGAATATTTTAGTTCATGAGAAATTTGTTTTTGATGACAAAAATTATCAAATTAAAAATGGTTTTACGAAAATGGTTGGTCAATTAATTTCTTTTGTTGATACGAATAAAATTCCAGTTGATGAAGTTGATTCTTCTTCTTTACCAAATAAACTTTATGGTGAATATTCCTTTATTGAAATAAAATTTATTAATGATTCCATTGTTCATTTAATAAGGAATTCGTATTCATCGATTATTAATCCAAGGAACGAATATAACTTTGAAGAAAAATGGATAACTAGATGTAAAGTTATAGGTGGTTCAAAGTCTGTTTTTAATAATGGCGGAGTTGTCAAATTAAAATCTTTAAATATTAAAGAATCTGATTCTTCTTATTCTGCATTGATGAAAGGAACCATGTTGAAAACTTTAAAAATTGACCCTGACAAATTGAATGTTGATATTAAAACATCAGAAGTAGACATATTATGTAGTAAAAAAGAAATATTATTCTCTAAAAAAATCAAATTAAATATTTTATTTAACGATAAAAAGTTTAGAGATAAATTTTATGAATTATTAAAAAGAAAACAAAGTTAATTTTTTTTGAATTTAGATTAGAAAAAGTTACAATTAGGATAGATAATAAATTCTCAAAAGAATCAATGTGAATCCTATAATACAAAGAGGATATCCTAGTAAACAGTATTAATTAAAAAATGAATTGTTTTATTTAATACATCAACTGTTTCTTTCCACTATTACGCCAACCCGCTTGGTTCTCGTATTGAACAAAGAAGATTTTTAAATCCGCTTGGTTTTCATAGTCAACAAAGAAGATTTTTTTCTTAGCTTGATTTATATAGTTTGTGAAAAACCATTTTCCATTATTGTCACCCGCTTGATTTTCGTATTTTACTTTAAAAACTTTGAGATCTGCTTGGTTTTCATACTTTACTACAAATACTTTTAAATCCGCTTGATTGGAGTAATCTACCGAAAAAACTTTTTGAGCATTTGCAAATTGAAAAAATAAAAATAATATGAGCGTAACACCTATTTTTTTCATGGCTTTATAAATTTTTACAAAAATAATTATAAAAAATAAACAATTTTAGAATTATTTTAATAAAATCGATCAGAATATTATTAAAATTAAATTAATGTTTTAATTTACAAAATGTCTAAAGCATTATCAATGACTTCATTTTCAAGTCTTTTTAAATATACTTGAGTAATTTTAATATCTTGGTGTCCCATTGCTTCTGAAATAACATCCGTAGCTACACCTTTTGATTTTAAATTACTAGCAAAAGAATGACGAGCTACATAGCTTGTAAGTTCAATATCTATATTGCATATTTTACCTATTTCTTTTAGATCTTTGTTAAATTTGGTTAGACATTTTTTGCTTCTATTAGCTATTTGTATTGGAGTCATGTTATTTTTTAATAGTAAAGGAAAAACATATTCCGTTCCAATTTTGCGTTCTGTATAATATCGAATGATTTCCAAAGCTTTGTCATTAATTTTTAAATTAAAAACTTTATTTGTTTTACTCCTTAAATACGTGAGTCTATTCTCGTTAAAAATATTACTATGTTGAAGTAGCAATATATCTTTAAAATTAATACCTGCCAAATAATATGAAAACATAAAAAGATCTTTTGATAGTTTTAGTTTAGGATAGAATTCTGTATCGAGATTAGAAATCTTTTCAATATCTTCAATAGTTACGGCTCGAATAACTTTATTTTGTTTAAACTTAGAAAGTTTATATATTTTAAAAGGATAGATGTCTTCACTGATATATTTGTTTTCGATACAATCTTTAAAAATAGCTCTTATAACTCTCATTTTAATAGAAATGCCACTTTCAACACAATTTCTCATTTTTAAGTGATTTTCATATTTTTTCAACCAAACGACATCAATATCATTTAACTCTAAGTTCTCTGAATTTGTAAATCTTTTAATACTATTTTTAGTGTCATTATAGCACTTTGAATTACCAATATGACCCGTATTTTTCAAGTTTTCAATTTTCTCATTTATTATATCAAAAAAATTAAGATTTTGTTTTTTTTCTTTTTCGAAATACTTTAAAAATTCTTCAATTGTTATTCTATTTCGTTGATCTACTGGTATGGACATTAATCTACTTGTCCACATAGATAGAAATTCGCTTAGAATTAAATTTAGAGTTTTATGTTCAGAGTGTAATTTATTTATTTTGCATGAATTTACATCCCATTCACTTTCTTTACATCTAACTTCAGTATTTATATATTTCTGTTTTTTTTGTTTAGTTAATCTTAGATAAATTGGGTAGCACCCATTTTTATCAATTTTATTTTTTAACTGTACTGTTTTTAAATTTATCATAAATAATTATTTTAGTTATACTTTTGTTATACTTTTTTACAAAAATAATAAAAAAATATGAAATGTCAAGATAATTTTATTTATATATGTAATTGATTTTAAATATTTTAAATAATAATTGAAAATAAATAATAAATATTGGGCACTGCCTTACAAGCAGAGGGTCACTGGTTCGAATCCAGTAGAGCCCACTTATTTTAATGCGAAATCGAAAGGTTTCGCATTTTTTTTGTAATATTTTTAACAAATCAACTAAATTTCTTAATTTAAAGCTTCTTCTAATATTTTTTGAAACCATTAAATTATACCCGTCTATATTTGTAAAAAAAATAGTTATATGGAGTGGATTCAATTATTGTTAGATTTTCTAAAAGATCCTTTAATCTTTTTAAGTGATTTCATTCATATATATGGCCCTTGGGTTTATGGTTTTTTATTTTTAATTGTTTTTGTTGAAACGGGTGTCGTGGTGATGCCGCTTCTTCCTGGAGATTCATTGCTTTTTGCTATAGGTTTAATTGCAAGTACTACGGGGCAAATTGATATTTACTTTATAATTCCTCTATTGATTTTAGCCGCGCTTTTAGGTGATAATCTCAATTATTTTATTGGTAAAAAATTTGGTGATTTTGTTCAAAGTAAAGAAAAAATATTATTTTTGAAAAAAACACATATCGATCAAACAGAGGCCTATTTTGAAAAAAATGGTGGTAAAACTATTATCCTAGCACGTTTTATCCCAATTATAAGAACCATTGCTCCTTTTGTAGCGGGGGCTGGTGAAATGAAATATCGAACTTTTCTCAGTTATTCTATATCAGGGGCTTTTTTATGGGTTTTTTCAATCACTTTACTAGGCTATTTCTTAGGAAGCGTAGATATCGTTAAAAATAATTTCGAAAAAGTGGTTATGTTAATTGTTTTTATCTCTATTTTACCTTTACTAACTAAAGCGTTTCAAGGCTTAAGAAAAAGTGATTGAATTAAGGTTGTGTTAAAATCAAATAGATGAAAATTTTAATGGTTTGCCTTGGTAATATTTGTCGTTCTCCATTGGCTCAAGGTATTTTAGAAAATAAAGTTAAAGATTATATTACAGAGTGGGAAATCGATAGCGCAGGCACTGGCGGCTGGCATGCGGGCGAAAAACCGGATCTTCGATCTATCCAAATTGCAAATAAAAATAATATTGATATTACTGCTCAACGAGCACGTAAAATTAGAAGTATTGACTTTGAATATTACGATTGGATTTTTGCTATGGATCAAAGTAATTTAAATGATTTACGTAAACAAGCCCATGAACATGAATTAGATAAAATTGTAAAATTGACGCATTTTTCTAAAAAATACAACCTTCATGATATTCCTGATCCATATTATGGCGAAGGAGATGGATTTCAAATAGTTTATGATATGTTATCGGAATCAATAGATTGTTTTTTAGATCATTTAAATAAATAATAAGCCTCCAAGTTCTGTCTAAAATTTTATACAAAAAATACTTTTTGTTTGAACTTCTTTGCATATTTTCATTTTTTATTCGCAATTTTGCATATATAAGAGTAAAACCATGGATAAAGAATCGAAATCATATTTTTCGAAAAATAAAAATAGTAAAATTTTTGGACTGACTTTAATCGTTTTTGCAGTAATTATTTTACTAAGTATAATTTCGTATCTTATTTTTTTTAGAGCCGATCAAAGTCTTGCAATAGGAGGCTGGGAACAGATTAAAAAAGTAGATTATTATAAAACACAAAACTGGATTAATAAAATTGGTTTGTTTATTGGTTATTTTTTCGTAGATGTTTTATTTGGTGTATTTTCAATCTGTATAGCAATTGTACTTCTTTTATATGGAATTAACTTCGCTTTTCAACGAAGGGTTTTTGGCTTTTTTAGTACTTTTCGTAATGCGATATTATTAATTATTCTTGGAAGTAGTTTTTTCGCATTATGGCAAAATATTTTTAATAGTATTCATGTGCCTCTTGGGGGCGGTTTTGGTTATTATCTTGCAGGAAAAGAAGGTGTTTTATATCCATTAATTGGTTTTATTGGTGTGTTTTTAATCTGGGGATTGGTTACTTTGGCGTCTTTTATTTGGCTTTTTGATTTTGATTTTACAAAGTTATTTAATCTCAAAGAAGAATTAAAAAAACAAAAAAAACAACCGAAACAAGACCAGAAATCAAATCTTGAAAATTTTGATGAAGAATTACCTGCTAAACATTACGATACCTTATTTGAACAAGATCATATTCAAATTGAACCTAAAACTGAAGTTCAAGATAGTATGGAAATGGATATAATTTCGGTACATGATGCAACAGAAGAAAATGATATAGAAAGTACTTTTGAAGTCATCACGCCGCAAGAAGAGATTTTTTCAAATTTTGACGAAAACCCATTAATTGAAATTGAATTTAATGAAGATAAAATAATAGAAGATGCCGATGAACTTCAGCAGGAACGATTTGAAAATCTACCTCCCTATGACCCTAGAAAAGAATTGTCAAATTATCAATTCCCAAGTATCGAGTTAATGGCAAATCACGGACATGGAAAAACGATAATTGACAAAGAACAGTTGGAGTTAAATAAAAATCAAATTATACGAACATTAAATGATTTTAACATAACAATAACTTCGATTAGAGCTACCGTTGGCCCTACAGTTACATTATACGAAATTACGCCTTCTCCAGGTATCCGTATTTCTAAAATTAAAAGCCTTGAAGACGATATTGCACTTTCGTTAGCTGCTTTAGGTATTCGTATTATTGCTCCAATTCCGGGCAAAGGAACGATCGGTATTGAAGTGCCAAATCTTCATAAACAAATCGTAAGTATGAAGTCGGTCATCCAATCGGAAAAATTTCAGAATTCAAATATGGAACTTCCCTTGGCTTTAGGTAAAAATATATCCAATGAAGTTTTTGTAGCTGATTTGGCTAAAATGCCCCATTTATTAATGGCTGGAGCCACAGGAAAAGGAAAATCGGTGGGTATTAATTCTATTTTAGTTTCTTTGTTATATAAAAAACATCCCGCAGAACTTAAATTTGTATTGGTGGATCCTAAAAAAGTGGAATTGAGTATTTATTCAACTATTGAAAAACACTATTTAGCTAAACTTCCGAATGAGGAAGACGCCATAATTACAGATGTGAAAAAAGTGGTTAACACATTGAATTCACTTTGTATTGAAATGGACGATCGTTATGATTTGTTAAAAAAGGCTCAAGTACGAAATATTAAAGAATATAATGAGAAATTTATTTCAAGAAAACTTAGTCCGCTCAATGGGCATCGTTTTCTTCCATATTTTGTTTTAATTATTGATGAATTTGCCGATTTAATCATGACCGCTGGTAAAGAAGTCGAGCTACCTATTGCAAGATTAGCACAGTTGGCTAGAGCTATTGGAATTCATTTAATTGTAGCCACGCAAAGACCTTCGGTAAATGTAATTACGGGTTTGATTAAAGCAAATTTCCCAGCCCGAATTTCATTTGCGGTGTCCTCTTCTATAGATAGTAAAACGATTTTAGATACCAAAGGTGCTGAGCAATTAATTGGTCAAGGAGACATGTTATTGAGTTTAGGTAGTGAAATTGTTCGACTACAATGCGCGTTTATCGACACACCAGAAGTGGATGCGATTGGTCGTCATATTGGTCAGCAACAAAGCTATTCTACTGCTTATGATTTGCCTGAATATTATGGAGAAGATGATGTACCAATGTTGAAATTTGACAAAAAAGATATAGACGAATTATTTAAAGATGCCGCACGTGAAATTGTTTTAAGTCAAATGGGTTCGATTTCATTAATACAACGAAAATTGAGTATTGGACATAATCGTGCGGGAAGAATTATAGATCAGCTTGAAGCCTTTGGTATTGTTGGTCCAAACAAAGGAAGTAAGCCCAGAGAAGTTTATTTTAAATCATTAGACGAGCTAGAAAGGTATTTAGAAACGTTAAATTAAGTTAAAAAAACGTTTTGTGGGATGCATTTAAAAAAGTTGCATTATTTTTGCAATGGTTTTCTTGGATAGGTAACTATTCAAGTTAGTTTTGTTTTCATAGTATTCGGCCTCAAACATTCCCCTGTTTGGGGCCGTTTTCTTTTAAAGAACACAAATATATGGATTTTTAGATAGATTTTGTTTGATTTCAAAAAAAAAGGTCTTAAAAAAAATAAGACCTAGAAAGTATTAAAAAAAGTTTAGTAGTATTACAAAACCGAATCGCAATAAAATAAAAATACCATACGATTGGTTATATTTTGAGTTCTTTTCGAATTTAAAAGTAAACGGTTATTTACATTTCGAATTAAAGTAGGATTTTCCTCCAATTGAATTACATAAGGATTCGATTCATGTTCTTTGCAATATTGAGCAACCGCAGCATCTGTATTATGAAAAATTTGTTCTTTAGAAGCAATAATAATTTCAAATTCTGGAAATTTATCGTTGGAACGTGGATTGTTTTGTATTGGACTCAAAACAATGTGACCTTCTTTAGCTATTAATCCTGAACAAAAACTTAGCGAAATATCTGAATTTTCACCAAATCGATCATAAGTAAATTGTGCATCAAAGAAATTTTGATTTCTCAAATAATCAATTAAAGATTCTTCCCAAATTAACATTTTGTTTTTTTGAAATTTGGATATGAAGAGCTTTAATTTTTCAAACAATTGAGATTTATCTTCACAATAAATAAATCTACCACCTTTTTCGGTATAGTTTTTTGCAAATAAAATATCTAATGGCTCATCAGGAAGATCTTCAATTTTAGGTTCTACTTCTTCGGGCACATAATTGTAAGTATTGAAACGATGGGGCTGAAATTCTGCATCGATTTTTTTTCCAATAAGTGTTTTTGCAAGCAAATGCTCATCTTGGTTTTTTTCTTTATCTTTACCAAATAACTTTTTAAACACGTTATATTAATTTAAAGTTAATTTTAATAATTCTACTACAAAAATAAGTAATAAAAATTAAACTCTTTTAACATATTATGAACAACTTATATATCTAGTGGCAAAAAAAATAGACAGCAATTTAATCTGTTTTAAATATTTTTACAAAAAAACAAATATAATGAATTTACTTATAAATAAAAATGCGTTGGTATGTGGTAGTAGTCAAGGCATTGGATTGGCTTCTGCTCAATATTTAGCTACAATGGGTGCGAACATTTGCTTAATGGGACGTAATGAAAAAAGTTTGCAAGAAGCGCTTAAATCATTATCAATAATTCATGATCAACAATTTCATCATTATTTGATTGCCGATGTTTCGGATTTAAATCAGTATCAAAAGGATTTGGAAGCACATCTTTCAACAATTTCATACTCTTATGATATTTTAATTAATAATACGGGTGGCCCACCTTCAGGACCTATAGTGAAAGCAGAAATTGAGGCATTTAAACAAGCATTTAATAATCATTTATTAGCCAATCATATCAACGTTTTAGCTTTAAAAGAGGCGATGATTAAAAATAATTTTGGAAGAATTATCAATATTATTTCTACTTCGGTAAAGCAACCCCTGCCAAATTTAGGAGTTTCTAATACCATCCGTGCTGCTGTAGCCAATTGGTCTAAAACGTTAGCGAGTGAGTTAGCGCCTTTTGGTATTACGGTAAATAACGTATTGCCAGGTGCAACGAGTACTCAAAGATTAGAAGCAATTATCAACAATAAAGCCAATCAAAATCAAATTGATGCTTCGCATGTAGCGGATGAAATGATCAACGAAATTCCGATGAAACGATTTGGGAAACCCGAAGAAATTGCCGCGGCTGTTGGTTTTTTGGCATCGCCACAAGCAAGTTATATTACGGGGATTAATATTCCTGTGGATGGTGGTAGAACGGCTTGTCTATAAAAAAAGAAGTTAGAATGAATAAAAAAATCATCTTAGGTTCAAGTTCGCCTCGTCGTATTCAATTACTAAAAGATATTTTAGGCATCGAACCTGAAGTGCGCATTCCTAATATTGATGAACATATTTATCATGAAATAGAAGTTCGGAATATTGCAAGTGAATTGGCTTTAAATAAATTCAAATCACTTTGTATTCAATTTCCTTTGCAACACAATGAAATTTTAATTACGGCCGATACCACCGTTATTTTAAACAATAAAATTATAGATAAACCTAAAGATATAGAAGAAGCTAAAACCATATTACATTCTTTGTCAAATAATAGCCATGAAGTTATCACGGGAGTTTGTATAGGGAATCATAAAAATTATCAAGTATTTTCTGAAAAAACGTTTGTGAAATTTGGCAATTTAAGAAGCGAAGATATTGATTATTATATTAAAAATGGGCAACCGCTTGATAAAGCTGGAGGTTATGGTATTCAAGAGTGGATAGGGCAAATTGGCGTTGAACGCATCGACGGTTGTTTTTATAATGTTATGGGGTTTCCTGTTCATAAAATATACAAATCCTTACAACTTTTTTTAACTTAAATTTTAAAAAAATGAAGTCAAATGTACTTAAATATCTTTTGGTTTATAGTAGTCCTTTTTTTGGATGGGTATCGCTAAATTCATATGATGCATGGTCATATATTGCTTTAATATTTACGTTTGGTTTTGTGCCGCTTATGGAATTTTTTATTCCCAAAAACTCTGAAAATCATTCTAAAGAGGTTGAAGAAACATTAAAAAATCAGAAAATATACGATTGGATATTGTATGGTTTGGTCCCTATACATTTTTATTTACTTTTCTTATTTTGCATACAAATTCAAAAAGAAGATATTGATCTTTTTATAAAGATTGGATGGATTACTGCGTATGGAATTAGCTGTGGTGTTTTAGGAATAAATGCGGCTCATGAATTGGGACATCGTTCAAAAACGTATGAAATCAATATGAGCAAGTTACTTTTGATGACAAGCCTTTATATGCATTTTTATATCGAGCACAACCGCGGTCATCACAAAAATGTTTCCACCGAACATGATCCTGCTTCGGCAAGGTATGGTGAAACTATTTATGCGTTTTATTTTCGTTCCATTATTCATTCATTTATTTCAGCTTGGCAAATAGAAAAAGATCGTTTTCTAAAAAAAAATCTATCGCATTTGACTATTAAAAACGAAATGATTCAATTTTTATTGATAGAAAGTATCTTTTTATTTCTTATTTTTTGGTTTACCAATTTTCAAGTGCTTTGTTTTTATATTCTTGCAGCATGTATTGGGATTCTATTGCTCGAAACGGTTAATTATATTGAGCATTACGGACTTTCGCGTCAAAAAAATGGCGAGGACTATGAACGTACGACGCCTATTCATTCTTGGAATAGCGACCATCAATTTGGTCGATTGTTGCTTTTAGAACTTAGCCGTCATTCGGACCATCACTATATTGCAAGTCGAAAATATCAAATTTTAAGAAGTCATGAAAATAGTCCGATGATGCCTACAGGATATCCAGGCATGATGATTTTGTGCTTAATTCCGCCTTTATGGTTTTCGATTATGAATCCTAAAATTGATAAGATTCAAAAGCGTTGAGCATTGAATCATTAATAATTTAGTTTATAAAACTCAAAGTACTTTTTATAACTTCCCGAAATGACCAATAAGTCGAAGTTTGGTTTGGAAATCACCGAAAACTCCAATGCGTCATTATATTTAGCTAATTTTGGACTGTTTCTTAAATCTTCGCTGATACTCAAACATTTGAATATTTTATTGACACGTTCTACCGTTAAATATTGAGATTTGGCGCCACGATGAATTTGTATTTCAAAGTTTAAATTCGGTTCCATTTCAAAAATTACATTTTCAATATCCCGTTTTATTTGATAAATATTTTCGGTGCCATCAATACGAATTAAGCTTAAATGTGGTGCATTGGCATTAAAAAAGAAATTGACATTCGCTTCCTCTTTGGCAATAGACGTCACTTGATTTTCTGCATTTTCAATATTGGAAGTAAATAAGTTTTCATTTTCTCTTACTTTCAACGCATCTTCTTCTTTTTGGTTTGAAACTTTTAACGAATCTCTATTTACTTTCAGTGCATATTCCAGCCATTCTTTAGCCGTTGGATATTCATCGCTATTGGTATGGTTTTCATTCAAATCTTTTAATGTAGCCAAATATTCATCAAATTGATAATATCTAGTATGACAAAGTGCTTTTAACAATTTATATTTTGGCACCAAAGGATTATCTTTATTGTCTGCAATAAATTGGTCGCATTGGGCAATTACTTTTTTATAATTTTTAAGGTCAAAAGAAGTAAAAATTTGTTTGTATTTATTTTCGGCAACTTCATTTTCTTTCAATAAATCTTTGGCATAATTCGGATTGGAAATCAATTTGTTGAATTTTGATTCTGGATAATCTTGCGCCAGTGCATTTTGATATACTTCGGAGCCTGCGTAATCTCCATTTTCTCTACTCAATAAATACAATGCATATAGAACTTCTTCTTCTTGATTATATTTTACCTTAAAACGATTTAAAATCATTTTGTAATACAAAATGGCTTCAGGTATATCATTGATTTCATAATGAAAAATCTGAGCAATTTTATGAATAATACCTTGTGTACTTCCAATAAATTCAGATTTTTTTTCTTCTTCAAAAGGCAAATCTGCAATCATAATATCGCTAATCTCGTCGGTTTCGATATCTTCTTTAGACGATATTTTTTCTGAATTTTCTTTTGTATTTTGACTTTCTTCAGCCATCACGCCACTTCCACCAAACTTCCAGTTCTCTTGTCGTTTTATATTTCCAAACTTTTTCTTAAAAGCAATTCGACCGTTTTCAATTTGTGAAGGGTTATCAAAATACCAATTGGATCTGGCTCCTGTCGTTTCTACTTTGGTTGCTTCTAGCTTAGTGGATGCAATGATATTTTCATTTTCTTTGTTTTTCTTTTCTTTAGCTAAATTTTTTGCAATACGTTTTGAAGCTTCTTTTTTACCCAATGAAACTAAATTTAGGATAGAATCATTTTTTTGTAAAGAATCAAAATATTTACTTAATTCTATCAAATACTTTGCTTTTTGTTTAAATTCTTCTTTTTGATCATACGAAGCTGGAATAATCATATTTGCGCTGTCGTAATATTTTGCAGAGGGTTTATAATTTTTAGCATCAAAATACATACTTCCGATTCGTTCAAAAGCCATGAACTTGATATTTGGATTTTTATTGGCATTTTGGGCCGCTTTTGTCAAATATAACTCAGCGTTTTTATAATCTTTTAGTTTGGCATACGATATCCCAATGGCATAATAAATTCGTTCGATACGATCCAAATATTTTCCTTTTCTCGCCATAGCTTTTAGCTCATCGATCGTCGCACTGGCTTGACCTGCTCCAGCTAACTCGGCCATGCGCATTTGTGTTTCAAAAACGATGGCTTCATTATCATTTTGCATCAAAATTCGGTTGTATTGCCCAACGGCTTTAAATTTATCATTATCCGCTTCATACAGTTGGGCTAAAATAAAACGTAGCCTCGATAGTTCTTTTTTTTGTGCAGATTCCAACATTGGATTGATAATGTCAATAGCGGGTTTATATTCTTTTTTCGCCATATGCAAGAGCACTTGCGTTTTTCGCAAATCGGCTCGATATTGTATCGGAAAACTTAAGTCGGCCTCCGCATTAGAAATGATGCGCTGCGCTTCATAATAATTGCCTTTTCTGATGTAAGAACGCACCAACCAAACAATGGCTTCATTTCGGGCTAATTTATGCATCAGTTTGCGCTCCGAAATCGGTTTTTTACTTCGTTTTTTAGCATAATTAATATCGGCAATCAACTTTTTAGGTCTTCCGGATTTGATGTGCGTGCTTCGGTATCCTCGTTCAAAATTAGTAACGATATAATCAAATTGTATGATTGCTGAATCTAGCTCACCGCTGTAATAAAAACGTTTCCCATTAACCAACAACGCGTCATCGACCCATTTACTATTTTTTTTCTTTGTGAAAATTTTAGAACTTTTAGCGCCAATTTCCTTAAATTTCGCTACATTTTTAAACTGATCCGTATTATAATCGTAAGGAAATAAAGGATAAAATTGGTAAAAATATTCGGGATTGTTGTTGGCCACTTCTTTATAGCCCAATCGGAATTTATATTTTGCATTAAAATACGTATTGTAGTACGCCGTAAAATTCGTAACGGTCTGACGAAATCCTTTATATTTCGTATTGGAGCAGCTACTAACTATCAAAAGTAAAACAACCCAAACAAAATATTTTTTTAAAAACAATTTTCGACAAGAATTATTGATGAAACCATGAATTTTAAGAACGAAAAATCGCCTTATTTATTATTTTAGAGCAAATATAATTTTATTTTTTTAATCGAATTCAAAATTGCCTTAACTTTGCTACTTAATTTTTATTTCATGCATAAAATTGTATTTTGTTTTTTCTTTCTTCCCATTTTATTGTTTTCTCAAGAAAATATATCGTATCAAAAACCTCCAAAAGAAATTTTGGAACTTGCGGATTTTGAAAGAGCTCCAAGTGTAAATTTGAATAGTAAAAAAACGTTGATGTTACTTTCGTATCGCAATACATACAAATCGCTCGATGAACTGAATCAGCCTGAAATGAAGCTTGGCGGTCTTCGAATTAATCCCAATACCAATATTAGTAGTACCTTAAGTTATATAAATAATCTTAAAATCCGAAATTTAAGTTCAAAATCCGAAATTCAAGTTAAAGGTCTGCCCGAAAATCCTAAAATCACATATATAGCTTGGTCTCCCGACGAGAAATGGATTGCTTTTTGCCATACGGAAAATTTTGGTGTTTCATTATGGATTTTAAATGTTGAAAATGCAACCGCAAAAAAAATATCAAAAGATTATTTAAATGCTAATTTGGGAAGGCCTTTTGAATGGCATCCGAGCAGTCAATATCTTTTGATTTGTTCGATGAATAAAAATAGAAATCCACTTATAGATGGTTCTAAATCGTTGCCTGATGGTCCTATAGTTTCTTCAAGTGATGGAAAGATTTCACAAAATCGAACGTATCAAGATTTATTAAAAAATAAAACGGATGAGTCTAATTTTGAGCAATTGGTGACGTCTTCCATTCAAAAAATAACTATTGAAGGAGCGATAACTCCTTTTTTGCCAGAAGCTATGTATACCGGATTTGATTATTCACCTGATGGAAATTATCTATTGGTAAATAATATTGAAAAACCTTTTTCGTATATCGTTCCGATGAATCGTTTTCCGAGTGCTTACAATATCTATGATAACAATG
>JBIPPB010000113.1:0-4626 GCA_044368655.1 Chitinophagales bacterium | reverse complement strand
TCATATCCACTTCTGATAATAAATCAATATAAGCACGATTCATCTCTATCGATTGTGCTACACTTTTATGAATTAAGGCGGGGAAACCTCCTTTTATGATTCGCTCCACAATGGTCTCTAATTCGACCGGATGGTCTGAAACTTCTTGAAAATTCCCTTTAAGCAATTCTCCTAAGCGAATGGCTCCAGAGGACCATCCCAGTTCTTGCCAACTCATTGTTCGCATATCCAAAACCGTGAATCTACCAGCACCTGAATGTATTTTTACGCGCTCTTCGGGATTTGAAGAACCTGTAAGTATAAATTGCCCCACTTGGTCTCTTGCATCTACTTCATGTCTTATATAATTCCAAATTTTTGGATATTCTTGCCATTCATCAATCAAACGAGGGGTATCGCCTAGCAAAAGTCGCTGTGGGGCGGTTTCCATCAATAACGGCACTTGCTCATCTTGATCAAAAGAAATCAAACTTGACGCATATTGTTTTGCCGATTGGGTTTTGCCACAAGCTTTCATTCCTCTCAATAATAAGGCTCCTGAAGCATTTAGTTTTCGCTGCAATTCCATATCCGAAATACGCTCAATATATGTTCTTTTATTACTCATTTTGATTCATTTATAAAATACAAAGATAATGTATTTTACAAATTATAAGCTTTTTATTTTACAAATTGTAGACATTTTACTTTACAAATTATAAGCTTTTTACTTTACATATTGTAGAACACAAATGAATATCGAATACAAAAAAATCACAAAAGTCGTACGACTTTTCGGCATTGTGTCACAAAAAAGGCACGACTTTTAGTGCGTAACGTATTTTTTTATGGTGTCAAAGTCCGTAAAATGAATTAAGCATGTAGGACTTCTACATCGGCATTGATTTTCTTAATCATGCCCATTAAAGCATTGCCGGGGCCTACTTCAATAAATTGGGTAGCGCCATCCGAAATCATATGTTGTATACTTTGTGTCCAACGAACCGAACCGGTAAGCTGATCAATCAAATTTTGTTTGATTTCATTTGGATTGGTAAATGGTTTTGCCGAAATATTTTGATAAATTGGGCAGATTGGTTCGGCAAAATCACATGAATTAATTGCTTGAGAAAGTTCTTCTTTGGCACTCATCATTAATGGGGAGTGAAAAGCACCGCCTACTTTGAGCGGCAACACGCGTTTTGCGCCTGCTTCTTTTAATTTTTCGGACGCTAAAGCGACGCCTTCCATCGAACCTGAAATCACCAACTGACCCGGACAATTATAATTAGCTGCCACAACCACTTCATTCGTAATGGATTGGCAAATAGCATCAACCTGCGCATCTTCCATACCTAAAACGGCTGCCATCGTACTTGGATTCGAAACGCATGCTTTTTGCATGGCATTGGCTCGTATGGAAACTAATTTTAGCGCGTCTTCATATTTTAAAGTTTGATTACAAACCAAAGCTGTAAATTCGCCCAAACTATGCCCTGCAACCATGTCGGGTTTAAAATTATCGATAGACATGGCTTGTGCTACACTATGAATAAAAACGGCGGGTTGGGTTACATTGGTTTGCGTAAGGTCTTCCATCGTACCTTCAAACATAATTTTAGTAATATCAAAACCAAGGATTTCATTGGCTTTTTCAAAATAGATTCTTAAGTTTGGATGGGCATCATATAAATCTTTTCCCATGCCTACAAACTGAGCACCTTGCCCAGGAAAAACATATGCTTTTTTCATCTGTATATTTTAAAAGTGATTAGAGACCATTCTAAATATCGAATGTAACATTTTTATTCAAAAATAATGGTGTTTGGAAAATCTTCCGCCGATTTTTCCGCATACTTACGGTTTACATATGGAATAACAACACGATACGTACCGTCAATCAAAACGGTTTCTGTTAGCACGTCCAAAGATTTCAACTCCGAACGCAAACGATTGGCGGTATTGGCGTTGTTAAATGTACCAAAACAAACATACGTTAAGCCTTTTTTGTATGTAGCCGTGGCTCCTTTAGGTAATTTGGCAGGCGCTTCTTCTTTTGCCTTTTTGGCTACATTTTCTTTAGATGGATTTTCAGTAGCTTTAACTTCTTTTTTAGGTGTATTTGAAGCTACATTTTTTGGATTTTCCTTAGGTGCCGCTTTTTTAGGTTCATTAGAAACTATTGGTGTTGCGGTTTCTTTTTTAGCAGGAGTAGTATTAATTGCCACGTTTTCAGGCTTTTTAGCAACTTCTTCAACAGGGACAACAACAGCATTTTTGCTTGTATCTTTTGATAGCGAATCTGTCTTCTGTACGATTGGAGTTATTACGGAGTCTTTTGGTTTTTCGGTAGCTATTGTTTTACAATTGGCGTTCCAAAGGGGTTTTAAACCTATAAATGTTTGACACTGCGTTGTGGCATAAATCCATGGAATTAAAACGGCCAAACCAAAAAATAAAAATAATAAAGCAACTACTTTAAACCAACCGCCTCGATTTGAATCTTCGTCTGATTTTGTTGGCGTAATCACATAATCTAAATCATCATCATAGCGACTCAAACGTTTTTTTACATTTTCGTTTTCAACGGTATCAATATATTTAATTTGTTCAACGGGCGCTTCCTCTTCTTCTGATTCAACTATTTTTTCAGTCTCTTCCTCATAAATAGATTCTAAGATTGTCTCTTTTTCTTGCATTTCAGATTCTGCCAATAAAATCTCGTCGGCCTCTTCTACTTCTTGAACCTCTTGCTTAGGTTCTTCTTCCTCTTCCGTTTCTTCTTGATGCGAAGCTTCTATTTCTTCTACCCAACTTGAAACCGTTTCATTTTCAATTGCAAATTCCGTTTCAATTTCTTGAATTTCTTCTTCTTGAACTTCAATTGGAGTTTCTTCTTGAGGAATTAAGGAATCTAAAGAAATAACTTGTGTCGTCTCTGAAATTTCAATCTTTGTTTCTTCATGAATCACAAGTTGTTCTTGGGGAAACAAATCATCAATAGTTTTAATTTCCGATGGGGTATGATCTTCTTCTACTATAAACTTAACCGGTTGAACTGGATTTTCTATAGTTTTTTGAATTTCTTGAACTTCATTTATTGCTGGCGTTACCTCTATTTTCTTAGAATCGAAATCATATAACGAATTTCCAGAAGTATTTACAGAAGACGTATCAATCGAATTTAACCCAAAAAAGTCACTTGGAATCCCTGCTACACCCAATTCTTGAGTTTGGAATCCATTTTGATAAACTATTTTACCAATACCTTTTAAAACCAAAGGATTATTGCTTTTTATATCCGCTAATACTTCTTCAATCAAAAGACTTCCTTTTTCCTTTGCTGCATCAAGCGAAATTTCCAGTTTTCGGGAAATAGCCGCAGTTAACAATCCGTCGTCATTCGAGCTAAAAACATCTAAAGCAAGCGTTCTTTTTGCTGGAACAAAAGTGGCGCCTTCCATATCTGCTGTGGTATTTTTATAGGATAATTGACCGAGCTGAGGCACAAAAACATTTTCATGTTTTAATAATAATTCTTCGAGAAGATGACTTATCTGCATAATATTAAAGTTACGTGAAAATAAAAAATCTGTTCACAACCACAAAAATAAAACTAATTTTTAAAAAAATGTGTTTTTTATTTATAACGTTCATTTTCAAAATAAATATTCATTTTTTTTGGACTTTAAATTATTACATGTTAAATATCATTTATAAACTGACTTCATTTTTTACTAAGGTTAGCTTAGTCATTTTCTTGATATTATATTCTTTGTCTTTATTGTCAAAATATGACATTTCTATAATCTCACCTTTAATAGCTCCTTTCGGACTAATTTTTCCGACGCTCTACCTTTTTTCAATATTGGCATTTTTAATATTATTCATTGGTAAAAAGTTTGGATATGCGTTTGTATATTTTATTGCACTAGTTGTTGGAATCAATACCTTTACCGCTTATATTCAGTGGAATCCACAGGAACAGAAAGGAATTAAAATAATGAGCTGGAATATTAAAAATTTTGATTTATACAACTGGACAAAAAACAAAGAGACAGAGCAAAAAATATATGATTTTATTAAAAATGAAAACCCCGACATCATTTGTTTTCAAGAATTTTACTCCGATCAAGAATCTTTTAATCATTTGAGAAAATTAAAAAAATATGGATACCGTTTTCAAAAAATGAAAACGACGTTCCAAATGAAAGATAAAAAATGGGGTTTAGCGATCGTTTCAAAATTTCCGATTCAAAAATACCATACACTTGATGCGTTAAATCGTTTTAAAAATAACAATGGAATGTCTTGCGAGATTAAAACGCCGGAAGGCATTGTTGAGATTTTAAATATACATTTTAAATCTATACATTTAGACTACGAAGATTATGCATTATTGGAAGGCAAAACAAACCAAATGAATGCAAAGTATCATCAAGCAAAATTAATTTTCAAAAAAATATGGTCTTCGTATCCACAAAGAGCGGAACAAACGGATATTGTTTTGAATTATTTAAAACAATCCAACTCCAAAAATATTTTATTATGCTGTGATATGAATGATATTCCTTGTTCTTATAGCTATCATAAAATCACTAAAAATTATATAGATGGATTCAAATCTTCGGGAAGAGGAATAGCAAA
>JBIPPB010000048.1:0-16066 GCA_044368655.1 Chitinophagales bacterium | reverse complement strand
AGGATTCTTCTATTCAATGTTCACATTTTTAATTTTACATATTGGTTATGGGTTGGGTTATTGGAATGGATTAATTGATTTTATTATATTAAATAAAAAGCCTTCAAATAAACACAAATCTTTATCTAGATAAAATATGGAAAAATTAGATTTCAAAATTCTTTCGAAAAGTACTGAAGATATTGATAAAATCTTAAATTATTTTACAAAAATTCATCATGCTGCTTATTCAAAAGAGCATTTTACTTCTTTGTTTTCAGATGAAAAACTAAATCAATATTATAAATTATTAATTTATTACTCTGACTTATCAATAATGATATATTCAAATGGCATTCCTCTTGGTTTTATTGTTTCTGGTAAAAATGTTAGCTTGGGGGTAAAGGAATTTAAAAAGTTAAATAAATTCTATTTAAGTCTTCTTTTAGTTTTAAATCCTGTTTTTTTTATTGAAAAACTTAAAGCTATTTTAATAGCATTTTTTTCTAAAAATCACGTCAACACAACAGAATATAGATTACTTTCAATTGCAGTCGACAACAAAATTCAATCAAAAGGAATTGGAAATATTTTGCTCACTAAATTTGAAGATATTTTAATAGAACGGAGTATTTTAACATATGGATTGTCAGTTAGAAAAGATAATGCTAGAGCTATTAAATTTTATTTAAATAATGGTTTTGAAATTGAAATAGATAAAAAAGAAACATTATATCTCAAAAAAAATATAAAATAATATGATCCCCTTCTCCCCACCTCGTATAGACGATAAAATTATAGACGAAGTAATTGCTTCACTTAAAAGTGGTTGGATTACCACAGGGCCAAGAACTAAGGAATTTGAAAGACAATTGGCAGCATATTGTGGTGTAGAAAAAGTATTAGCGATAAATAGCTGGACAGCTGGTGCTGAAATGCTTTTGCATTGGTTCGGAATTCAGAAAGGGGATGAAGTCATCGTCCCTGCTTATACGTATTGTGCTACTGCCAATATAGTAGTTCATTGTGGAGCAAAAGTAATAATGGTAGATGTAAATGAAGATTTTACTATCAATCTCGATAAGATCAAAAAAGCAATTACTCCTAGAACTAAAGCGATTATTCCTGTAGACGTTGCAGGACTTCCTGTGGATTATGATGCAATTATGTCTTTAGTAAATGAAGTGGAAATTAAAAAACAATTTACACCCAATACAGAAAGACAAAATAAATTAGGCAGAATTATGGTACTTAATGATGCTGCACATTCATTTGGGGCATTCTATAAAGGAAAAAAAGTCGGTAATCAATGTGATTTTACAGTATTTTCATTTCATGCAGTGAAAAATCTAACGACCGCTGAAGGTGGAGCTATCGCTATGAATCTTCCTTCTCCTTTTAATAATACGGAATTGTATTCAGAACTTAATACGTATTCGCTTCATGGCCAAAACAAAGATGCATTGGCTAAAACTCAAAAAGGATCATGGGAATATGATGTAATTGATGCGGGTTATAAATGCAATATGACAGATATATTAGCAAGTATAGGACTTATAGAGTTATCTCGATATGATAATGATACTTTAATTAGAAGAAGAGAAATCGTAGAAAAATATAATCAGTTACTCTCAAAAAATAAATGGGCAATAATACCCATATCTAAAGACGAGAATAGAGAGTCTTCATATCATTTATATCTATTGAGGGTTGAAGGTATTACTATAGAACAACGAAATGATATAATACAAAAAATATTTGACAAAAATGTAAGTGTAAATGTGCATTACAAACCCTTACCTCTATTAACCGCATATAAATCTAGAGGATATTCATTAGTGGACTATCCCATGTCACGCGCATTGTGGGAAAATGAGATTTCTCTTCCTATATTCTATTCTATGACGGATGAAATGGTACTAGAAGTTGTAAATGCAGTGGTTAGTAGTTATAATGATGTTATTTCTATTGCTAATTCTTCCAATATATTATAAAAATGATAAGATTTATTGACTTAATATTTTCTTTTTTTGGATTAATTTTTCTTTCTCCAGTTTTTTTTATTATTTCTATTTTAATAAAATTTGAGTCTAAAGGTGGTGTTTTTTATAAACAAGAACGAATTGGTAAAAATAAAGTTTCGTTTCAACTTTTTAAATTTAGATCTATGGCTGTAAATAGTGATAAGTCCGGCTTACTAACTGTTGGGATGAATGATTCTAGAATTACTAAAATAGGCCACTTTATTAGGAAATTTAAAATAGATGAATTGCCTCAGTTGATTAATGTGTTAAAAGGTGAAATGTCTTTAGTCGGACCTAGACCAGAAGTTAAAAAATATGTAGATTTGTATTCTGAATCTCAACAAATAGTTTTATACGTAAAACCAGGAATGACAGATCTAGCTTCCATAGAATTTTCTAATGAAAATGAATTGCTCGAAAAACAAGAACAGCCAGAATTATATTACATAGAACATATAATGCCAAAAAAAATAGAACTGAATAAGCAATTTATTCAAAATCCTACTGTTTATCAATATTTTAGGATAATTCTATTGACTTTAAAGAAAATTGTTTCTTAGGTCTAAAAAAAACAAATCCATTTTTTTTGTAAAATCATTTTAATATCATTTAAAGGATATTTTTTTTAATCACTTTATTGTGACTTAGAATTTACATACACATCTTTATCTATTTGTCCAGGTTATATTTAGGTATGATTTTTTGAAGTATCATTTGACAATGGTCGTTCGTTGCTATATAAACAAATTGTTAATTTTTCTTTTTTGATCCAATAAAATTTGAGAAACCATAACTATTATTCCCAACAATCTATAAGGAAATCGAAAAGCTAAATCTTTTATCCCAATCAAAAATGTTTATCGACCCCAAGAACGGTATGTATAATTAGCCCCAAATAAATATTAACCTTGAGTATAATTTGAACTTGAATAAAAATTAACAAGTTTAAATATTAATATAAAATAACGTTATTCGTCATCCCCAAAAATCAAAACTCCTGCGATCCACATAGAACAAATCAAAAACCATATGGCGAAACCTATAACAAATATTATAGTGGGCATCGTAATTTTTTTATTAAGAACCAATGGAGATGCTTTAAAAATTACGTTTTCGGTTTGATATCCACTAAGCTCTAATTTTAATGTTGTTTTACGCGCTAAAATGTCATTTAAGCTTTTATACAGGTCATTCATCACCATCATATTACCTGGCATATTCATTTTGTCTTTGAAGGAATTTCCCGCTTCAAATGCCACATTGACTAGAGAGTCAATCTCAGCAATTGCGTTTTCGGTTCTTTTTTTACCTTCAATGATATCATTGTCCTTACTTGCGATTTCCTTTATTTGGTTTATTACAAATGTTATATCTTCTATTTCAACATGGCTAGGTTTTTGACTATGGTAAGAAATTAGTTTGTAATATTTAGTTTTATCATCCTTGTCGGGACTTGTGATATCTGGTTTAATTTCAGCAATTTCAAGTTTGACAATGTGACATTTTGTAAATACATTGTACAGTTTTTGAGATATAAAGGTATCTTCTTCTTGAATAGCCGTATTATATTTTTGAACAATATTTTCCAATTGATCTTTTCTTACGTATTTACTTTTGAGTACGACTTCACTCTTATAACTTGGCTTTACCATTACTTTGATAAAATAGGCAAGACTCAGTCCCATAATCAAAATAAATAATAACGTAAGTGTTTTTTTTCTATTGCTAGAAATTTTAATAACTTTTTTCGCCAATTGTTTCAAATCGATTTCTTCGGAATATTGATTCTTATCCATTTTGTAATTATAATTTATATATTAATTTACAAAAATAATAAAATTAGCTTGAATCTTACTAGTTTTTCGTTGAGATATATTATTTTTCCCTTTTATAGAACGTAAACCCATTTTTATTATAGAGTTTAAACATTTTAGTACAACTATTATGATTTAATTTAGCTGTATCTATAGTACGCATAAAGAAATAGCAATCTTTTTTAAGAGAATGTGTTAAGTAATGTGTATGCTTAAACGTATCTTCTACATTCTGAAATGGTTTTCGTTCGGAATAATAAAACATCGCATAGCTTTTCATATACAACGCACACTGATTGGCATCTTCGGTTTTATGTTCTTGACAAAATTCGATTAATGCGCCCTGTACCATTTTTTCGATACGAGGAATATAATACAGCATTACGGTTTGGATACATAATACACAAGCTACAAAAAGTAAGATTACAGCCTTTTGAATTTGTTTTTTTCTTAAAAGAAATAATCCGTAGAAATAGATTCCTGCAAAAATAATACCAAACAAACTTGCCCATGCATTCCATTCTATAGGTGTTTCTAGTTGGTTTAGAAAATTGGCATCATGAATGAAAGGTTTGATTTTTTCTATATTAAGACCCGCAAATGGCGTGAATATCAAAGCAATGCTCCAGATACATCCGATAAATCCCAATAAAAAAACTTGTATTTTATGAAAAGATAAGGATTCTTTTGTCAAATAAGCTAGCCCCAAGGCCGAGAAAAAGGTCATAGGATAATAATCCATAGAAGAATAGTGAATAATCTTCGTTTGAACCAAACTAAATACGACCAATACAACAATAAAGCAGGATAACATTACTTTATACAAAATGGTATTGAACTGCGAGGTCAAAGGAATATTTTTTTTGAAGGCACTCCACATAAATATACTGGCGGGAAAGCATCCTAAAAGCAAAGCTATAGGATGAAAAAGTATCGTGCCGCCATGTTTGGCATCTTCTGTCTGAAAAAGTCGGATTTGATAAGTAATGAACTCATTCATATACTTGCTTCCGTGAAGGTGGGTTTCATAAGCAAACCACAGTCCACTTAAAAACCACACCATAGGAATCCAAAGTATGGTGTAGCCTATGTTTGGAAGATTTTTGAATTTGAGCAAAATCCACGCAAAGCCCAAAGTGCCTACAATGAGTATAATCGCCACAGGTCCTTTGGTCATAACGGCGAGTGCGGTAAAAAGTGCCGAAAGAAAGGTTTGAAGAATATTCTGACGTGTCGAATTTTCTTTCCAAATAAATAAATAGCAAAAACTATAGATGGCATGGAAAATAAAAAAATTAAAAACGGGGTCGATTAATCCTGTTTTGAAATAAAAATGGGGCGTGAGCGAAGCGCCCATACTCAGTACCCAAAACCATGCCATGCGAGTAGAAAAGTGCCTTTTCCCAATAACAAATAGACTACAAAGTACAATAATTCCAAAAATAGCATTGGGGAAACGCGCAGCAAATTCATTGATCCCAAATACCTTCATCGAAAGTACCTGCATCCACATAAAAAGGGGCGGTTTTTCGTAGAAAGGCATGTAATTGATTTGTGGTTGCATATAATTATTGCTCGCAATCATTTCTCTAGATATTTCCGCAAAATTGACTTCATCCCAGTCAAATAAATGAACTTTTCCCAAAAAAGGAATAAAAAATAATCCCGAGATGAGGATTATAGATAGTATAGGATTTTGATTGAATATTCGCTTCATGCTACAAAAATACATATTTTTTTGCTACGTCAAATTAAAAACGAGTTTTAAAAAGTTTAAATCTCAAAAATTTCAATGCCAATAAATACTTTTTATTAAATTTGTCAACATTAAATAAAAGGAATGGAAGTTTATCATCAGTTGCTTCAAGAAATATTACATCAAGGTACGGATAAGTCGGATCGAACCGGTACAGGAACAAAAAGTATTTTTGGTTATCAAATGCGATTTGATTTACAAAAAGGATTTCCTTTGATTACAACTAAAGAAGTGCATTTTAAGTCTGTTGTTCATGAGTTAATTTGGTTTCTAAAAGGAGATACTAATATTCGATATTTGGCATTAAATAATGTTCGTATTTGGGATGAATGGCCTTTTAAGGCATATCAAAATAGCTCGGATTATCAAGGAGAGACTATCAAAGAATTTGTTCAGAAAATCAAAGATGATGAAGCGTTTGCAAAAAAAAATGGCGATTTAGGTTTTGTTTACGGTAAACAATGGCGAAATTGGATTGGTTCAGAAGGCTTTTCAGTTGACCAAATTCGTGATGTGATGCATAGTTTAAAAAACAATCCAGATTCAAGAAGGCATATTGTTTCCGCTTGGAATCCTTCAGAGATAGATAAAATGGCGCTTCCGCCTTGTCATTGTTTATTTCAATTTTATGTAGCTAATAATACATTAAGTTGTCAATTGTATCAAAGAAGTGCGGATGTTTTTTTGGGTGTTCCATTCAATATTGCTTCGTATGCGTTGCTTACGCATATGATGGCCCATGTTTTGGGTTATGAAGTAGGAACTTTTGTTCATACGCTTGGCGATGCACATTTATATTCCAATCATTTTGATCAAGCGCAATTGCAATTAACTCGCACGTTTTATCCTTTGCCACAAATACAATTTAAACGAAACGTCAATGATTTGTTTGATTTTACATATGAAGATATTGAATTAATAGATTACCAACACCATCCAAAAATTAAAGCTGATGTGGCTGTATAAACGAATGATAAACAGATATTTATATTTAATACTTTTTGTACTTTTTTCTACATTTAATAGTTTTTCTCAAAAAGCATCGCATCGTTTTAAAATAGATACGTCTAGAAGTCCGATAGATTACATCAAATTTTTGATGGAGCAAAATGAAAATATTAAAATCAATAATGTAAAACTTCGTGGTTTAAGGACGGCCATTGGTGCTTTTAAAGTAGATACGAACGTATTTGGTTTTAAAGAAGGTTTGGTTTTGAGTACTGGCGATGTATTTACAATTCAGGGGCAAAATAAAACCCCCGGCACAAGTGGTTTAGCTTGGGATAACAACTATCGATTTCGGTCGGATCGCGATTTGAATCAATTGGCAAAAGGTCGAGTAGCGGATCAAGTTATTTTAGAATTTGATTTTATCCCTTTAGAAAATCATATTACATTTAATTACTTTTTTGCGTCCGAAGAGTATAAGGAGTATGTTGGTTCTAGATTTAATGACGTTTTTGGTTTTGTAGTTACTGGTGACGGGAATTTTTCTAAAAATATTGCGATTCTACCTGAATCACTACTCCCTGTTACCGTAAATAATATAAATCATGTCAAAAATAGTCATTTATTTGTCAATAATAATTGTTTTGAAAATTTTAATTTAAAAAAAGAAATCGATGAGTTTGAACCTCGGAAGCCATTTATAAAGAGTTTTATTGATAAATTGTTTGGCTCAAAAAACAAGGATTTTAAAGTAAATACGGAAGAACGTAAAAAGTTAAATACATTTTTGTTTAATGAGTTTGAATTTGATGGTTTAACAAAACCACTCACCGCTTCCATTTTTTTAGAGCCTTATAAAGTATATCACATGAAAATTGCTTTAGGAGATGTAGGCGATCCGATGTTTGATAGTGGTGTTTTTATTGAAAAAGGTTCATTTTCAGCAAAGAAAAATAAAAATGCACCACAGTTTAAAGAATATGCTGATCGAAGAAATGAGATAGATTTTGAAACGATGTTTCGATATAAAGTAATCAATCCAATTAAAATTGATTCGCCGGCACAAATTGAAGAAGAATTTGAAATTACAAATATAAATTTTGATTCTAATAGAGATATTATACCAGATAGCAGTCATATTGATATTAGAGCTTTAGCACATTATTTAACCAAAAATAAAACCTATCGCGTTCATATTTTAGGTTATACTGATAATGTAGGTTCTGTAGAATTAAATCAAAAACTAAGCGAACGAAGAGCCAAAGCTGTTAAAGAATTGTTAGTTAAGTCTGGAGTGGAAGATCAACGAATTAATTATATTGGAAATAACTTTGAAAATCCGTTGGCCCCTAATAATGATGAAAAAAATAGACAAAAAAATCGCAGGGTAGAAATTTTAGTTTTAGAATAATTTCTTAATTATTTTTATTTTTTAGTTTTTTTTTAATAATTGTATATTTGCAATAAATTATATTTTATGAAAAATATTTTATCAATTTTTACTTTTTTATTTTTTGTTTCGGGTTCAATATTTGCGCAAACTCCAGATAAAATAGTTACTTTTTATGATAATTATGATATTCAGCAATTTAAAGGCGTAGAATGGCATAAAAATTTCACAAAAATTAGTGATATTTCAAAATATTCTAAAGCTGTTTTAGTCGTTGAGCTAGGTTGTGCTTCCTACGGTTGTTGTGCATGGGATTATACATTTAGAGGCTTTTTTGGATTACCGCAGCCTGGAATGGACAGTGTATTCGAAAAGAATGTAATCAGTGGTACCGATACAACAAAAGAATTTAGATATTATCAAAAATCTACAAACTATGAAGTTGGTCGATTAATAACGCCATATAGTAGTTATATGCGTATGAGTACGAATGGTTTTAATCCTAAATGGCGTCATCCTTATGTTTATGATGTTACCGATTTTTTACCAATTATGAAAGATAGTTTTGGGTTTGTTGCGCTTACCGGTGGTTGGGATGATCAAGGTAAATTTGGTTTTAACATGAATGTCAAATTATATCTTTATAAAGCTGAAAATCCTTTAATGCCTAAACGAGTTCTTAATGCTTATAATCGCTCATTTGTATTTAAAGATGAAGATTCTTTTAGAGCAATTACACCAGAATTTAGATTTAAATTACAGCCAAACGAAACGGCTGCTAAATATAGAAATATTATAACAGGACACGATGCGGATGGAGAGTTCAAACCAATTACCTATCACATCATGGTAAATAATCAAATCGTTATGTCTAAAAGATTATGGCGTGAAGATTGTGATAAAACCTACATTCAACCTCAAAGTGGGACTTGGATATTTAGTAGAGCAAATTGGTGTCCAGGTGAGAAAATTCAAGATGAAGAAATTGATATAACTCCTTTTTTAAAACCAAATGATAGTAATGTAGTAGACATTTATATGTCAGACATGGAAGGTTTAACTGCTGCACCAAGAGCAAATTATATTATTAGTGGACATGTAATTACGTATGAAAAAATGCCAGAATATGACTTGCAACTTGAAGAAATTATTGCACCAAATAGTGATCCAAATTATTTTTTGAGCAATTCCATGTGTCAAAATCCTAAAGTTCGGTTAAAAAATTTAGGCAGTAAAGTTGCAAAAGAAGCCTATATTGATTATTGGGTAGATGAACAAAAGAAAACTACATTTGTATGGAAAGGAAGTCTGGAGCCATATCAGTCTATAGATGTTGAAATGAAAGCATTTCCATGGTATGGTATAGATACTTCAAAACCTGTTTTTTATGCTTCTTTGCAAAAAAGTCAATATAATAGAATACTAAATAATGATACCTTAAAGCGTTCATTTAAATTACCGGCCTTTTATAATACGGAAAAAATAAAAATTGAAATTAGATTGACAAGTGGTGGCGCACAATCTCAAAATAAACTAACGGTTTATGATGAATTAAATACTCCAATTTTTGAAAAGTCATACACAGGCGACGCTAAAACATATTCTGAAGAAATAAATGTACCAGAAGGATGTTATAAAATGGTATTAACCGATTTTTTAGTTCCGTATGCATGTGGTGATGGTCTTCGATTTTTTGTGAGTCAAAATCAAAATATAACACCAGGAACCATTCGTATTTTAAATGCGGTAGGAAATGGTGTTCTTCGAACCTTTAATCCTGATTTTGGAGGAATGATAATGCATCAATTTACAACCAAAAAAGTATTTGGTGAGTATTTCCCAATGTCAGATTATGATTATAAAGAAGCTCCAAAAATCGTTAATTCGATCGAGGATAAGAATTCTTCTTCAAGTTTAAATATTTTCCCAAATCCATCTTCCACTAAGTTATTATTTGATGTAGAAAATCCATTGAGCCAAAAAATTAGTTACCAAATTACAAATATTGAAGGTAAGTTGATTTTAAACGGAAAAGTAAATGTCTCAAAATCTAAAACAGAAGGTATAGACATTCAAAGATTAAATAATGGAAATTATATTTTAGTTATAGAAGGTAATAATAGTAAAATATCAAAGCAATTTCAGGTTGTAAAATAGACGTTTGCACATGAGAGCAAACTTAAAAAAAAAATACTTTTTAATTCTAATACTTTTGTTTTCATATTCAATTGAAAACATTTATGCTCAATGCCCTACTATTGATTCATTAAAACTTAATAATAAAGTTTCTACATCGATATTTTGTAGTTCGGATTCGATGCGCTTTAATATCGATGTCAGAAATACTTTATTAATTGACAGTGTCGCTTTGTATTGGGATACTATTGCAAATTTTAATCCATATAATAGTCAAGGTAATTTATTTGCTACAGCTCCAGTTAATGTAAAATTAGCATCAAATCCATGTGAAGTTTGTCCTATTGTTCAAGCAATATTTATTAATGCTTGTAATGGTTCTGGGCAAGAAAGTGATAATGAATTTATGATTTTTAATTCTGGTTCAGGATTTTTTGCAAATCATTTACAAATCAAATACAATCAAAATAACTCAGGCCAAGATGCTCATATTAATTTTGGATTTAATGCTTGTGGGCTTCAAAATCCTACAAACGATTTATTAACAAGAATAAAAAGTAATTTATTTTGTGATTCTTCCAATGTGATACCAATTGGTCCAAATGATACAATACCAGCAAATGTATCTGTTTTTTTATTTCATAGCAATAATGTGACACAAACCTATGATTTTTCAAATTTTTGTGCTACTGGAAGTACGCTTTATGTGATGCAATCTAATTGTAAAAGAACCATTGGTGCCTATGGAAATGCAGAAAGTAGTAATACCGATAGTGTCGTATTAAGCCTATCCAATTGTGTTTGTAGAGATGCTTTTAAGTGGAATCGAACAAATATGGCAATTCAAGACGGTGTTTTTGCTACGCGTCATGGTTCAGGAATTGCTTCCGTAGCCAACGGAGGTGTTCAAAGAAATACATTAAATCCTTGCGAAGGTCCTTTAACAAGTTTTTCTCCTTTGGATATTGTGGTGCCTCCAATTGATTTTTTAATAAAAGATAAATCTCAAAATGACACTCGTTTTAATATTTGTGGATATGATACCATTTATATAAAAGCAATTTTTAAGAATCATCCTAATAGTTTTAGTTGCCCAAACTCCAGTCCAAATGCAATTAGTAATACGATAAAAGTATTGATTCATTGCCCCGATGTCAAAATTATTGGAGATACGCCACTTTGTGGTAATTTAACCAATCGTTTTGAAGCGAAACCAATGTATAACTTACCTATAGGTAGTAAAAGTTATCTATGGCAAAATGGAAATATGGATTCTTTTTTAAATGTTTCACAACCTGTAATTTTGAAGTTGAATTATCAAATTGAAAATTGTAAAGATTCTACGTTCTTAACAGTTAGAAATTTTAATAATGCGCCAACTGAAAGAGAATTAAATATAGATTCTTGTGCAAGTGTTTTATATCAAGGATTTACATATCTTAAGGATACGCAATGGGTTGATACACTCAAATTTTTAAATTCAAATTGTGATTCATTGTACCAAAAAGTTTTTATTAAAATAAATAAAAGTTCCATAACTGTTAATACAAAATGTATTGTTTCAGGTGATACCGTTCTTTTTTATGGACAAAAAATACATCTCCCCGGAACCTATCAGCATATTGTAAATATAGGTAAAAAATGTGATTCTATTTATCGACTAAACATTGATACCGTAGTTCCTATTGAACGAACGCTTCCTTTGGTTTCATCTTGTCAACGTTATACGTATAAAGGTGTTGAATATCAAGAGTCCACAACGATTATTGATACGTTGCGATCTATTTTTAATTGTGATAGCTTGTATCAAAAAATACCTTTGAAATTGTATAAAACATCCAACCTAAAACCAATTGAAGTCAATGCATGTGATTCTTTTCAAATTGGTAATCAAATCTTTTATAAAGATACGAATTTTATAGTGAATATTCCTTTTCGTCAAATTGCTAATTGTGATAGTCAGGTTATAACCTATCAAATTAAAATAAATGAAACAATTCCAAATCAAATAATTGCAACAAGTAAGCCTCCTTATTATATTGGAGATAAAATAACATTAAGTGCTGCTTTATCGGCTAATTCATATTTATGGAATTATAAAAATGATACAAATAAATCGATTTCAATAATAGCCGAAACGCCCTCGTGGTATAAACTAACGACATTAAATATAGATTTATGCAGCTATGTCGATTCTATTTTTATCAATCCTCAAGAAAGAGATCCGTTTTTTTCATTACCAACAGCATTTTCACCAAATGGAGATTTTAGAAATGATGTATTCAGGCCACAGCGTCAAAAAGATATTTCATGGATTTCGATGACTATTTTTAATCGTCTTGGAGAAATGGTATATAAATATTATGGTGATTTTCCATCATGGGATGGAATCTATAAGGATGAACTGCAGCCCGAAGGTGTCTATCTCGTCATTTTTGAATATTTTCAAAACGGTCAATTAAAAACGTATCGATCCAATTTAAATTTATTTAGATAGTTGAGGAATGTTGAAGAATATTAATTGCTTTATTTTATAAAAAATATCTATTTTTGCCAATCATTATAAATTAAAATATCCAATGAACTACAAAGAAATTATCTCAGTTTCAAATAAAAGTGGCCTTTATATAATGCACAAAAAAAGAAATGATGGTTTGATTATCAAATCAATAGTTGATGATTCAACATCATTTGCAAGCAGTAGAATGCATACTTTTACGCCATTAGAAAATATTACAATTTATACGAAAAACGAACCAATTGAATTGTATGAGGTTTTTAAAAGTATTAAAAATAATATTTCAAAAAATCCACTTCCAAGTGTAAAAGCAAATGGAAATGAACTGCGATCTTTTTTTGAAGTAGTTTTACCTGAATATGATGATGAAAAGGTATACACAAGCGATATCGTGAAAATTATAAAAATGTTTTCGGTTTTGGATTCAAAAGGTTTGATTTCTTTAGAAGAAAACGTTGATGCAGAAGCACAAACTGAAACAACTAAAGAGATTAAAAAAACAAAATCTAAAGTTGAAAAAGACGCAACGGAAACGAATGAAGTCGCTCCTAAAAAAGCGAAAGCAACTAAAAAGAAGGATGCTTAATTAACCCATTCTAATTTTTATGGAAACGAGTATCATAATTTTATGTGTTTTTATATATTTTTTGATACTCTTATCGATAAGCTATTTTACATCGTTAAAAGCCAATTCAAATAGCTATTTTGATGGAAATAAAGAAAGTCCATGGTATGTAGTGGCTTTTGGAATGCTAGGCGATTCACTTAGTGGTGTTACGTTTATCTCTGTTCCTGGTGCTGTTTTATTGGCTCATTTTGGATATTTTCAATTGGTTTTAGGTTATTTTTTTGGCTATTTAATCATATTGTCAGTTTTATTGCCCTTATATTATAAATTAGAATTAACTTCGATTTATAGTTATTTAAATTCCCGTTTTGGTCAGAAGGCGCAATATGTTGGCGCTTTTTATTTTTTATTATCAAGACTTTTGGGTTCGGCAGCAAGACTTTTTTTAGCGGCCACGGTTTTTCAAATTTTCATTTTTGATGCTCTACATATTCCATTTTGGATCACTGTTTTAACGATAATTTTTTTGATATGGATATATACCGTTAAAGGGGGTATAAAAACGCTAGTTTGGACCGATATGTTCCAATCCTTAATGTTGATTTTTGGAGTTGTTTTTTCAATTATTTCAATTGTAAATCAGCTTGATATTTCGTGGTATGATGTTCCTAAGATTGTATATCAAAGTCCTTTAAGTCAATTATTTGAATGGGATTGGATGCATAAAAATAATTTCTTTAAACAATTTCTAGGCGGCATTTTCATAGCAGTAGCGATGACCGGTTTAGATCAAAATATGATGCAGAAAAATTTAAGTGTCAAAACATTAAAGGATTCGCAAAAAAATATTTTTTGGTTTAGTGTAGTGATGGTTATTACAAACCTCATTTTTTTATCACTAGGGGCACTGTTATTCTATTATGCTGATTTATTGCAAATTGAATTGCCTCTTAAAAATGATGGAACGGTATTTACGGATCGTGTTTTTCCTACCTTAGCTTTAAAATACTTAGGTGTTGGCGCATCAATTTCATTTATAGTTGGATTAGCGGCCGCTACTTTTAGTAGTGCTGATAGTGTTTTAACCACGCTTACAACGTCGTATTATGTAGATTTTTTAAAATTAAATCCTTCAGAAGATAACAAAACGTTAAGAAGATTGTTGCATTTATTGTTCGCTTTAATATTATTATTTTTGATTCTGATAATTAATTCATTGCAGCAAACTACAATAATTGACTTAGTCCTTAAAATAGCAGGTTATACCTACGGGCCACTTTTAGGTTTGTTTTTCTTTGGAATTTGGTTAAAAAGAAAAATAAATGATTTTTGGATACCTATTATTGGAATAGCAGCGCCCATTTTAACTTGGATTATAGATGAAAATATTTCAATTATTTTTCAAAATTTTATATCCAATTCTAATTTTCAGCTAGGTAATTTAGTTTTATTATTAAATGGAACAATTACTTTTTTGTTACTCTATTTGTTTAGCAATTCCAATAAAAAATAGTGCATTTCTTGGTTATCTTGTAAAGAATTGTTAAATTTAAATTTGGCTTAAACATTTTTATTAAATTTACATCTAAATTACAAAAGAGCGTTTAAAAAAAACACTGTATTTTTAACAATAAAATTTCGGATTATGAAAAATGTATTTATTTTATTTTTGATGGTATTTACTTCTTTTGTTTCTAATGCGCAGGATGACGTATATGATCCACCTCAAGCAAGAAGAGTAAGAGTTCAATCCAATGTTTCTTCTTCATTTAATCAAAGTCGAAATACCGGAATTTATGATTATAATGAAAATAACATAGACGCCTATGAACAAGGATATGTTGATGGTATGTATTCCAATCGTTTAAGAAGAATGTATGCGCCACAAACGCTTTCTTTTGGAATGGGATTTGGGAATATGCATATGATGCCATATGGATTCAATAATATGGGCTTTGGATTTAATAATTTTTATGACCCATGGGCATTTAATAGTTTTAATTCGTTTAATACATGGCATAATCCGATGATGATGGGCTTTGGTAATCCGTATCAAATGGCTTTTGTAAATCCTTATATGGGTTGGAATTCTTGGGGACATAATCCTTATATGGGTTGGAATTCTGGATGGGGCTTTAATTCATGGAATAATAATTGGGGGTGGCGAAATCCAAGACCAAATTACGGAAATAACTGGGGCGGAAATCAAAATCCTGCCCCAGCACCAAGGCCTAGAACAGATAATCCAAGAGGCTTTGGAAGATATGACGAAACGTACCGTCCTTCGCCAAGTAGACCCGTTTCGGAACCGTCTCAACCATTTTTTGGAAACCCTGGAAGAAATCGAGAGCAAAATACTAGATTCTCATCTCCTATTGATAATAATAGAAACAACAACTCTAGTCCTTCGCCAAGTAGACCAACTTTTGGAGGAGGTGGAAATAGCGGTTCAAATTCTGGCGGCAATGTTGGCGGAGGTTCTCGATCAGGAGGCGGTGCTCGAAATGGAAATAATGGAGGCAAAACAGGTCGGTTTTAATTATTTAGAAATTGAAATAAGAATGAACAACGTTTAAAATGAAACAGATGAAAATAATATTATCAATAATATTTACAGTAGCTTATTTTTTAATCAACGCCCAGTATGATTACATTGGAACGGAAATGGGACTAAATAGATTAATGGGAACGGCTCGTTTCGTCGGTTCTGGAGGTGTCATGGGAAGTGTAGGTGCCGAAGTTTCTGCTTTAAGTACTAACCCTGCTGCAATAGGTATGTTTTCAAGATCCGAATTTAGTATTACGCCTAATATTCAAGTAAACAATACCGGAACAGATTATATATTGTTTGGAAATGGATCTCGTTTTGTTTCCGAAACGGAAGATGTAAAACTAAAATTTTCGCTTAATAACTTAGCGTATGTTATTGCAAA
>JBIPPB010000047.1:0-16138 GCA_044368655.1 Chitinophagales bacterium | reverse complement strand
TAATTTTTGATATTTTGAATTAAATGAATTCAAAATCTTTTCAGCTTCAGGATCATTTTCTGAAAGAACAATAGGCTTTATTGGTTTTGGTTGACCAAATAAAGATAATGAAATTGTTATTAAAATTATATTTATTAAAATGCGCATTTTAGACCTTATTTAATGTACTTGACAAAATTTGAGACAAATAGTTTACTAAATTATGTTATTTGATGATCTCCTACTATTTTTACTTGCGATAATATGTTTTTAGTTTTTAAAACTAATTTTTCGTAATTATCATCCAAAATAGTAAGATGTCCCATTTTTCTTCCCGGTTTCGTTTGACTTTTACCATATAAATGTAAATAAGCATTTTCTATCATAATATCATTGACTCCTACTAAATTAGGAATTCCAGAGGTATCTTCGTCACCAATTAAATTTATCATACTCGAAAAACCATTTAACTTGATATTTGGAATAGGGTAGTTTAAAAATGTTCGCAATTGAGCGTCAAATTGAGAAATATTGCAGGCTTCGATAGTGTAATGCGCGGAATTGTGAGCTCTTGGAGCCATTTCATTTACCAAAACGTCACCTTCTTTGGTTAAAAAAAACTCGATGCTAAAAACACCGATACTATCAATAACTTCAGACACCTTTAGTGCAATTTCTTGAACGTTTAAAGCAATATCGTTTGAAATTGTAGCAGGAGCAATTAAATATTGTACTAAATTTAAAATAGGGTCAAAAACCATTTCGCATATCGGATAAAAAACAACCGAACCGTCGGAACTTTTAACAAAAGTTATAGCCAGTTCTTTTTCTAAATCTACTGGTTTTTCGAGTATTGACGGCGCTTCTAAAGCTAAATGTAATGTGTCTTCAGTAAGATATTGAACGCCTTTTCCGTCATAACCATCTTTTTGTGTTTTTTGAAACGCTGGAAGAAAGGATAAATAGGATTTAACATCCAGATGCGATTCTAAAATATGAAAATCGGATGTTGGAATTTCATTTTTAGCATACATGTTTTTTTGTAATGCTTTATTTTGTATTATTTTTAAAGTATTAACATTAGGAATAATTTGTTTTCCCATTTTTTCTAAAACTTCAAGTGCTTCAATATTAACATGTTCGATTTCAATAGAAATAACATCCATTTTATTTCCAAAATCCATTACATTATTAAAATCTTTATAACTTCCTACGGTTAAGCTATCTTTAAAAATAGAACAACTACAATGTTTATCCGGATCTAAAAAATAAAGTTGTAATCCCCATTCTAAAGCTTTTTCTTGCAACATTCTCCCTAACTGTCCTCCACCTAAAATTCCTATTTTTGGATACATTTTAATAAATTAAATTAAACTACAAAAATAGTTTATTGTAATTTAAGCATTCATTCTATTTTGAACAAATCTTAAACACTTTAATATATAATTTAAATTTAATCTTTATAAATTTGCTAAAAAATTAAATTGGAAGAAGTAGTTTTAGTTAATGAAAATGACGAAGTTTTAGGTTATGAAGAAAAAATTTCAGCACATGAGAAAGGATTACTTCATAGAGCAATCAGTGTTTTAATATTTAATAAAAATAATGAATTATTGATACAGCAACGGGCATCATCTAAATATCATTGGGCACATGTTTGGGCAAATTCATGTTGTAGTCATCCAAGAAAAAATGAATCTTATTTGGATGCCGCAGAACGAAGAGTATATGAAGAATTGGGGATTAACGTTTCTTTAGTAGAAAAATTCAAATTTATATATAAAGCCTATGATGAATCTTCTGGACTTATCGAACATGAATTAGATGCCGTTTTTTTTGGAACTTTTAATGGTGAAGTTCCTTTTAACTTAGAAGAAGTTCAAGCCGTTGAATGGAAGACGATTCAAGATATTAAAAAAGAAATTCATCAAAAACCCGAAAAATATGCTTTTTGGTTTAAAGAAATCTTGAAACAGTTAGAAAATAAGGGGACTTTTTAGTTATTTCTAAAAAAAATCAATATTTAAAAAAAAAATACTTACTTTTGCGCCTCCAAATAAATTCGTAAATTCGAATTAAATTATTTATTCATTAAAAAAATTTCGTAAAATGAATCGTTATGAATCAACAATCATCTTTACTCCAGTGCTCTCGGACGAAGATGTAAAAACAAAGTTAAAGTCTTTCCGTGACTTGCTTGAATCTAATGGAGCACAAAACATAGTTGATGAACATTGGGGGCTAAAAAAATTAGCTTATACCATTGAAAAGAAAAACACTGGTGTTTATCATTTATTTGACTTTATGGCACCTGCAGAAACTATTGCTAAATTAGAAGTTCAATACAAGCGTGATGAATCTATTTTAAGATTTATGTCTATCAAATTGGATAAATATGGCGTAGAATATGCAGATAAAAGAAGACAAAATTTAGGTAAAAAGAAAAGTAACAAATCAGAAAATTTAAATAAAGAGGAGGCAACTAATGAGTAAGGCAAATCAAAGTATCAGATACCTAACTACTTTAAAATTAGGTCAAAAATCTAAAAAATATTGTCGTTTTAAAAAAATGGGCATTAAATTTATAGATTATAAAGATGCGGATTTTTTAATGCGTTTTGTAAACGAACAAGGTAAAATATTGCCAAGAAGATTAACTGGTAATTCATTAAAATATCAAAGAAAGGTTGCACAAGCTGTAAAAAGAGCACGTCAAATTGCTTTAATGCCTTATGTAACTGATTTATATAAATAAAATATTGTAAAATCTAAAGAAAGATAAATCATGGAAGTAATATTGATTAATGACGTAGATAAGTTAGGTTATGCTGATGAAATCGTTAAAGTTAAACCTGGATTTGGTAGAAATTTTTTAATACCTAAAGGTTTTGCAATTGTTAAAAATGCAGCTAACGAAAAATTATTAAACGAGCGTCTTAAAAGAAGAGAAAAAATTGAGGCTAAACAAGTAGAAGCATTAAAATCAATGATGTCTCAATTAAAAGATACAAAAATTGAATTTGGCGCTAAAGTTGGAAGTAACAATAAGATTTTTGGATCGGTTCAGGCTATTCAACTTGCTGAAAAATTAAAAGCAAAAGGTATTGAGATTGATAAAAGAAAAATTTCAATCAAAGAAGGAGATATTAAAGAGGTTGGTTCTTATACCATCTTAATTAATCTTACTAAAGAAGAAGTCGTTGAAATACCTTTGGAAGTAATTGCAGAATAAATTAACGTAATGTATTTTAAAAAAATATACATTTAAAAAAATTAAGCCGAACCAAATTTAAAATTAGGTTCGGCTTTTTTGATTATTAATTAAAATAAAATTATAAAATTATGGGACATTTTGAAGAAAATTTAAATCACTGGATAGAACAAAAAAGAGAAGCACTTGAACTAGGAAATATTTGTGCTAAATTAGAATTTGATAAAAAAACTGATTTGGTATTGTTTCGCAGAAAGTTATCCGATAAAAATGTAACTGAAATCATTAATATCCACGAATATGCTATACAGTTTGCTGGTCAACCCATTGATGTATCAACTACGTTGAAAATAGCTCAAACAGTTCAAAATATGGATATTGCTCCATCAAAAATTGATTTAGGAAGGCTTGCTAAAGAATGGATAAATGAAAATAGCAATTATAATTCGATGGAAGCATTTTTGAATGCTAAAATTGGTAATTTTTCTATTGAAAATTCCAAAAAATTAGAACCAAAAGATGTCGTATTATTTGGATTTGGCCGAATAGGTAGATTAGTTGCTCGAATGATTAGTGAAGAGAATGGTACACAACTACGTCTTAAAGCAATCGTTATTCGTATGAAGAATGATGAAGAAATAATTAAAAGAGCCTACTTATTGAAAAAAGACAGTATACACGGGCAAATGAAAGGTACGGTGAAATATGATGTTGAAAATGGTTTGTTAATTACAAATGGACAGCAAATTAAAATCATTACAGAATCTGATCCTGCTAATATTGATTATACAAAATATGGAATCAATAATGCCTTATTAATAGATAGTACGGGTGCTTTCCGAACGGAAGAGCAATTAGGCCTACATTTAAAATCAAGAGGAATTGATAAAGTACTTTTAACCGCTCCAGCAAAAGGAAGTGTTCCAAATATTGTTTATGGCGTCAATCATAAAAACTATGATATTAATGAAGTAAAGATTTTTTCTGCAGCAAGTTGTACTACAAATGCGGTTGTTCCAATCTTAAAAGTTGTTGATGAAGTTTATGGAATCCAAAATGGTCATATTGAAACGGTTCATGCATTTACAAATGATCAAAACCTTGTTGATAATTTTCATAAAAGTACACGAAGAGGCCGTTCGGCGCCAATGAATATGGTAATTACTGAAACGGGCGCTGCAAGTGCCGCAGTAAAAGCTTTACCACAATTAAAAGGTAAGTTAACAGCAAACTCGGTGCGTGTACCTATTCCTAACGTTTCATTAGCAATTTTAGCTTTACGTTTAAATAAGGAGACCGATAAAGATACGTTTAATGAAATTATTAAAAAAGCAGCTACTTCTGGAGATTTAATTGAACAAATTGATTATTCAGTTAGTACCGAATTGGTGAGTACGGATGTAATTGGTAATTCACATGCCTTAGAATATGATAGTAATGCTACCATTATTAGTGATGATAAAAAAAGCGTTACGATTTATGCTTGGTATGATAATGAATTTGGTTATACCGCTCAAGTAATTCGATTGGCTAAATATATATCTGGAGTTTTAAGAAATACATACTACTAGGATTTTTTAAAAAAAAATTATAAAACGCCTCAAGATAGATTTACTATATTTGAGGCGTTTTTCATTTATACTATTTTGAATTTTTCTACACATAATTTAAAAAAATTAGAACAGCTTATTAAAGAAGCTGGCTATGAACTTCGTTATGAAAAAGGGAGTTTTAATTCGGGGTATTGTATTTTACAAGATAAACAAGTAATCGTTATTAATAAGTATTTTACTCCTGAAGTTCGATTTAATAAAATTCTAGATTTAATTCCTCAAATTCTTTCAAATTTTAAACCTATAAAAACGGAAGCAAGTAAAAAAATGCTTCAAAAAATAATAGAATTGCATCAATATGTAAACACCATTCCATTTGATGAATACAAATAAAATCACTTTATTAGGAACAGGTACATCGGTTGGAATTCCAATGGTTGGTTGCAAATGTATCGTTTGTAAAAGTGAACAACCTAAAAACAAAAGACTACGAACAAGCGCGTATATTGAATACGAAGGCAAGAATTTCCTTATTGATATTGGTCCAGATTTTCGTCAACAAATGCTAAATAATCAAATTGAAAATATTGATGCCATTTTAATCACGCATCCACATTTTGATCATATTGGCGGATATGACGATATTAGAGGTTTTAACTTTTCTCAAGAAAAACCAATTAAATTATATACCAATCATTTTTCATACGAAGCATTAAAAAAACAATTTTATTATGTATTTGAAGCTTCCGATTATCCTTCATTGCCTTCAACTAAATATATAGAGATTAAAGAAAACACAACATTTCAATTTGAAACTACTGATATTAAAGCATTAGGTATTTGGCATGGCAAAATGCCTTGTTTGGGTTTTCGTTTTGGCAATTTAGCCTATTTAACCGATGTAAATGATATACCAGAAAATGTTTTTGAAGATTTAAAAAATTTAGATGTTTTAATTTTAGATGCATTAAGAATTGACAAACATCCGAGTCATTTTTCGTTAGAAGAATCTATCGAAATTGCTAAAAAAATAAATGCAAAAAAAACGGTATTTATTCATATAAGTCATCATATGGGACTTCATAATGAGGTTTCTAAAATTTTACCTGAGACCATTTCAATAGGTTATGATTCACAAATTATTTATTTTTAGATAAAAATAATTTTTTATTAAATTAATGTATTTAATCTTAAATTTCTGAATGACTTCCAAGATAAGTAAGTGGAAATGTCAAAGTAAAAACGCTTCCTTTGCCGAGTTCACTATCAACAGTTACTTTTCCTAGATGCCCTTCTGTTAATTCTTTTACGTAGTTTAGTCCAAGACCAAAACCTTTTACATTATGAATATTTCCTGTAGGCACTCTATAAAATTTTTCAAAAATACGATCTAATACTTCTTTGGGCATACCAATTCCATTATCTTCAATATGAATTTGAATTCCATTTTCAATATTATTTGTAGATACTTTTAAAACGAGCATTTCATTTTCTTTTTTGTATTTAATTGAATTTTCAATCAAATTATTAATAATGTTCATAAAATGTATTTTATCAGCCTCAATATGAAAATAACTTGCATTTAAATTTAAAATTACGTTTCCTTGATTTTCGGCCAAAAGTAAACGTATATTTTCAATTTTTTCAATCAATAATGCATGGACATCAATATTTGTGATTTTTAATTTAATCTTTGATTTTTTTAGACTTGCCGCTTGAAGTACTTTTTCAATATTATTTAAAAGTCGTTCATTCTCTTCTTTTATCATCATAGCATATTTATTTAACTTCTCTTTACTTTCTTGAATTTTTTCATTTCGAAGCATATTACTTGCTAAAGCAATTGTTGCTACGGGTGTTTTTAATTCATGCGTCATATTGTTAATAAAATCGGTTTTCATATCGCTCAATTTTTTTTGTTTGAATATGATGTAAATCGTGAACGAAAACGCTAATAAAATTAATAATATAAAAGAAAAAGAAGCCGCAAATGGACCGTACATTTTTTGAAAAATATCGTTATTTTTATCTGGGAAATTAATTAATAAAATGGCATAATTATTAAAAATACTTTCCGGAAACAATCTTGATTTGTAGCTATTATCAATAATATTTTTGTTAATGGAATTATAATCTGTATAAATAATACCTTTGGTATTTCCATCTAAAAGCGTCATTTTAAATTTGGATTTAATATTTTGACTTTCAAGGCTATTTATAATAAAATTTCTTAACGTATCGGCATTAATTTTCTCATCCACACAAATACTTTCATAAAGTAAAAGACGAGCTTGATTCCGCCATTTGTCGTTAAATTCTTTAAAATGCTTTTGAAGTCGCTCTTTTTCGGATTGCCCAATTTGGTCAATCAATTTTTTAGGCATATTTAATTCCGTTGTAATCGTTTTATAAAACTCCGAAGTGGTATCTTCAAGATTATATAAAACATTTAAATTGCCATTAGAATCATTTAACTTATAAATTTTTTCTTGTCGTGCATAATCCAATTTATATTCATTATTGGTATTAAAAAAAGAAAGTGTAGCGAATTTTTCATATTCTGAAAGCGATTCATTTAGTGCAGAATAAACGGATTGATCAAACGTATTCTTTCTCAAATTAAAAGCATCATTAATCCATTTAATTTGTAATATAATCAATCCAATCATCGAAATGATTACTACAAATACTACCGCCGAAATATACTTAATATTCATCTTTTACAATTTCTTTAATAAATCTAATTTTTGTTTTTCATTCTCAAAAGTAAAAGTAGAAAAGGCTTTTTCAAAAAAAGCAGGTACCGTTCGTTTTGAATACTCTAAATATTCACGACATCTGCCACTTAAACCGTAATGAAAATGAAGCGAACCTTGAATTAAAGAATGAATTACTTCTTCATCCAATTGATTTGAAGCAATTAAATATTCAAATGATTTTAATCTTGTCCTAAATTCATAATTTGGAGAAGCTAATTCTTTTAATCGAATTAAAGCTTCTTTGTGTTTTTGACTTTCCTTATTTTCTTTAAATATTTGCAACATTTCTCCATGATATACTATTTCTAAATTATGGTTTAATCCTTGAAGATGCTCAATTTTAGATAAAGCAAATTCTTTTTCTTTAGGGAAAAACTTAATATATTGTTGTAATGCATATTCAATATTAAAATATGAGCTATCATTTATAGATTTTTGTAAAGCTTCTTTAATTGGTTCATTTACAAAAGATATCGAACGTATGGCGGCTTCTCTAACATGATGGTCCGAATCATTAAGACCTTTTAAAAGCATTTCAGATACGTTTTCAGAATTTTCGGCATTTTTTAGCTGTTGTAATAATTCTACCTTTACAAGTCTTTGATTTTCAGTTTTATAAAGTTCAAAATATTCATTAATTTTATCCTTAACTTCTATGTTTCTCAAACGTTCTAATGCTTCAAAACGCGCCATCGGATATTTGCTATATTTTATAATATCAAACTCCGTTTTTAATTCGGAATCATACGAAAATTTACGAAGCAACTTCGCATTTGGATCAACAGTTAGCATTTTAAATGCATCAGATACTTCAAATTCAAACGTCTGACTGTCTTTATCAAAAATAATAGAATGTATTATTTCATTTTGGTTTTCATTCAAAATATGAACATCTAATGGAAGACGAAATGCCTTAATAACTTCATTTTTTTTATGCAATTGACGCAATGTTAATAAAATTTTGCTATTTGTTTTAGAATACGAAACTTGTATTTTGGGTTCACCGCCTTTATAAATCCACTGGTCAAAAAACCAATCTATATTTCGACCAACTACTTCATAAACAGACTCATATAAATTGTTGGATTCGACATTGGAATGCTTATACTTATTTAAATAATTTTGAATAACTTTTCTATAATTTTCATTTCCTAGTTCCCAACGCATCATATCTAAAACATAACTTCCTTTTGGATAATGCCTTGCACTTCCACTTTGAGAATGCGCCACGGGTAAATCATTATTCATAGAAGCACTAAATGCCGCGTCGCGCTCTCCTTTTCGAATCCAATCATAGGTTTCGGTTCCGTATGCACTAAGCATAAACCATTTTGAATAATGTGTAGCAAAACTTTCATGAAGCCAATGATGGGTAGGATTTCTTTCTGTAATTAAATCGCCAAACCACTGATGCGCCAATTCATGAGCATTTATTGAAACGTAAGGTCTATTTAAAGCGCCTCTTGTATCAGGATGATAACTGTCGGTAAAAATGGTACTTGTTGTATTTTCCATAGCACCAAATAAAAAATCTTGAGTAGGTACATTTCGATAAACTTTCCCCCAAGAATATGGAATTCCGATTTCATTTTCAAACCAATCCATCATTTCAGCACTTTTGGTGTATGTCGCCTCAAAATGTTTTTCTAATTCGGGGTAGTAATATTGTTCTAGAATAATTCCAGAAGCGCTTTTTAACTTTTTAACCTTATAATCTCCTGCTGCAATCATAAGTAAATACAAAGCATGCGGTTTTGTCATTTCATATGTCCAAGTTTGTGTAACGCTATCCGAATTTAATGTTTTTTTAATTAAATTTCCATTACTAATTACGGGATATTTTCGATTAAATCGAATATGTAATTTTGTAGTTAAAAGATTAGCAACATCATCAAAACCTGGAATCCAATGTCTATTATCAATGCCTTGACCTTGAGTCCAAATTTGTTTTTTTGCAACCGAATTATTGTTATTCCAATTTAAAAAATACATACCTCTTTTTGGAAAGCATTTATAAAAAATCTCAAGTCGATTTTTATTGGATTTATCTTTTGGTAAATAAATTGTAATTCCGGCACTATCTGTTTTATAATCTACTTTGTTTTTATTCAAAAGAATCGAACGCACCTCAAACTGAATAGCGTCTAAAAACAAAGTATCGATTTCTTTTCTAAAATATTCAAATTTGTAATTAGCATGGCCTTCTACAGCGCCTTCTTTTTCATTTAAATAAACGGATAATTCTAAATCGCTTAATTTCACTGTTTTTTCTCGAGCTCGACCATTCTGATCATGTGGTCTACAAGAAATATCATTTCCATGAGCAAAAACAGAATTCATGTTTAAAATTATAAAAAAACTAATTAATTTCATAACTAAAAATGTATGGATTTAAAAAAAATAAGTACTTTAGTATTAAATAACATTGGTTCTTCCATCATAGGTGCGTGGCCAACATTTGGAATGATTTCTAAAATAGAATTATCGATTTTTTCATTAAATTGCTTTGCAACAAAAAGAGGTGTAATCGTATCTTTATCTCCCCAAATTAAAAGCGTAGGAATTTGAATTTGATACAATACCTCATTTAAATTATTTCTTGTAGCACTTTTTGCTAATTTAATTACTCGAATTACTTTGGATTTATCCGTAACAATAGCTTCTACTTCATCAACAAGCTCTTCTGTAACGAATTTATCAGAACCAAAGGTCTCACCTATTTTTTCTCTTAATGTTTCTCGATCTCTTTTTGGATAAGATGACCCCAAACCATTTTCAAAAAGACCTGAACTAGCTGTTAAAACAATAGAAGAAATCTTAAATTTATTTTGTAATACCAACATTAAAGCTAAATGCCCCCCAAGAGAATTTCCAATAAGTGAAACATTGATGTTTTCTAATTTTAAAAAACTAAAAAAACGATTTAAAAAATGAATTAATCCATCTAAATCAGTTTCTTTTAGTTCTGAATTATAGAGTGGCAGTTTTGGAATAATCACTCGATAATTGTTTTTTATCAACAACTCTTTTAACGCATCAAAATTACTTAATGCACCAAAAAGTCCGTGCAAAAGAATAATTGGAGCGCCTTGTCCCTCGTCAATATAAATGGTATTTTCAAATACTTTTTCTGAAGATTTCAAAAGTAAACTATTTTTTAAGTAACCCAATTTCAACTAATCGCTCTTCCAAATATTTTCCAGCGGTTATTGGTTCATAATTTGGTTTTCTTCCAATTTCAACACATTGGTCAAGACACGTTAAATCCATTTGACTTACTGGATGTAAAAAAAATGGAATAGAAAACCGACTTTTATGCCATTCTTCCCTTGGCGGATTTACAACTCGGTGTGTTGTAGATTTTAATACATTATTTGTTAATCGTTGAAGCATATCCCCTACATTTATTACAAAATAATTTGCAGGAGCATTAATACTTAACCATTCATTATTTTTTGACAACAGTTGAAGTCCATCAGCGCTTGCGCCTACTAATAAAGTAATCAAATTGATATCTTCGTGTGCTTCAGCTCGAATTGAATTTTCGGGCTCTGAAGTTATTGGAGGATAATGAATCGCTCTCAAAATTGAATTCCCCTTTTTGATATGTGGTTCAAAATAATTTTCATCTAAATTTAAGTACAAAGCGATGGCTTTCAAAATTTCAGAACCTGTTTTTTCAAAACCTTTGTATAAAACATTACCCAATCGATTAAATTCGGGAAGTTCATTTACAGTAACATTTTCAGGATATATTTCTAATTCGGGATTAGGACTTTTTTCAATTTGCCCCATTTGCCAAAATTCTTTTAAATCTGAGTAAATACTCCCTTTTGCATGTTCTTTACCAAAAGACGTGTAGCCTCTTTGACCTGCCAAACCTTCAATTTCATATTGTTTTTTTTGAGCTACAGGAAGATGAAAAAACGTTTTTACTTCTTCATAATAAGCTTCAATGTCCTCTTGGTTTATATACTTATTTTTGATTGCTACAAAGCCAATCTCTTTAAAAGCATTACCAATTTGATCGATAAACAAATGCCTTGTTTTTTCATTTTGAAATAAATCCAAATCTAGTTGAGGAATTGTAGGTTGCATGATTTATTATTTTGGGCAAATCTACAAAAATACTTTTAAAAAATAAGGGTAAAATTTATGAAAATTATAAATATATTTTATCCAAATTTCACTTTAAATAATTTTATTCAATAGTTTAATCTTCAATATTTTATTTTTGTAAAAAAAATTAAATAATGGAATTTAAATATATTGTTTCCGAAATAAAAGAACGAATCGGTTACATTTATCTCAATAGATTGGACAAAAAAAATGCTTTAAATTTTGAATTTGTATCTGAACTAAAAAATCAATTAAAAAACTGGGAGACTGAAAATAATATAAAAGCTATCATTTTAGCTTCAAACTCAGATGTTTTTAGCGCTGGAGCCGATTTAGATGCATTAGAAAAAATGCAAACAAATACTTTTGATGAAAATCTTGAAGATTCTAGGCATTTGATGGAATTGTTTCTATTGATTTTAAATTATCCAAAGTTGGTTATTTCGCAAGTTGAAGGACATGCAATTGCAGGAGGTTGTGGATTAGCAACGGTTTGTGATTTTTGTTTTGCTATTCCTGAAGCTAAATTTGGATACACTGAAGTAAAAATTGGTTTTATACCCGCTTTAGTTTCCATTTTTCTAGTCCGAAAAATTGGAGAAGCCAAAGCCAAATCTTTACTTTTAACAGGCGATTTAGTATCCTCTGAAAATCTATATAACAGTGGTTTAGTTCATCAAATTTACAAAAAAGAAGAAATTAAAAATGAAGTTTTTGAATGGACTAAAAAAAATATTGCATCTACAAGTAATGATTCTATTCAAGCAACTAAAAAACTAATCAATGACCAGTGGGAAATGTGCTTGGATGATGCGTTAGAAATGGCGGCATATTCTAACGCAAAACAAAGAAACACGGAAGATTGTAAAAAAGGAATTCGTTCTTTTTTAAATAAAGAAAAACTTGTTTGGTAAACAGAATGAATTACTTCATTTTTGAAGAAGAAAAAATTTACAATTTTCCAAGATTTTCAGATTTTTCATATTCATATAACCATAATTTAAAAGGTTTTGAAATTAATATTCCCGATGGTATTTTAATTTATATTCCAAATTTTCTATCAAAAATAGCTAGTGCAAATTTATTTTGTTTTTTAACCGAATTTGCTGAAGATATAGAAACCCTTGACCAAAATAAATCAAAATTTAAAAATATAAATTGGCTTCAACCAAAGGTTAAAATTTTTGGTAAAGAATATTTAACTCCAAGATTAACGGCTTGGTATGGCGATGAAGAAGCCTATTATTCTTATTCTGGATTGAAAAATATCCCTAACCCTTGGAATTCGGAACTACTAAAAGTTAAAGAAAAAATTGAATCCATTTCATCTTGTAAATTCAATAGTGTTTTACTCAATTGGTATCGAAATGGAAACGATTCGATGGGACTCCACTCCGATAATGAAAAAGAGCTCGGACGTTTTCCTACAATTGCATCTTTAAGCATTGGTGAAGAACGTATTATAATTTTCAAACATAATGAATATAAAAACTCTAATTTTAAATTTAAGATAAACAATGGAAGCCTTTTAATAATGAAAGGTAGAATTCAAGATTGTTGGAAACACGCCATTCCTAAAGAACTAAGTATTAATAAACCTCGAATTAACCTTACATTTCGCACAATAAAAAAAGTGAAACAAATTAACTAGAAATTCTTTAACCAAATTTAATCTAATTAATGAGGCTATTTTACTTATTTTTGCAACTTTATTAAGTTTCTTAATTTCACTTTAACTCAAAGTGTTTACTCAAAAAATATGAATAAAGATATAAAAGTTGCTCTTTTAGCTATTGCTGCCATAATCATGTTCGTTCTAGGATATCAATTTATGAGTGGTGCATTATTTCACTCATCAGATAACAATTATGAAGCATTATTTACCAATGTTACAAGTTTAAAAAAATCAGATAAAGTATTTGTTAATGGTGTGCAAGTTGGTATCATTACTAATATTTCTTTTGAAAATAACGAACATCCAGATAAAATCAAAGTGCAATTCTCAGTAAAAAATGACATCAAAATTCCAAAAAACTCTTTAATAGAAATTGTTTCAGTAAGCCTTATGGGAAATAAAGGTTTAAAAATAAATTTTGGAAATTCTGCTGAAATTGCTAAAAATGGATCTAGATTAATTGGAATAAATGAGAAAGGTCTTTTAGATGGATTATCTGAAAATATGGGGCCTTTAGCAGATAATTCAACCGAGTTAATTGGTAACGTAAATACACTTTTTGATAGAAATGAAAAGGAAAATTTATACCTAACAATTTATCAATTAAATATGACGCTAGCTTCTATGCAAAAAATGATGGAAAGCATGAATTCAATGGTTATTAATAATCAGCGAAGTATTCAAGGGACTTTATCAAATGTTGATAAAATTACAGGTGCTATGGCTCAAAAACAAAATGAAATTCAAATGATTATAAGTAACACCCGCGAACTAACACAACAAATGAAACAAGCGGATTTATCAAAATCTTTAAATCAATTGAATAGAAATATGGATGAGTTGGCCATCTTGATGAATGACGTAAATAAAGGAAAAGGAAGTTTGGGCAAATTAATGAAAGATGAAGAGCTATACAACAAATTAAATGCTACAGCTAATAGTGCCGATTTATTACTCAAAGATATGAAAGAAAATCCAAAACGATATGTTAGCTTTTCAGTTTTTGGTGGTAAAAAATAAAATATTATAATCTTAAAATGTTCATTTTATTGAATAAAATTAAATCAACGTTAATTTTAATAAACTTATTTGTTTTTATAAATAGTATACATTCTCAAGAAACAGCAAATGTTGAAATTTTAAACTCTAATGAAGGTGAAATGTTTTATGAAAACGAAGAACCTGTAAAGAAATTGAAAGGAAATGTAAAGCTAAAGCATAAAGGTACTTTGATGTATTGTGATGAAGCCACCATTTATGCGAATAATAATATTTTTGCTCAAAATAATGTGAAAATTGTTAGACCAAAAGGTACTACAATTGTGGGGCAAATTTTGAATTATTACAGTGCCCAAAAATTGGCTCACATCCAAGGAAATGTAATCCTTACCGACAAAAAAGCAAAATTATATACACCTGATATCACTTATGATATGAATAATGAAACCGGTTATTTCACCAATGGCGGTAAAGTGATAAATGATAGTACAATGATTACTTCAAAACATGGGACTTATTATACGGAAACACAACAAGTTTTTTTTAAATTTAATGTTGTAGTGGATAATCCAAACTATAAACTTAAATCCGACACTTTAGAATATAACACTAAAATTAAACGAAATTATTTCTATAAAGGTACTACGATAGAAAATGATAGCGGCTATATTTGGTGCAATAAAGGCTGGTATGATGAGAAAACAAATACCGCTTCTTTTGGAGTTGGAACTATTATATATAATATGCCGCAGTGGCTTATGACCGACTCCATTTATTACGAAAAAACAACAGGATTTGGACGTATTTTCAAAACATTTGAATATCATGATACCGCAGCTCATATTCATGTTTTTGGAGATACCGCGGAGTATTATAATAAATCTAAAAGAATTTTAGCGTTCAAAAGACCTTTATTAATCTATGAAAATGACAATAAAAATCCACTTTTTCTAAGAGCAAACACCTTAGAATCTTTTGAAATTGATAGTAATAATAAAGTATTTAATGGATTTAAAAATGTTCGAATTTTTAATGAAGAATTTCAAGCCGTTTGTGATAGTTTTAATTTTAAAACGATTGATTCCTTGATGCGAATGCGAGGAAAACCATATACCTGGCTTATCGATAAAGATAACAAAAAAATTTCGCAGTTAAAAGGTGAAAAAATATATTTACAAATGGAAAATCGTCAACCTTCAAAAATATATGCCCATAAAGAAAGTATGATGATTCAAGAAGAACTTCCAACATATTTTAATCAAATTTCGGCGGATACAATACTTATTTTTCTAAAGAATAAAAAGATTGATTTTATGAAAGCATTTTATAATGCAAAAAGCATTTATTATGCAGAAGATGCGCCAAAAGGATATTTGGGACTAAACCGTTCTGAAAGTCATATTTTAAACGCCTATTTTAATAATAGCAAATTAGATCGAATCGTTTTTTTAGAAAAGCCCAAAGCTACGTTTTATCCTGTAAAAGATATTAATTTCACAAATAGTCGATTGGATCGTTTTTTTTGGAATATCAACCAAAGACCAAAAAGTAAAGAAGATTTATAAAAAAACTTTGGGCCTCATTCATTTTTGAGAGCTTTCAAATAATTAAAAAATTATATATTTGTTCATTTAAAATTTCTTGTATGCAATATCAACAATTAAAAGGAAAAATGTACGAACTTCAACTAGTTTCCTCGATGGGTGCTTTGTTAAGTTGGGACATGGAAGTAAATATGCCGAAAAATTCGAATCAAAATTTTAGAGGAGACCAATCAGCTTATGTTTCAGGATTGCATTTTCAAATGTTTACAAATCATAATTTGGTTGATTTAGTTAATAAT
>JBIPPB010000046.1:0-16185 GCA_044368655.1 Chitinophagales bacterium | reverse complement strand
TTCTTGACTTAATTTAGGCGCAATTGGTCCAGATTTACATGGATTAGGACAACTTGTAATGGTTACAATTAATGGCGTTCCATTTTGTCCTCCTTTACTATAACAATTATTGGTTACGTCAAAGAAAACGGCAAAATAAATTCCTGCAGGAACCGCACTAGGATTTGAAACCTTCGTATTGCTTGAAACAGGTATACTTGTATGCCATTCTAAAATAGTGCCATTTGGTTGATTATTAGCCGTAACAAGAGTTAAATCAGCTGTAGTTGCTGGGCAAATATTACTCAATCCTATACTAGAAAGTTTAGGATCTGTATTTCCTGCATTACAATCTGTACAATTTGAGTTTGTAACTAAAACACTAGTGCCGTCATTACCTCCGTTTGAATAACAATTTGATGTCGGATTAAAATATACCGCAAAATAAGTACCTGTATTTACTGCACCAGGATTTGAAACTTTTGTATTGCTGGAAGCAGGTAAACTCGTATGCCATTCTAATACAGAACCCATAGGTTGATTAGAAGGCGATATTTTGGTCAAATCAGACGTCAATGTTGGGCAAATATTTGAAATTGAATTATTAGACAAAGTTGGCTTACCCGTTGGGATACAATTAAATGGCTTAACTGAATCACATAGCGTTTTGCGACATCCTGACAAATCACTAACCGTTACACAATAACGATTTGGAGTTAGATTTGAAATTTTAGCAGTTGTTGCATTATTTGACCATAAATAGGTGTACGTTGAAGATGAACCACCAGACACTTGTGCTTCAATAGCACCATCATTATTTGAAGAACTAGATGGTTGAATTGAAGCTAAAGTAAGATTTAGAGCTGTAGTTCCTTGTTGTATTGAAGCTGATGCGCTTACCGTACAGTTATTCGCATCCGTTACAGTTACCGAATAGGCACCTGCAACTAAATTCATTAAATCTTCGGTAGTATCACCGTTAGACCAAGCATATTTATATCCATTTGCTTTTCTACCTCCGGTAACTTGAAGATCTATAATTCCAGTATTTCCATTTAAACAAGGCGTATTTACAGATGAAACACTTGCCGTTATTTTTGTTGGATTTTCAACCACAAACGATTTTGTAGCAGTACAATTCAACGCATCGGTAACCGTTACGTTATATGAACCTGCAGCAATATTGTTATTTGAAGAAGTTGTAGATGATCCCGAAGACCACGCATACGTATATGGTGAAGTGCCTCCTGATACCATTGCACTAGCCGACCCTGTAGCGCCTCCAAAACAATTTGGCTTTGTCGTTGTAACACTTACAATGCTTAAACCTTTACAAGTTGTTGATGCACAATTAAAGGATTCAACAACTGTACAATTATTAACATCCGTTACAGTTACACTAAAATTGCCACTTCCAATATTAGAAATTGAAGATGTTGAAGATATTTGGGTATTATTTCCATCTGCCCATTTATAAGTATATGGTGATGCCCCTCCTGAAACCGAAATACTAGCTAACCCATCAAATGGTGATGCCGCTTTAGTATTACAAGTGAAGGTAATTAAAGGATTTAATTTAGAATTTTCAGAAATAAACGTATTTGAAGATGCTTTACATCCTTTATTATCCGTAACAGTAACAGAATAAGAACCAGACAATTGGTTAGTTATACTAGAAGTTGTGGCTCCTGTTGACCATAAATATGAATAAGGTGAAGTGCCTCCTGAAGCAGAAACTGAACTAGCACCAGTTGAAGCACCACCACAAATAACTTTCGTATTCGTAAAAGAAATTGTAGGTGCAGCACAAACAAAATCTGAAATAACAACACTTCCAATTGCGGTACAATTATTTGCATCAGTAACCGTAACATTATATGTGCCCGGAGACAAACTGGAAACGGCTGCATTAGAACCTAAACCATTACTCCAAGAAAATGTATATGGAGAGGTGCCTCCTGAAACGGAAGCATTAGCATTTCCATTATTATTGCTCATTGTACTTGGATCATTTTTAGAAATCGTTACAATAATTTCTGAAGCCGGTTGTTGTATAATTGTAGAAGCATTTAATTTACAATTATTTGCATCGGTGATCACAACTAAATAATTTCCAGCAACTACATTATTTAAATCTTCGGCAGTGCTATTATTTGACCACATATAAGTGTATGGAGATGTCCCTCCCGATACTTGTAAATTTGCAACACCTGATGAACCGTTGAAACAAGAAATGTTAGTATTAGAAATACTCGCAGATATTTTTGCTGGCTCATTAACGGTAAATAACCTAGAAGACGAACAATTGGCATTATCTCTTACCGTTACAGCATAAGATCCACTTCCAATATTTTTTATTGAATCATTTGTCGATCCATTATTTGACCAAGTATAGGTATATGGTGCGGTTCCACCCGAAATTATTGCAATAGCGCTTCCATTTTTATCGCCATTACATTTAGGTGTGACTATAGAAACCGAAGATATCGTTAAGTTATTACAACCAGGAGCGGCACAACTAAATGATTCAACAATAGTACAATTATTAGAATCCGTAACGGTTACCGCATATGCTCCACTTCCAACACTAGAAATAGAAGCGGTCGTAGCTATTTGTGTATTCGTTCCATCTACCCATTTGAAGGTATACGGTTTAGTTCCTCCAGAAGGGGTAACAGTTGCATTTCCATCAAATGGACTATTAACCTTTGTGTTACAACTATTTGTAGTAGATGCCGTCAATTGAGGTCTTTCGGAAATAAATGTATTTGAAGACGAAGTACAGCCTTTGCTATCCGCAACGGTTACAGAATAGGACCCCGATTTATTGTTGGAAATCGTTTGTGTAGTGGCTCCTGTTGACCAGCTAAATGTATATGGTGTTGAACCACCACTAACGTTTACGGTACTTGTTCCATTACTAGCTCCAAAACAAGGTATTGTAGAATTGGTAAAAGATAAAATTGGAGAAGAACAAACAAAAGTAGCTATAACTGCTTGCGTTGAAACCGTACAATTGTTGGCATCCGTAACCGTTACAGTATAAGTACCTGGAGATAAATTAGATACACTAGAATTCGTTCCTAGATTATTATTCCATTTAAATGTATATGGACTCACGCCACCATTTGCAGTTGCCGATGCAGATCCATTATTATTGGCCGCAATACTTGGGTCATTTTTAGAAATTGTAACGGACAATGCGGACGAAGGTTGTGATATTGAAGTAGATGCTGAAACCGAACAATTATTGGCATCTTTAACAATAACTGTATAATTACCCGAAGATACGTTATTAATATCTTGAGTAGTATCACCCGAACTCCAATCATAAGCGTATGGACTTGAACCACCAGACACTTGAAGATCTATAGCACCTGTTGAAGAACCAACACACCTTGCATTTGTAACAGAGAAACTCGTTGAAATTTGAGAAGGTTGCGTGATTGAAACGCTCGAAGAAACGGTACAATTTGAATTATCCGTTACTGTTACCGAATATGTACCGGCTGTTAATTTATTTGTTGTTGACGTTGAGTCATTATTTGACCATTTAAATTTAAATGGAGACGTGCCTCCAGAAACTACAGGGGTAGCCGAACCATTATTTCCATTAAAACAAGATATATTATTTTTTGATATCGAGCTAATTGCTAAATTATTACAACCAGGTGTAGAACAAGAAAACTGCGCAGAATCTTTACATCCTAAACTATCTGTAATCACTACTTTCTGAATTCCAGGTGTCTGAACATTAGTTATTGAAGAAGTAGTAGCATTATTTGACCACAAAAAAGTATAAGGTGATTTTCCACCAGAAGCAGTTGCTACTGCATTTCCGTCAAAAGGCGCTGAAACTTTGGTATTACATGATGAAGAAATTATTGATGCAGTTAACCGATTCCCTTGAATTAAAGATATGTTCGAACTTGAATTACAGCCTTTGCTATCCGTAACCGTTAGAGAATAAGAACCTGCTGGTTTGCTTGAAATAGTTTGTGTATTGCCTTGTCCTCCTGAAGAGTTAGCCCATAAAAAACTATATGGAGCCGTGCCACCCGTTACATTAGCTGTAATACTTCCTGTTGAAGCTCCAAAACATTTAATATCTGTTTTAGTAAACGTAATATTAGGCGTAGAACAAATAAATGTGTTAATTACAACAGATTGTTCAACCGTACAATTCACTGCATCCGTAACGGTAACTTTATAAGTTCCTGGTGTTAAAGAACTTATAGAAGCACTTGTTGAATTATTTGACCATAAAAAAGTAAATGGCGCAGTGCCCCCAGAAACGTTTGCTTGAGCAGAACCATCATTATTAGATGCATTACTACAATCCGTTTTTGTAATTGAAGCAGATAAACTATTACAACAAGAAACAATATTGACCGTTATTGAATCCGCATTCATGCCACTTTTTGAATAACAATTATTTAAGGTATCTTTAAATACGGCATAATATTTACCCGCTCCTAATGCTGTTGTATTTGATACCAAATTCGAATTTGTTGCAGGTAACGAAGTATGCCATTGTAAAATACTATTGCTTGGTCGATTAGATACCGAAATAGAATTTAAACTAACCGTACTAGCAGGGCAATTATTTTGAAGAGATGTAGCTGTAATATTAGGAACTGAACTATCTGCAAAACATAATGCTATTGAAGCAAAAGTATAGGCTCTAAAGCTATCTGGAAAAATAGCATTTGTAGTAGTAATAGAACCTGCCGATGTTAAACTTCCTATAACATTAGAAGCACCAAGGTTTACCCATCTAGAGCCATTCCAACCTGCAATAACTAAATTATATAATTTTGAATTCGTAATGGTATTAACATCGCTTCTTGAAGTATCCCAAGTTAAAATTATTCTTGTAGCTGTCGAACCATTAATATCCCAATATTCCTTAGTACTTACTAAAATAATTGACGTATCTTTTGAACTTCTAGAAAAAGGAGCGCCTGTAGGTAAAGCAGGTAAAATTCCTGATATCAAATTAGCAGCAGTAGCCGTATTTGGGTCTACATTAAAATATGCTGCTGATGCCGAAGTTCCTGAAGGTAACGACATCACACCTGATAATCCTAACTTATTATTATTTCCACTTGGGAACATAAACAACATACTTGAATTATTGCTATAATACTTTACATAACCATCTACATGAGCGGTATTTAGTGCTCCAGAATAGGTATTAGTGGTATGAAAAGAAAACAATCCATTTACATTTGTTCGCGCTACACCTATTTTACCTGGCAAAGGACTACTATTATTATTTAAAAAATCATGATGACCATAAACTACAACTTCCGCATTATTAGGAATGTAAGTATTGCCATATGAAGCTTGTTGCGCATTTATTTTAATATTACTTAAAAAATTAAAAAGGCAAACAACAAGAATTATTAGTTTAAAATTTTTCATTTTATTTCAATTAATTATTGACAAATTACTGTGCGGTAACGTTTACACTACCTCCATTCATAGAAGGACAACAACCTGCCCATGAATCACTTGATCCGCTTGAACATCCACCCATGTAACTTTCACCACGAACTTGTATTTGATAGGTTCCTGAAGGTAAAGCTACGATGCCTGACGTTGCAGATAAATTACCTGAAGCAGAGTGATCTCCAGTACCTCTTGGTGTACAACCTGAAAAAGTATTTCTTCCTGAAGAAGTGCCATCAAAAAATACGGCTCCATTTGATGTATTTACAATTCGTACCCAAATAGTTCCTTCTATAGGTTTGTTTGGAGCTCCTGAGTAGGTTTTACCACGAGCCGTAAGACCCAAGTTATAAGACAATCTATAATTACCCGCACCTAAAGTAAATGAACTTCCAACGTTGGCATAACCCGTTTGAAAAACATCACTTCCTCCTTGTCCGCCTCCGTTACAACTTCCTGAACACCAATTATGCCCTCCGATACTTTGAGCTACTGAACTTGTTACAGATCTTGTAAAACTACAATTCGGATTGGTATTTAAAGTATATGTAAATGTGCCCGTTGCTTGAGGCGTTCCACTTGCGGTTAAAATAATATTTTGAGTTCCAGTATTTACAAAACCCGAACCAACAAATGTAACACCATTTGCTGTTGCTATAATGTTATAAGTTCCTGCCGTAGTAACTGTGGCTGTAATTGTTTGAGTAACACCTGAAACAGCAGTACCCAGCTGCAATGTACCAGAAGATGCCGCATTACAATTTGTAAAAGCACTTATGACAGCCGTACCATTTGAAGATGGAGAATTATTTAAAACACAATTTACGGGACATCCATGCGTTGATCCACCAGCAGGATTTGAAGGACAACCATATTGTAATGGACATCTGTCACTTGCATCCGCTATTCCATCACCATCATCATCTGAGTCTGAATTATTTGACAACCCATCTCCATCAAAATCTTGCATTCCCATTAGACGCGCTATTGATATTTGACGAATTTCGCCATTTGCATCACGCATCACTACACTATCTGAACTTTCTGCTTTGGGTTTATTCTCAATGAATACACGCCCATCCACTTTATGAACATATACTTTGTCCGATGAGGTTGCTTCAACTTCTAAATTGTTTGAAGCCCCAATTGATGTAGGATTAGAACCTATTTTCATTTGAGCATTCAATAAAATACTCATAAATAACACAACTAGTAATAATAATTTTTTCATATGAAATTTTAGTTTTTATTTTAATTTTTAAAACACTAAAACTTAATATCAAAAAATATGCCAAATATTATTTTATTAATAATAAAAATAAATTTTTACATTATTTTAACAAAAAAAATATAGGAAATTTTAAAAACAATATATTAATAACTATTAATTTTCGCTAACTTTCAAATTTGATCGTTGTAAAAATTATACAATTTTTTTGTACTATAAAACACAAATTACTTTGCTTAAAAGAAATAGAAAAATCTTTTTTGAGTTGATTATACTAAAAATAATTAAATTTGCGCCACTTCAAAAAAATACCAAATGTTAGAATTTATAATCGAACGATCCGCTTTAGTTATTGCAATTTTTGTATTGTCATTGGTTATTGCTATGTATTCTACGTATTTAGAGCGAAAAGTAGCTGCTTTTCTGCAAGATCGAATTGGCCCTAATCGCGCCGGAATATTTGGATTATTACAACCATTAGCCGATGGCGGTAAAATGTTTTTTAAAGAAGAAATTATACCTTCAAGCGCCAGTAAATGGCTTTTTATTGCAGGGCCAGGTATTGCGATGATGACGGCTTTGATGTCTAGTGCTGTAATTCCTTGGGCACCTGATTTAGTTTTAAGCACCAAAGTAATTTCAATGCAAGTGTCGGATATCAATATTGGTATTCTATATGTTTTAGGTATTTTATCTATTGGTATTTATGGCATAATGATTGGCGGCTGGGCGAGCAATAATAAATATTCTCTTTTTTCGGCGATTCGTGCGAGCTCACAAATGATTAGTTATGAATTAGCTATGGGAATTATCATCATTACAATTGTTATGATGACGGGCTCTGTAGGACTTAAAGAAATTGTAGGGAAACAATCTACGAGTTTATTTGGTATTTCGGGACTGAATTGGAATGTTTTTTATCAACCTTTAGGTTTTATCTTATTTTTAACTTGTGCATTGGCAGAATGTAATCGTGCGCCTTTTGATATGGCGGAGTGCGAAAGTGAACTTATTGGTGGTTATCATACCGAATATTCAAGTATGAAACTTGGATTTTATTTATTTGCAGAATATATCAATATGTTTGTTTCTTCTGCAATCATAACCGTTTTATTCTTTGGAGGCTATAGTTTTCCGGGCATGGCAAATTTTAGTGGCATAACACTTACGGTACTTGGATTTGCAAGTATGATGCTTAAAACAGGATTTTTTATCTTTGTATTTATGTGGATTCGTTGGACATTGCCACGATTTAGATATGACCAATTAATGGAATTAGGTTGGAAAAAACTAATACCAATTGCATTAATTAATATGTTAATTACTGGAGCGGTTATTTTATTTTTCAGCCGTTAATTTCTTATTTTACAAAACCAAAAAATAATTAAATATGAACTATAGCGAACTTTTAGGAGAGGATAAAGCCAAATTACTTCTAGACTATCAAACTCCAAAAATTGATAAAAACATGCTTCACTTGCCTTCTGGCAATTTTGTATCGGATATTTATTCACACACCAATCGAAATATTCCTACATTGAGAAGCTTAGAGCAATTATATGGAACCGGAAGATTAAAAAATACAGGCTATATGAGTATTTTGCCTGTAGATCAAGGTATCGAACATAGTGCGGGCGCTTCTTTTGCTCCAAATCCTATTTATTTTGATAGTGAAAATATCGTAAAACTTGCTATAGAGTCAGGTTGTAATGCCGTAGCAAGTACGTATGGCGTTCTTGGAAGTGTTGCTCGTAAATATGCCCATAAAATCCCTTTTATTGTAAAAATAAACCATAACGAGTTTTTATCTTATCCTAATGCATACGACCAAATTATGTTTGGAACCATAAAAAATGCTTGGGAAATGGGTGCCGTTGCCGTTGGAGCAACAATATATTTTGGTAGTCAAGAAAGCAGAAGACAAATTGTAGAGGTTGCTAAAGCATTTGATTATGCGCACGAACTTGGCATGGCCACAATTTTATGGTGCTATTTGAGAAATAGTGATTTCAAAAAAGATGGCGTTGATTATCATGCCGCTGCAGATTTAACTGCTCAAGCAAATCATTTGGGTGTTACCATTCAAGCGGATATCATCAAACAAAAATTACCTACTAATAATGGTGGTTATTTAGCGACTAAACATGGTAAAACGCATGATAAAGTATACAGCGAGTTAACTTCAGATAATCCTATTGATCTTTGTCGATATCAAGTAGCAAATTGTTATATGGGTCGTATGGGGTTAATCAATTCGGGAGGAGAAAGCAAAGGTGCTACCGATATGGCTGAAGCCATCGAAACCGCGATCATCAATAAAAGAGCAGGTGGCCAGGGTTTAATTCTTGGTCGTAAAGCGTTTCAAAAAGATATGAAAACGGGTATTTCATTATTACAGTCGGTTCAAGATGTTTATTTAGATCCTAAAGTAACGATCGCTTAGTTTTTTCGTTTCCATTTTACTTCAAATTCGGTTTTTTCAATATCGCCTTGAATGGGTGGATTCATTTTGCTAATTTTTAGTTTGAGTTTTTTAATTTCTTTAAAATCAGTGGCAATAGACTGGATAATTCGATGTGCAATGTGTTCGATTAAGTGTGCTCGAATATGCATCTCTTTAGAAACAAGGTCATAAATAACTTGATAATCTATTGTATCCTGCAATTGATCCGTTTGCATTGAAACCGAAAAATCAGAAAAAATAGTGAGATAAACTTCAAATGTAGTATTTTTATTATGCTCAAATTCATACACTCCATGGTTCATTTGAAAGATCATTTTTGTTAATTTGAGCTTTTGCAATTTTTTCATTGGTTGAAATTAATATTTACTACAAAAGCAAAAATAAGATGGAATTGAAAAAGGGAAGGTGTTTTTTTGAAAAATAGAGATTCGATTAGATATTTGAGATATTAAAATACAAAGTATACGTCAAAAAAATATTCACACTTTTCCATTTATTTAAAAATATTTTTGCAGGAAAGAAAGAGTTACTTATTTTGATTTTTCTTAAGTATTTCATTTACTATTAACATTAAATTAACAAAAAATCATTCAAATAAACTCTTTCCACATGAATATCTTTATAACTAAAAAAACAACGAATCTCATTTTTATTAAATTTGTGGCAAAATAGTAAATACGTTATCAATAAATATGGATCAAAATCAATTTTCAACACGTTTGCAATCGAATCTTCTTGGTAAAAAAATCAAGGATGTCGATTTAGGTAAAAAAGCCCCCCAAAATATTGAGATGGAACGCGCCGTTTTATCTGCTCTTATGTTGGATAAAGAAGCGATGGACTTGGTGAATGAGATTTTAGATGTCGAATCTTTTTATTTACCTAATCACCAAACGGTTTATGCGGCTGCAAAAAAAATATATTCTCGCAATGAGCCTATAGATATTGGAATTTTAGCCGACCAAATGCTTAAAGATGGGACTTTGGAAATGGTGGGTGGCCCCGCTTATTTAATTGACTTATCCAACGTCGTAGGAAGTAGTGCCAATGTGGAATTTCATTCGCGTATCGTTGCACAAAAATATATACAACGCGAATTAATAAGACTTGGCAATAAAGTCATAGAAGATTCTTATGATTCGGGCAGAGACGTTTTTGAAGTTTTGGATGAGACCGAACAAAGTTTATACAAATTAGCGGATAACTATACGTCAAAAGATCCATCGATAATTAGTAGTATTTTAATTGAAGCCATTGAACAGCTTAAAGGACGTATTTTAACTGCAAAAGATAATAAAATACAAGGTGTTCAAACCGGATTTGAAAAATTAGACCGCATCACGGGTGGATGGCAAAAAAGCGATTTGATTATCGTGGCCGGAAGACCGGGTATGGGTAAAACGGCGTTTACTTTAGCTTTAGCAAGAAATGCGGCCGTTTTAGATAAAAAATCGGTAGCCTTCTTTTCTCTTGAGATGAGTACGGGTCAGATTTTGCAACGTTTGATTTCTTCGGAAACCGAAATTGAGCAAACCAAAATTCAACGAGGCACCTTATCACCTGCGGAATTAGAGATTATTACTACCAAAATTGGCAATTTAAATAAAGCCAATTTATATATTGACGATACGGCAGGACTCAGCGTTATGGACTTTAGAAAAAAAGTTCGAAAAATTAAGCGTGAAAGAGGCTTGGACTTAATTATTATTGACTACTTACAGCTTATGACCGGCAACGTCAATGAAGGCAAAGGAAAAGCGATTACCAACCGAGAACAAGAAATTGCATATATTTCTAGATCACTAAAAGCGATTGCAAAAGAACTTGAAGTACCTGTTATTGCGCTTGCACAGCTGAGTCGTCAAACCGAACAGCGCTCTGGTAGCGGTAAAGGAAAAAGACCTTTGCTTTCGGATTTGAGGGAGTCGGGTTCGATAGAGCAAGATGCGGATATGGTTATATTTTTATATCGAGAGGAATATTATAATCGAGAAGATCCTGTGGATGGAGATGGTAATAGCTTAAAAGGATTAGCTGAAATCATTATAGAAAAGCACCGAAATGGAGAAACAGATACCGTTTTAGCACGATTTGTTGGACAATATATCAAATACTGTAATTATGATGAAAATGGTATTAATTACGAAAGTTCCAATTTTAGTAAACCTTCAATGAACGAAGATGTGTTTGAAACGGGTAGCTCGGGTGGTGTAAAAACAATAAGTTCTAAAATGAATGATGAGGACTTTTTATCAGATACTCCATTCTAACGAAATTGAATTCTTAAGAAATTAGATTGAATAATTTAGTTCCTGAATTATTCCTCTCAAAATTTTCGTCTTTCCTAATATTTGCATTAATTTGCTATGAGTCTAATGAAAAATCTCAGATTAACTTATAATTTGTATTTTTGCAACGAATCTATTTATTGAGTTTTGCAATTTTATCGAGAGTTTTGGTTATTATTTTCTTCGGAGTGGAAGCAGTCCATTTCAAAGAGCTCATCGGTATTTAGTATTTTATTATATCTTACTTCAATAAGCTATTTAGTTTATTTTTTGATGAATATTCAGGGCGCTTTGGTGCAGCTCGAAGTAAAATATTGGAATATTTTATTTTGGGTGGTGATTTTATTCACAATTATCTCTCAAATTTTTATCAATTTTTCAAAAGACAGCTCGGCTCGATATTTATACTATTTTCTGCTTTTTAGACCCGAAAGTTTTATTCTTTCAAAAATTGCATTTCATACCACTTACGGTATATTTTTCAGCCTGTTTACCTTTCTCTTTTTCAATTTGTGGCTTGGAAATCCAATAGAAAATATACCTATTTTTTTACTTACTATAATTCTTTCAAGCACCGGATTTAGTATTATTTATACGCTAACCACCGCTATTTCGATGGCTACTCAAAAAAGCACGCTACTGAGCTCTATTTTAGGTTTTCCTTTGAGCTTACCTATTATAATTTATACGTCTAAACTTTGTAGAGAATCTTTTTCACAAACGCCCTCCGACAATTTATTCCAAACTTTTGGCATTTTACTCGGATTTAATTTGTTGTTAATTATTATGTCTTTGATTCTATTTCCATATATCTGGAAAGAATAAAATATTTTCGTTATGCTAAAATCAAATTTATTTAAATTTTTTGCCCTATTTTTAGTTTTATACAGCGTTGTAGGAGGATTATTCTTACCGCTAAGTCCAAATATTGAAAAGGCATCTTACACCTCTTTTCAAGACAGTTTAATTCAGATTGAAGTTTACGCACCAAAAGTAAAGGCACCGAGCACATTTTTTCTTATCCAAAATGCACTAAAAGCGGAAGAGAAACGAATTTTAAAAATTCACAATGTAAAAAACATCAAAGATGGATTTCTATTAACCACCTTAAATCCTAATTATTACGAAGGTGTGATTCGTGGAAACACCTTTGATTTATGGGCGCAAAATACAAAAAATGGCGGATTTGTATATTTCAATGTGTTTATGGCGGATAGTTCAAGAGCGCAACTTCCATTTCCTCAAATTGATAAAAAAGAGTTGATTACAAAAAATCCTTTTTCATTAAGTTTCCCAAATCGCCCTATTTTAAGAGAAAGTATTCGTAATTTATTTTTTCATGTTCCGATGTGGTTTGGTATGATGTTTTTATTATCAACAAGTTTATTTTATTCGGTTCGATACCTAAATAAAGGCAACTTAGAGGATGACATAAAAGCTAAAAATAGTGTGGAAATTGGTTTGCTTTTTGGCACTTTAGGTATTCTAACCGGAATGCTTTGGGCTAAATTTACTTGGGGTGCGTTTTGGACGGACGATCCAAAATTAAATGGTGCAGCTATAGGTATGTTAACGTATTTTGCGTATGCCATTTTGCGAAGTAGCGTTACGGATCAAATCAAAAAAGCAAAATTAGCCGCCGTTTATAATATTTTTGCTTTTTCAATATACATTGTATTTATTTATATTTTACCAAGACTAAAAGCGTCGCTACATCCAGGCAACGGCGGCAATCCAGGTTTTAACATTTACGAACAAGACAATACAATGCGATTATTCTTCTATCCCGCAGTTATTGGATGGATTTGCATCGGAATTTGGCTGATGCAATTAAGAAGTCAGATTGATTTTAAGATTTTTAAAAAGAACTTAGAAAGTTAGGAAACTATTATTTATCAGAATAATGACCCAGCATTTGTATAATAATAATTTTTTCATTTAGTAATTCAATTATTCTTTACAATCCCACCACCTTAAAAAATGCATTGATAAATAACGCGCCGTTGTTTTTATGTGGTGGCACATAATCTTTAAAATCTTTGTGGGCGCTATATTTTTGTTTTTGTTCATCCCAAAAACTTGCCCAATCGATGTCTTGTTTGGTTCGGATTTTTTCGGCCAATAACTTTAACGTGGGGTCATTGATACTCATCGTTCCGACTTGTTTGGTCGATAAAATTTGCGCATTGGGGCTTCTTTCAAGCAATTCGGGAATTTTATAATATCCCCCACAACTTCCCATAAAAATAAATTTAGGTGACCCTATCATCTGATCAATGGTTTTTTGAGCATGATAACTGTGCCCACGATGCACAATGATTGAAGGTTCCATTTGATTAACCGTTAAATACTGCGCAATGGCGGCTTGTCCTTCTTTTTCAAACTGGGGTTTATTCGCCAAAAAATCAATTTCAGTACCCTGCATCGAACTGAGATAATAATAACTTCCCAAATCTTTTATGTACCAATTGGAAAGATTTTTGAATGTATTTACAAAACTGTTAAACGACATAATGCCATCGGCGTCGTTATAAAAATAGCTGGTTATGATCACTTTTTTATTTTGTATCAAATCGGCTACTTTCAACGAAGTTACCGAATGTTTGGCATACTTACTTTCCATCGAAAGAAACCAACTCCTTTCCACATGTGCTCGTTTTCCAATATTGCTTGCCAAAAGACTGTAAACCGCCATTCCAAGTTGATCTTGAATCGCTTCAGACTTGTCAAACTCTTTTTTAATTTGTTGCTGAAGCTTTGATTGAATCGTTTCATTTTCGCATTTTGCTATAAATTCGGAGATATTAGCGGCATGTTCGAGTGCGTGAATGTCGGAAAAATCAATTTGTATTAATTTTTCTATAAACTGATTCTGTTGGGTTTCATTGGCATGCGTTAAGAAAAAGGTAGGAAATTTATTAAATTCGGCCAAAAGATTACAAAATTCGCGAAAACGGTAATAATTGACTTGTTCGAAAAAAGTAAGTATATCAAAAGAGCCCGCAGCTACCATCAAGGCCGAATAAAACTGATTAAACGTAAAATCAAATAATTCCTCACGACCCAAAATCATAAAACTGTATAACGCTTTGTAGCTAAACTGTTTGATTTGAGATAATGTAGGATTAGAAACATTGGGTTTGTCGTTAATCTCGCGTATTAGTTTTAACGAAAGTTCATTCTGCTCCGATTCAACGCTATGCAATCCGACAGGCTTTTTAGAAACCGAAATTTCACACAAATTTTGAAGATACGTTATTTGGTTTTGGCTGATAGTATGCGCACCATCTATATTTGTTTTATTTTTTATAATCAAATCGAATAACGCATACGCTTTGGTGTTATACTTATATTTTTCATAGATTTGCTTGAGAATCTCTACATTTTTGTTTGAATTGGATTTTAGCGTCTGATAAACTGCATTTTCGGAAGGCACTAAATATTTTTTAATACTATTGGGCGCTGCTATTGCCACTTTTGTCATGATTTCATCAAAATCTTTTCTGGATGACAACTTTTCTTTATTATTAAAAATCGTATTGGGATGATAACTGCATAAATAATTTAAAAACGGCCCACCGATAGCACTTCCCAAAATAGCATTAATATTCGAATCTACTTGATTTAAATTTCGAGTCCATTTGAGCATCGAAAATTGAATTTTGTTTAAATTAAACGTTTTAACTAATTGGTTTTTCTTTAGAAGTTCTCTTTGTCGCTTTTCGCCTTCGGGGTCAAATTTGGTCGTTAACCAATGGGTATTTTTTAAACTAGGCTTATTTAAATCTTGATATTTTTCTTTTTCAAGCAAAAGCCCAAGCGCATCTTGCTCAAAACAGCTATAAAGCTTTTTATTAAGGCGCAGTTCGGTAATTTTTTTTAAAAACTGCTGCATAATATAATCAGGCATCAGTTTTATGGGCTCCGACGACACGTCTTTTACCTTTTCGCTCTGCAAATAATCCAACATAAACTCCAATTCTTCGCGACCTAAAAATTTATGACTCATCGCCGTAAGCATAAACAGCTCGTCGGATGAAAACGATAAAAACACTTTTTCGCCTTTATCGATATAATCTATAAAAATCCATTTTCCTATTTTTGAAACATATTCTATCGTCGAATACCTTCCCAAGGCCTTTTCATCTTGAGCGATTTTTAATAAAATTTTGGTATAATTCATTTTATACCGCACAAAATCAACTTCTTTGGTCGCATTAAATCCATTTTTTTCGATTTCATCTAAATAAAAATAAAGCGTAGATAGATTTCCAAATTCATTTTTAAGAGAAAGAATGGTTTTTATCGCAGGGTTTGTACTATTTTGCACTATAGTTTTTAGTAATGGATTATTATCATAATGATTCAAGAACTCTTGAGGATGATTGATAACGTGCTGTTCCACCACTTCATTAATAAAAGAAAACAAATATAATTCATCCAAATATTGATAAATAATTCGTGGATTTTGAATGCCAATTTTCAAAATCATCTTTTTTAATACATTTTGATTGGGCACCAAAAGCAAGGCATTCATGATTTCTTCGGGATAATAATCTGCCAAGTCAAATAAATTACCATTTTCGGAATAATGAACCATTGTGGGGAAAAATCGGATGGCTCGGCGGTAATTCCGGTCTTCCATTTTTTTATTTGCAAATAAACTTAAATTGGCTTCGGTAAGAAAATTATCGATATATTTAAGATATACAATTTTATTGTTGGTTTTGATTTTATCGTCGGTTTTTAATGAAATAATCACATCCAAAACA
>JBIPPB010000112.1:0-4676 GCA_044368655.1 Chitinophagales bacterium | reverse complement strand
AAACTTTGGCTAAAAGTGACATTGATTCAGTTTATGAAGTTTGGAAAGGACTTGGATATTATAGTAGAGCAAGAAATATTCACGAAACCGCAAAGATAGTTTTAAATAACCACAATGGAATTTTCCCCGACGCGTATGATGAAATTATCAAACTTAAAGGAATTGGAAGTTATACTGCGGCCGCTATCTCAAGCTTTGCATTTCAAAAAGATATTGCAGTATTAGATGGAAATGTATATCGATTGCTATCGCGATTAACCGCTTCTTCAATAGATATGTTTTCGAATGCAGGGAAAAAATATTATGAAAATTTGGCGCAGCAATTTATGCTTCCTCATCAAGGAGCATTAATCAATCAAGCCTTTATGCATATTGGTTCTAATATTTGCAAACCAAAAAATCCAGATTGTTTAAACTGTCCTTTTAATAATGACTGTAAAGCATTTCAAACGGAAAGTATTGAAAATTTTCCTGTTCCTAAAAAGCGAAATCCATTAAAACCTCGTTTTTTCTATTGTGTTTTTTTTATTTATCAAGATAAAACCGCATTATACAAAAGAACGCAAAAAGATATTTGGGAAGGTATGTATCAAGGCGCCGTTATCGAAAATGAGCTATTTGACTTAAACGAATTTAAACGTCAATTTAATGAATTTAATTTTGATTCGATAACCTTTGAAGATGATTGGCAAATTCAAAAATTGAGCCATATTAAAGCACATTTTAAATTTGCTATTGTTAAACTAAACAAAAAGCCTAAAAAAATGAATTCTTTTCATAAAATATCTGATATTGAAAAAATGGCTTTTCCAAAAATCATATCAAATTATTTGAACCAACAAATGAATAGAATAATATACTAAAAATTAAGAAAAGTATATTAAATGCTAAACGAAAAAATAAAATCGAATTTTGAGAACTATCGTTCATGTCCTCATGAACCAATTCTTAGGGAACTTAAATAAAAATTTATTTCAATTTAATTCAAAATTAATTCATACATTTGCAACAAATAAACTAAATCTTTTTATTTAAATGAAAACCAATCTATTTAAAATTTTTATTCTAGTTATATTTTTCACATTTTCTTGTTCAAAAGAAGAGAGTTCGAATAGTTCAGGAACGGGCGGAAATCCATCTAATCCTTCAACTTGCAATTTTGCTCCTTATCGAATTGGCTCTAAATTAGAAGTGGTATTCAAAGGAGACACAAGCTATATCGAATGCACAAAAGATACATTTATTAATTCAAATAAATATATTGTTCAAGAGCATAATAAATATAGCAAAAATGCTTATTTTAGAATAGATTCCTTAGGAAATGTTTGGGAATATATGCCACAATATTCTATATATGGAACATCCAATTTTACAACCGAATTAATAAGATTAAAACCAAATGAAAATGTAGGCTCTAGTTGGTTTAAGAACTTATCAATTCCGCAAAGTCAAGGCATTAATGATGAAATTAAGTTAACTTTTAAAATTAAACAAAAAAATATTACTAGAACAATAAATGGTAATACCTATAATAATTGTATACTTGTCAATAATTTAGAGGTTCATAAAAATTCTGGTATTGAAGTATTTAGAGACAGTATGGATATATTATGGATTTGTGGCTATGGTTACTATTCCATTCTATCTAATGGATCTGATTCTGCTATAGTTACAAAATTTACATATTAATTTTTTCTATACCAAATCAATTCGTATCCTGTCGAACCTAAAATACAATAACAAAACAAGCAAAAAAATATCAGACTATTTTAAAAAGTATACTTACAGCTAAACAAAAAAGTTTTTCGAAAATTTAAGAACTTCCGTTTCTATACTAACTTAACACGTCAAAAAAAACAATAAACACATTTCTAAAAAAAGAAAAACTACATTTTATTTAATTTCATAGCAATATGAGGGATTTGATCTTCAAGGTATTCCTCTCCAATAGGATGGAATCCAAATTTTTTATAAAAATCTAAGAGGTATGTTTGAGCACTAATTTTGATACTATCCGTTTGAAATTCATTAAAGATAAATTCAATAGAACGCTCCATGAGTTCAATACCTAAATGATGTCTTCTATGAGAAAATGCTGTGGCTACGCGTCCAATACTCGCTTGCGGATAGGAAATGCCTGCTGGAATGAGTCTCGCATAGGCAAGAATTTCTTTATGAGAATCGTCGGTACAAAAAATATGAAAAGACGAATAATCTTTATCATCAATATCCAAATAATGACAATTTTGTTCTATAATAAATACTTCATTTCGAATTTTTAGTATTTCATATAGTTCTATGTTCGTTAGTTCTTCAAATGCTTTTATTTGCCAATTCATATTTTAAATTTATAAAAAAGCCAAAAGAAAAATCTTTTGGCTGGTATACTAAATGTCTAATTTTTATTGAATCATCAGTTTTTTAGAGAAAGATTCTCCGTTTGCTTTTTGAATTTTAAAGACATACATGCCTTTATTTAAATTTATATTGTTTATCAATAATTTATTCGATTGTGAATGGATTTCTTTGTTATAAACGATTCGTCCATTTAAATCAAATGCGGAAATAGATTGAATTTGATTTGCTTGATCGCCTTCAATACTTAAAATATTGTTTTGAAAATGAATCTGAAAAGGATTGGATTCATCAGATATTATTGAAGAACCTGCGGAAACGGTTTTGGTAAGCGTACATATTTTTCCAGCAATATTTACCAAAAAGCTAGCGGTTCCATTTGATGTAGGTGTTCCCGTAATAGAAAGTGTTAGGTTTCCTGAAGCGGAAGGAAAAGTGCCAGCAGTCAATCTTGCCGTTAATCCTAAAACACCCGTTGATGATACATTAACCGCACTATACGAACTATTTGTAGTAGCACCAGTATAGGGCAACGTAAATGAGGCTCCTGAAGCTGCAACATTTTTGGTTAATGTCCCTATTGATGAAGCATCAGCACATGTTAGCGCAAATGTTGTTACTACTTTTTCATTGTAAGAAACGGTTTTAACCGCACTAACCGCATCTCCAATATTATTTCCATTTCCATTAACGGCATTAATTAAACCATCAAATGATACAGTTCCACTTCCAGCAGCAGGTGCTTTCCAAGTCATTTGTACTGAAAAAATAAGATTCGTTTTATTTAATCTAGAGGAGTGGGTAATAAAACCGCTCGCTTGTCTCCCTACATTCGTTGGAAAATTACCAAATGTACCTTTATTATTCGTTTCTCTTAATTGAAATCCAAACTGACTTAATGATGTATTATTTCCGGTCATAAGAATTTTATATGTTTTTCCGCCTTCATATTCTGTTACAGGAAGATTTGTAATACTATCTAATAAGCTTATAGCAGCAACTGTTGTAGCAGAACTTGAATTGTGACATCCAACTCCTGCGCACGTATTCCATGCTTTATTGCCACTTTCATTATTATTAACACTTTGTAGTGTAAAGAAAGACACAATACCCATTAGAATCATAAAAATGTAATGTAGTTTTTTCATGTTTTAAATTTTAATTAACAAAAATAGGTATTAAAATTTTTAATTTTGATATTTTTTCTATTTTATAAATACTTTCATAAATTCCGCCTCGGTTTGTATCCTCACCAATCAAAAGGAAAAGATATTTATAATATAATTCAAAATAGTTTATACAATTGCTAAAGTTTAATAATATTAATGATATGAAAACCAAGCTAATAGACAACTATTATTTATGAATTTATTAATTCAATTATTAGAAAAAATCAGCGTCTACGAAGTATCTGTGAAAATCAGCGTTCCAATTTTTTTAGCACACGGATTAACACCGATGTAAACAAACACGGATTAAAAACAAATCAGCGAAAAGAAATATCCGCGAAAATCTGTGTCTACAAAGTATCCGTGAAAATCAGCGTTCCAATTTTTAGCACACGGATAAACACGGATGTAAACAAACACGGATTAAGGAGTTAGAAATCTATACTGCCACAACTTTTATTTTCATTTTATTCAAAAATAGTTTTACCTTTGTAGCGTGATTTTAAGAAAGTTATTTTTGTGGTTTCTGTTGAGTGTGTTTGTGGTAACGCAGACGCCTTTATTGGAATTGGCAAAAATTCCTTGCTTAATTGAGCATTTCCAAGAACATAAGGCACAATACAAAAACTTGAGTTTTATACAGTTTTTGAAAATGCATTATTTTGGCGAAAAACATATAGGTACTATTAATGAAAGCGACCATCAGTTGCCTTTCAAATCTGATTTAAATAGCATCGGTATTGCGCTTTTTCATTTTGTATCGCCTATACAAATTCTTTTTTTATCTTTAATTTCATTGGTTTTACTTCCCGTATTAATCAAACGAAACAACAGACTGATTCCTCAGTACAAAGCCAATTTGATTTGGCAACCTCCCAAAAAATAATATAATTTTCTTTTTCTCTTTTTGAGAATGTATGAGTCCATTTTGGCTCTATGAATTAGATTATATATTCATTTTTTAAATGTATTATTTTGATAAGTAAAATTATATCGTACAGTGTACACAACAAAAAAGTAGTCTTAATAGCTATCGCTCTTTTGCTCGTCGTTGGGATTTATAATGTCACCAAACTGCCGATTGATGCCGTGCCAGACATTACGGACAATCAAGTGCAGGTAATTACCGTTTCGCCTTCATTGAGCGCCGAA
>JBIPPB010000045.1:0-16227 GCA_044368655.1 Chitinophagales bacterium | reverse complement strand
TAATTTTTGATATCTTTTCTAAACTCTGAAATGGTTGTTGTAATCATTTTTGTACCTTATAAAGTACAAATATATGTACAAAAGTAATATACACAATAAACCACTAAAAAAATTACCAACGTAATTCGATAACTTTTCCATTCCGCAAAAGCGCAACACTATTAAGCACAAAAAAAGCAACCCCACTTGGATTGCTTGTTTTAGATAAGAGGAATAGTTAATATCTAGAAGGTATTTTTTATGGCGTGAAAAACATCTGTTAAAGGTATAACAGAATCCTTTTCAAAACGCTGATCAGTATCAATGAAATAGCCAATTGGATCATGTTCACCATTTTTAATAGCAACAAATGCGATGTAACTCCTCAAATTTATATTCGTTTTATCAGAGCCAACACTTATACATTCGCCATTCTTAATATCTTTACTGTATGAAAGTTCGATAAACAAACTCAATTCACGGTTGTCGATTGTGAATACTCTTTCCCCATTCAAGGTCACTTTTGACAGAATAGCTTCAGCCTGGTCGGTTTTCTCTTTAGAGTCAAAAACAACTAAAAAATCTCGTGACATCCTCGGACTAAGTTCACTGTAATTATTAATGCCAATCAAACCAAGAAAGGAAGCATGATCCTTCAATCTCCAATAAAATGTGCTGTGCTGATGGGGTTTTTGGTGAAGCCCCGTGGCAATAAATAATCGAACATTGAGTCCTAAAAGATTACCGATAACCATATCATACTCTTTAAGAATATCCAATAAAGGATCATCATTCTTTTCGCAATACCATTCAGGATTTTTGAGCGGGCCATCATACACCTCACTATTAAACATGTAATGATGCTGTTCATGAGCACCTGAATTTAGGAATAGAGAAGAAAAATCAGGAGTGTACTGTTTCCAAAGAGCTAGGTAAACATCTGCAAGTAAGTTATCAAGGATTGCTGCCTTTGTTGCTTTTCGCTTCATACCTCCTAATAACAACGTTACATAATGCATTTTACGCTTTAATGGAACATATTTTAAAAGAGCCGTTAGAATAACAAGTGCTTCATTCACTCCAATTTTATTAGCTGCGTTTCCATTCACAGCTGCAGATACAGCCGCAGATAATTTGTGAATAAATGGAGTACCACTTGTTGTTGTTTTTGTCCAAGGATCTGGAACGAAAAACGTGGATTTTTTTAGATTATTTTTTGCATTAAAAGGGGATACTGCAGCTACAGATAAACCCTTCTCCTCTGCTATTTCCCATAACTGTTTTAAATCTTCACGGTAAACGATATCACCAAGTCTGAATACCTGGTGTTCCGCAAATGTTTTCCCGGTATGAATAGTTACCCATTGAATCCATGGTTCGAGTAGTTTATATTCATTTTCAGAGGAAGTTTGTTTATAGCCATGATTTTCTATAAGCTTTTTAAAATTTGGCAAATATCCTTTTAAAATATACTTTTCAATGTATTCAAAATTGATTTCATTTAATCCCAGAAGGACTACTTTTCTAGTACCCATAAGTTATAAGGAGTTATTTTTCACAATGATAGCTAATTGACTTTTAGTTTTAATATAGTTTAATGCTGATAAAAATCAAATGTTTGTTGTATTACTTTATCAAGAGTCATCTCCGCAAGCATTTTTTCCCTCGATTTAAGTCCCATTCTCAAACATAAAATCTCATCATTTACAAGGGTTAGAATAGCATCAGCAAGAGCCTCCGGATTTTTTGCAGGAACTAATAATCCATTGATAGAGTCGTCAACACACTCTCTGCACCCTGGAACATCTGTTGTAATAATAGGTCTACCAATCGCCATAGCTTCAATTAAAGCTTTTGGCAAACCCTCACGATAAGAAGGTAAACAAACAATATCTGCCATCTCCAATTCAGGTCTCATATTTTCCTTGTGCCCTACCCACTCTATATAGTCTGGCACCTCATAACTTTTCAACTCCTGCTCGGATAAGCTTGTTAAACTTAACGCATCAGCACCTCCAACCAAACGAAAACAAACTTTACCAAACAATTTTGTTCTCAGGAACTCCGCAGCAGTTATAAATTCCCTAATACCCTTGTCAACCAGCATTCGAGCAGGAAGCATTACGACAATTTTTTCGTCCATTTTCTTCGGTGTAAATGGATACTGCTTAATATCAACTCCAGCTCCTTTTATCAAGGTATAATTTGACATTGAGAGGAATCCCTTGTCAGCAAACAATTTCTGATCATCCGGATTCTGAAAAATAATATTCACTTTCTTGCTTCCATATGCTAAACGCATCAACAGAAATAACAATCGTTGTGTTAGGGATTGATTTTCGCCAGTGAAAACTGCACCTAGGCCACTTACAGCATTAACCACACGTGTGCGGTGTCCGAGCCCAGAGTACCGGTATGCAATTGCACCATATAAATTAGGTTTATGAGCAATGTGGTGAATAATATCTGGTTTGAACCGCTTGTACAGAAGAAGCAACTTAATTATTAGACCAAAGTCTTTCAACGGATTTTTACCTGCACGTTCAAAATTAATATCTATGAACGTTACACCCATATTTTCTATTCGAGATCGATATCCTGTATTTTTGGTTATTACGTATACTTTATAGCCTCTTGTAACTGCCTCTTTCGCAAGAGCAGAACGATGAGAATAAAAAAACCAATCAACATTGGCAACGTATAAAATCGTTTTATTCATTGTTTGGATTATATGCTCCAGCTGATTTACTAATTCTATTCATGCTAAAAAGCAAATTCCTTATTGTACCACTTCTGAAAACAATACAATACCCATAGTTGGTATGAATGGTTATCGCCATCCATGTGCTTTTTTATTAAACCTTGAACGGTTTGACTATTAAAGAAACCATGTTTACCTATATTTTTATCCTGTAGTGTTTCAATCAAATCTTGTTTCAGCTCATTTCTAAACCAGTAACTTAACGGAATTTCAAAGCCTGACTTGGGAGCATTAAAAAAACCGTCTGGTAACAAATCAGCAAAAGTATCTTTTAAAATTCTCTTCTTATTCGCTCCTTTCAGCAAGTAGGAGTCCGGAAGCTTGTAAGTATATTCAAAAATACGATGATCCAAAAACGGGGCCCTACATTCAAGCGAAGTTAGCATGCTTGCCCTATCAACTTTTACGAGCATATCACCTTCCAATGAAGTTTGTTTGTCAATATATCTAGCAATCTTTATTGGCGACCATTCTTTGTTAAAATTGAAATCAATATTCTTTTTAAGTGCATCCGCTGCATTAACATAATAGGATGGATTCATCAGTTGCAAAAGATTATCACTATTGAATCCAAGAGAAATAATATTTAAATGATTAGATAATACATCATCTCCTAATGCCGTAAAAAGACGCTTAATCTTATATTTCATCGATTTTGTATTGTTAGTTTTAAACAATCTGCTTCGAATCAAAGGCATTACAATTGACTGATGTACACCTTTAGGTACAAATCGTTTATAAGTCATTCCATATGTATGGAGTAAATACTTATTGTAGCCGGCAAATACCTCATCTCCTCCATCGCCTGTTAAAGCAACCGTTACTTTTTGAACCGTTTTCTCCGAAATAAAATAAGTAGGTAAAGCGGATGAATCTGCAAATGGCTCGTCATAATTAAGTACTATATTTTCTAAATTTGGCAAAATCTCAGCATAATCCAAGGTATACTCATGATGCTCTGAATGAATATGATTGGCAACTAACCTTGCTCGGTCCGACTCATCATATTTTTTCTCACTATATCCTACAGAAAACGTCTTAATTTTTTGATTGGATACCTTTGACATGATGGCTGCAATAATTGTAGAGTCGACCCCTCCGCTCAAAAAAACACCAAGCGGAACATCTGCAATCATTCTTTTCTCAACAGATTCGAACAAGAGTTCTCTGATATGTAATTTCGCTTCTTCATATGATATCACCTCTTCAGGTTGCAGATTGTTTACATCCCAATATTGCTTAATGACAAATGACAAATCGTTTGTATTGATTGTTAAATAGTGCCCTGCCTTCAGTTTGTAAACATCCTTGTAAATTGATAACGGTGCAGGAATATAACTTAATGCTAAGTATACATTCAAGGAATCTATGCTTAATTCCTTTAGTTCAGGTCTTACTTCAATAATGCTTTTAAGCTCAGATGCCCAAATAAAGGAATCATTTGTCTTTGCATAATAAAGTGGTTTTTCACCAAATCGATCTCGGGCTATAAATATCGTTTGTGCTTTTTTACTATGGATAGCAAATGCAAACATCCCATTTAATGAATCTACACATTTTTCCTTGTACAATTCATATAACTTAAGAACAACTTCTGTATCCGATTGCGTTTGAAAAGAAATACCTTTAGACTGTAAATCCTTTTTAAGATCCAAATAATTGTAGATCTCACCATTAAAAGTAATCGCTAAATCTCCATCATCACTAAATATAGGCTGTTTTCCATGTGCAATATCAATGATGGATAGCCTTCGCATCCCAAGAGCAATGCGATCATCATGCGTAAAAACACCATCGTCATTAGGCCCACGGTGCCTAATACGATTATTCATCGTGTTAATCACTGTCTCCAATTTAGTATCCTTATACAGGTTTATCAACCCATTTATTCCACACATATTAAATTTTTAATTTTATTTAGTAATGCTGAAATACGGGGCCCAACAACCTCTTCCGTATATAATTCTATAACTTTCATTTTACCTTTACCACCCATTTCCATTCTTAAGTACTCATCGTCCAACAAGTTCATTAATGAATTGCTCCACTCTTTTTTTGTTAATACTGCAAAACCACAAGTGTCGTCAATAATAAAATTATTTTCCCCAATTGCAGCACCCACAACCGGCAATCCGCAAGCCATATATTGAATTAATTTATAACCACATTTCCCTTTTTCCCAAGGAGTATCCTCCAATGGCATAATTCCAATATCAGCACCCGCAATAAGTTCAGCCTCTTTCTCTGCCGACCATTTTACTATTTCTACATTCACTCCTTCTATTTTAAAAGAAGGAGATCCTCCAATAATACGGAGCACAAAATCTCTTTTTACAGCAAGTTCTTTCAATACATCCTGTATCAAATAAACATATTTAATCGTTTGTGGAGTACCAATCCATACAATTACCGGTATCGTAGTTGATTTAAGATGGGATGCCTTTTCATATTTCGAAAATTGAATGACTGTTGGAAGTAAATAATTATTTTTTGATCCAGATGCGTTGGCCCGTTCTAACAAATAGTGACTTCCGCAGAATACCATTTGCGAACTTCTCATAAGCACATCAATCTTAGTACCTAATAATTTTCGTATAAGTTTTGATGGGTGTAAATCGTAATTGTGAAAAATACTGTCGTCATAATCAAGCACGTATTTCTTTTTTCTCAGTAAAAACAATTCTAATCTGGCAGGCATATTTGGAAGTAACTCCTTCTCAATAAAAAGAATGCTATCAGTCTTTAAAAACAAAACCAACAACATGCGTTTAATGTATGCATATATTAGTGGAATAACTGCATACTTTTTCCCTTGATATAGCCTTAGTAATTGTGTTCGGTTAATGAGTGGAGAAAAAACAATCTCGTCAAATCCACTCTTCAAATAAGTCTCCATCTGATAGAAACGAACCCTTGAGGATGCTCCTAATTCATCATATCTGGTTAATACAATTAGTTTCACTTTCTCTTTTCTATCAAAAAACTTAATTAACGAGTTTCGCCTTTAAACATCCACTTTGGTAACCAAGTAAACAACATTCTATATCCATCCAATGTTTCTGCTATCTGGCTTTTTGACCTTAGTAGAGCTGCATATAGTATTCTAAAAACAGGTTCAATAATCATTGTAGCCATCAGTACTATTATGGATCCTATTTTACTAAAATGTTTATCGGCATATAATAACCTGCTGCGCAGGGAATAAAACAATCGGGTAGCTTTTACCTGATTAGAGGTTCCTCCTCCCTCATGAAAAGATTTAGCCTCAGTTAAATACACGCTGCGATAACCAGCAAGATTTGCTCTGTAAGAAAAATCCAAATCCTCCAGGTACACAAAATACCTTTCATCAAACCCATTCAAGCTCTTAAATAAGGAATTTCGTACAAGGTAGAATGCCCCTATTACGTGATCAACAGTTTGGGTTGTCATATGATCCCAATCATGCATATGTAAAGATTGGGATGCAAAAATTTTCAACCTGTTTAACCCTACTGAATGAATGAAAAAAGACAATGGTGTTGGAAATCTTGCGCACGAGCGTGAAACTGCGTTATGTTCATCAATTAATTGAATACCGCAAATCCCAACATCTGATTGTTCTGGCGTATCCATGTAATCCGTTGCTATTGTCAATGTATCTTTATAAAGCAAAGCATCCGGATTCAAAAACAACAGGTATTTAGAAGTACAAACCGCTGCTCCCTGATTGCATGCCGAACCGAAACCTACATTAATCTTATTGCGAATAATCTTAATGTTGAAAGGGGTATTTTTAAAATTAGTCTCAATGGGATCAACTGAAAAATCACGCGATGCATTATCAACAATAACAACTGAGGTAACCAACTGAGAGTGGAACTCTTCAATACTTTCTATCAGATGGTAGAGTTGTTCACCAGCATTCCAATTAACAATTACAATATCGAGCATTTACTATTTACGTTTTTTAATAATGAATATGATGCCTGTAAAGGTAATATTCATGTAGTAGTAGTTACTATAAATAACTTAACCCTTTCCATTGCATGAGTAGCCATGCTGGTGTAAGTGGGTGTAGTGAGTATTTCTTTTATTTTAGCTGACACCTCTTCGATTTTGGTAACATCCACACAATAACCATTGTATCCGTCAACTACCAGTTCCGGAGGGCCACCCACATTGGGAACAATGGCAGGTATGCCATAGGCCATCGCCTCTATAATTGTTAATCCGAACGTTTCAATAGCCAGCGAAGGAATGGTAAGATTTAAAATTAAATCGGCCTCTTTGAGAAAAGGATGAATATTCGATTGGGCCGGAATCAACAATAAGTTTGAGGGAGAATCAATCTTCACAAAGGATCGAATTTCGTCTTCATTCGCATTTACAATTAGGGTAAAGCTGTATTGAGGTAGTAAGTTTGCCAATGCAATAAAATTAAACACTCCTTTAGCTACCGATAAAGCTGATATCATTATAATATTGCATCGTTTGCGCTCCTCAATTCGGGTTGGAGTTACTAAGGAAAGAAAGGAACCCGGCAGCTTATTGTATTTAACAAAGGAATTGCTTGTGCCGGGGTATTGCCCCATTACGTAATTGGATACATAAAACCTTTTGGCTTGGGTTCCGTTAAATATGCGTTCTAAAAAGCGTTGTTCTCGTCCATTATCAATAAGTTTTTCGTGAACGTGATAGATTATATTTTTTTTTAAAAATCTTCCAACAAGAGCTGCTTGATAAGGGTTAATGGTGTTGATATAAAAAGTATCAAAACGAAATCCAAAAGTTAAGGCAATCCAGAACGTATGAAAGGTACTCACTAAATAGGATAACACCTTTATGCGCTCTCCCTTAATTGTTGGATAGCATACCTTTTTAATGGTCACGTTACTGAGACTCGTTAAGAAACCTGCCCTATTTACATCGGTTGTTACAATATATACATCTTTTGTTCCGTATTCCGTTTCAATAACAGTAGCCAATGCCCTAGTACTGCCAGTATAGTCGTTTGCCCTATGAAAAAATAGTGTACTCATTAGGCTTTTATTTCCGGCTTATAATACAATTTGGGGATACCTAAAATAAAGGTAAACACCACACAAAACCAAAATGGATAAGCATTCTGAGACAATAACAGCATTAGTAGGAGAAAAAAACAAAACACTTCGTATTGTCTGTAATTGAGAGCAAAAGCCAAATAAAAGGCCAATACAAACACAGCCGATATTAACCCAAATCGTATTAAAAAAATCTTGTATCCGGCACCGCCTTCTGAAACAATGGCGGATGTAGTTTCGTTACCCAATCCAAAAAAGAAATCAGACGTTTCACTATATTTCTCATAAAAGGCATCTGTATCTGCATCTGTTCTATTATTTCCATGCAGTCTACCGGTATTCTCATTCACCGTTAATCTTGATACAATTGCTAAGTATAACAAATCATCTTCGCCCAAACTGCCGACAAAAAAAAACGAAAATACTATCACGGCTCCTATAATCAGACGAGGAACGAGGGTGTTAATTTGCCTTGAAAATGAATACACAAGAAGGCTAAATCCAATAGCAACAACCCCTGCCAATGATAACGTAAACAGTTGTGCCAGCATGAGTACAACTACCCATTTATTACGCATATTAAATTTATTGGCAAAAAGCAAAAGCATCAGCCCCATGGTTAAGTGTCCGGGTTCTGCAAAAATGCTCCTGAATCTGTAAAAATCAATTAGCTCCAGATTGGTTAAAAAGAAATAATAGTTAATACCTGTGTAACCTAGTGTAGAAACTCCAATTGTTGAAGATGGCAAAGGTAATCCCAGTAAATGTGAGACATAAAAAAACAAAGACACTCCTAACAATATACCCATTCCTTTTGTTAGAAAATCAAATACCTTAATTTTAAATTCATCTTTTAAATTGAGAGCAACAACAATATTGGAATAAATAAACAGTTGTTCGATAACTCCAAATACAGAAAAACCTTTACTGTAAATTATAAAACAAAATATTAGCAAAATATTAATCGCTACGTTCTTTCGCTGCAATTGAAAAGCATTTTTGTTAATTACATAAAAAACTAGCGACACTAAACTTCCCAAAGCACAAATATACACGGGGTTCAAGCTCCACATAAACCAGGGATACATGGATATAATGAACAACAACAAGATATTGAGTTTGTAGGTAAGAAAGTAGAACTTAGTATTCATGCACTGCGGGCTGTTTAATACTTACCTCAAAGAATTTGTGTCTTTGAAATTCATATGCATAAAGTCGGGATAATGCGTTACAAAATAATTACAGGCTTGTTCTATATCCAGGATATCCGATACCAATCGTTCTCTTCCTTCTATAAGTTTCCCTTTCGTAAATATTGATTTCACTTTTGTGATTATACTTAATATTGGAGCAACTATTTTGTAATATGCTAAATAGGCAAACAACTTTTTTTTATTCTGCGATAATTTATATGCTAAACCTTGATCAAAAGGATGTGTTTGCATAAACCAGGCTAAAATGAATTCATAGTTTATCCGTATTTGGCCTTCTTTCCCCATGTATTCTATTGCTTTAATGGCTGATTCTGGCCATACTGTTTGCGTACACCATACTTTAGGAATCCGTTTGTCCCAATGCTCTTTAGCCCGTGGGGGCAAAAAGGGTACATCATCAATATTTTTAACCCTTCCTTTTAGCGCTCGTTCACCTCCGCCTAAATGTTGACTTTGTCCAACTATAATAACAGGAAGGTTTATGGCTACAAATTTTTTTACAACAAATGACAAAGCTACCGCTGCCGCCATATCGGGCGAAGGTCCTGGAGTATAGGTTCCTCCTATTTTATAGATTTCATCTAAACATGACCTTTTGATAATTGCCTGATAAGCTTTGGGAATGGAGTAGATATGCTTAAATCCCCTGTTGGCTAATTCTTGCAATGACTCTAAGCAATTAATTTCAGTTACACGATGTGAAAATTGATCATGCAGTATAGCGCCCGAGAGTTCAGGTTTTCCCAAATTATGAAAATCGGGCCAATTGTAAATAGTGATGGCAGGACGCAGCGCATCAATATTTTCAGATTTCATCCATTTCACACAATCAATAATATTAGACAATACTCCATCATCATCGCCTATTAAGCATATATATTCCCCGCTTGCATGATGAATAGCTAAATCTACATTGCGTGAAATTGGAATATGTTCTTGGGTATAAAAATATTTTACAAACGGTCTTTCCTTTGACGAAAGAAATTCCTTCATTTCGGTGTTATCAACAGAATTATCTTGAATAACAATTTCCAGTTCACTCAACCCAAATTGTTCAATAGTATTAACCAGTTGAAATAGATACTTATATCTATCTTTTGTTGGAATAACAACGGAAAGGAGTTTTGGATTGACCATACTATTTTTAAAATTTTAAGATCTTATTTACCGTTGCGTTAATTTTATTTCCGGGAAATAATTTCCCAAATGCAAAAAAATTAAGCGCCAAACAACATACTCCTGAAACAGGAATGGCTATAATGATATTATAAGGAAAATCAATTGTTTGAACCAATTGGTAAACAATCAACAATACTAAGAGGTTTATTATTCCCGGTATGGCAATATCTTTTAACAACCAAGTCATAAACTCTCCTTTTATAAATTTGTTCATTACCAAATAACCCAATACAACAAAGGCTAGTGCATTTAAAACTAAGAAAGGAAAGGCTGCACCAATAAATCCGAATGTATGAATAAAAAAGTAGAGCAAGGGAAGCAACAAGGCAATACTGATAATTCCCAACAACAAATTGGTTCGAGTATGTCCATTAGCTATTGCCAGCAAATATGGCATATATTGAATAGCCATAAAAATACTACCGATAGCCAACACCTTCGTTACTCCTTCAATATTCTCCGCTATCTCAGCATTTCCGGTCCAAGCTAGCGCCAAATTTTTGGCATAAAAAAATAGCGTTAACCCCAACATCGAGGATAAGAACGTAATAATAAATGCATATTGGTGAAATACTTTTTTCAGTTCATCTTTTGAATCAAGATGTACTATTTTGATTAGAATAGGCAGAATTGCAATGGTTAAAGGGTTGATTAGAATAACAGGCATTTGCGCTAAGTTACCTCCCAAAGAGTAATAGCTAAACTGTTTTAAGGATAAATACTTGCTTACAACCAATTTATCCAACTGACCGTTTAGGGCGGCAACAACTGCCATCAGCATCATGCCTAATGCAAAGCGACTAATATTTTTAAGTATCACTTTGTCAAAAATCGGAGTACTGTCAAACTGTATTTGCTTCCACAACTGATACCTATTGATAAAAAAGAACAAAATATTGCTTCCTATTTGCCAGTAAAAAAAGGTTAATAAATCCGGTGCCCAAAACAACACAATGACAACCAATCCCGACCGAAAAGCACTCCAAGATACTTGGATGGTATTGGCTAATACCTGTTTTTGCAACCCCATTAAACCACTATTGTGCAGCGTTGAGAAAAATTGAAAGGCTATACTCACACCCATTAACCGCAAGCATAATGTAATTTTATCCTTTGGAATAACATCTGTATTTAGCCAATTATCCGTTATTTGTGGAGCGAAGAAAAACAGGCTCAAAATAATAATGAGCGAAATACCTAAATATAATCGCTCAATGGAATGCAATAAATTACGACAATAAATTTTATCCTCACTTCTGGCAAACTCCCTGCTTAGAGTGGCAGATAAACCGGCATCAGCAAATAATAATAAACTTAAAAGTACTGTATAAAAATTGATAATTCCATATGCTTCAACTCCCAGATATTTAATATATAAGGGAATAAAAACATATACGGATACAAATCCCCATACTTTTCCAATGTAGTTGGATATTATATTTTTAAACATTGGAAGGTAGCCTTTAGATAAAACTGATAAATAAATATATCACCAACACATTATATAAGGTTTTCCATTAAAATGAGTTTCCGAAAATCCGAATCTTTTTGCCTGTTCGAATATTAAATATCATAGTATTGATATTGCTTAAGCTATAATCTACAATTATATTTTCAAGCCCTATGACTTTCCAATTGCATTTTTGGTAGAATCCAACCAATTGATCTTTGCAAAATAAAACCCCACGGGCATCTTCTGCTATCAAATATTTATTAATTCCAAGCATCATTTTCATTCCAATACCTGATTTTTTTACTTTATTGCTTACGCAAACATTACCTATACCAAACAAAACATTGGAAGTTGATTCTTCTATTTCGCACGTCCTCTTTACAATATTAGTATAACCTATAAGAGAATTCCTATCGTTATATAAAAGGACATGAATATCGTTATTCTTTATATTATGTTTTATCCAATTCTTTTGCTCGTTAAGCCCAAAAGGCCAACTTTCATCCTTCACTTTGCAGATTTCAATCATAGATTTCTCATCAATTTTATCATGTGAAATAAACTGAATATTCATATTAGATAACTATTACTTTAAATTATTAACCCACCAACCTGATGGAACTGATAATTGTTTTTTGGCAAAATCCTCAACTCCTCTCAAAGTATCATCAAACTCACCGAAGCAGGAATAGTAATCATTTCGTATATGCACTTTAGAAGCATAAAATCCATCCAATCGCAATTGCTCTAAATCCTGTTTTTGGTTAGGTGTTAAAAATGAATAAATCCAATAGTTAGGGTTTATCTCTTTTCGCGCTCCTAATGTTTGATAATTATTTGAGATGCAATATTGATTCCAGTACACAGCATTCAACCGTTGCATCTCAATTAATTTAGGAGTTTGCTCCATTACTTTACACCCAATAAATGCATTCAATTCATTCATGATAGCATTATATCCAAGATGGCTAATATCCGAAACGTTTGAAATCTCACCTAAATCATCCCTAAACGTCATTCGATTAATTCCAAAATCGCGCATGCGCAATGCTTTTAAATAGGTTTCCTCGTCATTAAATGCAAGGGCTCCCCCATCTACCGAGTTAGGCAATCTTACGGTTTGAAAAGAAAATGTAGTAATAGGAGTATTCAAATTACCCATCTTTCGGCCTTTGTATTCAGCACCGAATGACTCAATCGCGTCATCAATAACAGGTATACCGAACTCTCTCCCAATAGCATTGATTTCATCAATATACCCCGGATAACCGCCCCAATGGTAGTGTAAAATTGCCTTGGTTTTTGATGTGATTTTTTTTCTTACCTCATCCGGATGGAGTGTTCCTGTCTTCGAATCAATGTCAGCCCAAACAAGCTTACCACCAAAATTTAATACTGGCTGATTTGAGGCTAAACAGGCCATTGGAGATGCAATAACTTCGTCTTGATTTTTAATATCACATAGAGCAAGTGCTATGAGTGATGCATAGGTATTGCTTCCGGTAACAATTATGTATGGGTTAACAATATAGTCCTGAAGTTGTTTTTCAAATATGCGAACATGGACTCCGGAGGTTAGCTGACCTGACTTTAGAATATTCTCCAGCTCATGTACGATTGAATCTTTTGGAGAAAATACTTTAAATAATTGTTCCATTAACTAATAATTAAACTTTGCCTTTAAAGCGTTAAATTTTTTCTCAAAAAACCTAAATGACACTTCGGAAACTATAATAGTTAATGCGAGAGCAATAAAAGGAATCAAGTACTTATTACTGATTAGCATTCTTGTTATAAGAAGCAGCGGCCAATGATATAAATACAGACCATACGAAATCTTTCCTAAGTGAACTAAATACGAATGACTAAAAACACGACTAAAGGGGGTTTCTTTAGTTGCAATGCATAGTTTAATTATTCCAATTGAAACAAAACCGATAAACAGGAATATTTGTAAGGTAAATGGATGATGGATATACCCATCCGGGATTTTCAACAAATCATACCCTTTTGTATAATCACCGTGTAAATATCCAATTACGAATATGGTAATCACTATTCCTACTAACCCTATTGGCAATGAGTTTATTACCAATTTTTGCACCCATTTGTTAGGTAACAAATCATTTTTATAACATGTGAGTAATCCTCCAAGAGCTAGTAAATCAAGCTGCGAAGGCAATAAAATGGTTGAAGCAAATCGGTATTCTGTAAAATAAAATAACATTACCAGTCTGAATACAATGGATACCAAAACTGAACCCACACAAAGAATCCAAACCTTGTTATTGGGAATAAAAAAAATTAATGCCGGCCAAAACAAATAAAATTGCTCTTCGATTGCCAAGGACCATGTATGTGCAAGTATGCTCTGTAAATCGGAAACATAATTTGTTTTAGTCCACAAAAAATTTTGGAGGTAAAAAAAATCATACCCTAAATCACTTGGCATTTTTCCTTTAGTAACAATGAATATTATTGCAGCCGCAAAAATCAAAGCATAATATATTGGAAATATTCTAAGCAGCCGTCTGAGATAAAATGCTTTGAAATAGTTTTTACTGGATTTTGATTTTATAAGAATTTCGGTAATTAAAAAACCACTTATAGTAAAAAAAATACTAACGCCCACCCAACCCATTTGAAATCCCGGAAAATTACAATGAAATAAAAAGACCAGGAGAAAACACATCGCCCTCAATCCATCTATTGGCAGATAAAATTTTTTCTCTAAATCCTTCACCATCCCTTTTTTATGACCTCAACAATTCTCACTTTATCGTCATCTGTTAGCCACCATCCAGAAGGAATGTGAACCATCTTTTCATAGAACTTATCTAAAACAGGAAGAGGGCAACTAAAATCATTCAGAAAATCATGTCTATCATTTCTTTTATGGAGCTCCGAAGCCATAATTCCATTGACTTCCATCATCTTAATAAACCTATCTCTATTTTCAACCTTTAACGTATATAACCAATAAGATGGTTCGCTATTGGGGTAGTAGTTGATAAGTTCAACACCGGGAATACCCTTTAGCGCGTCATCAAAATATTTACCATTTTGGATATAACTGCTAACAGTACTTTCTACATTTTCCAACTGCAATAAACCAATGGTTGCATTCACATTATTCATGTGATATTTGTAACCTTGAAACTGAATATTATTTTCAAGTCTGGTTTTCTTTTTATCTATGCCAAACCAGCGTATTAACTTGGCCTTTTCATATTCCTCCTGCGATGTTATTTGTAATATACCTCCATCAATGGTGGTAATATGTTTAATGGCTTGAAGGGAAAATATAGTGTAGGGGAAATGCCCCCCCGATTTAATCCCTTTAAAAGTTGCGCCCAACGCGTGCGCTGCATCATGGATAACCGGAATTTTGTGCTTTTGGGAAATAGCTTGAATAGCCGGAACGTTTACAGGTATACCGGCATAATCAACCACTATAATGGCTTTGGTATTCTTATTAATACTGGCTTCAATGGAAACAGGATCTATGTTTCCTGTGTTATAATCAACATCGGCATACCGAATATTGGCCCCTACCATTTTTATGGCTACATTGGTTGGTTCAGCCGTAAGGGCGGTTGAAATGACTTCATCCCCTTCTTTGACACCGGCCAAAATCAATGCAATATGCAAAGCAGCTGTTCCCGAATTTAATGATAGCGAGTGACCATGTCCAATATACTTTTCAAATGCACGTTCAAAGAGCTCTACTTGTTCCCCCTGAGCAACATAACCGCTGTATAGCACCTTTTCCAATTCAGGTATCAATACTTCTCGGGGTGGTATAATTGTTTTAACTAACGGTATCATTTGTTATTTTGTAATTCTTCTTGAACATAATCTAGTGTCAGTAAAAGTTCTTTTAGCTCTTGCAAATCGAGGCGTTTGGTATTGCTTGAGTGATACTCTTCATCAAGAAGCATAGGCCCATCCGTTTGAACATATTTGGTATAATTCAAATCACGCATATCGGCAGGTATTCGATAATAATCCCCTAGGTCTTCTGCTTTAGCCATTTCCTCTTTACCGCACAATGTTTCGTACAATTTTTCGCCATGGCGTGGACCAATAATTTGAATCTCATTGCTGGCATTAAACAATTCTTTGATGGCAATGGCCAATGTATGGATGGTAGCAGCCGGTGATTTTTGAACAAAAATATCGCCCGGATTGGCATTACCGAATGCATACAATACTAGGTTTACCGAATCTTTTAACGACATCATAAAACGCGTCATATTGGGGTCGGTTATGGTTAGAGGCTTACCCTCCTTGATTTGCTGGATAAACAATGGAATGATGGACCCCCTTGATGCCATTACATTACCATAACGAGTGGCACAGATAACTCCATTATTATTATGCATACGAGGGTCGCGGGCTTTAGAAACGGCTAACTTTTCCATAATGGCTTTTGACATGCCCATCGTATTAATGGGATAAACAGCTTTATCTGTACTTAACACCACAACCCTACTCACTTTGTTATTAGCTGCTGCCTCCAATACATTCTCAGAACCCAGTATATTGGTTTGAACAGCCTGCATCGGATAAAACTCACATGAAGGAACTTGTTTCAAG
>JBIPPB010000111.1:0-4703 GCA_044368655.1 Chitinophagales bacterium | reverse complement strand
CCGTCGGGAATACCAAATACCAAACGACTCATCATCACAACAGGTGCGGTGAATGGCACTAAACTGCCTACAATTGCTTCGGTGCAATTGGGATTATTAATTGATTTGGTAAGAAGTACAAAAGAAAAGAAAATAGGCATCATTATCGGTATCATCAAACTTTGAACATCTTGTGGGTCTTCGTTAACGGCACTCCCCACACTTGCAAATAATGAAGAGTATAAAAAATAACCACCAATAAAATAAAATAAAAATGCCGCTATAATTGAAAATAAGGGCATTTCTTTTAATGTTTCGACAATTCTAAGTAATTCTTGTGTGTTTTGTAGGTTTTGAGGAATCGAATTACTATTGGCTACGGTTTGTAATGCATCTCCAGAAACAAAAATGACCCCAAACATCAGTATGGATATCAAAACACCCCAAACAAAAAATTGAAGCAAACAAACCAACCCGATACCAATAATTTTTCCCATCATAAGCTCAATAGGTTTGACACTGCTGATTATAATTTCGGCAATTCGATTCGTTTTTTCTTCCATAACGCCTCGCATCACTTGGCTTCCATAAATAGTCAACACGACATACATCAGTAAACCAAGACCAAATCCCAATCCATAACTTATACCTTCCTTAAGTTCATTTTCATTTTTCCCGTTGACATTTTCATATTTAAAAACAACATTCTGTTTTAAACTATCAATAAGGGTTTTAGAAACATTAGCCTGAACCCATCGATGCATTTCAATGGCATTTTGTACTTTTTTTTCAAGATCTGATTTGGTAATTAATCCAATTTTATTGGCGTAAATCACTTCAACTTCTTTTTGAGAATCTGGAATTAGTAACACCGCATTATAATTGTTTTTAGAAAAAAAAGAATCCGTTCTTTCAAAAACATCATTTGAAATGGATTTGAAAATAAATTGTTCGTCATTCTCTAACTCTTGATAAATATTTTTAGAAGTATCTATAACGGCTATTTTATAGGTTTCAAAATCATTAGCAGTAAAATAAAAAATCGAACCATAAAATATTGCTATTCCAACAGGAAGCAATAAGGTTGTGAGCAAAAACGTTTTGTTTTTAATTTTTTGAACAAACTCTCTAAACGCTATAAGTAAGATTTTTTTCATAGGAAATTTGTTTTAAGATCTTTATTTAAATTTTTTAATATTGGAATAAGTTATCAATATTAAAAAGCCTCTTCTTCCATTTTATTTTTATGTTCAACTCGAGCAACGACAAAAATACTGGCTTCGTATAATAAAACTAAAGGGAGCGCAACCATAAGTTGACTTATGATATCTGGCGAAGGCGTTATGGCGCCCGATACTACTAAAATAGCCACATATAAATGACGGCGGTAATCGGATAAGAATGCAGCCGTTACGATACCAACTTTAGCTAAAAAATACATAATAACAGGCAATTCAAACATGACACCACTCCATAAAACGGTACTACTTAAATTATCAAAATAATTTCCAATATTGGGCATGTTTGCTATCGAAGCACTCACTTCGTAGGTGGTCATAAACAAAAAGGAAATTGGAAAAATTAAAAAATATCCAAATAATACACCAACAATAAAAAGTACAAAACCGCTTAAAAGTAAGGCTTGAACATAACTGCGTTCAGTTTGATGCAATGCAGGATTAATAAAACGCCATATTTCCCAAAATAAATAGGGTGTAGACCCCATAATACCTAATGAAAAAGCCGTTTTTAAATGTAAGTAAAATTGTCCAGCGATTTCGGTATTGATGAGTTTTATATTGATTTTGTCAACACAGAAGTCTTGAGAAATTTTACAAAACAATTTATAGCTCCAAAAATCAGGATTTAAAGGAGCAAATAAAATGTCGTTAAATACAAAACTACTGAAAACAAAAACGGCAATCGTTAAAATTAATATAAATAAACATACTCGAACAACGTGCCAACGCAACTCTTCAATATGATCAAAAAAACCCATTTCTTTAAGTTGCATATCAAAAAAACTACTTACAGTTTGAAGTTAAGTTTTTTAAACTATTATTAAAGTCTTCGAATACAAAATATTTCATTAAAATATATTGATATCCTCCTAAAAAGAAATTTAATATAGGATTTTCAATTGGTTTAATAGGCATTGTCCAAGTGATTTCTTGATCGTCAAATGTAATTTTTGAAGTATTTTTATCTTTTTCTGGACCAAAATACATGGTTAATTCAATTTCTTTGTTTGTAATGGATTTGGTGATATAAATTTCTCCTTCACCTACTTTATAATTTCCTTTCCAAGAATAGTGTGCGCCTTCACCTGTTGTTAAGGTGTCATAATTTTTTACCATTTTTGGATCTTTATGATGCCAAACACTCCAATTGTCCCATTTCTTTAAATCATTAATTTGATTATAAACACAAGCATTAATGTAAGCATCGCTCTCAATAGATGCTTTGATAGGCTCGGTACTACTTGGTAATACAACTCCGATAAAAATTAATGCTAATACAAAAATCAATATTAAGGATAAGATAGTTTTAAAAACGTGCATGGTCAATTATTAATGAAAAAATTAGTCAATATTATAAGCTTCAAGTAAATGTTTATATTCAGGCATATCTCGGCGTCTTATACTTTCATTTTTGATAAGCTCTTGGATTTTAATAACACCATCAATGATTTGTTCGGGTCTTGGAGGACATCCTGGCACATATACATCTACAGGAATGATACGATCAATACCTTGTAAAACAGAGTATGTATCAAAAATGCCACCGCTACTGGCGCAAGCACCTACAGCAATAACCCAACGAGGTTCTGCCATTTGTTCATATACTTTACGTAATATAGGCCCCATTTTTTTAGCGATGGTACCCATTACCATGAGTAAATCGGCTTGTCTTGGCGAAAAACTGAGACGCTCCGAACCAAAACGAGCTAAATCGTAATTCGGCCCCATGGTACTCATGAATTCAATTCCACAACAAGAGGTAGCAAAAGGTAAAGGCCAAATCGAATTGGATCTTGCCAGTCCGATGGCGTCGCTCAATTTAGCAACCATAAATCCTTCGCCTTGATGCGATTCTAAATTTTGAGTTTTTATTTTATCTAACTGATGCATAACTATTATATTTTGATAAAATTTATTTTTATTTATTCCAATCTAAAACACCTTTTCTCAATACGTAATAAAAACCACATAAAAAGAACGCTACAAATATTAATACCGCTATAAATCCTTCAACGCCCATTTCTCTAAAATTTGTTGCATAAGGATAAAAAAACACCACCTCTACATCAAATAATACAAACAAAATAGCTACTAAAAAATATTTTACTGAAATTGGATATCGTGCATCGCCTTGACTATCAATACCACATTCAAAATTTTCATTTTTAGTTTTTGATTTTCGGTGTGGCCCTAAAAAGTGTGTACCAAATAAGGTAGTCCCAATAAAACCAATTGCTACTAATGCCGTAATAAATAAAGGTAGATAAGAATTCATTTTTTTATGTTTAACTAATACTTAATTTGAACCATTGTTTTTTCGGTAGTTATTTCTAACTTTTGAGCTAAGTGACTTGAAATCATAATACCAACTTCGGGCTCTGCTCTAGATTTGTTTAATCTTCCGATTATTCTTGCATAAGCACTTTTTCCGTTTTGTGTATTGATGATTTTAATCACCGAACCAACTTTACCGTATGCAAAAATACAAGAATTTGGCGTTTTGTTTTCAATTATTTTTAAAACACAATGAAGGCTTGTTTTATTATGATTTTCATTAAATTCTTCTTCTAATGTTTTTTCAGGATAAATATTTTGTTTTTCTTTGTTAATATTAAGATTATCAGCATTTTTCTTACTGTCCGAAAGACCTGTAAAAATTGCATCGGTGTTTATTTTTTTTGGATTTGAATTCAAATTATTTTTGGAAGAAACGATTTCATTTTTTTTAATAATCAATTTCTGCCCAATTTTAATATTGTTTAATGAACTATCTATGCCGTTCCAAACATAAAAATCTCGTTTATTGAGTTCTGGATATTTTTTTAAAATACTATAAACCGTTTCTTGAAGCGCCACAGCGTGATATTGATGATTATCTGTAGGTTCTTGAACTTTTATAATAGGTATTATTTTTAAGGTATCTCCTTTTTTGATCACAAAATTGGTAGAGTCAATTTGATTGGATTTTAATAAATGACGGAGCGGAATATTATATTTTTTTGCAATGGAAAAAGCCGTTTGCCCCGAATCAACGACATGAAATTGTGTTTGACTATTTAAACTGCTGAAATTCAGTATTAAAAATGCAAATATGGATAAAATTGAGATTTGATTTTTAGAAGAAAAGTTTTCTGTAGAGCGCATTCTAAAATATTTCTGACAAAATTAAATAAAAAAAATAAACCCACTTCGATTTATAATTTACTCTTTAGTAGATTGGATATATTTCGATACATTTTTTCTAAAAAGTTTAATTTTGTTTTCAAAAATAAAATATGTTTAAAAATATTAATCAGGAGGAATATTTAGAAATGATTCAGCAGCCCGATGTTTTGGCTATTGATGTTCGTTCGGATGAAGAATGTGCCGCTTTTCAATTTCCTAATAGTATGCAAGGTTTCTGCTGGAATAGTGGTGCGTTTTACGATCGACTTGATGAATTAGATAAAGATAAAAAAATCATTTTATTGTGTAGAAGTGGTA
>JBIPPB010000110.1:0-4738 GCA_044368655.1 Chitinophagales bacterium | reverse complement strand
ATTATGAGAAGCAAGCATTAATAACTGTGCTTCAAGAATAGCCTCGTTCGTTAAAGGAACGTGAACGGCCATTTGGTCACCATCAAAATCCGCGTTGAAGGCCGTAGTTACTAAAGGATGTAAACGAATTGCTTTTCCCTCTACCAATTTAGGCATAAAAGATTGAATCGACAAACGGTGAAGTGTTGGGGCACGATTTAATAAAACTGGATGACCTTTTAAAATATTTTCCAAGATATCCCAAATAACTGAATCCTTACGATCTACTAATTTCTTAGCTGATTTAACGGTTCTTACGATACCTCTTTCAATTAATTTACGAATAATAAATGGCTTAAATAATTCAGCAGCCATATCTTTAGGAATTCCACATTCATGCATTTGCAATGTAGGACCTACAATAATTACCGAACGACCAGAATAATCTACCCTTTTTCCTAATAAGTTTTGACGGAAACGACCTTGCTTACCTTTTAAAGAATCCGAAATCGATTTTAATGCTCTTCCACCTTCCGCTTTTACGGCATTCGATTTTCTTGAATTATCAAATAATGAATCTACGGATTCTTGAAGCATCCTCTTTTCATTTCTTAAGATAACTTCAGGAGCTTTAATTTCAATCAATCTCTTAAGACGATTATTTCTAATAATTACTCTACGATATAAATCATTTAAATCTGAAGATGCGAAACGACCTCCATCTAAAGGAACTAAAGGTCTTAATTCAGGCGGTACAACAGGTAATAAGCTGATGACCATCCACTCAGGTTTATTTTCAATTCTCTGATTAGATTCTCTAAACGCTTCAACAACACTCAAACGTTTTAAAGCTTCTTGTTTTCTTTGACGCGAAGTTTCGGTATGTGCTTGATTTCTTAAAGAATAACTAAGTTCATCTAAATTAATTTCAGTTAACAAGTCTCTAATCGCTTCTCCTCCCATTTTAGCAACAAATTTATTAGGATCACTCTCATCTAATAAATAATTATTTTCTAGTTCAGGACTGTAAACAGCAGCCATATACTCTTCTTCAGTAATTAAATCATACTTTTTAAAAGTTCTAACTTCTTGCTCCCCTTTATCATTTATAATATTAATTTCTTCCGAAGCTTTTCCTGCTTGAAGTACTACATATTTTTCATAATAAACAATACTTTCAATATTTTTAGAACTCATTCCTAATAAATAACCAATTTTGTTAGGTAATGATCTAAAATACCAAATATGAACAACTGGAACCACTAAATTGATGTGTCCCATACGTTCTCTTCTAACTTTCTTTTCGGTAACTTCTACCCCACAACGATCACAAACGGTACCTTTATAACGAATTCTTTTGTATTTTCCGCAATAACATTCGTAATCTTTTACTGGACCGAACACGCGCTCACAGAACAAACCATCTCTTTCTGGTTTGTATGTTCTGTAGTTGATTGTTTCTGGTTTCGTGATTTCTCCTCTAGAATTTTCTTTGATTGTATCTGGAGAAGCAAGACTGATTGTTAATGATTTAAAATCACTTTTGGGTTGAGGTGTACTTTTGTAATAAGCCATTTTTTAAGTAGTTTTTGATTTTATGTTTAAAATTCAAACTGATTTTAATAAAAGTTGGCAAAAATACAAAAATATTTTTAAATGATTGAAAAAATATTTGGTTAGGATTTAAAAAAAAACTTTGAAAACTTATTAACAAAAAAAGTGGAGCTGCAGAGATTCGAACTCTGGTCCTGAGCAAGCCACCTTATACCCTCTACATGTTTAGTCTTTTATTTAATTTTCGTAATTGAATATGGGAAAAAACCAACCTCATTCAATTCTTATCCTGTATGTTTTAACACAAATCTACAGAAAATCAATTTGTGCGATTCTTGCTAAGTCGATGCCTCATAAAAAAACGGCAAGTCAGCATTTTTAAAGAGACAATGGCTGTAACCCTTTGGGTTAGGCTGCCATGGCGTAGTTATTCTCGCCAAATAAAAAAGTTTATGTATATGGATTAAAGAGTGTTAATACAATCACTCTACATGCCAGTATAAAATACCATTGCCAGTCAATTCCGGTCAGCCCCTTTAATATTTATATCTTAAACTATTGTTAATAAGTAAATCAAAGAACTAAGTTTTTTTTGTTATTTTTGCAGCCGAATTGCTAATCAAAAAATAACGCAAGTAATAATCAAAACAAATCAATTGATTAAAAAGTTCAATAATATGAAAAAAATAGGAATTTTAAGAGAAGAAAAACAACCCGTAGACAACAGAGCTCCACTAACTCCTGATGATTGTAAAATAATCATAGAAAAATATAATTATAAAATTTATGTTCAACATTCTCAAGAACGATGTTTTACTGATGCAGAATACAAAGCTGCAGGTGCAGAAATACAAGAGAATTTGTTTGAATGTGATATTATCATAGGTGTGAAAGAAGTGCCAATACATTATCTAATTCCCGGAAAAAGATATATGTTTTTTAGCCATACTCACAAAAAACAAGCTCATAATTTAAAACTTATTCAAAGTTTTATTGATTTAAAAATTGAAATGATAGATTATGAATGCTTAACCAATAGTGAAGGGGAAAGACTTGTAGCATTTGGTTATTGGGCTGGTATCGTAGGTGCTTTCAACTGCCTTTGGATGATTACCAAAAATAATTCTAAAAAAGATATTGGTCGAATATATAAAGATGGGTATCCGAACGTTAAAAGAATGCTATCTAATATTGATATCAAAAATGCAAAAATAGTGGTAACAGGAACAGGTCGTGTTGCATCTGGCGTAGTAGAAATACTAAACAAAGCAAACATTCGCGAAGTTTCACCTATTGAATTTTTAGAGAATGATCATACAAAACCGGTATTTACTCAACTTTCTACTAAAGAAATTTATACCCCTCGTATGCCGACTCAAGAATATAATCGAGAAGAATTTTATGAAAAACCGCAACTATATCGTTCGATTTTTGAGCCCTATATTCATAAAGCAAATGTATTAATCAATGCTATGTTTTGGGATCATAAAGCGCCAAAATTATTTACAATGAAAGAGATGAAGAAAAATGAATTCAATCTTGAGTATATAGCGGATATTACTTGTGATATTGCCCCTGAATCTTCAGTGCCAAGTACGGTAAGACCTACAACAATAGAAAATCCAGTTTTTGGATACTTACCGTTGAGAGAAAAAGTAATTGAACCATTTATGCGAAATGCTATAGATATTATGGCAATTCCAAATTTACCAAGTGAACTACCTCGAGAAGCTTCTATAGATTTTTCAAGCAAACTTACCGAGTATGTCATACCAGTTCTTTTTGACAAAGAAAATGAAATGATTAAAGGTGCTACCATCACCAAAAATGGTAAATTAACAGAGCCATTTTTATATCTTGAAAGTTTTGTATATGAAGATGAATTTAGAGCCGCTCATATCAAATAATAAACACTAAATCTTAAATCTAAATAAAAATGAAAAATACTCAATTAACTTCTTTACATATAAGTCTTGGAGCCAAAATGGCAGAATTTGCTGGTTATAATATGCCAATTTCTTATAGTAATATTAAAGAGGAGCATCTACAAGTTCGAAATGCTGTTGGAGTTTTTGATGTTAGCCACATGGGCGAATTTTTAGTAGAAGGAAATGGCTCATTAGATTTAATTCAATGGATTACGTCAAATGATGCATCTAAATTAATAGATGGTCAAGCTCAATATTCTTGTTTTCCTAATGAAGAGGGAGGTATTGTAGATGATTTAATTGTTTATCGTTTTAATGAAAAAAAATATCTTTTAGTTGTTAATGCGTCTAATATTGAAAAAGATTGGAATTGGATAACGAAAAATAATACGTTTGGAGCAAATCTAACTAACATTTCAGATTCAATGAGTTTATTAGCCGTTCAGGGGCCAAAAGCAATTGAAACGCTTCAAAAATTAACGGATATTACTTTAAGTGAAATTCCTTATTATCATTTTGCAGAAGGATCTATTGCAAATATTCAAAATGTGATTATTTCTGCAACTGGATATACTGGTGCTGGCGGTTTTGAATTGTATGTAAAAAATGAACATGTTGAAGCGTTATGGAACAAAGTTTTTGAAGCGGGTAGTGAATTCAATATTCTTCCGATCGGATTAGCGGCAAGAGATACATTAAGACTTGAAATGGGATATTGTTTATATGGAAATGACATTAATGAAACGACGAATCCAATGGAAGCAGGATTGGGTTGGATTACAAAATTTAGCAAAGGCTTCATAGGGAAGTCGTTAGCTCAAAACTTAAAAGAAAATGGAGTTTCTAAAAAATTAGTTGGAATTCAATTAATAGACCGAGGGATCGCTAGACACGGATATGAAATTTTAAATGAACAAGATGAAAAGATAGGCGAAATTACATCCGGCAGCCAAACGCCATCTTTGAATTTTTCTATAGCTTTAGGATATGTTGCAAATCCTTACAACAAAATAGATTCTGAAATTTATATAAAAATTAGAGATCAAAAAATTAAAGCAAAAGTAGTAAAATTGCCATTTTTTAAAAATAGTTAATCTTATGAAAGGTATTATTTTAGCTGGAGGTTCAGGAACTCGTTTATATCCAATTACATATGCTATAAGTAAGCAAATTATGCCTATTTATGACAAGCCAATGATTTATTACCCGTTATCGACATTATTATTATCGGGTATTCGAGAAATTCTTATCATTTCCACACCTCATGACTTACCCCA
>JBIPPB010000044.1:0-16486 GCA_044368655.1 Chitinophagales bacterium | reverse complement strand
GCTGAAGCTAATGCCGTGCCTCCTATTGGAACCGAATACCAATTTAACGTTGCGCCACTATTTGTAGGATTAGGTATGGCAAACACTTGATATATACCTGGTTTTTGACAGTGTGATTTGATATTTCCTGATATATCCGGCTTGACACATGGCTTAATACTTGAATTAATCGCTCGATTATACGTAAGTGTATAATTTATGATGCCATTATCTGTTAAGGTTTCCTTAGAATTCGCTAAACCATTCGTGCCGTATGGCCCTGCGATGATCGAATCGGTTTGTACAAGCGTAGCGCCTCCTTCAAAAGCATCCGGACAACCATCATTATCGGAATCGAGGTCAAGGCTGTTTGGAATCCCATCATTATCAAAATCACAAAATGACTTTGAAATTGCATTTTCGGAAACCGAAATATTAGAACTTCCTGTGCTTCCTACGCCTTGGAATGTAAAATCATGAGACGCTGCGGTGGGCGTAAACGATACCACTCTTGTGACCCAACCACATCCGGTAGTAGGTGTAAATTGGTCAATAATTGTTGTACCCATTTTGAGCGTATGCTGACCCACTACTCCAATACTAAATCGAGAGCAATAGTATGTAAATGTATACTGCTGCCCTGGAACGAATCCATTAACTGTTGTTTTGAAGGCTTCTCCCGTAGGTGCTCCTACACATACCCATCTTGTATGTCCATTGGGCGGAGCAGGTGCTACTCCCACACAACCCGTATTCCATCCTCCATATACGTGACCTGCAACATCCGCAATATCAGGAGACGATTGAACAATTGACCATCCTGTAGGCACTACTTGTTCTCCTCTAGGCAATGAATTTGTAGCCGGCAATAATGGTGCACAATTATCTTCGATTACATCAGGAATCCCGTCATTATCATCATCCAAATCAAATACATCTCCAATTCCATCGCCATCCGTATCCAAACAAGCACTTTTAGCACTATCGACTGCAAAATTATAGGTCAAATTATAATTAAAAACACCATTATCTGCGGCCGTTTCTTTAGAATTGGCTAGACCGTTGGTGCCATAAGGCCCTGCGATAATAGAGTCGGTTTTATTTGTTGTAGATCCGCCTTCAAAAGCATCGCTACATCCGTCTTTATCGGAATCGAGGTCGAGGCGATTTGGAATACCGTCGCCGTCTGTATCAACATCTGTACAAGTTGTAGCAAAATTTAATGTAACAGCATTATTAGTTGTTGCGGCTTCATTATAATATTTCATATTAACAGTTGAAACATTATTCATTGTAAATGCAAAACTACCAGTACCAAAAGCAAGTGACGCTGAAACCACTTTCCAACGAACTACAGATGCACTGTAATTTGATGGCATCGCAACCCATGCAGAACCATTCCAAAGAGATAATTCAGAGGCTGGATTAGAAACAACTATAGGAGAGCCATTTGAAGATATTTCAAAATACTCATTATTGGTTAATAAACCTCCCACAGATAATATGGCTTGTGTACCATTCTTTAAAACTACATTTGTAGCCTTATTGAAAGATAAATTATAAGTTGTTAGTTGACCAACACCTGTAGTTACATAAATTCCAACATTACCATTAACATCACCTAAAGGTGTGTTAACTACATCTGATGATATTATCGAAGAAGAATATTTAAGGTAACCTGATGTTTCTAAATTTCTATTTGTTATTGAAGAGGGTGATGTCAAGTTTAACGGAAGAGAAACACCTTCTGCACAATCTGTAACCCCGTCATTATCATCATCGAGATCGTCAATATCCGCTACCCCATCTTTATCCGTATCGGTACATGCTTTAACAGCTGCATTGGTTGCGTTAGCATACGTGTATGTTCCTTTGTATGATCCACTATCAGCAACTGTTTCCAAACCATTGGCAAAACCATTGTTTCCATATGGTGCAGGTATTGTTGTAGCTGTTAATCGATTGGCTGAAGCCACTCCTGAAGTTGAGATAAATGTAGTTCCTGCTTCTACGGCATCAGAACATCCGTCATTATCGGAATCTAAGTCTAAATGATTTGGAATGCCGTCGCCGTCGGTGTCATTATTACAAGAATTTTGAAGAACAGCATCTCCTAGTCCTACATAGGTAGCTCTAGACCATGTCACTCCAGAGGTAGAACGACCTGAAATCCTAATTTTAGAATAAAAAGCACCTGAGATTTGTATAAGAGCTGCACTAAAGCATGTAGAAGCACAACCTCCTTGGATGCGGTATTTGTTTGCTGCAATCCTAGTAAAAGTAGAATTATTTTGATTATTCAGTAAAGTAAATACTGGATTACCTGAATACGGAGCCATCAATTCTATATCGGTATACTCTTCCAAAAATTCAAAGTCTTTCAGCATTAAAACTACATTTGTAATTGGGCTAGAAAAGTTTATATCTGCAACACCAAAATCAGGTGAAGGACCATTATTATTTCCTGTATGGAGACCATTTCCTATAATCGTTGATGTTCCCGAAACATTAGCAGTAGATATTGTAATATTACCAGTTTTTGTGGCATTAGTTCCTGCTAAATTAGCATAGTTGGGATTTGGATTTCCAAATGTATAAACTGTGCTGCTTGTATTTGCGGGATTTGGAAGGTAGCAATTTTCGTTAACGTCCAATATTCCATCATTATCATCATCAATATCGTTAACGTCCAATATTCCATCTCCATCGGTATCTAAACATGTTTTGACTGAATTATTTAAAGCGAATCCATATGTCAAATTATAATTAATAACCCCATTATCTGCGGCTGTTTCTTTGGAATTGGCCAACCCGTTGGAACCGTAAGGGCCAGCGATAATGGAGTCGGTTTTATTTGTTGTAGCGCCGCCTTCAAAAGCATCGCTACAGCCGTCGTTGTCGGAGTCGCGATCCAAGGAATTTGGAATACCGTCACCGTCTGTATCCAAATTTAGATCTAAAACACAATAATTTGAAAAATTAAAATTATCAAATCCAGCATCTCCGTCTCCAGCTCCACTTGTTAAATGTTGAAAAATTTCAAAACGAAACGAGCTTGATGTAGCTTTGAAAGAAATATAGTTTTTCTTCCAAACAAAATTAGTATGTCCGGTGCTTGAATTATAAATTTTAACGCCTTGAGAAACACCATTTAAAACAATTTCTAATCGAGTACCTGAGGTCGTAAAGTCATATTCAATATCGTAGTTTGAGCCAGGAATTAAATTAGTAAGTGTTTTTCCGATTACGAGTACTTTTCTATTTAACTGTTCGGCTATATCATTTGTAATTATATAATTACTTGTTGGATCAATTCGAGATCCATTAGGGGGATAAGGGTTCCATGTAGCTGTAAATCCATGAACACCATTTAAAGGACTATAAGATGAATTTATACTTGGTAAGTCCAATTCCGTATCAAAATTTGTAGTTCCTTGAGAAAAGTTACTATTGATAAACGCTGGAGACACCAAATTTCCGTTACATACTGTAGATTCATCTATATCTGTAATCCCATCATTATCGTCGTCGATATCAATATTATTTGCTATGCCATCTCCATCGGTATCGGGAGGACATGGGGTACTTGAAATCACATTATTTGTCTTGGCATTGATCAATGAAGCTAAAACAGTACTATCCGTAATCAGAATTCCATTGGGATCATACCAAATAGTTCCTGTGGTATTTGTATAAACACCGTTTGTAAGCAATCCAAGTCCACACGATGCACTTACACCGCCTGCCGCTATCATAGCCGCTTGTGTAGCATAGGTTGGTTTACCTGCCGAAGTATAGGTTCCATTGAGCTGCAAAGAATACGTGCTGGTAGAAGTAGTAGCTGCAGTACCGCCACCAGAAGCTATTCTTAAAACAATTTGTCCTATACGGACTGCAGATCCCCCATTATGACTAATGACATAAAAATATCTTCCACAACTAGGGACAGTAATATTTTTTGTAAAGGAATTCCATCCTGAACCACCTCCGTTTCTTGTAGAAGATCCGGTCAATATCGAGCTGGACAATTCCACTCCTGTAGAATCATATATTGAATATTTTATATTGGTTGTTCCACCATTTACGGTACGAATAATACCTCCAATAGTGTAAGTAACCCCTGCTACTCCATTAAACCTAAATTCAAGGGATTCATTGAGTTCCAACATTAAATTATTGGCACCACTTCCATTGTCGTCATTAATAACACTGGGCGCTCCCGTTCGAGGCGCATATCCTACGACATTGGTAGGGAATGTTCCTCCTGTACCGCCACTAGTAGTTCCATTGTCTGCATAATGTGTCCCAAAAAAATCATCTGTTAAAAGGGTATTATTCGCCGGTGAAGCCGCACATAATGGAGACGTTAGGTTATAACAAACTCCTCTTGAAAGGTTGGACACATTATAACACGTTTGTGAATATAAAGGCGTTATAAATATTAACTGTATGAGGGTCCATTGAAAAATAAGAAGCGCGGACTTTTTATTGATTTTAGGATTCATGGCTCCAATAATATGACCGTTTACATTTGAAATAATGAAACCTAAATCCATTAGATACCTAAATACACCATTTAACATGTTAAATTAATTTAAAAAAATCACTAAAATAGTTACAAATTGAGTACCAAAAAGAGTTCATCGGAAATATGCAAACTGAAGTGTAAAAATTAGGTACTGAAAAGTATACTATTTTTTAGAAGCTAGAAAATCTTTAATAAGAATGTACTGATTTCTTGAAAGATTAAAATAATAATTGTATCCAAATACATTTAAAATAATGCGTTTTGAATATTTGTCAAACTTACTTAACCAATATAAATTAACGATTTGTTTTCTAACATTTGTCATAAAAAACAAATGATTATTTTCAAATTTATTAACAATTAAATCCATAAAAGATTTCAAAGGTATTTTGAATAATTGGCTACTTGAATTAGAAAAGTAAATCCTTGTCAATTTATTAAAAGACTCTGCATAAATTATTAAATCAATATTAATATTTACTAAATTACCTTGACTGTCATCTATAAGCAAATTTCTCTCTAGTTCAAAACTATGTTTTTCGATGTATTTATTTAGATACGTAGCTTTTTTAGGATCATTATATTCAAAATCAAATTGATTAACAATATAATAGGAGGAATTTAAATCCCTAAATCGATTGTTTTGCCAATATAAAAAATGCTCGATGTATTCTAATGCTTCTTTGAAGTTGTTTTTATTTTTATAATAAATATATAATTCATTAAAAATCTCATATTGTAGGAAACTATAGTTATGCTTTTTTGATAAAACCAAAGCCATTTTTAGGGCGTTGGCCATTTTAGGTTCCTCATTGATCATTTTATATGAAAGCGCCGAACTATAATAAAGCTCATATTTCATTTTATGGAAATTATCCAAAACGGCAAAAGTTAAAAACTCCTCTGCAAGTTTTATAGACTCATTAAAGTTATTAATTATCCGATAATAATTGACTAGGTTTACAATAACATCACAATACAATTGGTCAATTTGAAACTCTTTCTTATCAAATGATTTTTTAATTTCTAACAATTGCGCTAAAATTGTTTCATTGGGTGTAAATTTTTTTAAATACACCGTGATTAAATTATTAATTAAAATATATCTATAATATACCTCTTTTTGATTATCATAGTTAATCAAAATATCTCTCCAAATAAATATAGCTTGATTATAACATGATAAATTATAGTAAATTACTCCTAGATTAGTCAATACTTTTGAATAGTAATCTAATCGATTAATTTTAAAGAAGTACTTTTGAGACTCTAGTAAAATTTTAAATGCTTCCACATATTCATTTACCTCAATTAAGCATATCGCTTTTACAAATAAGGTTACATTTTGTTCAAATTGATCGTTGTGTTGATATGAATAACTAACTGCTTCTTCTGCCTTTTTTAGCGCCAATTTTGGATTATGGCTACTTAGTGTAAATATAAGTTTTCTATATAGAATAATACACTTAACGACGTCTTTTTCTTGAAGAATTTGTCCTTCAATATCCATTTGTAATCTATCAATTTCAGACATATTATTATTTTTATAATACAATGATAAAAGTATAGTTTTTTAATTTATACAGAATAAATTTCTTATTTTAGAAGTTATAATTCACAATTCTTTAGATCCAAATTATAATCATTTTTTGAAATTTTATATTTGTAAATATGTGAAACATTATTTAAGAATAAACTCCTTAATTGCGGTTTTATTATTTGCTAAATCATATCCAATGATACAGAATTTATAAGGCAATTCCGATTTTGAAACTTCTAAAGGGATTCTATTATATGTGCTATATCCATTTGGGTCCTTACAGAAATTACATAAAACCCTTCCTTATTAGGTTTTTGAATATTTATTGTAGCATTATAATTATTTTAAAAGCGTATTTTCATTAGATGCAAAAATGGGAGAACCTAAACTTCCTTGGTAAATATTTTGAAACTTAGAACTATATAAATTTTTCCAAAGCCAGATAAATTCGAAAATGTTTGAGGTTTTACCTAAATAATCTTCACTTTTTCTTTAAACAAAACTATATTTTTTGGCGTTTAAACTCATGTTTTAATATTTTAAGTACTTTTTATACTTTACTGCTTTTTTGAGTTTGACAAATACTCTTTAATTGCATTTATTTGATTTCTTGATAAATCAAATAAATAATCAGAACCAAAAACGGTCAAAACTAATTTTTTTTCGTATTTATCAAATCGACTTAACCAATATAAATTAACAATATGTTTCCTAAAATTACTTGCAAAAAAGAGATGATTGTCTAAAAATTTTTCTTGAACAAGATCTAAAAAGCTTTTTAATGGAATTTTAAATGTTTCATTTGATGAATTTGAAAAAACAATATTAATCATTTTTTTATATGATTTTACAAAAACAATGTTGTCAATATTTAACTTGACTAAATCTCCGTTTACATTTTCGATATAAATGTATCTTTCTAGGTCAAAAGAGAATTTTTCAATATATTGACTTAAATAATTCGCATTTATGGCGTCGGTCGTTTCAAATTGGAATTGATTTATTATTTTGATTGAATTATTTAAAGATTCATTTTTAAGATTTTGCCAATGTATAAACTCTTCGATATTCAAAAAGGCTTCTTTAAAGTTTTCCTTACTTTTATAATAAAGATAAAGTTCATTATAAATTTCTTCTTGCAGATACGTATACTTGTGTTTATTTGAATAATGCAATGCTAATTTTAAATAGAAAATCATTTTTTTTTCATTGTCCATGTCCTTAAAGGTATTAGACAAACAAAAACAAATTTCATACTTAAGTTTGTTAAATCCTTTATTTTCAGACATTTCTAACGAATCAAGTCCTAATTGAATTGATTCCGCGTATCTTTTTTTAATCCTATAATACGTTGTTAGATTGACTACCACATCACAATAAAGTTGATCTTTTGTCAAAATATTATCTTCAAAATAAGATAATATTTCTTTTAATTGCAATTCTACAGAATCTGGAGGAGTGTATGTTTTTAAATACGCTGTAACTAAATTATTTGTAACAATATTCTTATAATTTATGTCTTTTCTATCAATATGATTAATCAAAACATCTTTCCATATAAATATTGATTGATTATAACATCTTAAGTTATAATATATAACACCAAGATTTGTTAAGGCTTTTGAATAAAAATCCAAGTGATTATTAGAATAAAAATATTTTTTGCATTCTAAAAGAATGGATATTGATTGTTCATATTTATCAAACTCAATTAAACAAACCGCTTTTATAAAAAGCATTACTTTTTGCTGAAAAGTATTATTAATCTCTATGGCAAAGCTTAACGCTTCTTCTGCCTTTTTTAATGAAAGTAATGGATCATTTTGACTAAGAAAATAAATATATTTTCGATAAATATCAAATTTTTTATCCATAATCAATTCTTCATTGATTTGACTTTCAAAAGCATTGGATCTTAATTTAATCTCATTCATATATTTCGTTGTCTAGATTTTTAAAATTATATATTAAACTTTTACAAGCATTATTACTTTTTTAATCCCATTTAATTTTTAGATAGCAAAGCGACTTCTTTATATTGATTTTAAATTCATAAACAGATTTTAATTCTAATAATTAATTAATATGTTACATCGATTTTGACATTTCCAAAATTGGTACTGGTTGTGGGACTACAACCCATACAAGATTGATGGCGAAACACTATTTTTTGACCTTGAGCCAGGGTATAATTGACAATGACTTGAGTGCCTGTTGGAATTCTTGTTTCCGTAAAAATAGTTACTCTTACTGTATTTGAAATAGAAAAAAAATCCCATCGCGGTGTTCCAGATAAATTGCCCGACCATGTTTTAAATGTAAATGTATACACTCCTGCATAGGGTGCAATAAAATCGCCATTGGCATCAAATAGATTATTGGCCAATAAACTAGGATTTGATGAACTATTCATTATGGCACTGGTAATTGGAATATTGGTTATTACCCCATTCGTACTGTTGCTCAACGTAGACGAGGTAGAAAGTGATGCAGAAAATGTTTTTGGAAATTTCTTTCGAATAATTTGTCCCCCAAACATTTGACTTTTAATATCCGAGCAAGGAAGTAAGATGACAATAAAGATAAAAAAAGCACAAATTAAAGGTAATTTAATTTTTTGATATTTCATAAAAATTAATTTAAATAGCTATAACATTTACTTCGTCAATTTAAAAGGTATAAATATATGTATTTATAACCATATAACTTTAATTTTATTAATCTTTTATACATCGTACCGCAAATCCTTGAGCCTTATAATCATTACCCGAACCTTGATAAGTGGAACCAAAGAAATATGACAAACTACTACTCCATGTATAACTATTGGCACCAACAACTACATTTCCAGTTTCACGTGTTCTATTTCCTGCAGCAGGAATTTTTAAAATAGAATTATAAGCCGTTGATAAATTTGAGATATTTGCGGCTGCTATAAGCGCATTCACCTCAGCAATCGAAGGCAATCTGAATCCAGATGGACATGGATTATTTGGGGAAATAACCAAATTCCAAAGTGTATTATCAATATTAATTCTCCAATTATAATCAGGAACATTAGTGTTAATAATAAATAAAGCATTGGTTGGATTATCGCTTCTTGTAGCAGTTGTTCCATTTACACCTACCCCTGCTGTACTACTTGTATATGTGACCAATTCATGCCCATCGGGCTTTCTTCCAAATTGAAACAAACTTCCATAGGCTCTAAAATCCGTAGCACTTGTAGCTTGTTGTACTAGATTGAAATTAGGATGATTTATATTTGAATAATGTGCCCCTAAATTATTATTTAACCATATTTTTCCATCTTCTGCTTGTATTGGTAAATAAAGCATATTATGTGTTGTCGTGCTTCCCGTATTATCCGCAATTCCAAACATTTTATCTGGAATCCCTGGTATTATTCTTAATTGATATGAAGTTGTAGCACCAGCACTATTAAATGGATAAATAAACTGCCCTAACAATACACCCAAATAATCTGCGCCAATGCCTGCATTGATATCTAATTTCTTCGCATTTAAAGTTCCACCCATAGAAACAATTGTTGCTGTTATAAATTTTGAACTCGTTGTTAATGATTGTGTATTCCATGACAGCATTACATCTCTTCCTATATTATCTTCCGTGAGACTATCAGGTATTGAAATACTTTGACTAAAAGCAGGAAGGGTTGCTGAAGCAGTAACGGTCACTGGAATTTGAATAGTTATTCCCGAAGTAGAAATAGTTCCTTGTACATTAATTACAGTAGGTTCATTTGTTGCATCTGGATTTAGGCTTGATGATGTAGCCGCAACAACTGGTGCCGAATAGGGCAAATAGTTCACATCATAAGCCGAAGCAATAAAATATCGTTGATTTTGAGCTATAGTAATCGAAGCCGGAATTTGAATTCTTTTCACTTTCTTTCGAATAATTTGCCCCCCAAACATTTGACTTTTAATATCCGAGCAAGGAAGCAAGATGATAAAAAAGATACAAAAAGTACAAATTAAAGGTAATTTAATTTTTTGAGATTTCATACCAATTAATTTTGAGTACCCATAGTAACGTATACTTCCGTTCCTGCTACGATCAAGCTATAAATATGTTTTTTTCCGCTGGTTCGGGCTTCAGTACCTACGTAAACAAAGGTAAATCCTGATGCTGAAAACGCAACCGTTCCCGTTGCTGCTGTACTTGTAAATATTAGGGTATAAGCACCTCCATTTTTCAAATTATTGAGTGTAATGGCCGTAGCCGTAGCGGATGTAATGGCAATATTGCTGGCGCTAAAATCAATAGATGTAGCCGCCGCAGCATTAAGAGCTACGGTATTTGTAGCCGCTCCATTTACCTCCAATCTTGATGTGGGTGCGGTGGTGCCGATACCAACGTTTTTGTTAGAATCAATTGTCATTGCAATATCCGATCCATTTGTAGGGCCGTTTACAATAAAATCCATTCTACCTTTATTTGTTGCATAGTTAGATAGTCTTGAAGTAATTGCACCAATAAATATTTCACTTTCAGTGTTGCTTTTGTAAGCAAAATTAAAACCAACGCCAAAAGAGTTTGGAACTAAACTTGTTGAAGCTGTGGTTAAATTGTTTAGAACATATTTACCCGCAAAAGCGCCTATACTTCCACTCCCTGTATTTGTTCTTTCCCAGGTTGGTTGGTCACCACCACTAGCAAAATTAACATGAAGTTTCCCTGAAGGTGCAGTAGTTCCAATACCTACGTTACCATTAGCTTGCCAAGTCATTACCTTGGTGAATGTGGAATCGGCATTCTCTAAATTGTTTAAACCCAAATCCAGTCTGGTTTCGGCATTTGGGGTAGCTGCTGCATAAGACCCTAAATTGAATTGTGCAATATTATCCCAATTAACATTGACCGTTGTCGGCCTAGAGAGTCTTAAAACTGATGCATCTGCGTTTATCGTATTGGTTGCCGCCATTTCGCTATTAACATGTAATTTGGCTTGTGGTGACGAAGTCCCAACGCCCATTCTACCCGAAGTAGTTGGATTATAAATAAAATTACCACTAGTACTGGAAAAGGTTAAATTGTTGGCTCCTTGTGTTACTACTCTGTTTCCGGCAAGTGTGCCATCTGTAGAATAAATATTTGGGGTATTAGTAGCGGTAAGCGACGTCCAAACTGGAGACACACTTGCCCCCGAAGACATTAAAAATTGTCCTGCGGTACCCGCAATATTATTGGGCAATAAAACTCCTGAAAACCTAATATTTCCCGTTACATCCAATCTTTCGGTTGGTGCAGTCTTTGCTATTCCCACATTTCCGTTTAACATAATTCGCATGGCTTCAAAAGTAGTTCCTCCAGCAAAATCTGGCGATACATTAAAGGCTAGACCTACTCCAAAAGAACCTCCACCTCTTAATATTTCAATACCTCCAGTAGCATTATACCATCCCATCCTAATACCTCCAACTTGCGTGGCGGTTCCGCTCGGCGATTTTCCATAAATTTCAACAGAAACAGGCTCTCCTCCCAGTCCATCATTACTTGAACGAGGTGTAAATAAGGCATTTCCTACCACATGTAGCTTATTTGAGGGGCTATTCGTGCCTATACCTACTCGTTGATTTTCATCAATAAACATCGCTCTTGTCTGAGATCCTGTAGCACCCGTTGTAAAAAACAAACGACCAGAACCTCCTCCTAAAATATCCACACCTATTCGAGCGCGATCATTGGCGTCTGTGGATGTAGTTCCATGTCCAAATCCCATCCACCAATTGTCTCCTGCGGCTACAGAAGGCGCTATCAATTTAAGAACACCGTTGCCCGTAACTCCCTGAACCACTAATGGTGAAGAAGGGCTCGAATTACCTATCCCTACTCGTCCCATTTGATAAATATTTTGTGTATTAAGCGTAGCACCTCTATTGGTAGCTACATTAAACCATGGCTCATAGGCTGCACCCAAGTTAAGAGAACTTACTTTGCGAACGATTCCCGAATCGTTTACGGTTAGAACACCTTCGGTAGAATCGCCTTTTGATAACCCTTCGATTCGTAATGGATTTTGTGGGGCTTTCAAATGTAAAAGATTTGTAGGACTGAGAACTCCCAATCCCATTTTGGCAGAATCTTTGGTTATGACCACTTTACTTCCAATAAGTGATTCCAATTCAAAAAAATTATTGTTTCCAATTTGCTTGGTATTACTTCCAACCTTAAACTGAGAAGACATTTCATTTACTATTATAAATGATGCGATGATTAATAAATATTTCATTTTATTTTTTTATATTAATTATTGTAAATCAAAACTTGCATTCTTGTAAGCATGGCATCTGTATCTCCATTATATCCTAAATAGTTCGTGGGATTGTAGTTTACGATACCCGTATTAGCCCAAGAGGTATATCTGACTAAAAAAGTATATGTCCCTCCACTTAAAGTTACCGCCTTTAAAAAAGTTGTAGGATGTGGTAAATTGATCAAGGAACCGCCATCCCCACAAGAAGCATAAGCTGAAGCAATTTTTGTCCCATTTTGAGTTAAAGAGAACACCCCTTGACCAGCTCCCGATCCACTGGATGTTATCATATATCCATTAATTGTAAACAATAGTGTTTGTGTTGTTCCGGCAGGCACCGTAATGGTTAAAGTCATACCTGGAACATTAGCGGTAGATCCAGCACCTATAGAAGCAGATGTTGTTCCTTGAACATAATACTGCCCGACAATACTGCCCGAAGCCGTTGGTAACGGTTGCCATTTTGCTTTTCCATTTGCATCAGAGGTTAAGACCTTTCCCAATCCTTGAGAACCATCTACTAATTTAAAATCTCCTAGAACATCCAACTTTGTGCTAGGATTACTTGTCCCAACACCTACATTGCCCATTTGATAAATATTACTTGTATTGGACAAAGCCCCTTTATTTGTGGCTGCATCATACCATGGTTCGCTCGCTGCAAAAAAAGCATTTTTACTAATTTTCCGAACAATTCCAGAATCATTTACAATCAGAAGACTGTCATGAATCGTTCCTGTACTAAGTCCTTCAAATCGTACGGGATCATTATTGGATTTGACATGTAATAGATTCGATGGATTTATCGTACCTACTCCCATTCTTCCATTATCTTTAGTTATTGTTGTTTTCGTTCCATCGTTAGCCTCTACTTCAAAATTAGAATTTGTAGAAATTGAAGTTGGATTTTTACCCACCTTAATTTGGGAGAATACATTAATTGATAATTGTAATAATATTAAAATTAAAAAAACGTTTTTCATTACCTTTATAAAATTATATAATTAAAAAATTCAATTACTGTGCCATTTATTCTATAATTTATAAATCACCTACTGAATGGTATAAAATAGCTGCCAAATGGTAAATAATTTTAACCCCAAACTAAAAAAATAACAAAAAAAGGGTCTTAAATATTTTTATTATTGGACTAAATACTAAAAAAGTATAGCCCTCTAACCTTTTTTAAAATTCATTATAAAAAAATTTGTATTTTAGACTAAAAAAAAATTACATTTGTAAAAAAATGTAATAAATAATAATGTTAAAGTAATCAATTAAAAATATTCCTATGAAAAAATACCTTTTATTAGCCAGTATAGCGGTTTCAAATTTTATGCATTCACAAGGTTGTAGCGACGCTGGATTTTGCACCTTAGCCAATTTCAAGCCTATGACTACAGAAGAAAAACCCTTGGAAAACACATATAAAACAGGCTTTTCGGTAGGAGGTGCCGATCATAATATTACTATCGTTTCTATTTATAAAGAATATAATTATAAAAAAGAAAAATATTCATTTGCGGCTAAAGCTACCTTTATGGCACAAATTGGAAATGAAGTACAAACTGGAAATCTTGGCGATTTATATATTACCAATGGATATGCATTTTTCAAAAACTTTAATGCTACACTGGGCTTTAAGCTTCCTTTAACTTCAGGAGATTTAACCAAAGATAAAAACATTTTACCATTAGACCATCAAAGTAGTTTAGGAACTTTTGATTTGATACTAGGCGCGAGTTATGTAATTCAAAAAGTTCAGTTTTCGGTTGGTTATCAGCAACCTTTATCACAAAATAGAAACCAGTTTTCGAGCGAAGACATTGTTGGTACTTTTGAAAACTTTCAAACGACTCGAAACTTTAAAAGAGCAGGCGATGTCATGCTTCGTGTATCATATCCGTTTGAATTTAATAAATTCAAAATTACGCCATCGCTTTTGCCAATCTATCATTTACAAAATGACAAATACACCGATGTTTCTAATGTAGAAAGAGAAATAGCAGGAAGCCAAGGACTTACCTTTAATGGAAACATATATTTAGATTATAAATTGAATGCTAAAAATGCCTTTCAGTTCAATTTTGGCATGCCTTTTATAACTCGTTCGGCGCGTCCCGATGGATTGACAAGAAGATGGATAGCAGGATTAGAATATGCATTTTCGTTTTAAAAAACCTTATTTCATTCACGCCTGAGCTAAAAACAATTCGCAATATGATTAAACCAAAATCCTTACTTTTTTCGTAGCGATTTTTTTGGTTTTAAATAAAAAATAAGAATATAATACCTAGTATTTAAGACGAGTATAACATTTTTGTTGATATTCGATCTAACTAATTGGCAACTTTTTGAAAAGCATTGTTTAATTTCTAAATATTCTCGATATTTTTGAACTCCCTTTATTGTTTTTATTTGAAAATTTATGTTGCAAAAATTTGGAAATGATATATGTCCCGAGAGGCATTTTTCAATTTATTAAAACCTTATCCCTCTATTTATTATCTTATTCCCTGATAACTCTTTTTAGTCAAAGCAAAACTACTTTCTTGAAACTTGATTAAAAAAAATGGAAAAACCTTTTCATTTGGTTTCTCCATTTAATCTAAAAGCTCAATTTATTTTATTTGCTAATATCGCATAACTTGAATAAATCCAGTTCTGGCTTTTTCGTTTTGATTTTCTAACTCGATGATAGAATTGTAAACCATTTCTGACAACAATTCTCCATAAAAAATATTTTCATCCATTGTTTAACGATACAATAATACCAGATAAACTTACTAAAATAAAAGAACCCTCCGCTTTGGAATCGATTTAAAGACTTTTAAAATCTTGCTTTCTTATCGAGGTATATCTTGCTTTTGATTTCTAATAAAGTTGTAATTTCAAAATCAACAATACGACTAATCGGATATTTTTTGAAAAGTGCCTTCTAAGCTTGTAATCGTATATCTTCCCGCACAACCACTACAAGGAGTTGATTCAAAATACAACTTGTCGCCAATTGCTGGTCTAAAAACTGCACTGCCCGACATAAAATTATTACCCGATTGGGCACCTGCGTAAGATACATTTTGCAACTGATTAATTTGAACTCTTTTAATGATTGCTCCCGAGGAATTAGCATGCGTTGCAATCAAAGAATGAACATTGTTTCCATTATTATTATTTAAAGCATACCCCAATGTTAATGCTAAATTATAGGTTCCAAGTGAAGCTACTGTATATTCAAACGTCGTCGTGTTAAAATTTCCATCATTGGTATTAGCTGTTGCCAATCTACATTTTTGCGGGCCTGCGCCATCATCATAAAAATATCCTCCAAACATTGATGCTGCTGCTACTACAACAGGAACAAATCCAGAAGACGTAACCATTCTGGTCCATTTAGTGCCATCATTGGTATAAAAACCGGGCGTAACAGCCGTAGAACCCGAGCCCGCCGTGGCGGTATTGTATACAACCATACCCAATACGTGAGCAGTAAGTGGCGAAGCATTATTCGTAGCAGACAAGGCTACTCTTGGTAATAAAAGCCCTTTATTTGTACTGCTAATTTCTAATTGTGCATTTATGTTAGGTGCAAGCGTTCCGATCCCTACATTTCCTGAATCTCTAACTACTGCCATTCTTACACCATTGGTAGCTTCAATCTCTAAGTTAGATTTCGAATTAATTGTAGTAGGATTAGCACCTATTTTCATTTGAGAATAAAGGTTTATTGTATAAAATAATACAATCAGTAATACATTTTTTTTCATTTTATAAATTTTTATTCAATTTTGTTTTAAAGTAATTAACCAAATTATTCAAAACTTAAATTTAAATTATACAGGTATTTATTTAACACCTGTATAATTTAAAATCACTTATCATCCAATTTTAAGCATTGAGAACTTCTTACGTTCTAATATTAATGCCTCATAACTTGAATAAATCCAGTTCTAGCTTTATCGTTTTGGCTTTCTAACTCTATGATATAATAATAGACTCCATCTGGCAAATTCGATGCATCGTAATGCTCACCTCCCCAGTTGTTTTGATAAACGCCATTACTTCTCCATACCATATTACCCCAACGATTATAAATAGATAATCTCAGATTTGGATACTTTTTACGCATCGATGCGGGTAATACAAATTTATCATTTGC
>JBIPPB010000007.1:0-56504 GCA_044368655.1 Chitinophagales bacterium | reverse complement strand
TCATTTAACAAAAGAACAAGAATGGGTTTTATCTCAAGAAGATAGGTTTTACTATCCTAATATTTTTAATCCCAAATACATATCGGATGTTATTTCTTTAAATTTTGATTATATCGCTGAAGAAAAAGCTAAAAAATATCTTAATTACAATGATAAAGTTATTTTTGAGAATCAATCTTCATTTTCTAAAGAATTAAGAAAACAAATTTTCAATTATACTAGATTTAGAAAGTTAAAGAATAATGAGAAAAAGGAAATTAGATTTTGGTATCCACATGGGTCAATTTTAGATTATAAAAATATAGTCTTAGGAATTCATAAATATGCGAACCTAGTTTCAAATGTTATCAAAATCAGAAATAAATATAAGGAAATTGAAAAGCAATACTTAAAAGATTTAACATGGTATTCACAAATTATTGAAAACCCTGTTTTGATTTTGGGAGCCTCAATGTCTGAGGCAGAATGGGATTTATGGTCAGCTATTGTATATTCAAAAAGGAATTTTGCAAAAAATGACAATAATGAAAAACCTATTTTTAAAATGATGTCCCCTGAAGAAGCTTCTAAGTTAAATAATGAATGGATACTTCCTTTGTATAAAGATATGGACTTTACGAACCAATGGAAAGTACTTGAAAAATTATTGAATCAATAAAAATATGAAAAAATATATTTCTGCATTATTATTAAGTTTGACATTTCAATCTTTTTATTCTCAATCTATTAGTGGTAATTTATCTGATCTAAAGTTAAGTGAGATAAGATTGGAAGGATTTAGAGGATTAAAATCATATGTGGTGTCAAAAACTCAAGTTGATGAAAAAGGAAATTTTACAATACCTTTTTCAAAAGAGCATTATGGAGTAGCCTATTTGATTTCGAATGATAATAAGCCATTTTTTATCATACTTCAAAATGAAGATATTGAGATTGTAGGAGCATCATTGTATCAAAAAGAGTCTATAAAAGTTTTAAAAAGCTCAGAAAATAAAAGTTTTGGGCAATATGCTTTAGATCATCCAAAAAGAGAACAAGCTATAACGGCTTGGGATTATCTAGAAAAATTCTACAAAAACGATTCCTTATTTCAAAATCAAAAAATACCGCTTCAAGCTATTCAAAATGAAAAGTCAAGAATCAAAAATGAAGATAAGGCTTTTTTAAATCTATTGCCAAAAAATAGTTATGTCTCATGGTATTTACCAACTCGAAAATTAATTAGTGATGTTTCCATTGTGGCGCAATATCGTAAAGAAGAAATTCCATTTACTATAAAATCTCTAAGGTCAATTGATTATAGCGATGAGAGACTATACAGAAGTGGATTATTTAAAGACGCTATCGATAATCATTTTTGGCTTTTAGAAAATTCTGGTAAGCCTTTAGATAGTGTTTTTAAAGAAATGAGTATATCAATAGATGCAGTATTAAATAGTTTGATTAAAGATGAGAAAAAATATAATGAAGTAACAGAATATTTATTTGACCTACTTGAAAAACATAGTTTATTTCAAGCTTCAGAATATTTGGCTTTGAAAGTTCTGAATGAAAAAAGTTGTACCGTAGATAATAATATTGCTCGACAATTAGAAACCTACAGAGCAATGAAAAAAGGTAATACGGCACCTCAAATTCGTTTTGAAAAAGAGTATATTTTAAATCAAACAAAAAGTGATCCCAAAAACTTATCGGATATCCAGAGTGAATATATCGTTGTAGTATTTGGAGCGAGTTGGTGCCCAAAATGTGCTCAAGAACTTCCTGAAATTGCTAAATTATATCCAAAATGGAAAGAACAAAACGTAGAAGTGGTATTTATAGCTTTAGAAGATAACAAAAATCAATTTACTGAATTTGCTAAATCATTTCCTTTTATATCTTACAGTGATTTGAAAAAATGGCAAAGTCCAATTGCAAATGATTATTATGTGTTCGGAACGCCTACAATGTTTTTACTAGACAAAAAAAGAACGATTCTATTGAGACCAAATTCTGTCAAACAAATGGATGCTTGGGTAGATTGGTTTTTAATTCAAGGAAATTTGAAGAAATAGATTAAGATTAAATGATTAATTTATAATCTGAATGAGCGCCTACTTGCCTTGTCTTTTTTGTTCCCAAATCCAAGCGGTGCGCATCATGTCATAAATGTCTCTTTTTGCGGTCCATTGTAATAACGCTTTGGATTTGCTGCAATCCGAATAAATAGCAACCACATCGCCCGCTCTTGGAGGTGCAAATTGAACTTTTAATGCTAGTCCACTGACTTTTTCAAACGCAGCAACCGCTTCTTTTACACTCACCCCTTGCCCACTTCCCAAATTAATAATTTCATGAGGTATGGTATTTTTGGATTCGGACACAAACTGAAATGCTGCGGTATGGGCTTCGGCAATATCCATAACATGAATATAATCTCGGATACAACTTCCGTCGCGGGTAGGCAAATCCGTACCAAAAATTTTAAGTTCGTCAAAAATACCGATGGCCGTTCCGGTAATTCGAGGCACCAAATTGTTTGGAATTACCGAAGGCGATTCACCGATAAAGCCACTTTCGTGAGCACCCACAGGATTAAAATATCGTAATGAAACACAATTTATTTTTGGATTTGCCATCGAAAAATCTTCAATAATCATTTCCCCTATTTGTTTGGTGCGTGCATACGGCGACTCTGCTTTGTTTAGCGGCGTATCTTCTTTAACAGGTAATGTATCGATATTTCCATAAACCGAACAGCTTGAGCTAAATACAAAGCTTGGCACATTGAATTTTTCGACACAAGTTAAAACATTCAGTAAGCTGGTAATATTATTTTCAAAATATAAAAGCGGTTTTTCCACGCTTTCATCGACGTATTTATATGCCGCAAAATGAATCATTCCATCAATATGTTGTTCTTTCTCAAAAATTTCCAATAAAGCATTTAGATGGCATAAGTCTATTTGATAAAATCTTGGTCTTTTACCTACTATCGCTTCGATCTGATCGATAACTTTAGCTTCCGACCGCGCTAAAGAGTCTAAAATAATCACATCATAGTTCTGTTGCATTAAGTCTATTACGGTATGACTTCCGATATATCCGGTTCCGCCCGTTACTATTATTTTCTTACTCATTTTTTAGTTATTTAGCAATGTATTTACATACGCATTAAAATCATCTGATTTAAAAAGCGCACTTCCCGAAACCAAAACATCGGCTCCGCTGGCTTTAAGTTTAGAACTATTCGAAATACTAACGCCACCATCAACTTCAATTAAAATATTTCGACTCGATGTGTTTACAATTTCTTTGCCACGAGCTACTTTTTGATAGGTCGTTTCGATAAAAGATTGTCCACCAAAACCAGGTTGAACGCTCATTATCAAAACAACATCAATAATATCTAACCACGGAATAATAGATTCGATACTGGTGTCGGGGTCCAAAGCAATGCCACAAGTAGCTCCAAGCGATTTGATTAACTCTAAGTCTTTTCGGAGCCTTGAGTTGTTTTCGATAGGAATGGAAATATGTGAAACGCCTTTTTGAATAAATTCAGATATAAATTGATGTGGATTTTGAATCATCAAATGGGCATCAATCGTTTTATTTGTAATGGGTTTAATGGCTTCTAGAATAGGAAAGCCAAACGAAATATTGGGTACGTTTTGTCCGTCCATCACATCAAAATGAATCCATTCGGCTGGACTTTCATTGATTTTTTGAATTTCGGCAGCTAAGTATTTGAAATCGGCGGCAAGTATTGAAGGCGCAATGATGGACATAGAACTTAAAATTAATTGTGTTGTAAAAATACAAGATTTCATCAAAATCCCGTTTATAAAAATGGATGTTTCATAAAATTAATCCAAAATTTCAATAAAACAAATGTACTTTTGTTTTTTATTACGAATGTATGTGTGGAATTGCAGGAATTATAGATTTTAATCATAAAAGTAATTTAAATCAACTTGAAAAAATGCATCAAGCGATGCATCATCGTGGACCGGATGGATTTGGTATGCAATGGTTTGAGCAGGCGCATGCGCAAATAGGACTAGCCCACAAGAGATTGAGTATTATTGACCTTTCTGAAATGGCTTCTCAGCCCATGTCTTATAAGCATTTATGGATAACGTTTAACGGCGAAATTTATAATTATAAAGAAATTCAAAAAAAATTAATTGACCTTGGTCATACTTTCCAATCGCAATCGGATACGGAAGTCATCTTGCATGCATTTGAAGCATGGGGTACGGAATGTGTCGATCAATTTAGAGGCATGTTTGCTTTTGTGATATATGATTCCAACGAAGAGCATCTCTATTTTTTTAGAGATCGTTCGGGGATTAAACCTTTTTTTTATTATGAACATGAAGGACTTATTTTGTTTGGTTCTGAACTAAAAGTCTTAATGGCCCATCCAAAGTTTCCAAAAAAAATAAATTTGAATGCGGTAGCGGCCTTTATGGATTTTGGCTATGTGCCTACGCCGCACACCATTTTTCAGGATTGTTATAAATTAAAGCCGGGGCATTGGATGCACATTGATTTGAGCCAAAAGAAGAAAACCGAAGTTTCATATTGGAATGTCAATACCTATTATCAAAAGCCCAAGTTGGATTTATCGTACTCGGAAGCCATTGAAAAAACAGAAGGGATTTTAAAAGAATCATTTGAATATCGAATGGTTTCGGATGTTCCTGTGGGCGTATTTTTAAGTGGCGGTTATGATAGTGTAAGCGTTACGGCATTATTACAAAAAAATAGAACGACGCCTCTTAAAACATTTACCATTGGGGTTCAAGATGCACATTTGGATGAAGCGCCATTTGCAAAAGAGATAGCGAAATATTTAGGAACCGAGCATGCAACATATTATTGCACCGAACAAGAAATGATCGATTTACTGCCTCAATTGCCTCATTATTATGATGAGCCTTTTGCAGATAGCAGCGCGATTCCGACAATTCTAGTAAGCCGAATGGCATCTAAGGATGTCAAGGTTGTATTGAGTGCGGACGCAGGTGATGAAGTTTTTGGAGGATACAATCGATACGACTATGCATCTAAAATGGATCGAATTACAAATAGCCCGAAATGGCTTAAAAAATCGGTATCTCATGCTTTAAAATGGTCGCATCGAGCTCCATTTTTCAAAAATCCACTTTGGCACCAGCGTATCCATAAAGTGAATAATCTTTTAAATTCCGATCAAAAGCATGTGATGCATGCGTTTACAAGTCATTTTAATGAAAACGAACTAAAATTATTGATGCAAAAACCTTTTTCGGATTTAATTACGTTGTTCGAAGAAACCTTAAATGCGCCATACCTCACCATCGAAAAAATGATGGCGGCGGACTATCAGAATTATCTTATTGATGATATTCTTACAAAAGTAGATCGCGCCACAATGAGTGCAAGTATCGAAGGACGAGAGCCATTTTTAGATCATCATATAATCGAATTTGCCGCCCAGTTGCCCATTGATTATAAATATCATAAAGGTGCTAAAAAACGAATTCTTAAAGATATTGTCCATCAATATGTGCCAAAAGAACTCATGCAAAGACCTAAAATGGGCTTCGCGATTCCGCTAAAGAAATGGCTACATAGCCATATTTTACCCATGCATTTACATTTTTTTGAACCTATATTTATTGAAAAACAAGGCATTTTTAACCCAGAAGCTATTCTACGGATTAAAACAGACTTTGCAAAAGCAACTCCAGCTTCTTTTTTACAAATTTGGCATTATGTGGTGTTTCAAATGTGGTATGAAAAGTGGATGGAGAAATAGAAGATAGAAGATGCAAGATGTTAGATAATAGATTTTAGACTATAGACTTTTTTATAATGAAAAGCTATTAAGTAATTAGCTACTTGTAATTTGTGATTAGATGTTAATGCCTAAATCCTTTCTTTCAAATTATACGCGCACCCCCGTCATTCCGCAATTTTTTTTGACTGTCTAGTAACCTCCAAAAAAAATATGCGGAATCTCAAATTGTTTTAGAGATTCCCGATAAATTTTCAAATTATATTATAAGGATAAAATAAATATGAAGTTGCTGAAAATTTTCGAGAATGCTGAAAGTCCCGAAAGCTTTTGCCTGTCCCGAGAGGCACGATTCGGGAATTCGGGAACGATATTTGTTTATTTAGGCATTAACATCTAATCACTATTTACTAATCACCAATCACTCAATAATCTAATCCCTAATCCCTAACTCCTAAACCCTCCAATCTCTAATCTCTAATCACTAATCTCTCAATGAACTATTCCCTAACCCCTCAATAATCCAATCCCTACATTTGCAACTAAGTTGCATTAATAAAATTATATTTCTTATTTTTGCATCAAATTTAAATATAACGTTATGCAAAAAACAGTTCAGTTTATCTTATTTTTAGGTGTATCAGCTACACTTTTTTTAACTTCTTGTAAAAAAGACGGCCATGATCATCACGAAACCGAGTTGATTACTTTAATAAAAATGACATTGGTTGCGCCCAGTATTAATGATACCGTTGTTTTTATGTATGAAGATGCCGATGGCAATGGAGGAAACCAACCAGTTATTACAAAAGGAATGTTAAAATCCAACACGACGTATTTTGCAAATATGGAGATAAAAAATACGTCTGTTACTCCAAATATTGATGTTACAAAACAAATTCTCAATGAAGCAACGGCGCATCAGTTCTTTTTTATCGAAAAAAGTAATAATCAATTTGATATTACTTATGAGGATTTGGATGCGAATGGTAAGCCACTTGGACTTAAAACAAAATGGATAGTAAAAGCACCTGGAACACAATCCCTAAAAGTTGTTTTAAGACACGAACCTAACAAAAATGGCGTCAACGTATCACAAGGAGTTATAAATAATGCGGGAGGCGAAACGGATATAGAAGTGGTTTGGAATGTTACCGTTCAGTAAATTTCTTTTATTTTTTATTCTATTTTTTTCTGAAAGCGTTGCACAAAAAAGTGTTATACTTTCGGGTAGGGTATTGGATGAGGCGACCCAAAAACCATTAAGTGAAGCTTTCATTCGAATACTCGAAGTCAAAAAAACGGCCATAACGGATGAAGATGGATATTTTAGTATTAATGATTTACCTACTGGGCATTATCATCTAACGGTATCGCATTTAGGTTGCGCCAATAAAATGATACATTTAGATCTTTTTAAAGATACTCAAATTTTCATTTCAATCAATCATCATTCGGAGTTGCTTCAGACCGTTTATATTAAATCCAATAAAAAGGAAACGAAATATCAAGTCAATAAATCCAAAATTGATGATTTGTCGGCTTTGAATTTTGCAGAAATGGCTGCACAAATTCAGGGCGTTCAAGTTTTGCGGCAAGGAACCAATGTCGCTAAGCCAATGATTGAAGGGTTTTATGGCCATCGAGTGACTTTGGTCAATCAAGGTTTGATATTAAACGGACAACAATGGGGCGCCGACCACGCTCCCGAATTGGACGCCAATGGCGCGGATAAATTAACATTGCTCAAAGGCGCTTCGAGTTTGATGTATTTAGGTAATTCGATTGGAAATGTTTTAGTTTTAGAAAACGAACCGTTATCCAACGATCGGCATATTCATGGACAATGGATTTATAATTTTGTATCTAATGGAAATGGACATCAAGGATTGATGAATATGGCGTCTTCTAATTCTATTTTTTCGTGGAAAGTGCATGGCGGTTATAAAAAAATCGGAGACCGAAATACTCCGAGTTATTTTCTGACGAATACAGGTCAAGAAGAATGGAATGGCGCTATTACAATTCAAAAAGATTGGAATTCAAAACATCGCTCCACGATGAATTACAGTATTTTTTCAACCTCTTTAGGTGTTCTAAGAGGCTCGCACGTGGGTAATCTGACAGATTTAAAAGAAGCGCTGACGCGCGACGTTCCATTTTTTACTAATAATGATTTTTCTTATGACATTGCGGCCCCTCGCCAAGAAGTTACGCACCATACGTGGCGCACCGAACATATTTGGAATCCCTCACCGAATCGACAATTAAAAGCGATTTATGGATTGCAATACAATATTCGAAAAGAATTTGATGTGCGTCGAAGTAATTTTTCGAATCGTCCGAGTTTGAGTATTGATCAAGTTTCGCATATGATGGATTTGCAATATATTCAAAATGATTTTTTTAAACATCATTTACAAATTGGCGTTCAAAGTCAGTTTATCGATAATTACAACAGCGCCAATACCGGCATTAATCCTTTGTTGCCTAATTATTTTCAGTTTTCCAATGGAATTTATGGCATTATCAGCGCATCTAAAGAAAAAGTTTGGCAACCCCAAATCGGGATACGATACGATGCAAATTATTATAATGCCTATTCGTTAGATCCCGCTCAAAACGGAACAAAATTGCAACATAACTATAGTGCCATTGCTTCTTTGGCTTATGAACCCAAAGATTGGTTTCGAGTGCAATCAACCATTTCTTCGATTATGCGAAATCCATCCATTTCCGAATGGTATAGTTTTGGATTGCATCAAGGCGTCAGCGGTATAGAAGAAGGAAATCCAAATTTAAAAACAGAATGGGCGCGAAAAATGACCATTTCGGTAGCTACAAATGTACAAAAAAAATGGTTTTTTGATGCTCAAGGATATTCGTATTGGATCGATAATTTTATATACCTGCAGCCTCAAGATTCGTTTCGATTGACAATACGAGGCGCATTCCCCGTATTTCAATATCAGCAGGCTTTAGCGGTTATTAATGGCTTTGATGCCACGATACATGCTAAATTTTCGGATTATATTTCAAGTACATGGAGTTATCACTTTTTAAGAGGCGATCAGCTCCAGTCGAATGTTCCGCTTATCGGAATGCCCGCCAATCGTTTGCAGTTTCAAACCAAATTTTTATTTCCAGATTTTAAATTTTGGACAAATAATCAATTGCTCTTTAAGGCCAATTATGTCTTTCGGCAAAACCATCTCAATGCCAATCAAGATTTTATGTTGCCTCCTGATGCTTATTTTTTGTCATCCATCGAATTTCAAACACAAGTTTTGATCAAGAAAAACAATTTAAAAGCCATTATTAAAGTCGATAATGTATTCGACGCCACCTATCGTGATTATTTGAATCGCTTGCGCTATTTTGCCAACGATATAGGACGGAATGTCATGGTGAGTTTACAATGGAAGTTTTAAAGTTTAGAAGCGTATAGATAATATATTTTAGATAATAGATTTAAGATTTTAGACTTTTTTATAATCATTTTTTTTTAAGTAATTACACGCGCACCCCCGTCATTCCGCAATTTTTTTTGACTGTCTAATAACCTCAAAAAAAAATATGCGGAATCTCAAAGTGCACCTCCCTTCCATCATCTCGGAAAATTTTTCTGAACAGCGAGTTAATTATGAAAAATTTATCCGAGATCTCAAAAAAAAGCGCAAAAGAGATTCCCGATAAATTTTCAAATTATATTATGCGGATAAAATAAATATGAAGTTGCTGAAAATTTTCGAGAAGGACGCGGTTTGTTTGTTCAGTTATAAACACTTCCGTCATTCCGCAATTTTTTTTGACTGTCTAGTAATCTTTTAAAAAAATATGCGGAATCTCAAATTGTTTTAGAGATTCCCGATACATTTTCAAATTATATTATGCGGATAAAATAAATATGAAGTTGCTGAAAATTTTCGAGAAGGCTGAAAGTCCCGAGAGCTTGGGATTCGGGAACGAATATTCCGCAAAGCACCCCTTTTCCAAAAGAACTAACCCCTAATCCCTCCTGTCTCCTGTCTCATATCTCATATCTAATCTCTATTCACTAATCACAAATTACTAAAACCTAACCCCTAATCCCTCCAATCTCAAATCTAACCCCTAAATTTATAAAAATCATTTAATCAAGAAACTGTATCTTTGCAGTATCATTTAAATCTAAAATTTTAATCATTCAAAAAATAGTTTTATGAAAATTACCGTTGTTGGAGCGGGTGCGGTGGGAGCCACATGCGCCGATAATATCATCCGAAGAGAATTGTGCCAAGAGTTGGTTTTATTAGACATCAAAGAAGGATTTGCCGAAGGTAAAGCTTTGGATATGACACAAACCTCTTCGTTGTTAGGTTTTAATACCAAAATTACAGGAAGCACCAATGATTATTCAAAAACTGCAGGATCTACAGTAGCGGTAATTACTTCCGGAATTCCTCGTAAACCGGGTATGACACGTGAAGAATTGATTGGTATCAATGCAGGTATTGTAAAAAATGTATGTGAAAATTTATTAAAACATTCTCCAGAGTGTATTATTGTTGTGATTTCGAATCCGATGGATACCATGACGTATTTATCGTTGAAATCGACGAAATTACCAAAACATCGTATTATTGGAATGGGCGGTATTTTAGATTCGGCGCGTTTCAAAACCTATTTACAAATGGCCATTGGCGGTTCGCAAGACGATTTACAAGCAAGTGTAATTGGCGGTCATGGCGACACCACGATGATTCCATTAACCCGTTTGGCTACCTATCAAGGACAGCCGGTGAGCGAATTATTATCTTCGGAAGTTTTGGCTAAAGTAGCGGCAGACACCATGGTAGGTGGCGCGACACTTACGGCTATGTTAGGTACTTCGGCTTGGTATGCACCAGGTGCGGCAGGTGCGGCATTGGTAGAATCTATCGTAAGAGACCAAAAGAAAGTATTCCCTTGTAGCGTGATGTTAGACGGCGAATACGGACAAAACGATATTTGTTTGGGTGTGCCGGTAGTGATTGGTAAAAACGGTATGGAGCGCATCATCGAGTTGGAATTAAACGACGACGAAAAAGCCCTTTTTGCTAAAAGCGCAGACGCCGTACGAAATATGAATCAAGTTTTAGACACCTTGAGCATCTAATCTTCAAACTTTTTTATTGATATCCAAAATCCTCTGTTGCAAAACAGAGGATTTTTTTTTGCCCAAAAGCGTCATGATTTGGCAGTGGGAGGGGTTAGATTTGCTTTGAATTTATTGAAAAATAAGATTAAATTATTCCAATATGGAATAGTGAAATATTTTATGGATTATTGCAACCAATTGTGTAAATATTATGGATGAGAAAAAGATTAATAAAACCATTTCCTATCAGCTTGTAAAAGCTAGAGAAGAACTAGGTTATACACAAATGAAAGTACAAAATGACCAAATCATGAAACAAAGTACGCTTTCAAAAATAGAAAATGGGGTGAAGCCTATAAGTGCCGCTACTCTATTTGTTTTAGCGGATTATTATAAAAAACCGATAAATTATTTTTTTGAGAAATGAAAAGAATTTGTGAAATGAGTAAAAATAATATAATAGCTTCGGATAATATTAACTTGATTAAAAATAAGGTTAAGGATTATAAAGTTTTGGATGTAGATCATAAAGCTGAAGACCTTCAATACAATATTTTTTATGAAGTCGAAAATTGGGTAGATAAGAAATTTAGTAATCCTAATGCAACTATTAGATTAGCTACAATGTTTAGTGGAATTGGTTCTATCGAACATGCTTTAAAAAGATTAAATTTAAATGGGGAAATTATTTTTGCTTGCGATAATGATAAATATGTAAAAGAAAGTTATTTTGCAAATTATGAAATTAAAGAAGATCGTTGGTATGATGATGTTAAAAATATTAATGGAGTAAAATACAAAGATGAAATTGATTTATTAGTAGGAGGTAGTCCATGCCAATCATTTTCTATGGTTGGAAAAAGGAAAGGGTTTGAAGATACAAGAGGAACTCTTTTTTACGAATTTGCTAGAGTCGTCAAAGAAAGCCAACCAAAGGTTTTTATTTTTGAAAATGTAAAAGGTTTAGTAAATCATGACAAGGGAAACACTTTTGATGTAATTAAAGAAACATTTAGAGAACTGGGATATAACTTTAAATATAAATTGTTAAACTCAAAAAATTTTGGTATTCCACAACATAGAGAAAGAATTTTTGTTATTGGATTTAAGGATAATTCAGTAAGATTTGAATTTCCTGAATCAATACCATTGGAATACAAAATGCAAGATTTTCTTGAAGATTATATTGATAGTAAATATTATTTAAGAGAAAAAGGGGTTAAATTTGTCACAAGCACAAAGAATAGAAATAAACGGTACACTCAAATTAATGGTAAAGTAGCTCTTTGTCAAAAGGCTAATCAACAATTTAACTGGCATGGAGATTTCGTTTTTGAAGAATGCGAAAATGATTTTAATGATTTTGTCTTTGATATAAATCACGTTGAAGAAAAATATTATCTCTCCGAAAAAACTAAGGCATATGTTCTTTCTTCAGGTACAAAAACTTTTAAAACTACAATTGGTACCGATCTAGAAATTGCTAGGCCAATCTTGCAATCAATGCATAAAATGCATAGGTCAGGAGTAGATAATTATGTGACGCATAATAGAGGGAAAATTAGGAAATTAACTCCGAGAGAATGTCTACGACTTATGGGGTTTAAAGATGATTTTAAACAAGTAGTTAGTGATACGCAAATGTATAGACAAGCTGGAAATAGTATTGTTGTAAATATTTTTATTGCACTTCTAAAACAAATGGATATTACTAAATTTTCAAAATAATGAATGATTTTCAAAAAATTAAAATTGAGGATATTGAGTATATTATAATTGATTCAATTCAGGACTTTAGAGCAGAAGACAGTTTTATTCACAGGTCAAACAAGTTAGCACAATTTGACGGAAACGGAGAATCAAAAAAACATGTAGGTACTTATAACGGAGAACTTGGTCAAAGAAATTCTAATTTCTTCGACTATTCTACTTGGGGGTTAGAGCATTTTGACAATGATAAAAAACGTAAGACCATTAAATCTGCAAGAGAAATTGGTGCTGTAATTCAAGAAAATACTTGCTTTTTCAGTAAGACGAACTTATTGAAATATTTAGAAGATGCGAAGGCTGAATATTATACACAAGAACAAATTTATCATAACGATATTAGTATTTACTTCAACGAAAGGTATCAAGAGGTACAAAAAATTGAAACGGAACACATTTTTTTTTCGATATATGATGCTTCTGATAATTTATCACAACGACAAAATAGAGGCTATATAAGGTCAGACGATAGTATTTGGAAACTTTGGAGAGAACTAATCCTCCCTAAAATCAGTTATCTCTCAATTTTGAAATTAGTTCCAGTTTTGCAAACAGAAGAAAACAATAGACCTATATTTTATTTTAGAATTTTATTAGATTACCAATTCAGAACTTTTGTACATCCAAGTGCTTTACACCTGATCGAAGATATAGCGGTTGTTGATATTCCCGAATTAGAAGAAATTAAAAAGTCATATCGAATTGGACAAGAAAAATATAGAAGAGCAGTAATTGAATATATGCCTCAATGTCCTTTCTCAAAAATAACAGATGAGAGACTTCTTATTGCAAGCCATATTAAACCATATAGCGTTTGTATAAAAGAAAAAAGAGAAGATCAAGCATTAGATTATCTAAATGGACTCGCTCTTTCTCCTACTTATGACAGATTATTTGACCAAGGTTATATAACTTTTTCTGATAGTGGTGAATTGATTTGTGGAACTCAATTAAGTTCATATACTTGGGACAAACTAAGTATAAATCCGACAGCAAAAAACAGAATGCGAATATTTCCTGAAAGCAGAGAAGAATATTTAGAATATCATAGGAAGTATGTATTTCAAGATGCCGTTAATGAATTACTATAGTTCAGTTAAGATATATATAACTTATAAGTATTTTTAAGTTGCAATTTTAATCAAATTAATATATAAACTAAGTTCTTAAGTTCTCTTTAAGGTGATATTGTTTTGTATATACATTTTTATCAAAAGCGATACATCTAATAAAATGAAAAATTATTTCTGTAAATTTGCCATAACCTAGCCATGAGCCGAAAAAAATCCTAATCGGCTCAAAAAAGGGCGTATTTATGAGCCGATTAGATTAATGAATGTTTGTAAAGCGGAGCATTTTATTTTTGCGGAATGACGGGTTTGTTAATTTTAAATTACTAATCACTAAAACCTAAATCCTAAAACCTAAATCTATTTTCCTTTTCGTTCGTATTTACAACATCCATGAAGCTTTTCATAAAACTTGGTCATCGGCAGCAAATTTTATATTTCTGGCGACAAATTTTGACATTTGCTGTGTGTATATTTGTCTTCATAAAACGTATAAATTATGAATTATTCACAAAAAATAGATCAGCATTTCCCTAAATATTTTAATTACCGCACGTTGCGTTGTATTTTTGATCCAAAGGTTTCGGAATGGCATCGTTGTAATATGGAAAAAAAGTTGGAGATTTTAGGCAATTTATTAACCATCAAGCCCCTCGAATACTGGGTGAATAGTTATGCAAAGTACTACAAGAGTTTGAAAAAAGAGTATGTATTGGTAGATATTCCCGAAGCGCTTTTCCGCATGTATCAAGCGGCACAAATCACCGAAGAGTTTCAATTGGTAGAGGCGATTCATTTATATTTAGTTCAAAGCCAAATGCATCTTATTCCAGGATTTAGAAGAGTCTATCGATCCGAAAATTTGGTGTCATTAATGGGTCCTGAGTTTGAAAAACATCAAAAAGCGCATGAGGTTTATTTACAAAATGTTTCGGAATTATTGGCTTCGTATAAAAGCCAACATATAGAGATTTAATAAATCAAAACTATAAACCAAAAAAAAAGAGACGCCAATTTGGCGTCTCTTTTTTTTATTATTAAAATGTAGTACAAATTATTTGTTTGCGCTTACATTCAATTTTTGAGTAAATGTACCTTTGTTAGAAATAACTTCTACAAAATAAATACCTGATTTTACATTAGGGATAGCTACTTGGTATTCATTAGAACGACCTAAGTCTTTAGTATAAACAACTTTTCCTAATAAATCTACAACGTTTAATTTAACCGCTTCACCAGTCGAGTTACTTAATGTAAACTCACCATTAGGTGCTGGATTAGGATAAACAGAAATCATTGTTGATAAATCTTTATTAGAGATAGAAGATTTACATTTCGCATCAGTAGAAGGTATAACTTTAACCGTTTTTTCTAATTTTACAAAACAAGCTCCTAATGTAGATTCTAATGTTACACGAACATTGTTTCCAGCAGTTGGGAATTTGTAATTAGCCGGTTCATATAAAGTTGAAAATGTAGAAGTACCGTTTTTCCATAAGTATTTCCATTTATCGGATTCAGAAGATGTGTTTGTAAACACAACCTCTTTATTTTGACAAGGCTCTGCAGGATCGATATCAAAAGAAAGTTGATTTACAGGAACATTATTAGCTAACTTTACCTCAGTAGTAGCGGTTGCATTACACAATCCGTTAGAAACCGATACGGTATAGCTTCCTTGCTTAACTTTAGTTAAGGTAGGCGTGGTTGTTGTTTGACCACTACTCCAAGTATAAGCTCTTTGAAGTGGTGTGGTGCCTATAGTTGTTGGCCCAGTAACTTGAACAACAATGGATTTATTTGTATCCACACAGCTTGTTAAAGTAACAGTATTAGGGAATGTAGCGGTTAACGCTGCAGAAGATACGGTAACGTTAGCAGAAGCTTGGAACGCACCATTAACTGCAGTAACTGTATATGGTTTTGAAGTCGCACCAATAGTAGCTACTGGATTTGCAATAGTAGCATCCGATAAATCGGTAGCAGGAGACCACGTGTATTTAGTGCTGTCTGGATCACCCGGAACACCCGTAAGATTTGCAAATAAATTTACGGTTTCACCTAAACAATATTTAGCGTTTGCAGCAGTAGATTGAGAAGAAATGATATTAACTTGTGGATCTAAAGTAACTTTTCCTCTTGGAAAAATACCCCAAGTTTGAGTTTCATAATAGTTACAAGGCACTTGATCCGGAATATTTAAAGCCGAATTGCCATAAAAAGATAATCTACCAGGACCATCAGAAAAACGAACAACGCCTACATAATCCGAAATACCATATCGATTTTGGTTTGAAAAAATACTGGTAGCTGAAGCGCAAGATGCAATATTTTTGCTATGAGCAACGGCAATTCCATTAGAATCAACAGAGCTGAAGTATTCTAAAATCACAACAGGAACGGCACCAATAGGAAATACAATAGGTGAACCTGCATAGGTATAGTTATCAATAGAGTCATTTGGTCCTAAAATTACTCTTTCAGTTTGTAAATAAATAACATTAGATACAGAATCATAGCCTCTAGTATATCCTCCTGATCCAATCGTAGTATGTCCAATTTTAACTACAAACGTATCTGTAGTATTCATGTTATTTCGAACCGAAATAGCATTGATAAATAAGGTATCTAATGTAAATTGAGCTTTGGTTGCATCATATTGAATAATTTCTCCAGTTTGCAAAGAACCATATGGCATACTATTAAATATTTGAGAAATTCGTTTCGCACTATACGTAAACTGAATATTATTAGTATCTACTCTAGAATTTAATACATAACGCATCGTGTTTGAGAAATTACTTGCCCCACCTGCATTTGTAAAATTCCAGTTTAAATAATTGAACGCAAAATCTTCCGTGCTTGTTCTCGCTTTTACTTTTTTGTTTGAAGTTGCTCTTTGAGCTACATGCGCCGGAACTTCCTTTCCTTGATTAAATACAACTTTATTTCTTAAATCCATTTCTTGTGCAAATCCAATCTGGAAAGCGAAAATGGTCAAGATAAATAGAATAAATCTTTTTTTCATGATTATTAAATGTTAAATGATTAATATAAGTTTATTGAATTGCAAAGATAATGCAAATTATTTAAACAAAAATAAGATTTGTTTTAAAAATTGTTGCAGGTTAATATTTATTTCGACTTCCTAAAAGGTCAAAATTGTTAACAAAAACCACTTTTGGTTTAATTAATAGAATAAAAATCGCAAACATAATCCAAATGGAAGGTTTGGAAAAATGTTGCCCAAAAACGAAATGAAAGGGCCAAATTAGTATGATACAAGCTAATAAAATCTTTCGTAAGGTTTCTGAAAAATCAAGCATTTTGTTGTGGAGAAATGCATATAAAACAAAAAGTGGGTTGAGCCATAGTAAGTTTAAGTTCATTTTGGTTATCGCATGTTCGGTAAAAAACCATTCATAGGTAAGTACCACGCCTCCCAATCCAAAAAGCAAAAACAAAAAGGATTTTAAATAAGGAATCCATGTTCGTTTTGAAAATCGTATATAAATAGACAAAGCAAAAATAAACCACGCCAAATGTAATGGTGATGAGGTGTTTTCTGTAATAATATCTTCTGAAACAGGCAAAAGCACGCGCTCATAGGCTACTAAAGGTTTTTGATTCCATTCGTTTTTGCTTAATTGTATGGATTTATAAACAAATTCTGGCAAAAACGTATATTCGCGCGGCGTTGCAATTTTATCTGCAGGTAATCCAATGCCCAAATCCATCCCCCAGTCAATCATCGGAACGGATAGTTTTGCATTTTGATGAATCAATCCTCGGAAACTTGATGGTGGATTTGCTTTAAAATATTGAAGTGAAATGCCCTTTGTTTTTTGTTCCAATAAATCGATGATTTTTGTCGCGCAATTGTTGTATAAAAAATCATATCGATACATTTTATTTGCCTCCAAAATATTCCATTCTAAAAAGGCAATAATTTCTTTGGTTTGCGAATCCGAAAGATTTAAAATTTGTTCCTTTACTTCACGTTGTTGATACACGTATTGCGCAAAAAAATCCTCAAAAGATTCTTTACCTACTTTATAATCCAATTTTCCATTGATAAATTTAGGGATAAATGCCGGATCTTCAAAATCAAACAATCCATAGTTATATACTACGTCTGTTTTTGAGTGGGTGTCCACAACTCGAACAGCGCTGTGCCCGAAGGTACTGTATATTTCTTGACCTTTACCGCAGGTCAAGATACTAATTTGCTGGGCATTGCTCGAAATGAAAAATAAATAAAATAAGACTATAAAAGCAAATTTTTGGCGCATCGTAATAAAAGTTGAATTAACGTGCTAATCCGCCACAAACACCCAAAACTTGCCCCGTTACATAGCTGCTCATATCACTTCCTAAGAAAATAACCGCATTGGCTACTTCTTCTGGATTTGCAAAACGTTTAAGTGGGATTTGCTCAAAATATTTTTTCTTTAAATCCTCCGGAAGGGCATCGGTCATGTCGGTTTGAATAAACCCCGGTGCAATCGCATTGCAACGTATATTTCTAGTTCCCAATTCATCGGCAATAGATTTTGTAAGACCAATCATCCCCGCTTTTGAAGCCGCATAATTGGCTTGCCCCGCTTGTCCTTTTAATCCTACAATAGAAGTAATATTGATAATACTACCTTTTTTTTGTTTAAGCATTACGGGTGCGGTATGTTTGATTAAATTAAAAGCCGATTTTAAATTGTTGTCCATCACGTCATCCCAGTTTTCTTCGCTCATTCTTAATAATAAATTATCTCTTGTAATTCCAGCATTATTTACTAAAATATCGATGCTACCAAAAGTAGAAAGTGTTTTTTCTACAAATTGTTTGGCCTCTTCAAAGTTTGACGCATCACTTTTTACCGCCAATCCTTTAACGCCATAAGATTCCACTTCTGCAACCAGTTCTAAAGCTTTTTGTTCGCTCGAATGGTATGAAAAGGCAACATTTGAACCTTGTTTTGCCATTTCTAAAACAATAGAACGGCCAATACCACGGCTACCGCCGGTTATAATACTTGATTTTCCTTCTAATAATTTGTGCATAAATTTTAAATATAGTTGATTTTGAAATTGCGAATTTTAATTTTTTCTATCTATAAAATACTCGTAGAAATAATAACCAATAGTGAGCACGATAAAAACACTAAAAATGCCTAAAATAGGATAGCCTATAGATTTTATGAGGTGAATATTTTCTTTAATAAAAGGAATTTCAAATAAGGGCATTTTTTTCTTTATGAGTGCAAATATAAATAAAAAAGTAAAAAAAGCAAAATGGAATTGAATTATTGAAGTATCGATTTAATGACTTTAGCAATTAATGCGCCTTCTGCTTTACCCGCTAATGCCTTATTTGCAATACCCATAATTTTTCCAAATTCCTTGGCGTCTTGTATTTCATGTTGTGCAATGAGTTCTTTTATAAGCGTCTCTATTGCTTCTTCCGAAAGTTGTTCAGGCAAAAAAGTTTGCAAAACTTCTAGCTCTTCTTTTTCAACACTAGATAAATCAAATCGATTTTGTTTTTCAAATACTTCGATACTTTCTTTACGTTGTTTGGCGAGTTTATTAATAATCGCGATTTCTTTTTCTGGAGTCATCTCACCAGCGCCTTTTTCTGTTTTTGCATTTAATATTGCGGCTTTGATGGCTCTTAAGGCTCTTAAAGCGCCTTCATTTTTGTTTTTCATGGCTTCTTTAAGCTGTTGCATCACGTTTTCTTCTAAATTCATTTCTAGGTATTTTATAATTGCAAAAATAAAACTTTACAATTGAATTGCGATTTAAATAAATGGGTAAAAATGAAATTTTAGATAATTCATCTATAATAATTTTCATTTTTGTATCTTTGTAGCTCAAATTTTAACTTTTATATAATATGAGTGCTCAAAAAAACTTTGTATCTCTAAAAGATGAAACGATAAGAATGTTCGACAATCCGATTTTAGATTGGTTTTCTAAAATTCATTGGTCTGCGCCTTTGATTGTTTGGGTTCCTGTTTTCTTTTTCTGTTTGTATTCGGCCATTCGCCACGATCTTGGTTTAATGATTGTTCCTTTCTTTTTTGCGGGGCTTATTATTTGGACGCTTTCGGAGTATGTATTGCATCGTTTTGTTTTTCATTACCACCCTACGAGCTCATTTGGACAAAAAATTCATTTTGTAATGCACGGGGTACATCACGATTATCCAAATGATAGCAAAAGATTGGTTATGCCTCCAGTGCTTTCTATATTGATTTCGGTTCCTTTTGCCTTAGGATTTTGGTTTGGTTTTGGTCAAAATGGCGCAAGTTTTGCGGCGTTTGCAGGAATGATTTTTGGATATTTGTCTTATGATATGCTTCATTATGCGGTGCACCATGCAAAATGGACGAATCCATATTTTGTAAAATTGAAAAAACATCATATGGCGCATCATTTTGTGCATCCCGACGAAGGATTTGGTGTAAGTAGTACCATTTGGGACCATTTTTTTGGTACTACGATCAAAAACGAAAAATAGTCGTATTTTTATGAACTATGGAAACACATCATCTCAAGCGTTTTTTTACCGAAATTACCGATTTTAGTAAAAAAGAATTTATTTTTATTCTTAGTGTTATTGGTTTTGTGGTTGCTCTAAAAACAGGCGCGTATTTTTATACAAATCAGACGAAATCATATTCCTTTGAAGTAATAGAAAGGCCAAAAGGCAGTTTTGAAGGTTATGATGAAAATCAAAATAACTACCAATACGATAAAAAAACATACAACAACAATCGATGGGACAAAGCCAATCTGTTTAATTTTGACCCCAATACAATTGATGAGCAAGGGTTGCTAAAAATAGGTTTTAGTCCAAAAGTAGCCAAAATTTTCCTTAATTATCGCAATAAAGGGGGTCGATTTAAAACGAAAGAAGATGTCAGTAAAGTTTTTGGAGTTTCACCGAAATTGTATCAACATATCGAAAATCATATTAATATCGATCCAAAAAATATTTTGTCACCAACGCATTCAAAGCCGTCGTTTGAAAATACGATTATTGACATTAATAAAGCCAACGTGGAGCAATTAAAATCGTTGTATGGAATTGGTAATTATTATGCTCAAAAAGTTGTAGAAACGCGAGATAAAATTGGATGTTATATAACTACGGATCAATTCCAATTTGTTTGTAGAATGCCAGATTCTACGTTTGATAAAATTAAATCTCGGATCACGCTAACCAATTCGATGATTAAAAAAATAAACATTAATAATGCAAGCAAAGAAGCACTTGAAAGTCATCCATTTATTGCCAAATGGCAAGTGGAAGATATTTTGAAACATCGTCCGATTTATGGCGAAGCAGATTTGCTAGAACTTTATACATTTAAAAATCCAAAATATCGAAATGCAATGCCGTATTTTGAATATTAAACCTTGAATTTACAGCTTTGAATTTTAAATTTTTTTCATTTTTTTGGATATTTGTTTTTAGTGTAATGGCTCCAAAGCTTTTCGCTCAAAATGCAGTTTTGAAAGTGAGTGAAAGTCATATAGAAAAAGTTTTTCCCGATGAAGTTTTTTTAGAATTTTTAATCTATTCGGAGTCCGAAAAAGGGAGTGTGCCAATCGAAAATATCGAAGCAATCGTTAGGAATGAGTTGATTAAAAATCAAATTGACCCAAAACGATTTTTGCCTTCAGGAAATATTCGATCTTTAAATCAAAATTACCGTAAATATCGTATTCACCTAATCGATAAAAAAGAATATCTTACTATTTATCCATTTTTATTCAAAAATCCATTTATTCAGTCGCTTCAAGTGACAAAAACCATTTTTAAAAAACAAACCCTGACAAATTTACAAGAAAAAATGGTGCTCAATTTGTGGGAGAAGTCGCAGCAAAGCGCACGAATTTTGGCTCAAGTTGCCAATAAAAAAACATCGGATATTCTTGAAATTGACGCCACGCAAGTTTTTAATGAAAATAAAACGCAACGAAATAAAGACAATCAAATAGGGAATTTAATCGAAGAAGAATTTAAAAATGCCATTCAAATTCATTTTAAATTGCATAAAGATTCGATAAAGAATCCTAATGCCATTTCAAAAATTACAGTTATTGGAACAGCGCAAGAGTTCTTTGCCGCCCAAAATGCCGAAATTAACTTTGATTTATTTAATAACGAACTTAAAAAAAGTGAAGTGCAATTAAGTCAGTTGTTGCAGAAAACGATTCAAAAATGCAATGAACTTTCTATTCAAAATCAAAATGTCTTTTATCTTCAAGATGAATATGAAGATGTTATTCGATTTCGAATTGAAAACTTAAATGACCAGCAATTAAATGGACTTATCGAATATTTAGGAGCAAATAAGAATATTTTAAACTTAAAAATCAAGCATTTTACATCAAATGAAAATATTCAGAGTCAAAATATGTTATTTTCAAGAGCGCTTCAAGATGCAAGACAGAAGGCAAATAAATTTGCGTTTCTAATAGGTAAAAATATTGAAAAAATAATTGAAATGGAATCCTTAAATCCTATAGAATCTACTTATACCAACGAACCTGATTGGTCGAGTCAATATACGCTTGAAGAATGGCGCGAAAAATGTTTGGTTTTATTACAAAAGAAAATTAAAGTGTCTTTTACCGCAGAATGATTAAACATATGAACGTCCTAATTACCGAAAGATTTCACCCAATTCTTATCCAAAAATTTTCAGAATTTGGACTACAATGTGATGTGTTTGAAGATATTGATACTCAAGGAGTTCATCAAATTATAGCGAATTATGAAATTCTAATAGTCAATAGTAAAATAAAAGTGGATGAAACATTGCTTAAAAAAGCCAAAAAGTTAAAAGCAATTGGTCGTGTTGGATCCGGAATGGAAATAATAGATTTAGAGTATTGTAAGGCAAATCAAATATTTGTTTGTAGCGCCCCCGAAGGAAATCGAAATGCGGTAGCGGAGCACGTTTTAGGTTTTCTTCTTTCAAGCTTTCAAAATTTATCCAAAGCGCAAGCCTCTTTATTAAATGGAAATTGGGATCGCGAAGTGCATCGAGGTTTTGAACTTAATGGGAAAACAATAGGACTTGTCGGTTTTGGAAATACGGGTCAGCAATTGGCAAAATTACTTGCTGGTTTTGATGTTGCGATTTTGGCCTATGATAAACAACCTATTCAAACGGATTTTAAAAATGTAACGCAAGTATCTTTAGATAAGATTTATAAAAATGCAGACATTGTATCACTTCATTTGCCACTCAATAAAGAAACGGAATTTTTTGCTAATACCCAATTTTTTGAAGCCTTTCATAAGAAAATTTGGTTTGTAAATACCTCTAGAGGAAAAGTATGTAATACTTTGGATTTGATAACAGCTATAATAAATGGGAAAATTTATGCGGCGATGTTGGATGTGTTTGAAGAAGAACCATTAAACGTTTCGGAAGCGATGCAAACCTTATGTCAATCCAATCAAATGTTTATAACCCCTCATATTGCGGGATGGACTTATGAAAGCTATGAATTATTAGCGAAAACCATTGCCGATAAAATTATCAATAATATAAAAAATCCCAAATGAAGCCTTATATTCTTGCTATTGAAAGTTCTTGTGATGATACGTCCGTAGCGGTTTTACACGGAAAAACAGTATTGTCCAACATCGTTTACACACAAAAGATTCATGAAGCGTTTGGTGGTGTGGTGCCCGAATTGGCTTCTCGAAATCATGAACAAAAAATTGTCTTAACGGTTCAAAAAGCACTATTAGATGCGAATATAGGCAAAAAAGAAATTAATGCGATTGCTTTCACTAAAGGCCCAGGTCTCATTGGATCATTATTAGTAGGTGTTTGTTTTGCTAAATCGCTGGCGTTGGCTTTAAATATTCCTTTAATTGAAGTCAATCATATGCAAGCCCACGTTTTAAGTCCGTATATCGAGCAAGAAAATGTCGAATTTCCGGCGTTGAGCTTAATTGTTAGTGGCGGCCATACACAATTAGTTTATATCAAAGATTATTTAGACATGGAAATCATTGGTCAAACCATTGATGATGCGGCAGGCGAAGCCTTTGATAAAGCGGCAAAAATGCTAAAATTAGAATATCCAGGCGGCCCTTTAATTGATAAACATGCCAAAAATGGTAATCCAAAAGCATTTGAATTTTCAAAATCAAAAATAGCGGATTATGATTTTAGTTTTAGTGGTGTCAAAACGTCTATTTTATACTTTTTACAAAAACAAACGCAGTTAAATCCCAATTTTATTCAAGAAAACTTAGAGGATTTGTGCGCCTCAATTCAATATACTATAGTTTCAAACCTGATTCAAAAGGCAGAAAAGGCAGCTAAAAATTTAAACGTAAAACATATTTCGCTTGCAGGTGGCGTTTCTGCAAACAGTAGCTTAAGAACCGAATTTGTTAAATTAGGTGAAAAGCTCCATGTCCCAAGTTATATTCCTTCGTTTCAATATTGCACCGATAATGCCGCCATGATTGGATTTGTAGCACATTTTTTGTATGAAAAACAAATATTTAGCCATCAAGAGGCCGAACCTCTTGTAAAAAATTATGCTTTATAAAAATTATTTTAATCAAAATTAGAATTTTATATTATTCATTAAAAACTTTCAAATATAACTTAATAAAAGCATATGACAAGTGTTGAAAAACAATTAGAACTTAAGGATAAAATTCTAGCGGGACTTGAAATCGTATATGAAAGACTCATAGAATATAAAAAACAGAAGAATTCGGTTTTAGTAATAATGAAAGACGACAAAATAGTCAAAATAAAACCCGAGTAGAAATTGTTTATTTTGGCATTATCAATAAGGATTAACAGAATAAATATAAAAAGTTTCTGAAAAAATTATGCTTTATAAAAAAAATATTTTTAACTTTGCGTAAGTTTTATTGTCAAAAGATAAAATAATTTAAAAAATGAAGCGTTTATTAGGTTTTTTTGTGGTGTTAATTTTTATTGTTTCGAGTTATAGTTTCGAAATGATGGATACAAATGCTTTAAGAATCAATCCACAACCTATAAAAACAACAGCTTCGGTTTATTGTGATTATGGCATTCAGCGTATTGAAGTCTATAATTTATTAGGCAATTTAGTTATTGATAAAATGCAAGAAGGTATTCTTGATTTTTCCGAATTACCATCAGGATATTATTTGGTAAAAGCATACACCAACAAAGGTGAATTTGTTAAAAGGGTTTATAAAATTTAATTTCATTTTAGCCCATGGCAAATATTCTACAGCGGCTAACACTACCTGGTTTTGAGCGTGTCCCTGTTTTAAAAGTTTTACAACTTGTTTTAAAAGAAATCTTTTCGCCCGTATTGATGTTGCGCGCCAAAGCGATTGCGTTTAGCTTTTTTTTAGCATTGTTTCCTTCTATTATATTTTTATTTAGCTTGTTGCCCTATGTTCCTATTGATAATTTTGCGAATGAAATTATCGGTTATCTAAAGCGAGTGGCGCCCAACAAAGAAATGGTCAATTTATTTTTACCGATTGTAAATGATATTTTAGGTCAGCCAAAAGTGGGCGTATTATCTATAGGTTTTTTGTTGATTATTTTCTTTATGAAAAATGGTGTGATTACAATGATGCAATCCTTCAATGTGCATTTTGATCATAAAGATCCGTTTCTTTTTATCAAAAATCAAATTAAATCGATCATTCTTACATTAATCATATTGTTTTTGTTTGTATCTACGATTTTCTTATTGGTTTTAGGAAAAACGATAATGACGTTTATATTTAATTTCTTTGATTATGATGGTCAATTTTTGGTTGTATTAATTGATTTTTTAAGGTATACCATTAGTATTTCTCTAAATGTTTTAGTGGTGTCCATACTATATAATTATGGCCCTGCGTTAAAAATACAACAACGCTTTATTACTCCTGGTTCTATTTTAGCTACTTCACTTATCATTGGTGTTTCATTATTGTTTTCAAAATACATTATTCATTTTGGCAATTATAATAAACTCTATGGTTCTTTGGGAACGATTATGCTTACAATGATTTGGCTTTATTGGAATAGTATGGCAATACTTATTGGTTTTGAAATCAATAGAAGTATTTACTTTTTGAAATCAAAAAAAAGTAAAAAAGCGTAGAAAATATATTTGAAGTAAGGCTTTTTAAAAATATTTAAGTAAATTTGTAGGTATAAATTGCTTTTTAATGAGCTCAATCCGTAATGTCCTTTTTGATATAGAACCTCCAAAGTTATATTTTTTGGGAATTTCAACGATGTTAAAAGATATTGTTTTAATCTCAAAGATGAATAGCATTTTAGACGAACCCTTTTTTTTTGCTTCTAATTTTAGTGTTTTAATTGATAAAAAAGAAGCCCATTTTACCATGTTTAAAAGTAGTCATTTTGAAGAAAAAGAACAAAGAGCGCTCATAATTTGTGCTTCAAACGAAAATGCAAATCTAATAAAAGGCCTTAAAGGAATTGATTTTTTACTTGTAGCTAATTTTCCTTTAAAAAAATGGAAACAGAAATTGAGCGAACATACATTCATTCAGTTGCTTCTTGAAATTGAAGAAAAAAGTATGAAGCCTCATATTCCTTCTTTAAATAAAATATTTGAAGTATGAATTTCTTAGTTGGCCCTTCAGAATTGCATCCAAAAATAAACATTTTTTGGTCCGAATTTCTCGAAAAGGGCTACGGAAGTATTTCGCATCGTAGCAAAGCATTTCATCAATTGCATCAGGAAACTATACAATTATTGCAGGAAACACTTCAAATTCCAAAAGATTTTGGCATTTTTTTTAGTGGTTCGGCTTCCGAAATTTGGGAACGTATTTTGCTTAATGGCGTTCAAGAAAATTCGTTTCATTTAATCAACGGTTCATTTTCAAATCGTTTTTATGATTATGCACAATGGCTAGATAAAAAACCAAGTCAACATCAAGTTCCGTTTGGAGATTTTTTTGATATAGAGCGTATTTCTATTCCTAAAGAATCGGAAATGTTGTGCCTTACTCAAAATGAAACGTCAACCGGTGTTTGGTTGTCTTCCGATTGGATTAAAAAACTAAAAGAGAAAAAGCCTGATGCTTTATTGGCTTTAGATATTGTAAGTAGTGCGCCTGTTTTTGTGCCCGATTTTAACGTTGTAGATACCGCTTTTTTTTCGGTGCAAAAAGTGTTTGGACTGCCTGCTGGGCTTGGCGTTTGGATTGCTAGTCCCAAAATGTTAGAAAAAGCTAAATCCATAAAGTCGTTTAAATCTATTGGTGCGCATCATCAATTGGATATCCATTGGAAAAATTTTGAAAAAAATGAAACCTATTCCACGCCCAATATTTTAGGCATTTTTTTACTCAATCGGGTCCTTCAAGATTTTATCAAAAACGATTGGAATTTTGAATCGAATCGAATCAAAAAACGCGCTCATGATTTCTATCAAATTTTTGAAAATGGAAAGAATTTGTATCCTTTGGTCAAAGAAAAGCAGTTTCGTTCGCCTACAATTATTGTTTTAGAAAGTCCTACAGAACAAACTATACTAGACATAAAGAAAAAACTCAACAAAGAAAACATAAAAATAAGTAACGGATACGGCCCAAAAGCAGCATTCCAAATACGAATTGCAAATTTCCCGAGCATTTCAGATGACGCTTGGCACCTTTTAACAAATATCTTAAAGACATTTATATGAATCCATCAAGCGAGCTTATTTTAAATCCAGATGGTAGCGTTTATCATCTCAATTTATTTCCCGAAGATATTGGCGAGACTATTTTTTTTGTAGGCGATCCCGATCGAGTTAAAGATGTTTCAAAGTATTTTGATCGAATTGAAACGAAAAAACAGAAAAGAGAATTTGTAACCCATACGGGATATATCGGAGATAAAAAATATTCGGTCATTTCTACAGGAATCGGAACAGATAATATTGATATTGTTATCAATGAGTTGGATGCTTTGGTAAATATTGATTTAAATACCAAATACGTTTTACCAGAGCTTAAGCAATTGACATTCATTCGAATTGGCACTTCGGGCGCGCTTCAAAAAGATATAGAAATTAACTCCTTGCTTTTAAGTAAAGCTGCCATAGGCATGGAGGGTATTCAGCATTTTTACGAATACTCGTATTCGAATAATGAAGAAGTCTTACAAAATGAATTTATGGATTTTCTTGGTCAAAATAAAATTGACCTTTTAAAACCTTATGCGGTATTTGCAGATACGAGCTTGTTAGAAAAACTGCCTTCTGATTATCATGGAATTACGATTACTAATGGCGGATTTTATGGACCACAAGGAAGACAAGTTCGCGCCGTTCCAAAATCTAAAAATCTATTAGATGTCTATGCGGCGTTTCAATCGGAATTCGGAATGATTACTAATCTAGAAATGGAAACCGCAGGAATTTATGGGCTTAGTAATCTTTTGGGGCATCGAGCTATTTCGGCAAATGTGATTATTGCCAATCGCGCTTTAAATCAATTTTCTATCACGCCACACGAAGCAGTAGAAAAAAGTATTCAAAGAATTATGGAATGTCTTTAGTTTTTAGCAGGTAAGACTTTAGTCGTACAATCACCAAAACCAATCGTTACCCCATCTTTTTTAGCAAAACCTCTCATGATGCAGGTGTCATTATCTTTAAGAAAAACACGCTCCGTGCCATCTTTTAATTGAATAGGTTTGGTGCCTTTCCAAGCCAATTCTAGCATAGAGCCGAATTCGTGCGGTTCGGGGCCACTAATTGTGCCAGATGCCATTACATCACCAACGTTTAAATTACATCCATTTACCGTGTGATGCGCCAATTGCTGACACATGTTCCAATACATATATTTAAAATTAGAACGACAAATTACCGTCTCCTCTTGGTTTTCAGGAGCAATAGCTACCTCTAATTCAATATTATAATTTTTCGCTCCTTCAAATTCAAGATATGGAAGTACTTTTGGGTTTTGATCCTCGCCCGCTACTCGGAATGCATCAAAAGCTTCAATTGGAACCACCCAAGGAGAAGCCACACTCGCAAAGTTTTTACCTAAAAATGGCCCTAAAGGCACATATTCCCACTGTTGGCTATCTCTCGCCGATAAATCATTAAATAAAAATAAACCAAAAATATAATTTTCGGCATCTTTTGTAGAAACGGTTTGACCCAATTCGGTGGATTTGCCTACTACAAAACCTACTTCGAGTTCAAAATCCATTCGTTTGCTTTCACTATAAATAGGAGGTTCATTTTCAACAGGTTTTATTTGACCTTTTGGTCGGTGAAACGGAGTTCCTGAAACCACAATCGAACTGGCTCTTCCATGATAACCTACCGGAATATGAAGCCAGTTTGGCAATAAGGCATTTGCAGGATCTCTAAACATAATACCAACATTGGTTGCATGCTGTCTGCTTGAATAAAAATCGGTATAATCTCCAATTTTAATGGGCAAATGAAGCGTAGCTTGGTTCATATCAGCAAAAAATACCTCTTTGTTCGTATGATTTACTAGCAAATCATTCCCAATTTCTAGCAAGGAAGCTATTTGTAAACGAATGGCGTTTGTTTTTTCTTTACCCAAAGCCATAAAAGAATTAATCGAATTTTGATTCGCTATTTCTGGATTTAGATCAATCAATTGATGCGCAGCCAATTCATATAAATCCAAGATTTTATCGCCTATGGCTACACCCATACGTGGCGTTTTTTGAGATGTTGAAAAAATACCATAAGGTAAATTTTGAATTGGGAAAATACTGCCTTGAGCACTTTCTACCCAAGATTTTTTATCAAATGAAATCATAATTATACAAAATTAGAATAATTTTCAAAGATACAAATTTTGATAAAAAACAACTTTGAATCTTTTTAAATCAAAAATTTGAACCGAATCAAAACCGAATATATTTATCTTATGAGTTCTTGGATTTTTCGTATTTTTACCGATTAAAAAATAGAGAAAATGCAACTTTCCGGTCTTGAACCTTTAGTAATTAGTTCGCAAACAAATTTTGTAAATATTGGAGAACGAACCAACGTTACGGGTTCTTCGATTTTTTTAAAAATGATTAAAGAAGGACGCTTTGACGATGCGCTGAGTGTCGCACGTGACCAAGTAGAAGGTGGTGCTCAAATTCTAGATGTGAATATGGACGAGGCCATGATTGATGGCAAAAATGCAATGGTTACGTTTTTGAATCTTATTGCATCAGAGCCCGATATTGCTCGAATTCCGATTATGATTGACAGCAGTAAATGGGAAATCATCGAAGCGGGACTTCAATGTATTCAAGGTAAAGGCGTCGTAAATAGTATTTCACTAAAAAATGGAGAACCCGAATTTATTGAACAAGCTAAAAAACTAAAAAAATATGGTGCGGCCGTGGTCGTTATGGCATTTGATGAAAAAGGTCAAGCCGATACCTACGAACGTCGAATTTCTATTTGTAAACGAAGTTATGATATTTTAGTCGAAATTGTTAATTTCAATTCTGAAGATATTATTTTTGACCCCAATATTTTTCCTGTTGCTACGGGGATTGAAGAGCATAAAAATTATGCTTTAGATTTTTTTAAAGCCACTAAATGGATAAAAGAAAATCTCCCTGGTGCTAAAGTTAGTGGCGGCGTAAGTAATGTTTCTTTTTCATTTAGAGGAAACAATACGGTTCGTGAAGCCATGCATTCGGCGTTTTTGTTTCATGCGATTCAACATGGAATGGATATGGGTATTGTAAATCCAACGATGCTTGAAGTTTATGACGACATTCCAAAAGATTTATTAAAAGCGGTGGAAGATGTCCTTTTGAATCGTGACGAAAATGCAACGGAAAATTTGCTAGAACTTGCAGAATCACTTAAAGGAAATCAAAAAGAAAATAAAAAAGAAGAGGAAGCTTGGCGTTTTTTATCTGTTGAAGAACGACTCAAACATGCTTTAGTTAAAGGAATTGTGGAACATATTGAAGCGGATACCCACGAAGCACTTGAAAAATATGGAAAAGCGCTTTTGGTTATCGAACAGCCTTTGATGAATGGGATGAACGTGGTTGGTGATCTTTTTGGCAGTGGTAAAATGTTTTTGCCACAGGTGGTAAAAAGTGCCCGTGTGATGAAAAAATCCGTTGCAGTACTCGAACCTTATTTAATGCAAGACGGCCAAGTGGGGAATAAAGCAGGTAAAATATTGATGGCTACCGTAAAGGGAGATGTGCATGATATTGGTAAGAATATTGTAGGCATTGTTTTACAATGTAATAATTTTGATGTTGTTGATTTGGGCGTGATGGTTCCAAAAGAAACCATTCTTGAAGAAGCGCTTAAACATAATGTAGATATCGTTGGTTTGAGTGGTTTAATTACGCCTTCTTTAGATGAAATGATTGATGTGGCGGCTTTATTTGAAAAAAATAATGTCAAAATTCCTATTTTGATTGGTGGCGCTACAACCAGTGAAATTCATACCGCGGTAAAAATTGAACCAAACTATTCCGGCGTAGTGATGCACGTTTTAGATGCTTCAAAAAGTGTTCCGGTAGCCACAAAATTAATTAGTAGCGAAAAAGTAACTTTTGGACAAGCCGTTAAAGACAAAAATGAAGATATTCGAAAGGCTTATGCCAATAGAAGCCAGAAAGCTCCAATCATTTCATTAGAAGAAGCACGAAAAAATGCGTTAGAAATCGATTGGAATAAATATCAACCAAAAAAACCCAATGAAGTTGGCATAGAAGTAACTGAAAATATTCCAATTCATGTGGTTAGACCTTTTATAGATTGGAGTCCATTTTTTAATAGTTGGGAATTAAAAGGCACCTTTCCTAAGATTTTTGACCATCCTCAATACGGTGATGAAGCGAAAAAGTTGTTTGATGACGCAAATCTTTTGTTGGATCAGCTTGAAAAAGATCGCATTTTAGGCGTTCACGCCATTTCAGGCGTTTTTCCTTGTAAAAAAGAACACGAACATGTTCATTTATTTGTAAAAGAAGATTATAAAAACAAAATTGGTCAATTGCATTTTTTAAGACAGCAAACGCAAATGCAAACGCCGCTTAAAAATAAATGTTTAACCGATTATTTACATCCCGAAGGCGATTATATTGGTTTATTTGCAGTAACTGCAGGCATTGATATTGAAACCTATATCGAGCAATATCAAAAAGAAAATGACGATTACAAAGATATTTTAATCAAAGCGGTAGCCGATCGACTTGCTGAAGCGACTGCAGAATGGCTGCATCAAGAAGTGCGAATGCATCAATGGGGTTATTCTGATGAACAACTTTCGAATGAGGATTTAATTGCCGAAAAGTATCAAGGAATTCGTCCGGCGCCAGGCTATGCCGCTTGCCCAGACCATAGCGAAAAACAAACCATTTGGAATATTTTAAATGTTTCGGAAAATATAGGGATTTCATTAACCGAAAATTTTGCCATGTTTCCAACCGCATCGGTGAGTGGATATTATTTTGCGCATCCCGAAAGCAAATACTTTGGTATCGGTCGAATCGGGCAAGATCAAATCGAGCAACTTGCTGCCTTAAAAGGTATCGATATCCAAACCGCTACAAAATATTTACGCCCAAATTTGGATTAAGCTCACAAATAGATAGGTATAACCTACCGTTATTTTATAAGTAAGATTGGTATTATATTAAACCCAAATTACGCATTAGGTTATTTCGAAGTAATAAAATTAATCATTAGAAAATGATTAATTTGAATTAAAATCAGGTGCAAGACGCTATAATTAAATAAATCATTACGCAAAATAATTAGTTTAAAAATACAAATTGCAAAAGTGCGTAATTTTTTTACAAAATTTAACTTATTTTTAAGCGCAATATAATTTGTATTATAAGAATTTGATTCCCTTGTAATTAAAATTAAATTAAAAATTATTTCGTGAAATTAATTTTTTTGTTTTAATTTCGTACTTTATTAAGTTGGCAGCAAAGCTAACGTAAAACATACAAACTATAACAGGCAAAAATAAAAATTGAAATCTAAAAATGGAAGCAATAGCAATTATTGGTTGGGTTCTTATTTTAATTTATATAAAACGAAAGAACAATATTGAAAAGAAGCAAAAAAGTAGACTTGACAATGAAAAAGCTATAAAAAAGCGACTTGATGATGTTAAAAAAAAGCGACTTGATGAACTCAATAACGAGACAATTACTATTGTTTATGAAAGTGTAAATGAAAATGGAAAACCAACTGCAATTGCGAAACGAGCAGACAATACTTTTGTTACAATTGAAAGAGAAAATAAACGTTTTGAAGTATCAGAAAAAATAAGACTTGCAAAAAACATACTTAACCAATGGAATTGGTATAATGAAGAAACATATCAAATTAAATTAGATACAAAGCGTAGACAAGATACTGAACGTAAAGAACAAGAAGATAAGTTAAAACAACAATCCGAATTTTTAAATAATTTTAAAATTAAATATATTTATCATATTACACACAAAAGCAATCTAGAAAACATACTTCAAAATGGGTTACTTTCACATAATCAGGCTAGAAAAAGTAAACTAACCAAAGTTGATATAGCAGATAATCAAGTAAATGATAGAAGATCCAGAAAAGAGCCTATTTACAATAGAAGTATTCACGATTATGTTCCTCTTTATTTCAATCCCAGAAATCCTATGCTATTTAAGCGTTCTGATTTTCAAAATGACATTATTATACTAGCAATAGATAGAAATCTTATATACCAAAAAGACACTGTTTTTTCAGATGGAAATGCAGCAGCAAATGCAACTTCATTTTTTGTTAATCCAGAAGACCTTATCAAACTAAATTGGAATTGCATCAATAATAAATATTGGGATGACTTTAATGACGGAAAACGTATAATATGTTCGGAGGTTTTAGTTTTTCCTAACATACCGACAACTTCCATTAAGATAATATATTGTAATAATTTACAAACTCATGATTTTATTTATAGAACTTTCACAGACCAATATGATATTGATGTTTCATTAAATACAAAGTTGTATTTTTAGCGATTTCATTCAACAAAATAACAATTATTAATACACTCATTCACCAATGAATTTTAAAACTTATGCCCCAATTGACGATTTACCATAATAAAATATGATAACAATTAATAAAGGAAATATTTTCACAACTCAATGTCAAGCAATTGTAAATACTGTCAATTGTGTTGGTGTTATGGGAGCAGGTATTGCTTATGAATGTCGGCTACGCTACCCAGCTATGTATGAACGCTATGTAGAACTTTGCAGAGACAAAAAGCTAAATATAGGTATGCTTTGGATTTACAAATCCGAAGAAAAATGGATTATTAACTTCCCTACAAAATATCATTGGCGTTACGAAAGCAAAACAGAGTATTTAGAAAAAGGACTACAGAAATTTATAGAAACATATAAGGAGAAAGGAATTACGTCAGTAGCTTTTCCATTATTAGGAGCAAGTAATGGTGGTATTCCTGAAGATGTATCTTTAAAAATAATGAAAAAATATCTTGAGAAATGTGATATTGACATTCATATTTATCATTTCGACCCTTATGCATATGATGATTTGTATTTAAAATTTAAAAAACTTTGGACAGAAATTCCTGAAAATATATTAAAAAATGAACTCAAAGAACTTAAAGAAAAAGAAAAAGTAAAATTAAAAAAGAAATTGGATGAACTAATTCAAAAGGGAGAAGAAAAAAATAAATGGGAGATAGGAAATATAATGGAAAAACTAAATGAAAAGGTTGTGTCAGTTGCAATTCTAAAAAAAGCTCTTGAAAATGACAACATCAGAAGTTTAAGTGGACTAGTAAGAGCTAAAGGTATTGGAGATAAGACATTAGAAAAGGCTTTTCATTTTATCAACAATTATAAAAAGACTAAACAAAATTCAATATTCTTTGACGAAGAATAAGCCCAGCTGCCAACACACAGTTTGGCAAAATGGGGGGTTATGTGCTAGTACCGAACTTTAGGTTTTTTATTGTACTTTTGTGCTATATTAAACATTTCGGCTGCTAAAACCGCCACCGATCGCCAAGCTGCCGGACGTTATAACCCAACTCTGACGGACGAAATTCCAAAAAAAATTATACAAAATTACCAAAAATTGGTATTTTTGTATAAAATTTAAAGGTATGAAAAATACATCAATATCATTAGGAAATTATTTTGACGAATTTGTGCAGACACAAGTTTCAGCTGGACGTTACAAAAATGTGAGTGAAGTAATTCGTGCGGGACTTCGGCTTTTAGAAAATGAAGAAAGTAAAATTATTGTTTTACGAAATGCTATTCAACAAGGAATTGATAGTGGAATTGCACACGACTTTGACCCTGAAAAACACCTTCAACAATTGAAAGCTAAAAGAAAAGACAATGGCAAGTTATAAATTAACAAACAAAGCCGTTGAAGATTTAGAAAATATTTGGGAATACACTATTGAAGAATGGTCTGAAGAACAAGCCGACAGATACTATAACTTACTTTTATATTGGTGTCAAGAAATTGCAAATCAGCCTGAATTAGGAAAAAAATATGAAGGTATTAAAAATGACTTATTCGGACTTAAAGCAGAAAAGCATATTATTTTTTATCGGATACAAAAAAATAAACCGTTAGAAATAACAAGAATATTACACGGACGAATGGATTTTAAAAACCGATTAGATGAATGAAAAATTAGCATACAACAGCTAGGGTTTATTCATCTCTCTAATTTTATTTAAAAGGAATTCATATTTTGCTTCGCAGGAAATTGGGCTCAACGAGCCAACAATGAGCCCGCTCGTGCGTGAGAAATAACCCGATTTATCAAAAAGTCTCTTATGGAACTCTATAGTTTTTGTCCATTTTTTCATTTTCAATAGCTTAGAACATAGCAAAGTAAAAATTTTACTTCATCATTTGGGTTAATTTTTTCATTCATCGGATTTTTTAGCTATTTCGTCGATTTTTATAAAAAAAATGAGGAGTTGAGTTTAATTTTGCTTTATGACTTTTTAAAAGTCTAAACATTTTTAATTATTCCAAATTTGGGGATTGTTTTGGGTAATTTTTTTAACAAAACCAACATAAATTGTTGGTTTTTTTTATTTGTTTTCAACTCTCGAACCGCAGTAATTAAAATTATAAAGATATTTAATGAAAATAATTATTTTTGTAATCAACTCAAAAAAAACATGTATCAAATATACTCTTATAACGTCAATGGAATCCGAGCAGCCGTAACCAAAGGATTCATCACATGGCTTAAAGAAGCCAATCCCGATATAATCGGTCTCCAAGAAATTAAAGCCAATCCCGAAGATTTTCCTAAAAATGAAATCGAAGCATTAGGTTATCATGTATATACATTTAGCGCCGAAAAAAAAGGATATAGTGGGGTGGCCATTTTATCTAAAAATGCACCTAAATCTGTTGAAATAGGCTGTGGAAATCCTTTTTATGACAGCGAAGGTAGGGTTTTAATAGCACATTATGATGGATTTAGCGTAATAAATACCTATTTTCCATCGGGAAGTTCTGGCGATGTACGCCAAGAAATAAAAATGGAGTTTTTGGATTTTTATCAAAGTTTTATAAATGAGATAAAGAAGAAAACGTCTCATTTAGTTGTTTTGGGTGATTATAATATTGCGCATACCGAAATGGATATTCATGATCCAAAAGGAAATAAAAAAAGTTCGGGTTTTTTACCTGAAGAGCGCGCTTGGATGGATCGATGGTTTGCTTCAGGAATGCGAGATAGCTTTAGACTTTGTCATCCCGAGCAAAAAGATATTTACAGTTGGTGGACGTATCGAGCGGGTGCGCGTCCTAAAAATAAAGGTTGGCGTATTGATTATATTTCCGTTGCTGAGCCATTGGTTTCATTAGTAAAAGAAGCCAAAATCCATACGGATGTTTTTCATAGCGACCACTGCCCAATTTCTATTTCGATAGATATATAAATTATTTTAAAAACCAAGCAATCGTTTTTTCAATACCTTCTTCAAAGTGGACTTTGGGTTCATATCCTAGAAGATTTTTTGCTTTAGAAATATCCGCTAATGAATTCCGAATATCTCCTTTTCGTTCTTCGTGATGCTCGGCCAGGGCTTCGATTTGCATTTTGTTTTTTAATAAATCAAAAAGCTGATTTAAAGAAAAGTTTTGTCCACAAGCCACGTTAAAAACTGAAGCAAAAGCTTCAGAATTGGAACACATTAAAGCTCTTAAATTAGCCTCAACCGCATTGGCTACAAACGTAAAATCTCTTGTAGTATTTCCATCTCCATTTATAATTACCGTTTCATGTTTTTTTATTCGGTCGATAAATAAAGGAATCACTGCCGCATAAGCGCCGTTTGGATCTTGCTTCGGCCCAAAAACATTAAAATATCGTAAACCAATAATTTTGAGTCCATACGTTTTATGAAAAACATCGGCGTAAAGTTCGTTGGTCAATTTACTTACAGCATAGGGTGAAAGAGGCGTGCCGATTCGTGATTCTATTTTAGGCAAGGTAGGTTCATCGCCATAAACCGAACTGGAACTGGCGTATACCATTTGCTTGACATCTGCATCTTTTGCCGCCAAAAGCATATTTACGAATCCTTGAACATTTACAAAATTGGTTTTATCTGGAAACGCAATCGAACGAGGCACACTACCTAAAGCCGCTTGATGTGAAATGTAATCGATGTTTTGGCAAGCATGTCGGCATGTTTCCAAATCCGTAATATCGCCTTCGATAAATCTGAAATTCGGATTGGATTCAAATTTTTGGATGTTTTCTCTTCGACCCGTTGATAAATTATCTAAGACAACAACATATGCACCATGCTCTAATAAGGTTTCGGTCAGATTGGAGCCAATAAAGCCCGCGCCACCCGTAATTAAAACATGTTTATTTTCGAAAAAACTTCGAATTAAGTTATCTTTCATATGCAACAAAAATACGTCTTTTTTATAAAATCGAGGGTTATTTATAGGAAAGATTTTATTTTTACCAAATATAAAAATAGCATTTGTGAGAAAATTTAAACAACGCTACTATCAATTAGATGAAGTAGAAATTCAATCCTTGTCGAGCGAAGGTAAAGGAATCGCTAAAATTGAAGGTAAAGTCATTTTTGTTGAAGGAGCGGTAACCGGTGATATCGTTGATATTAAATGCAAACAATCAAGCAAAAATTATGAATTTGCCGAAATTACAAAGATTCATAAAGAAAGCTCCATGCGTCAAGTGCCTCACTGTAGTCATTATGAACTTTGCGGTGGATGCAAAACACAACATATTCAATATAAATATCAATTAGAATGGAAGCAACAAGTGTTGAAAGATGCGCTTGATCGCATTGCACAAATTGATTATCCAGAGATTGAGCTTATTTTGGGTTGTGAAATTACGGAGGAATATCGAAATAAACTCGACTATGCGGCTAGTAATAAAAGATGGTTAACCGGCGAAGAAATAGCTTCAATGCCCGAAGATGCAGACCGAAGCGCCATTGGATTTCACAAATCTGGTATGTTTGATAAAATCATTGATATTACAAAATGCCATCATATGCCGGATTTCAACAATCAAATCCGAAATTTCATTCGAATTAAAGCACTTGAACTGCAAATTCCGTTTTATGATATTAAAGAACAAAATGGTAATTTAAGAAATATTTTAATACGAAATACCAGTCTTGATGAATGGATGGTTTGCATCATTTTTAGATCTTGGGACGACGCCACCGAAAACCTTATGAAATCGATTGCTGAAGCATTTCCAAGTCTTAACGCGCTTTTATATGCGGTTAATCAAAAAGGAAATGACACCATTTATGATTTGGATATAAAAACATTTGCAGGGACTCATTTTATTACAGAGCAACTTAAAAATAAGAAATTCAAAGTAGGGGCTAAGTCCTTTTTTCAAACCAACAGCAAACAATGCGAAAAATTATATGATTTGATTTTAGAGATGTCGGGGATTGAAAAAACAGATACCGTTTATGATTTATATTGTGGTGTGGGAAGTATTGGAATTTATGTGTCGGAAGCGGCGGAGAAAGTTGTAGGAATCGAGCTTGTGCCAGAAGCTATAGCGGATGCAAAAGAAAATGTAGCGTTAAATCATATTGAAAACTGTAAGTTTTTTGCCAGCGATATGAAAAATCTTTTGAATGAAGATTTTATTCAAAAACATGGTCGACCTGATGTGATTATCACCGATCCGCCACGAGCAGGAATGCATCCGGATGTTGTAGATAAATTGCTTGAAATTGAAGCGCCAAAACTCGTTTATGTGAGTTGCAATCCTCAGAATATGTGTAAAGAATTACAAGTGTTATCACAAAAATATGAAATTGCTCGAATCCGTCCTGTAGATATGTTTCCGCATACCTTACATCTTGAAACGGTAGCATTACTAAAATTAAAATAAATTAAATTTTAATGTAAAATCCGCGCTATAATTTGTTTTCTAGAGATAAAATTCCCTTTAGCTATTTCGCTTTGCAAATCATTTAAAGTATCGCGGTGTGTTTCAGAAATATGTTTGATTAATAATTGTTTCCATTCATAATCAAACCAAAATTCATCTTGTTTTTTTCTGTTTTTATAAAAATCCAAATCCTTTTTTCGATTCAAAATCCATCGTTCCATCCAATTCCATATCGCGTCAGCATTTTTTTGAGTTAAACTTGAATACAAAAAAACAGCGTTTTCGTCTGAATGGTCTCGAGTGTAGTGTAAAGCGACTTCTAACTCTTTTTTTGATTTTTCGGCAGCTTCGATTAATTCTCCATCGGCTTTATGAACTATTAATAAATTGGCCATTTCCATAATCCCCTTTTTAACCCCTTGTAGCTCATCGCCACTTCCGGGCATCATCAGTAATAAAAAAAGGTCACATAGTTCTTTAACCATCGTTTCGGATTGACCAACACCAACGGTTTCGACCAAAATAATATCAAAGCCAATGGCTTTAGCCAATGCAATATTTTTATGTGTATTCAATCCTAAACCGCCCAACTGATTGCTGCTTGGACTTGGGCGAATAAATACATTCGGCAGTCGACTCAATTGCTCCATACGGGTTTTATCGCCCAAAATACTTCCTTGCGTATTTTGACTACTTGGATCTATTGCAAAAACAGCAATTTTTTTTCCTAATTGATGTAAATAACTTCCAAAAGATTCGATAAAAGTGCTCTTTCCAACGCCCGGAATACCTGTAATCCCAATAACAAGCGCTTGGTCTTCGACAGGTCTTAACGTATTTAGAATGGAATCAAATAAGTCATTATGAATTTCTAAAGTACTTTCATTTAATGTAAAAGCCTTACTCAGCATTTTTCGATCATAATGCTTTAATTTATCAATAAACTCGTCAAAAGGAGGTAATTTCATCTTTTTAATTCCATTACAAAGATATAAAAAAGCAACTCGAAATAAGATAAAAAATGTAGATTTGCATTTTAAAATATCGTTTAAAATGAAAACTTTAGGGATTATTCCAGCTCGATATCAATCTACTCGATTTCCGGGCAAACCTTTGATAGATATTCATGGCAAAACGATGATTCAGCGGGTTTATGAACAATGCTTAAAAAGTAAATCGCTTCATAATGTTGTGGTGGCTACGGATGATCTTCGAATAGAAGCGCATTGCAAAGAAAAAAATATCCATTGTATTTTGACGCTTCCAAGTCATATTAATGGAACCGAACGATGCGCCGAAGTTGCCGAAAAAATGGGATCTGATTATGATTTGATCATCAATATTCAAGGAGACGAGCCTTTTATTGAGCCACAGGCTATAGATGAAATTGCTTCTATTTTCGAAGCACATCCTAATCGAGAAATCGGTACTTTAGTAAAAAAAATGAATGATTTAGATTTGAAAAATCAATCGAGTATTATTAAATGTGTAATCGCTGGAGATAAAGCGTTATATTTTTCAAGAAGTCCAATTCCTTTTTTTCGAGAAATTTCAGAAAATTCAGGCCATTTTTATAAACATATTGGAATGTATGCTTTTAGACCATATGTCTTAAAAGAAATTGTAAAACTGAGCCCTTCTTCTTTGGAACTAGCTGAAAGTTTAGAACAATTACGATGGCTCGAAAATCACTATGAAATTTATGTTTATAAAACGGAAACCGATGCCATTTCAGTAGACACTCCTGAAGATTTAAATAAAATTTTAAAATTATATCCACAATAAAATGAGCTAAGATTTATATTCTTAAACTTTTGAGATAAAACTATTATTTTTGTATAATGTATTTGTCCAAATTTATTGAAGATGCCGTAAATGAATTATCGAAACTGCCAGGTGTAGGTAAAAAAACGGCGTTTCGTTATGTTTTGCATCTTTTAGATTTGCAAGAACAAGGAATTACAAATCTTACAAATAGTATTAAATCATTAAAAACGAATGCCAAACGTTGCCAAACGTGCAATGTAATTAACGATATGGACACGTGTTCGATTTGTCAAAATCCAAAAAGAGATATCAAAAAGATCTGTATTGTTGAAAATTTAAAAGATTTACTCGCTATCGAACAAACCAATCAATATTTTGGACTTTATCATGTTTTAGATGGCGTTATTTCGCCTCTTGATGGAATTGGGCCTTCGGACTTATCGATAGATTTACTTGAAAAAAGAATTTTGGATGAAGCGCCAATGGAGCTTATTATGGCATTAAACCCTACAATAGAGGGAGATACTACTATTTTTTATCTAACCAAAAAATTTAGTCAACCGCACATTCAAATTAGTATTATTTCAAGAGGTATTGCATTTGGTTCGGAATTAGATTATACCGATTCGCTCACGTTGGGTAGAAGTATAGAGGCGCGTCAACCTTATCAAAATATGATTTCTAATTAAACTCAAAAAGTTTGAAGCATCCGATTCTTAGTATCGTTATTGTTCATTTTAATGCAAAAGAATTTTTGTACTTGACGTTGCAAGCTTTGACTAAAATACAGGAAAAATTAGATATTGAAATTATTGTAGTTGATAACCATTCTAATGAAAAAATAGATGCATTTCAAGAATGGTTTCCAAAAACCATTTTTCATTTTCTAGATAAAAATATTGGTTTTGGCGCGGCAAATAACTTTGGCGTAGCAGGTGCAACGTCCGAAAATATTTTAATACTAAATCCGGATACGATTATTCAAGAGTCATTGATTCATAAAGCATTAGAAATCATAAACTCAAATGAAAAAATAGGAGCCGTAGGCGTTCGAATGATCGATGGAAAAGGGGATTACTTGCCAGAAAGCAAACGAAAAATTCCTAATTTGAAATCCAGTATCTTAAGAATTTTAAAATTGGATAAAACACTAGATAAAATATCAAACGATTCCGTTTCGTATTATTCCAATTCTTTAGATGATGAACGTGATGGCCCAGTAGAAATCATTGCGGGAGCTTGTTTTTTTATTAAAAAAGCAAATTATAACAAGATTAATGGTTTTGATACACGTTTTTTTCTTTATGGCGAGGATATCGATTTTTCCTATCAATTACTTCAAAATGGATTTGAAAACTATTATATAGGATCGGAATCTATCGTCCATTTTAAAGGAGAAAGTAGCAACAAAAATCGCTGGAGTTATTATCAAAACTTCTTTGAAGCATTATACATATTTTGGGAGAAAAATATGACTAAGAATGCCTCAAAATTCGAAAAATTTCTTTTTAAATCCGCAACTTTTGGTATTATTAAGCTAAGCCAACTAAAGCTAATTTTTAAAGGCGTTTTTTTTCCGATTATCGATTTTGTATTGCTTTATGTTTCTATTTATGGATTTACGTTTTTTTGGAGCACCAATTTAAAAGGTGATGTTGCATACTATCCCCCATTTTTTTATTTGGCAATATTACCTGCGTATGTTTCTATTTGGATTTTAAGCAACTTGATTCAAGGCGTTTATCGCGTTTCGACATCTATAAATAATTATTTTGCTGGAGCTACTTTAGGTGCTTTTTTAATATTAATAATTTATAATTTTCTTCCCTTGAATTATCGATATTCAAGAGCAATTGTTTTAGCCGGAACGGTTTTCGCCTTTTTTTTACCCTTATTTTTCAAATTAATTCTTTCAAAAGTTAAACGAACAAATTTTATTTCTTTTGATTTTAAAATACTGCCTTTACAATGGATTTCAAATCATAAAGATGGAATGTCTTATTCTAAAGAATTGTATAGTTTAGTTACTAATTTTAATATCTCTATTGACGAAAAGGAACATCAAAATAAATTAGTTGACATAAGTTATCTTTCAAATGAATCTTTAATTACATTTTTTAAACAAAAAAATGAGTCCGTTTGGATGGTTATTCCAAAAATGGATACTTTGATTCATTTAGCAAGTAAACAAAAAAATTCAATGATTTATAGTCCATATAATAATATGGAATCTCAAAAGTGGAATTCAAGAATTTTTCATTTTATTTTGCATCGTTTTGCCGGATTTGTAGGAATACTAACGCTTTGGCCAATATGGAGCGGTTCAAAAATTACTTTTCATCAATTATTTCAAACGTTATTTGGACTAAAAGATATTTTTTACAGTAAGGAATCCGCAAAAAAAATCAAAATAAAACAAGGTGTTTTTAGTTTTGAAGATTACGGGTTTGATACGAATGCATTATTTTTCTATCAAAAATACCAAATTATTGAAGATATCAAATGGATTTTGTATTTTTTGAATAAAAGATAACTGTTAATTTTTTTAGTGAAATTGTGTATTTGAAAATTATTTTTTAGAAAATTTCTAATAATAGGTTTTCTTCTGATTTACAAAATTCACTTATGATACTTTGTGCGCCTATTAATTTTTTAGCTATATCATTATTAGACAAATTATGAACTTTCAGGTGAATCACTTTTGGTGGGGTCATATAAAATTGGGATAAATTGGCAAAATCATTATCAATGGAAATAATTATCCAATTATTATTTTTTGCAAAATTCCAAATTTCAAAATCACTAGCTGAGTCCGTTTTAAAAAAATGATTGACATGAACGCATTCTGCAAAATTTTCTGAAAAAAGTCTTGCTATGCGCCAAGATATATTTTCGTCTAAAAGGAATTTCATTTTACAAATACATATTGCGTTATTTGCTCTCTTTCATTAGCAAAAATCATAGATGCTTGAATGTCTTCTTTTGTAAGTTCTGGAAAATCAGATAATATTTCCTCAAAACTCATTTCATTTGCCAACATTCTATAAATATCCCCAACAGTAATACGAGTTCCTTTTATACAAGGCTTTCCAGATCGAACGCCTGGCTTGATAGCGATATGGTCTCTCCAATTTTCCATAACAATAATTTTTACAAAGATAATACTTGTAAAATGATTTTGCACATTAAATTAATCAATAAATAATTATTAAATCAATTTACTTATAAAAGAAATATTGCATTAGTGCTCTAATTTCTTATGAAAAAATAAAACTATTTTCGTTTCGTAAATTTTCCTCTTTTTTTAGGTGCATCTTTTTGATTTTCAATAATATCCATACATGCCTCTAAAGAAAGGGTTGACGCATCAGTCGTTTTTGGAATTTTAAAATTATCTTTTCCTTTTTTGATATATGGTCCCCAACGGCCATTAAGAACTTGAATATCATGTTCGCTAAAATCTAAAATAAGCTTATTCGCATCTGAGGTTCTTTTTTCTTCAATACGAAGCACCGCCGTTTCAAAATCGATGGTATACGGGTCATCTTCTTTTTTCAAAGATATAAAACCCGAATTATGTTGTAAATAAGGTCCAAACCGTCCGATATTTACTTTAATCGGCTTGTTTTCAAATTCGCCCAATTCTCTCGGAAGTCTGAATAAAGATAATGCTTCTTCTAATGAAATGGTTTCGATATTTTGCCCACGTTGAAGCTTTGCATATCTTGGTTTAAAATCAGGATTATCTTCTGGAATGACTCCAATTTGAGCCATTGGTCCAAATCGGCCCATACGTACCAAAACAACCTCATTGGTTTCAGGATGATTTCCTAAAATACGTTCACCACTAACTCGCTCTGCAGTTTCTAAAGTAGTCTCCACTTCAATTTTAAACGGCGTATAAAAATCGGATAGCATCTCTTGCCATTCGATATCACCATGCGAAATTTTATCAAATTCCTCTTCAATTTTTGCTGTAAACTTATAATCAATGATATTGGTAAAATATTGTGAAAGAAAATCCGTAACTAATATCCCGATATCTGTAGGAAATAATTTATTTTTCTCGGCACCCGAAATCATCTTTTGTGCCTTGGCTTTGATGATATTATTCTTAAGCTCAATAACATGAAAATCTATTTCTTTGCCATCACGACTGTCTTTTAATACATAATTTCGATTTTGAATCGTAGAAATTGTAGGCGCATATGTAGAAGGTCGTCCAATACCCAATTCTTCTAATTTTTTAACTAAAGCCGCCTCGTTGTATCGAGGTGGGTGTTTAGAGAATTTTTCGGTAGCGGTTAAATGATTTAATGGAATTTCTTGCCCAATGTTTAGAGGAGGCAAGAGCGCACTGCTTCCTTTTTCCTCATCTTCGTCATCCGATTCGGCAATATATGCTTTCAAAAAGCCATCAAACTGAACCACTTCTTGTTTGGCGATTAAAGGAATTTCATTTTTATCATTTTCAATCGTTACAACGGTATTTTCAATTTTAGCATCGGTCATTTGAGACGCAATAGAACGCTTCCAAATTAAGTCATAAAGTCGTTGTTCGTCAGAGTCTCCTGAAATCGTGTTATTGTTAAAATTCGTTGGACGAATGGCTTCGTGTGCTTCTTGTGCATTTGCCGTTTTTCCCTTATAAATACGTGGGCTGTCGTAGTAGTCGGCACCATAAATATTCAAAATAGACTTTTTAGACTCTTCTAGTGCGGTCTGACTTAAATTAACAGAATCCGTTCTCATATAAGTAATATGTCCGGCTTCATATAATTTTTGAGCGACAAGCATCGTTTTGGTTACACTAAAACTCAATTTTTTAGAAGCTTCTTGTTGTAGTGTAGACGTTGTAAATGGTGCTGAAGGCGATCGTTTACCGGGCTTTTTTTCAATATTGGCTACATGAAACGTGGCATCAATAAAACGCTCTAATGTTTTCTCTGCATTTGTTTTATTTTCAATATCTTTAGAAGCCTCTGCTTTAAACGTGGCGTCATTCCCTTGAATATCTTTAGTGTTAAATGTACCTACAAGTTTAAATGAAGATTTGGAGCTAAAGTTTAAAATCTCGCGTTCGCGTTCCACTAAAATTCGAACAGCAACACTTTGAACCCTTCCTGCACTTAAGTTTGGTCTTACTTTTCTCCATAAAATAGGAGAGATTCCGAAACCTACCAAACGATCCAATACACGACGCGCTTGCTGTGCATTAACTAAATCCATGTCAATTTTTCGTGGATTTGCAATCGCTTTTTTTATCGCAGATTCGGTAATTTCGGTATATGTAACTCTTTTAGTTGTTTTTTCATCTAAACCCAATACTTCGCATAAATGCCAGCTTATAGCTTCTCCTTCGCGGTCCTCATCCGTAGCTAGATAAACTTCTTGAACACTCTTTTTTAATTTCTTTAATTCCGATACAACTTTTTCTTTTTCTTTTGAAACCTCATATTGAACTAAAAAATTATTATCTATATCGATTGCATGATTATTTTTAGGTAAATCACGTATGTGGCCATAACTCGAAGCTACAATAAAATCTCCACCTAAGTATTTTGTAATCGTTTTGGCTTTGGCAGGGGACTCTACAATCAATAAATTTTTAGCCATATTTGGTGTTGTTTTTATTTTATAAAATGCAAATCTATATAAATATTTGTTTATCGGCCTATTCTAATTTAAAAAATAGGTTTTTAAATGTATAGCAAAAATTAGAAATCGTCAACTTCATCTCTTAAAATTCGAAACTCGCATCTGCGATTTCTTTGCCTTCCTTCTATATTATCTGTACCATCTTCATTTTCGTTGGAAGCAATTGGAACAAATTCGCCGTAGCCAACAGCTTTAAGCCGTTTTTCATCAATATCTCTTGAATAAATAAGATAGCGTTTTATTGCTTGTGCCCTTTTGGTCGATAAGGTTTCGTTATACAAGTCCGTTCCTCTACTATCGGTATGTGCACTCAACTCAATGATTAAGCTCGGATTATTTATTAATACAGGATATACCAAAGAATCAATAATTTGTCGGGCAATAGGAGTTAATGAAAAGCTGTCAAAATCAAATTCGACTAATGGAAGAATAATAGGATTATAATTGATGGAATCTAAGGTTAGTTCCATTTTTTTAAAGGAATCATTATTTTTTGGAATGTTTATTTTCTTTCTGTAGAAATTTTTTGAAAATATATCTACTTCATACGTGGCATTTTGTTTTAGATTTTCTAAAACGATTCGATCTTCTACCAATTTATTCTCTATTGGGATTCGATTTTTATTTGAGTCGATTTCGGTGAGATGATAACGAATAGGAGAGATGCTATTATTATTTTTATCTTTAAGTGAAATTTCAATGTTTCGTTTTTTTACGGTATCTTTTTTTGATTTATCCCAATAAAAAATGTCATCACAACAATGCGGATTAATCAAACTATTTTCACTATAACGATTCGACACTAAATAGCCGTATTCTATATTTTTATCCGTTACAAAAAAAAGGTCATCTTGATGTGAGTTAATTTCGGCTCCAAGTAAGCTAACTTCTTGAAAAGCGCCATTAACTAATGTAGATTTAAAAATGTCAAAACCCCCAAAACCACCGCGCCCATTAGTGCTGAAATATAATGTATTTGTAGGTATATGAAAAAATGGTGCATAATCATCAAGCGTTGTATTGATTTTTCCTCCACCATGAATAGCTTGACCGAGTTGTTGGTTTTTAGGATTGTAATAGCTATACCAAATATCAAAACCGCCACGTCCTCCAGGTCGATCACTTGCAAAATAAAGCATTGATTTTTCTCGTAAAAGGTCATAACCAAATGTTACATGTGTATTAGAAGATTCAGGAAGATTTAATGATTCAATTGGAATTGGTGTCGTCCAAAAAACACTATCTTTTACTTTATCATTTTTTCGGCTTATAAAAAGCTCACAAGTATATTTTTGAAGTTTTTCATTGTATTTGCATGCAGATAAAAAAGCAATTCTTTGACTTAAATCAAAACAAATACTACTAATTTCATATCCTATAATTTCAATTGGAAAGGTTTTTGGTTTTGACAAATTCATTTTTTCACCTTTCGAAAAATACAATTTTCGGGTAGTAGGAATATCCGCTTTAGAAGCGTATTTTGCATTATAAAATTGAATACCATCGATGCCTTGAGAACCAAATAATAAACCATCTTGCAATATCACAGGTGCAAATTCGGTGGCAGGCGTATTAATGTTTTCAGTAATGTTATATACACTGGCTATTATGGTGTCATTTTTTGCATTCTCACTTTCTAAGTATTTTTTAAGCTCTTGTAAATGCTTGGTTTCTTTAGGATATTCACTTCGTACTTCTTTTGATTTTAAAAAAAATTTAATATAATCTAAAGCCTGAGATGTTCTAACCAATCGCATTAAGTTTAATGCCATAAAATAATTTAGAAGCGGATTTTTAAATTTCTCTTTTTCTAATATTTCACATTGTTCAACCGCTTTTTCATAATATCCTACTTTTTCAAGAATTTGAATAAACAAAAAACGTTCTTCTTGTGATCGAAATCCCTTCGCTTCAACCGCTTCAAAATATTTTAAAGCTAAAAAAAAATCATTTGATTTGTAGGCCTCCAAACCTAAAAGATAGCATTTTTTTGTACTTTTAGGCATGTTTTCAAGCGTTGGTAGTTTCGAATTTTGGGCACTAAATTAATTTTGAAAAAAAAATAAAATTACGAAAATAAAAAGTAGTTTAAGTCTTTGTAAATTTCTAAATAAAAAATGATTTTGCTTTCTTGTTTTCATTTTGATATTATAAGAATACAAATATAGTTTAAAATGGATTAGAATATTAGTTTTTTATTGTAGAATTTCAAAAGATAAAATTTCATGTATAATCTCTAAATTGTTTGACATTTTAGGTATTTTTGCTTGCACCGTTAATCGATTTTTATTCTCTAACCATTTTAAAAAGTTGGATTTTGCCGTCGAAGTAACTTTAAGATTTTCAAGAACTAAATTGTCAATTCTTTTAGCGGCATAATCGGCATTTATTTTTTGGATTAGCGTATCCAGTTCTTTTTCAAATATTTCCAAATTTTCGGGCTCTTGGCGCCATGCAATTAACCACTGATGTTTTCCTTTTCCGTTTTCAAAGACTTCGGGTGCCACAGTATATGCATCTATTTCAAAATTCATTTTTAGCCGAAGTTCTTTTAATGCACATTCAACTTGCTTTTCAATAACTTCCTCGCCAAAAGCATTAATACAGTTTTGTGTACGACCAACAATTATAACCAAAAGTGGATTTAGATTTTTAACTTCAATAATGTCTCCCATTCTATATCGCCAAAGACCGCATACGTTTGAAATAACTAATTCATATTGATTGCTAATTTTTAGGTCTTTAAATAAAATCAATTTGTTTGTTTTAATATCTAAAAATTCATAATAAATTCCATAATGAGGCATCAACGCCATTGCGTTAGAGTTTTGACTCCATTGGATGGCAAAAAAACCTTCACTGGCATTATAAACTTGCCAAAAATGAATTTGTTTAAATTGTTTTTTAAAAAAATCTTGATGCCAATCAATGCTCGTGCCTCCATAAAAAAGGACTTCAAAATTTGGCCAAATCAAACATATGTTTTTGTTGGTTTTTTTTTGAATTTCATCAACGACTATGCTCAACCAGCTTGGGACTCCTGCCAGCCATCGAATATCAGAATTAGCTAGTTCTTTTTTTAATATCTCCAGTTTTTCATGCCAATTTTCAATTAAAGCATTTTTTTTATTAGGGACTTTAAAAAAGCTAAAAATCCAAGGTAAATAATATGCAATCAACGCTGAAACATCTCCAATGACAATGTCATTTTTTTTGAATAAAGACCCTGTTAAAGAAAAATTTTTTCCTTTTATTATTTTAGAGTCGGGAAATGATTTAAGATATAAAGTAAGCATATCAAAGCCCGCCAAATAATTATATAAAATATTTTTAAAAGAATGAGGAATCCATTTCTTAGCACTTGTTGTGCCGCTGGATTGCGCAAAAGCAATGATTTTCTGACATGATAAATGATTATTTTTGGTTTCTAAAAAGCTTAAAACATCATTTTGGATTTCGGAATACGAAATTATGGGTAATTTTTCAAAATCATTTGCATCAATGACCGAATATTTTCTTAGATATTCAGAATGAACGTTTTTGGAAACAATTTCTCTTTTGATTTTCGATTGTAAATCTTCAAAACTCAATACTTTTTTATAAAGTTTTGAATATCTTTTAATCAAAAAAAAACGAATGCACCAAGAAATCAAATAGAAAAAATTAATTCAATTTTATCCAATTCTCCATAAATGCAATTTCAGATTCAGGAGCGTTTTGCGCTTTTAATTCCTCAAGAAGACTTTTAAAATTAGTGAGTGTATCAAAAGGACAATTTGCCGCTTCAAAAGCTTTTATTGCCGCTTCAAATCCATAGGTAAATATGGCTAAAAGTCCTAAAACATTGCCACCACTTTCACGAATACCATCAACGGCTTTTAAGCTGCTACCACCGGTTGAAATTAAATCTTCGATAACTACAACGCGTTTTCCTGCCTCTAGGTGTCCTTCTATTAAATTCATGCGACCGTGTCCTTTTGGTTTATCTCTTACGTAAATCATCGGCAAACCAAGCGCTTCTGCAACCAATGCGCCATGCGCAATACCTCCTGTAGCTACGCCCGCAATAACCTCTACATCTTTAAAATTCTCTTTGATTTTATCTACAAACGATTGACAAATAAGTCGGCGAACTTCTGGATAAGAAAGGGTTAATCTATTGTCGCAATAAATAGGTGATTTTTTCCCACTTGCCCAAGTAAAAGGGGCGTTTGGACTTAATTTTACGGCACCTATTTTTAGTAAATATTGATTAATTGTAGCGTTCATTTAATTCGTTTTATATATAACTTGTTTATTTTTAATTTTTTCAATATGTTGTCGTTGCATTTCAATATCTAACTCTAATTGAGATTTAATTTCATTTTGAAACTTATTAGCTTGTGCTTGATTTTCTTCAGATTTAGTATTTAATAACTTGATTTTTAATAAGTTATTTTCAATAGTTTTTTCATTACTTGATAATTCTTTTTCGGCATCTCGATGTTTATCTTTTGCTTTATCATAATTTTTTTCGAGTTTTTTCATCGCTTTTTCATAGATATCTCTTTTAGTATCGGCTTCTTTTTCTTGCAATAAAAATGCTTCTTGAAGGTTTGATGTTTTTAGTTTTAATGCTTCTTGAGCAGCAGCATCTACATTTCCATTTTTTTCGCCATCTTTTAGCGTTTTATTTAAGTTTTTAAGTTCTTTTTTTGTAGCTTCAACTTCATTCTCAAGTTTTTTTATTTCTTTTTCATTAGAACCGTAATCATTCATTTCTGATTTTGCTTGATCCGCATTTTTTTTGTAATCAGGAATGGATGACTTTAATTTTTCATTTTCTTTTTTGAGCGCATCGATTTCATTTTCTAATTTTAAAGCTTCTCCTAGCGATTTTTCGGATTTTTTCTCTGATTTATTGCTGTTTTTTGCTTCTTTTTTAAAAGTGTTTTCTAATATTTTCAACTTTTTAAGTTCTGTTTCAATCGTATCTTCATACAAATTCCAAACCACTTTATTATATAATTTTCGCCCAATTTTTTCATATAAATCTGTGTCTTGAATAGATTTATTATCGTTATCAAACAATTGCATATACCATTCTAGGCGTCTTCCTGCATTTAATACTTCATGAATAGCATACACCTTTTGTTGATCAAAACGTGCGTTTGTAAATTGTATTTCGGTGTTGTTTTTTTCTTTTTTAATAAACTCCGCTCCTTTTGAATCAAAATATTCTTTGAGGAGTTTTGTGAAATCTTTTTCATTGTCAATAGGAATATAAATTTTACTGCATTGTCCTTCTCCCAAGCTACAAACTCGATTTATATATTTTATTTCAAGATCTTGAGCATAAAAAGATACGTAAAATAAAAGTGGAAAAAGAAATATCAATTTTTTCATCGACATGGTTAAGTATTTAAAAGGACAAAGTTAAGAAAATTTTAAAAAACCAATGTTTAATAACAAAAATTACATATAAGAACTTATATTTGTAGTTATAAATTTAAAAATCAAAATTGTATCTAGTGAAAAAAGTCGTTTTCTTAATATTATTTATCATCGTTTTTATACCATTATTGTATGTTGTTTTTAATTTGATTTATGCTAAGTTAACGTATTACAATCCTTCGGAAATTGAAGTTGTATACGAAGAAAACAATGCTACCGATACATTGCGGGTTTTAAATTTTACAATTGGAACATGGAATATTGGATATTCGGGACTTGGTGCACAAACCGATTTCTTTTATGATGGTGGCAAAATAGTAAGACCCTCCGAAGATTATGTAAAATCATGCTTTGACTCTATTTCAAATTTTTTAAAACAGGATAGTTCGGATATTTGGTTATTGCAGGAAGTAGATTCGATGAGTAGAAGAAGCTATGAATTGCCTCAAGCAAATTTATTGTCAAAATTAAAAGATCCCTTTTTTTCTTTTTTTGCACTCAACTATAATGTAAAATTTATCCCACAACCTTGGCTAGAACCTATGGGAAATGTAAAAAGTGGACTATTGACATTAAGTGCTTTTAAACCCTATAAATCTGAAAGACATCAACTGCCAGGTGCATTTGGGTTTCCAAAACAATTGTATTTCTTGCGAAGATGCTTATTGGTAAACTATTATAAATTAGAAAATGGAAAAGATTTTATTGTGGTAAATATCCATAATAGTGCTTATGACGATAGCGGAAAACTTAAAAAACAAGAAATGGACTACCTGAAGTCGTTTCTAGAAAAAGAATATAAAAATGGAAATTATATCATTTGCGGTGGCGATTGGAACCAATGTCCGCCAAACTGGGCATATAACACTTTGGCAAAAGGTAAAGAAGGTGATTATTTTCAAACCAATGTAGAGGCTAAATTTATGAATGGATGGAATTGGATTTACGACCCAAATGTAGCAACCAATAGAAAAAATGACAAACCTTATTCAGATAAAACCTTCACAACGATTATCGACTTTTTTTTAGTTTCTCCAAATATCAAAACAATCGATTGCCAAGCTATTGATTTAAATTTTGCGTATTCCGACCATCAGCCGGTAAAAATTAGTATTGAACTTTTAAAATAATCATATGAAACCATTGATTTTACCTGTAAATGGTGTTTCTCCTCAAATTGGACCGAATTGTTTTATTGCTCCCAATGCCACAATAGTTGGCCAGGTAGAAATGGGGAATGATTGTAGCGTTTGGTTTAGCGCTGTTGTTCGGGGGGATGTCAATACCATTAAAATTGGGAATTTTGTAAATATTCAAGATAATGCCACAATTCATGCTACATACCAAAAAGCATCTACGACCATAGGAAATTATGTTTCAATCGGTCACAACGCAATTGTTCATGGGTGTGCCATTCACGATAATGTTTTGATTGGAATGGGTGCAATTGTTATGGATCATTGTATTGTAGAGTCCTACAGCATTGTAGCGGCAGGAGCGGTTGTCCCTGCAAATACCCATATTAAAGAAGGGGAATTGTGGGCTGGAATTCCTGCCAAAAAAATTAAAGAAGTTTCTAAAGAACTTAAAGAAGGCGAAATCGAACGGATTGCGAATAATTACAAAATGTATAGCAGTTGGTTTGAAAATGAACAATAAATATTAAAAATTATTTAAGATTTTAATATTCTTTATTAATTTTGCATCTAAACTCTTTAAAATTAAATCATATGACCATTGAAAAACTTTTTTTATCAGTTGGAATTTTAGCTTTAATTTTTACATTTATAAGACGTTGGAAAAATCCCCTTTGTAATATGTTTATTACATTTTTCCAATTTTTCATAGGAGGGGTTTTTATTTTTTCAGGATTTGTAAAAGCGATTGATCCGCTAGGAACGGCCTATAAAATGCATGATTATTTTACTGCTTTTGCAGCCGACGGCTTTGCTGATTTTTGGTATGGTTTGGACAAATTTAATGTTGCGTTTTCCGTTTCCATGATTGTTTTAGAAATTGCGTTAGGTGTTGCTATTATTATTGGGTGGCAAAGAAAGTTAACGGCTTGGGGACTTTTAGCGATCAATATTTTCTTTCTTATTCTAACGGGATATTCGTATTTGTCAGGATTTTGTATCACAAAATCTGCAATTATAATTCCTGTTTTATTATTCATAGGGATATTAAGTGCGGCATTAATTCCCAGCTTTAAAATTCGATGGAAAGGTCTTTTACTGTTTGTTGTTTTAATTGTAGGGTATTTAATTTTTGCAAAGGTTTCTGGAAATTGGTCTGCATGTGATTTTGATAAAAATAAAATGAAAGTAACCGATTGTGGTTGTTTTGGTGATTTTATGAAGTTAAAGCCTTGGGTTACATTTTATAAAGATATTTTCTTAACCTTAATAAGCTTATTTTTAGTATTAATACATCATCGAATCAAGCCTTTGATGAATTCATTTAATAATCTTGTAACTTTTGGTTCGGCAACACTTTTAGCTTTCTTTTTCAGTTTGTATAATTTTGTTTGGACACTTCCTGTTGTTGATTTTAGACCTTATGCTGTGGGAAAAAATATTAAAGAACAGATGAAGAACATTAAAGATCCCGTTAGTGAATTTGTTTTTAAAATGAAAAACAAATCAACAGGCGAAATTCAAGAATTTAAAATGGAAAATTACCCAACGGATACGATATGGGAATATCAAGATCGTATCGAGAAAGTGATTGAAGAAGGAATATTGGCTCCTATTAATAATTTGAGAATTACAGATAAAAACAATGCGGATATTACTCAAAATATTATTTCTATAGTTCCAAAAAACTATTGGATTATTTGCTGGAAAGTTGAAAAAACCGAAAAAGAAGCATGGAAAACTAAAATTATTCCATTTATCAAAAAAATGAAAAAAGAAGGTACTACGGTTACCGTTTTATTGCCATCTTGGAATGAGGAGATCGAAAAAATGGTGGGTAATGATGCGCAAGTATTTATAGCGGATGAAACGGCTTTAAAAACGATGATACGAAGTAATCCAGGTGTTATTGAATTAGAAAATAGTGTTGTCAAAAAACAATGGCATTGGAGAATTTTTAAATTTTAAATTAACTAAGCATAAATTAATGGAAAATCCAAGAATAGAAGTGGTTAAAAATGGTCCTTTACGCGTATTTGCGCCTAAAATGGACGTTTCTTATAATGAAGAAACAAATGAAAAAGAAGAGCGTGTTTCATTTTGTAGATGCGGAAAAAGTCTAAAGCAACCATATTGCGACGGCGCTCATAAAACCATAGAGCCTTTTGAATCCTAATCGACGATGAGTGGATTAAAAATCCTAGCCAAACAAACCGCAATTTTCGGTCTCAGTACGATTTTGAGTAGAATGCTTAATTGGCTACTAACTCCGTATTACACATATACATTATCAAGCCCTGTCGAATTGGGGGTTATTAGTCATTTGTATGCTTTAGTTGCATTTATCAATGTCATTATGATGTTTGGTATGGAAACTTCCTATTTCAGATTTTCTAAAGAATATGAAGAGCGCCGTGTTTTTAATGCGTCGCAAAACTTTGTTTTTTATTTCTCATTTGTATTTTCAGGGTTGGTTTTTCTAAATGCGGGTGCCATTTCCACTTTTTTAGGTTACCAAAACCATGAAAATTATGTACAAATTTTTGCAGCCATTTTATTTTTTGATAATATTGCCAATATTCCTTTTGCTCAACTTCGTTTTAAAGAAAAAGCAAAACAATTTATGGTATATCGATTGTCTAATATAGTCGTAAATATCAGTATCAATATTTTGATTTTTCAAGTTTTAATTCCAAATCAATGGATTGAAAAGTCTCAAGAAGTTACCTTTATACTTTTGGCTAATCTTATTGCGAGTGGGTTTACATTTTTATTATTTTTCAAAGAAATCTTTTATTCCCTTCGGAAATTAGAGGTTTCGTTAATAAAAAAAATGTTGCCCTATTCCTATCCATTAGTAATTATTGGTTTGGCGGGTATGGTAAATGAAACATTAGATCGAATCATGCTTAAAAAATGGCTTCCTTTTTCGGAATCTAAAAATCTCTTTTTGCTCGGAATTTATAATGCGAATTACAAACTTTCCATCATTATGACCTTGGCGATACAAGCTTTTCGAATGGGCGCGGAGCCATTTTTTTTTAAAGAATCACAGCATCAAAACGCCAAAAAAACATATGCGATGATTATGGATTTTTTTAATCTAATCTGTGGTTTTATTTTTACAATTACTATTTTTCTTTTACCTTTCATCAAAAATATTATTCATCCTTCGTATCACGAAGGCTTAATGGTAGTGCCAATATTATTGTTGGCCAATTGGTTTTTGGGCGTTTATTACAATTCGTCAATATGGTATAAACTTACCGACAAAACCATAAAAGGAGGTTATTTGTCCATTTTTGGTGCCGTTATTACGATTATTGGCAATTTTATTCTA
>JBIPPB010000043.1:0-17004 GCA_044368655.1 Chitinophagales bacterium | reverse complement strand
CTTTAGTTGTCGTTTTACCATTACTTCCAGTAATAGCAATTATTGGAATATTTAATCGTAATCGATGAAATTTAGCTAGTTCTTGTAATGTTCTTAAAACATCTGTTACTAATATTGCTTGACTACCGATTTTATTTGCAATATCTTTATCATCTACAATAACATATTTTGCGCCTTTTTTTTTGGCATCTTCGGCAAACAAATTCCCATCAAAATTATCCCCTTTTAAAGCAAAATAAATTTCTCCACCTTTAATTTTTCGTGTATCTGTTGTAACTATTTGGCGACATTCCAAATAATACTTATATAAAATTTCTAAATCCATTTATTATAAATTTAAAATATATAAAAAAGCCCCCTTCGTAGAAGAGGGCTTTTATTAAAAATTTGTATTATTATTTTCTTTTAGCTTTTCCAAAGTTGTTTCCACTTGGAAATTTATTGCCTTTTGGACTTCCTACACGATCCATTGCACATCTGAAACCAATATCATCTGAAGCTTCAAATTCTTGCATATGTCTTCTTGAACCAGGCGACAACCAATACGCGATATCTTTCCATGAGCCACCTTTAAATACTCTTGATTTGTCATTAACTAGAGAAGAAATTCCGTAGTTATAAGTTACTTGTGAAGACTCGTCCTGATCAATATAATTTCGCACATCTGATTTACGATAATTTTTTCTCTCTGCGGCTTCTTCATCAGTTACATCACGATATTGAAGACGACCAAGTGAATCTTTCTCCGCAAGTTCAGTTCCATCTTCGCTTCTTAACTTCGTTTTGAAAACGTTACCTCTAAATGTACCTAAATCATTTGCATCTAAAGAAGTCATTGGACGATAAACATCCATTACCCATTCATTCACATTACCTGCCATATTATATAAACCATAATCATTAGGGAAAAATGATTTGATATCTGCTGTAATTGCCGCATCATCATTTAGATTACCTGCTATACCCATATAATCTCCTCTTCCTCTTTTAAAGTTTGATAAAAATTTACCTTGATATTTACCTGCTTTTGGATATCTTAAACTAAATCCATTCCAAGGATATAATTTTTGATCTGTAAAACGTTCTTCATCTTTAAATGGTAAATTTCCTTTTAAAGAATATGCTGCAAATTCCCATTCTGATTCCGTTGGTAATCTATAATCGGGCTGTAAAATACCATCTTCAAAACGCACATTACGAATATCTTTAGACATGATATCTTTCTTTTGTTTTTTTCCTGCTTGAGGCTCATATTGACCAGCCAAATAAGCACCTGTATTAAAGTTATTATCATCGACATCCGAAGTTGGATCTAACGCAATAATACCTTGTTTCGCTAAAATACCTTCATTAACTCGATCAGAACGCCATTTAGCAAAATCATTTGCTTGCAACCAATTAACACCTACAACTGGATAATAATCATAAGATGGGTGACGGAAATAATATTCTAAATAAGGTTCATTATACGCCAACTCATCTCTCCAAACTAAAGTATCTGGTAAAGCTTTAGAAACTACTTGAGGAAAAGACTCCCCAAAAACTCTTGTTAACCAATGTAAATATTCTTTATAATGAATGTTAGCCACTTCGGTTTCATCCATATAAAATGAATTTACAGAAACTTTTCTTGGAACTGAATTCCATTCAAACATAACATCTTGCTCTTTTTGGCCCATCATAAAAGTACCACCTTCTACAAAAACCAAACCTGGAGCTATATCTTGACCTTTATAGGCTACTTTTTCGAAGCCACCATTTTTAGCATCATTGTAATTCCATCCTGTTACCGATGAAGCGCCACCTGAACCGCCTTTGCTTTTGCAAGACGAAAAATTCGCTAAAAATATACTTGAGATAGCGAAAAAAACGATTAATTTTCTCATTTTATAATGATTTTAAAATTTAAAAATACTTTAAACTGTATGCAAATATAATTTGTTTTTACAAATTAGATTATTTTTTTTGTTAAATAACGCTTAATATTTTTGAATATTGTATAAAAGTTAAAAAAAAGAAAAATTACAAATGCATTTCACTTGCTATTTCTTGTGGTACAAACTTACTTACATCTCCTTTACCTAAAATAATTTCTCTAACTATTGTTGAACTAATTGAAGAGTATTCTGGTGGCGACAAAATTAAAATAGTCTCAATATCAATATTCATGGTATGATTGAGATGCGCAATGGTTTTTTCATATTCAAAATCCGCTGCAGAACGAATGCCTCTTAAAATATAATTGGCCGAGACCTCTTTACAATAATTAATGGTTAAACCTTGATATGACGAAACTTCGATTTTGGATTCGTTTTCAAAAACTGTATGCATCCATTCCATTCTTTTTTCCAAAGGGAAAAGGTATTTTTTTTGAGAATTAACCCCTACCGCAATAATAATTTTATCAAACAAAGGAATACATCGCCTAACAATATCTACATGACCAACTGTTATAGGATCAAACGAGCCAGGAAAAACTGCTATTTTCATACATTATAATATTTAAAGCTCTGTTACAAATTTTGTATATGCTTGAATAAAAATAGCTCCTAAGTTTTTATGAGGAGGAACATAATCTTGAAACTTCTCAAATGCATATTTATTATTTTTAACCTTTTCATACAATTCAAACCAAATATAATTCCAATCTAAATCTTTATTTGATCGGACTACTTCGGCAATAATAAAAAGTAAAGGATTGTTTACCGACATCGTTCCAATTTGTTTACTAGAAATAATATGACAATTACTGGAACGATTTAAAACTTCATTAATGTTGTTATAACTACCACAGCTACCTAAAAATACAATTTTTGTAGTACTTGGCATTTGATCAATCGTATTCATCGTATAATAACTATGGCCACGATGCACCATCATTTGTATATCTTTTCGAAACGAATCAAATTTGGCGATTAAAGCGGCTTGGCCATCTAATTCTGCTTTAGGTTGATTGGCATAAATCTCAATTTTACTGCCTTTTATAGATTCTATTTTTACATAGGTGCTTCGATTTGTTATTTTATAATTTGGCGTATTAAATGTAGCCAAAAAACTAGAAAAAGATGCATATCCATCATCGTCATCATAAAAGAAATGAATTTGTCTATGCACTTTATCGTATCCTTTTAAATCCTGAATTGATATTTTATCAACTGGATTCAGTTTATATTTACTGGCTACCTCTTTAAACCAAAGGCTATCATTATCTGATTTTGAGGCAAAGAGGCTTTTTAATAATCCGTATATCGCCAAGCCATTTTTCACATTGTCTTTTTCTACACGTTGATATTCATTAATTATATTTTTTTGAATCAATTCTAATTGCTCTTTGCTTTTTATACTTCCAAAGGCATCCGCTACATCAATTGCGGGTCTTAAATCTCCTGAATTTTTCTCTAAATTGTTTGTAAATTTCGTCAACAATTCATTCGACTTATCTTTACTCATGGTTTGTAAGAAATTATTCAACTTGCCATATCCTGCGCAGAGCTTGATAAACGTTCTGAATTTATTAAATTGCATACGTTCTAACATTTGCCAACCCGTTACTTTATCTTCTTTAAGACGATACAATAAACGCTCAAAAACACCATTAAAACTTGATGTAAATATTTCATCTTCCGAGTATACTAATAAAGTATACAATTCTTTCCAATTAAAATCATCAACACTTTTAAAACGAATTTTAGGATTGGGTTCATTATGAAGATTATTGATTTCTCTAGCATATTTTAAAGCTGATATTTTTAGTTCTTCATCCAAAGAATAAATGGCTTGACAGTATGGCTCATTCCTAATTTCAATCATTTTACGTAGAAACTTTCTTGGATCTTGAGAAATAGTATGCGCTTCTGAAATAGTCATTTTACCTTCAATAATATCGTCGACCAAAACCATGCCTTTAGATAAAATATTATATTCATTAAAAAATCCTCGCATTCCCATGATACTTGGATTTGTATTTTCTCTCAAAATCGAGCGAATTTCCGTTTCACCAATTAGATAATTCTTTGTTACATTAGGAGCCACGACACCGCAAACTTCAACTACCGTATCTCGATATTTCATTTCTCGATATTTATAAAATACCTTTAAGACTTCATTGGGAAACGTTAAAGAAGAATGCACTAAAAAAGTTTTAGCATCTTGAAAATTCTTATAAAAATAAACATTTTTGATGGAATATAACGGATCGGTAATTAAAAAACTCAACAAATCGCCGTGTTCAATGGCTCCTACAATACCAAATGCATTATGAAATAATTTCTGAAAATATAATGGTAACGAATAGGTATTTTGATTAACTTCACTTAATGTTTTATATACACCATACGTTAAATTTTGTTTTTGCCAATTATACAAAATTTCACTTCTTTCAATTCTTTTGACTAATGAATCCGCCATTTTCAAATATACTAATGTGGCTATTCTACTCGTTTCCTCATCGTTATTAACGGCTACAAAAGAATCCAATTTTCCATCAAAGGTATCAATTCGTATTTTTTCGTTTAAAATCAAATCTGCAACAGAAGGTCTTTTCATCTGAGCATTTGAAAAATTTTGAATAAGAATCAAAAAAACAAGAATCGTAATTTTCATAATCTATTAATTATACAAGACTTTAACTTTTAATTAAAGATTTTATTTTAAAAAACTCAAAATCAAGCGTGGTATTTGGCGCCAAAATTGTATTATAAACGCGCGCCCATACATTTTGATAAATGGATGTTTCCGAAAACGTAACTTCAATTGCATTAGGAATGGAATCCAATTGCATTTCAATAGTATTGAATTGCTCGTACTTCCAATTGGTCAGTTTGTACTTTTTGTATCGATTCGGATTTAAAACTAGCGTTTTATACTCCATAGAATCCGAAGGACTGTAATATTCAACAAAACTTAATTTAGCCGAATCTCTTACAACTAATTTATAAAGATTTTCTCTACTTTTTTGATATTCGATAATATTATTTGAAGCCTCCCAAACGTTTTGAATTGAAGCACCCTCAATTTGATACTTCATTTTATTTTCATATTTTTTTGGAGCCATAAACGTTAAAGAAATCATAATTATTAAGAATACGAAAACTATAAACAAAATAAAAGCAAAGATTTTACCTAAAATAGGATTTCCATAATTTAATGTTTGATTTGACTGAATCATATTTTATAAAATTAAATGCCGTGACAGTTTTTAAATTTCTTACCACTTCCACAATGGCAAGGATCATTTCTTCCAATTTTTAAACCTACTCGAATCGGTTCTTTTTTTGGTTGAGACATTTTATCTGATTCATCCGCACCATATTCTTCAGAGCTATCAAATTGTTTTTCATTGGTTGAAAAATTATTGAAATTCGTTTGAAGTGGCGCTGATGTTGCTTTAATTGCATTTTTATTTTGGTCTAATAATTGATATTTGACTAAAATCTGCCCCATTATAAAATTGCCATTTTGAATCATTTTCGAAAACAATTCAAAAGCTTCTTTTTTATAAATTACAATTGGATCTTTTTGTTCCCAAACCGCATTTTGAACCGACTGTTTCAATTCATCCATCTCACGTAAATGCTTTGTCCAAAGATTATCAATATTTTCAAGTACGATTGATTTCTCAATATCTTTAATGATACTTTGACCTTCTGTTTTTAATGCGTCTTCTAATTTGCAAAAAACAGGCTGATTCATTCCCATGTAGGTAATTTCAACAATTACATTGATAATATTTGCTTGATTTTGAGCTATATTTTTAAATGCAGGGAAAATTTGTTGAACTATTTTTTCATGTTTTTGAGCTCGATAGCTTATAATTTGTTCAAAGATTTCATTAACTAAACTATCCGATTCTTTTGATGAAAAACTTTGCGAATCAATACTGGATTCAATACCAAAATATTGAATCATCTCAATCATAAAGTTATCAAAATCATTGCTTTTTTTATTAAACGTAACGACATCCGAAAGCACATTATAAATTATGTTTTCAATATCAATATTTAGTCGTTCTCCAAAAAGCGCATTTCTTCTTTTTTTATAAATCACTTCTCTTTGAGCATTCATCACATCATCGTATTCCAACAATCTCTTACGCATTCCAAAGTGATTTTCTTCAACTTTTTTCTGAGCGCGTTCAATAGATTTTGTAATCATCGAATGTTCAATCACCTCGCCTTCTTTAAGTCCCATCGTATCCATGATTTTAGAGATACGCTCTGAACCAAAAATACGCATTAAATCATCTTCGAGAGATACATAAAAAACCGATTCTCCAGGATCGCCTTGACGTCCACTTCGACCTCTCAACTGTCTATCAATACGACGGCTTTCATGTCTCTCCGAACCAATAATTGCCAAACCACCAAGCGCTTTAATTTCATCCGTAATTTTAATATCCGTTCCACGACCCGCCATATTGGTCGCTATCGTAACACCTCCAAATTTACCCGCTTCGGCTACAATTTCGGCCTCTCTTCCGTGATATTTCGCATTTAATACATTATGTTTTACATTTCTTAATTTTAGCATTCTTCCCAAAAGTTCACTAACCTCTACATTGGTTGTACCCACCAATACTGGTCTTCCAACCTCTTGCCATGCGGCAATTTGGTCAATAATAGCATTGTATTTTTCACGTTTTGTTTTGAATACTAAATCATTTCTATCTTTACGAATAATAGGCTTATTCGTAGGAATGGTCATAACATCCAATTTGTAAATATCCCAAAATTCGGAAGCTTCTGTTTCTGCAGTTCCGGTCATACCACATAATTTGTGGTACATTCTAAAATAATTTTGAAGCGTAATAGTGGCTACCGTTTGGCTGCTTGCTTCTACTTTTACATTCTCTTTGGCTTCAATAGCTTGATGCAATCCATCGCTATATCGTCTTCCATCCATAATACGTCCCGTATTTTCATCAACAATTTTTACTTTGTTGTCCATCACAACGTATTGGATATCTTTTTCGAATAAGGTATACGCTTTCAAAAGTTGCGTAACCACATGCAATCGCTCTGACTTTTGCTGAAAATTCTGCATCAGCGCCGATTTCTTCTGTATTTTTTCTTCATTTGCAATTCCTAATTGATTAATCATTCCAATTTCTGTAGACAAATCAGGAATCACAAAAAAGTCTTTTTCTTCTCCTGCAGTGGTAATGGCTTCAATACCTTTATCCGTTAACGAAACTTGATTATTTTTTTCATCAATAGTAAATAACAATTCCGCATCTACTTTAGGCATTTCTTTTTGATTATCTTGTAGATATCGTGCTTCCGTTTTTAATAAAACCTGACGATTTCCTTCCTCGCTTAGAAAACGAATCAAGGGCGAATATTTTGGTAATCCACGATGCGCTCTCAATAAGGCCATTCCTCCTCCGGTATCCGAAACATCACCATTGGCTATTAATGTTTTGGCATCATTAAAGATTTTATTTACCAATTGCTTTTGCATTTCAAAAATCTTAGCCACTCGTGGCCTTAATTCATTAAATAAAACTTCATCTTTATCGGTTTGATCTACTCTACCCGAAATGATAAGTGGCGTTCTCGCATCATCAATTAAAACCGAATCCGTTTCGTCTATAATAGCATAATGTAATTTTTTCTGAACCAATTCTTCGGTAAATTCTACCATATTATCTCTCAAATAATCAAATCCAAATTCGTTATTCGTTCCATAAACGATATCCGAATTATACGCTTTTTGTCTTTCGGGACTATGAGGTCTTGTTGTATCAATACAAGCCACCGAAAGACCCAAAAAATTAAATAAAGGCGCATTCCATTCACTATCTCTTAAAGCCAAATAATCATTTACCGTTACTAAATGAACACCAAGACCCGTTAGTGCATTTAAATATACTGGTAGTGTTGCTACTAATGTTTTTCCTTCACCGGTAGCCATTTCCGAAATTTTTCCTTGGTGCAACGCAATACCACCAATCAATTGAACATCATAATGCACCATATTCCAAAAAACCTCATTGCCTGCAGCTAACCATTTATTATGATAAATCGCTTCATTGCCTTCCACTTTAATATGAGGATATTTTTTAGATAATTCAATATCTAATTCGGAAGCGTTTAATCTCAATGTTTCATTTTCAGTAAAACGTCGAGCGGCATCTTTACAAACCGCAAATGCTTCGGGTAATATTTGAAGTAATATTTCTTCAATTTTTTGATCTTTTTGTTTGATCAATTCTTCTATTTGATTGAGATGTTTTTCTTTTATTTGGCTATTATTTTCTTGACGAACTAGATTTTTCAAATCTTCTATTTGATTTGTAAAATCGGAAACATATGCCGCAATTCGTTCTTTAAACTCAAAGGTTTTTGCCCGTAATTCCGTATTGGTTAGCGACGCTAATTTGGGATACTCAATATGAATGGCATCTACAAGATGCTGAATGGCTTTGATGTCTTTTTCTTGTTTTGTTCCAAAAATTTTTGTAATTGACTTGGTAAGTGCTCCTAACATATAAAAAATTATAAATCGTAATTTTATTTTAAATCTAATTGGCAAATATAACGAATTCTAAAAGAATGATTATAAATTTTGAACTTCAAATTGTTATAAAATCATAAAGCGTAAATTTAAAGAAAAACCTCAGTTTGATAAATAAGGCTGACACGGAATTAGATTTTAGATTTTAGATTATAGATTTTAGACAATTGATTAGAGTAATTCGTTATTTAAATAAAAAGAATCACGCCCAAATTCAGTCATAGAAAACTCGTTCCAGAATTCCCAAACATTCCCAACCAAAGTTTAAAAATAATTTATCATAAATCCAGCGCTTATGAGCTAAATCAATGTTAAAAAACCAAAGTTTCTATTTGTTTTTTTAATTAAACCATTTGTGTTTCAAAAAAAATAATTACTTTTACATTTAGATTATTTATTATAAGTTGAAGTCACTTTGACTTAGATTTTTTAAAATTTAAAAGGAGAATTCATGTATACTACCTATCATTTAAAATCTGCACAAGAAGTGAATACCGACATTTTAGATTCCATCAAAGCCGCGTTTAAGTCCAAACCAATAACCATTATCGTTGAAGAAGATGAAAGCGAATTTGATTTATCCAAAGATATGAAAGATATTTTGGATCAGCGTTTAGAGGAAGATGAAAACACATATTTAACCGCTGAGGCATCAATAAAACAACTCAACAAAAAGTATGATTTATAAAATCATCATTTCTCCTAGAGCCCAAAAAGAAATTGAAAACGCCATTGATTTTTATTACGAAAAGAGCGAAGATGCTACTGAAATTTTCATAAAATCATTAAAAAGGTGCCTACAAAACACTTTAATTCAATCCTTTTTTCAAAGTACATTATAAAAATATAAGGGCTTTAAAAATTAAAAAGTTTCCGCACTCTTTATATTTTACTATCAATGAAGAAAAAAATATCGTTCGTGTACTTTATTGCTTTCATAATAAGAGAAATCCAGAACAAAGACCGAAATTATAATTTAATTATACAAAACAAAAAAACACGTCATTTTTAACGTGTTTTTTTGTTTAATTTAAAAAGAAAAGATAAATTTTACTTCAACAATTCTCTACTAATTACTAATTTTTGGATTTCAGAAGTTCCTTCACCAATGGTGCAAAGTTTACAATCTCTATAAAATTTCTCTACTGGAAACTCTTTAATATATCCATATCCACCAAAAATTTGAACCGCTTCATTAGCTACTCTGCAAGAAACTTCACTCGCGTAATATTTAGCGATTGCGGATTCTTTAGTCACTTTCATGCCGTTATTTTTTAAATATGCCGACTGATAGATTAACAATTCAGAGGCTTCAATTTCAGTAGCCATATCTGCTAATTTGAACGCAATAGCTTGTTTATCCGCAATTGGTTTACCAAATTGTTCACGCTCTTTACTGTATTTAATAGATGCTTCAAAAGCGCCTTTAGCAATTCCAAGACTCAAAGCCGCAATTGAAATTCTTCCACCGTCTAATATTTTCATTGCTTGAATAAATCCATCACCTACATTTCCTAAAACAGCATCATCCCCTACTCTACAATTTTCAAAAATAACTTCTGCCGTTTCGCTAGCTCGCATACCCAATTTATCTTCTTTCTTACCCGCTTTTAATCCCGGATTTCCTCGTTCAACGATAAAAGCAGTCATTCCTTTACTATCTAATAAATCACCAGTTCGTGCTATAACAACAACTACATCGCCAGATTTACCGTGCGTAATAAAATTTTTAACGCCATTTAAAATCCAACCATCGCCATCTTTTTTAGCCGTACACATCATTCGCATGGCATCACTTCCTGTATTTGGCTCCGTTAAAGCCCAAGCGCCTATAAATTGACCACTTGCTAATTTTGGTGAATATTTCTGACGCTGCGCTTCATTTCCAAACTGAAATAAATGCATAGAGCACAACGAATTATGAGCCGCATAACTCAAACCTACCGATCCACACACTTTAGCTAATTCTTCAATCGCTACAATATATTCATCATATCCCAATCCTGCGCCACCATATGCTTCTGGGATTAATATTCCCATAAGGCCTAATTCGCCCAACTTCTCAAAAACGGCTCTTGGAAATTCTTGTGTTTCATCCCATTCTTTAAAGTAAGGTAATACTTCTTTTTTTGCAAATTCTCTAACGGTCTCTCGAATCATTTGCTGTTGTTCGCTATATTCAAAATTCATAATGACTACTTGTTTTTTTTATTTTGCAAATATACTTAAAATCGTATAAAACAACGAACTGATTTTATTAAATATATTAAAAAATACGATTATTTGAATGTATTATTATAAAATGTTATCCAAAAAAAAAACGCCAAGATAAAAATCTTGGCGTCCTATACATTAATTTAAATTTTCGAGTTCTTTATTTTTCATTTTAAGTTTGTGTTCTTTAAATGAAACCATTTTACCTGTTTCTTCATCCCATAAATTGGCGTAAACCGTTTTGAAACTTTCCAGCAATGAAAGTGAAACCGCATATTTTTGAAAAATTGGATTATCTTTACTACATTTTGGTAAATTGTAATTAGGAATCGTCGGCGCCAAATGATGAATATGGTGATAACCAATATTTCCTGTTAACCAATGACCAATTCTAGGCAAGTTGTAAAATGTACTACCACGAATTGCAGATAATAAATAATTCCAATTGTCTTTACTGCTTTTGTATACATCTTTATATTGATGCTGAATATAGAAAAACCAAAGTGCGTACGTGCCAAAAAATGCTAAATTGATTAATTGAACCGCTATGAATTTAGATGGCTCTAAAACAAAAGCAAGTGCAACATAAAATATCAAAAAGAGTACATTACTATATGTTACATTTTTTACTACTTTTTGAAAATATTCTGTTTTAAGAAATGCAAAACGATTAAAAATCGTTACATAAATAACACCTCCAATTGTAAACAAATAAAGTGGATTTCTATAAATACGATATCTAATTTTTTGTTTTAATGTCAATTTACTGTATTGTTCGGTTGTTAAACATTGAACATCGCCGATATCCGAAGTTTCTAATTGTGCGTTGTGAGCATGATGAAAATCATGATTTTTAGCCCAATATTTATAAGGAATAATCGTACAAAAACTACAAATGGTACCGATAATATCATTCCATTTTTGACTACTTGTAAATGACTTGTGGCCACAATCGTGCTGAACAATAAAAATACGACCTAATAAAAGACCGTTGAGAATAGCTAAAGCGACCACCCAAAAAACGGTTAACCAGTTTTGTGTATTTAATAAAACATATTGAAGCGCCCATATAGATCCGAACATGATAAAATTTTGAATCGTTTGGAAAGCGGCTTTTTTATTGTTAGGAATTTGATATTGCTTTATTAATTGATGCCAATTTTTAAGCTCGTCTTTAATGAGTTCGTAGTTTACGGAGCTATTTGATATAGAAGCTGTGTTCATTTTATTTTTTAATTTTTTTTTACAAAAATAAAGCATTTAAGATAAACCTATCTTAAATTTTTATTAACACTTGAAGCTATTTGAGAAATTGACAAAAAAACATTCATCAAATTTAATAGCAATCATTAATATGCGATACACTTAATGCTATCTATAAGAACAATGATTCCATCTGGAGAAAATTTTCGATAACGCGTCAGTTCAATACTTGAATCCGAAAACTTCCCAAACCGAATCGCTTCATGTTTGATAGCGTCTATCGTAATCGTTCTTTCAAAAAATGAATCTGCATTCATTCGATATTCGTCATGAGCACTGTTAGTTTTAAACTCAATTTTATTTGTAGTATAATTTAAAATTAAAGTTGCGGGAAAGGTATCAAATTGTGAAATATTTTTATGTGACTCCCCTGGTAAAGCATATTTTTTGAGATACTTACAGGTTACTGGCACTTCTTTGATCACTTCATTTTCTTTTGAACAAGAAGTAAAAAATAAAATTAAAAAGAACAGATATGATTTTGTTTTCAATACTTAAATTTTTATTAACATTCTGCTATATTAACCGAAATATTGGTAGCTAAGCCGGCTTCCGAGGTTTCTTTATACTTTGTATTCATATCCAAAGCCGTTTGCCACATCGTTTGTATGACATTATCCAAAGACACTTTCGCGTCGCTTGGATTACTTTCGAGTGCAATATTGGAAGCGGTTATCGCTTTTATACTTCCCATCGTATTTCTTTCTATACAAGGAATCTGAACCAAACCACCAACTGGATCGCAAGTGAGTCCTAAGTGATGCTCCATCGCGATTTCGGCGGCCATTAGCACTTGTTCGGAAGTACCACCTAAAATTTCAGTCAGTCCTGCGGCGGCCATGGCGCTCGAAACACCAATTTCAGCTTGACATCCTCCCATAGCAGCACTAATCGTTGCGGATTTTTTAAACAAGGTGCCAATTTCACCTGCTGTTAAAATAAAATCAACAATTTTTTGTTCATCAATATTGGGTAAAAAACTTACGGCATACATTAAAACGGAAGGAATAACGCCTGCAGCGCCGTTCGTTGGTGCCGTAACCACACGACCGTAAGATGCATTTTCCTCATTAACCGCCAAGGCAAAAACACTAATCCATTTATTAACCTTATTAAAATCTTTATCCTGACTTTGAAGCCAAGACAACCAAGCTTCTTTCGTTTCAAATTTTTGATTTTGAGACAAACTCATAAAAATGTCTTGAGCTCTTCGTTTTACTTTCAAAAAACCGGGCAGAACGCCATTTTTATTAACCCCTCGCCATATTGCATCAAACATTTCTTGCCATAAATACAACGCTTTTTGATTGATTTCAGCATCGCTAAACCATGTATTTTCATTATAATGCACCAATTGCGATAGCGTTTTACCCATTTTTTTGGTACTCGAAAGTAAATCCGCCCCCGAGTGACAAGGCAATTTAGATGCAGGACGCGAAGACGCCAAATCTTCTTGACCTTCTTCAATAACAAAACCACCACCGACAGAAAAATATGTTTTAGAAAATGTTTCTTTATTTTTAAATATTGCTTCGATTTTCATGGCATTTGGATGCCCAGGATGCGTAATTTTATTTTCAAATACAATCGAGTCTTTTGAAAACGGAATTTGGATACATTGACATAAAAAAATAACTTCCGAAGATAAAATTGCTTCGTACTTTTGAGCCAATTGGTCAGTATTTTCTGTTTTATAATCCAAACCTGCCAAACCTAAAGTTATCGCAAAATCCGTACCATGACCTTTTCCTGTTTTAGCTAAGGAACCATATAAATATACCTGAATCGATTCTAATTCATTTTTAAACTCATGTTGTTTTAAATAATTAACAAAACACAATGAAGCTTCCCATGGCCCCATTGTATGGGAACTTGAAGGACCAATTCCAATTTTTATTATATCAAAAATACTAATAGAATCCATAGCTCTGAAAATAAATTTATTGTAACTGCAAATTTATATAAAAAGGAATAAAGACGTTGAATTTTAGTGTGACCAACGAAATCCCAATCGAAGATTTTTAGGTAAGGTAAAATAAAATAAAAGTCCGGTAAATGCGCCTCCCAAATGCGCAAAATGACCTAATGGATCGCCTTCTAATTGTAAAATAGCTAAAATCAAATCAAATGCAATTAAGCCGATTAATAAAAATTTTGCTTTAATAGCAACAGGAATAAACATTAAATAAAATTTCATATTGGGAAACATCCGAGCAAAAACAGCAAAAACACCATACAATGCGCCACTGGCTCCTACCGAAACCGAAAGCGCATGTTTTAACTGAGGATACATTTGATCTAAAGATTGATTCAAATTTGTAATATTAGGAAACTGCGCTTCGAGGGGCAAAGAAGGATCATAAATCCAAAAACGCCCAAGTGCCAAATAGACAAAAAAAGCAGTAACCGCTAAATGTAATAAACTCCCAAAAATACCCGACAAAAAATACAAAACAAAAAATCTTGTAGAACCAATCATCCGCTCTAAAGTGGGTCCTAAATTATAAAGACTAAACATATTAAAGAACAAATGCATTAGTCCACCATGCAAAAAGATTGAAGTTATAATCTGAAACCAATGAAATTTAGGATGTTCGAAATAATAAAGCGCAAATTGCATCGTAAAACTTTGCCCTACTACTGAAGGAAACAATTCGGGAACAAGATAAATGCCAACCGTTAATATTAGAATAAAGGTTGTCACTGGGCTTTGACGATAAAATGTAGAAAATGAATTCATAAATACTTATTCCGAAATTTTAGGCATTTGATAAGGCGCTAAAAACTTTAACAAATTATCATCAATTATGGTTTCATCTATCGACAAAACGATTGTTTTAGGAGTATGTTTAAAATACAATTTAATTGCTTTTCCGCTTCCGGTTATAAACCCGTATCCATATTTTTTGCTAAATTTATATCCTGTACCCCAGAAATCGCCTAACGCATTTACAGATAACCATTCTATTTTATCTAGATTTTCGATTTCAATTTTTTTTCGATGAAATGGCCGCCAACCATAAGTAATGTATTGATGATCAAATTGGATTTCTAAAAAAGTATATTTTAAAATTAAAAATGGACTCACTGCTAAAGCGGTTACTCCTAAAAATATAAACATATTAAACTGCTTTTCAGAAAGAGAAACAAGTATCATGATAATCACAACATTAAGCAATCCTATCAAAAAAAACGGTTTGACATCATTTGAAAAAAAAGACTTTTTGGAAACAGCTATCATTTTTATTTTTTTACAAATTTAGGCAAATTAGAATAAAAGCAATATGTTTGTAAAAAAAATTAATTTATGAAATCCTTTGACGTACAATTTTCGAAAACAACTAAAGTGATTACCGCAGTCAGTTTGTTAATTTTAATTGCAGCTACCGGTTTTTTCTTATATGAAATTCAAAATGATAGTCCTATTTCGACTTCGATTAAAATGATTATATTTATTGCGCCACTTTCAATTATTATTACCTATTTGTATATGCCGCAACAATATGAAATACAAGAACATAATTTTCTGATTCATCGAAAAATTGGCAATTTGCAAATACCAATCAAAGATATAACAAATATTGAAAAGATTGAAACATATACCCAACTCGGTTTTGTCATTCGTTTGTTTGGCTCAGGCGGTTTATTTGGGTGGCTTGGCATTTTTTATTCAGGCAAATATGGCATTTTTAAAATGTATGCCGGCGCGGCGTCACCGCTCGTGATGATTACATATGGTAATGGGAAAAAAATCGGTATCTCTCCCGAGGATTTGGATGGTTTTATGGCGACTTTAAACGAATCAAATAAAGTTTATTAATTGATTTTCAAGATTTAAATTCTAGACTTATACAAATTGTGAAGATTTTACTTTACAGATTATAAGAATCTGGCTACGAAATAGCTCCAGAAACGGCTAAAAATCATAATTTGGATTTGTAGAAAAGATTCCAACTTTTATATTTAAAAAAAATCCCCAAAGAGTTCTTTGGGGATTTTTATATAAAAGCTATAGTATATACCTAAAAATTATGAAGATACCCAATGTTTAATCCTATTTGATTTACTTTGATTGAGCCAGATCCAGAACCACTATATGTATTTGAAAGGCCCATATTATATCTTGCATCAAAGAATAATTTGCCCGAACTCAATTTATAGGCAGCACCTCCTCCAATAATTCCCGACAAGTTAACTCCAGAAACATCTTTAATATCTATTGACTGACCATTTGCTGTTCCAGAAGCTGACAAATTCATATCAATACCTGCTCCTAAAAATCCAAATCCTTCAATCACATCATTACCAAATCTTACTTTAGGCAATACATTTAGCCCAAGATATTTGTAGCTATAATCCACTTGAGACAGACTAAACCCTTTATCAGAAAGACCCAACTCTCCTTGCAAAGCAAAAATCTCGCTGATCCCTTTTTCAACAATTGCAGCAGCATTCAAAATAGACACTCTTGAAGACGCATTAGGATTTGAAGGATCTGACGAAATACTATTAATGCCAATTCCATAACGGAGTCCCAATGCTAATCCATCCTGAGCATTAGAACGGGAAATCAAGATTGCTGATAATACCAAAATCAATGTAATTTTTTTCATGTTTTTAAAATTTAATTGTTTAAAATAATTCCTACTCTAATCTGGCTTTTCGGAGTCCGCCTTTTATTATTATTTTATATTTTTGAATATTTTTCAACTATCGTATAGTTTGATGATGAGGATGAATTTATAATTTGAAATGAATTACAGTCAAATTTATAAATTTCTATCGCACTAGATAAAGAGGAGCCACTTGACCCTATCATCAATAAATTTTTACCATTTTGAGTTAACATACTCCATGTCCCAGTCTGATCATTCGATGTAGTACAACCCGAAATTGGAGTTTGAAAAAATTTATAGGTACCATCTGAATTTAAAGTTAATCTATCTCTTTCTATACTTTTACAAGGATCATTATTATTTCTATTTTTATAACTATTGGTAATATCAATTCCAT
>JBIPPB010000042.1:0-17062 GCA_044368655.1 Chitinophagales bacterium | reverse complement strand
AAACAGTATTGCTATTGAGCAAGTGTCGTTTCAAAATAAGAAGGTTACGATTCAATCTCAAAAAGATTTAATCGTTTCTTCTAAGGTGATTGAATCCTATATCAATCAAGGTTTTGAGGTTGTGGTTAAATCCAAAAAAGATATTGACGTGTCGGCATCTTTACACTTTAATACACAATCCAAAAATCAATTTATATTGGAATGTGAAGATAAAGGTCAGATTTTATTTCGGTCATTTTCTGGGATTGCTTCTCAAAATCATCCCCTAAACCTCACGGTTAAGACCAAGGGCAATATTATTGTTGAAGAAAATGTTGTATTAAATACCAATGGAGGTAAAATCAGATTACAAGCTTTTGAAGAAACGAAAAGACTTAAAAAAAATGCAACAAATAAAATTGAAGTTTTTGGAACGTTAAACGCCTCCTCCAAACAAAAAGGCGGTAAGATTATTATTGAGTCCGATGATATTCATTTATCATCACATTCTAAAATTCTTTCACAAGGAAATTTGGGGGGTGGTGTCATTTTGATTGGTGGTGACTGGCAAGGAGGAAAAGAAAAGACTAAAAAAGACGCTGAAGATATTTATGAGGCAATATCTGTCAAAATGGAAGAAGGTGCACTTGTAGATGCGAGTGCATTAAGCAATGGAAATGGAGGGAAAGTGGTTTTGTGGAGTAACTTACATCATCCTAGATCTAATACCATGGCACAAGGGCAAATTCTCGCTATGGCAAAAGGAAGTGGAAAGGGAGGAATCATCGAAACTTCAGGTGGTGCTGTTGATTTTGAAAAAATAAAAGTAAGCACAATTGCTTCAGATGGTAGTGCCGGAGAATGGTTGATTGACCCTTGGAATTTCTTTTTTAATAGCACACAGTTAGGAAATTTGGCTAGTAATTTGGGAGGGGCTAATATTACCATTTCTACGGGAAGTAGTTCTGCATCTGGCGGCCCAACCACTTTTTTTGGCAGAGGTTATATTGTTTTTGATGCGAGTTTAACCTATACTAACTCTAATGCTCGTACTTTAACGCTTTCATCCAATGCAGATATTTGGATAAAAGGTAACATAACATCTAGTGGAGGTGCCTTGAGTTTGAGTTTTAACGCTCCAAGCGACAGAAGAATTTATTTGAATGGTGATGTAAGTACCAATGGTGGGACTATTTCAGTAAACAATAGCTCACAGATTAATTTTCAAAAAACAACGGGTACACAAACCATCGCCTCAAATGGTGGGGCAATCAATTTTAGCAACTCCAATATCAGACTTTTAAGGCATAGCGGAACTTTATCTATAAATTCTGGCAGTGGACAACTAGGCTTGGGTGGCAGCGGATCTGTCGAGCAAGTCAATACTTTTTTTGATATTTCATCCCCAAATACTCTCGTTACATGGGGTGGTGCACATACACTTTGGGATAATGTAAATGGTGGAACTAATAGCGGTTTAAGAAGTTATGGCAGTAATAATATAGTTTTGGGAAGAGAATATGCTTTAAAACTCTGGTTTTGGGACTCTTGGGATGGTGGTGAAGGTGGAGAAGTAATTGTACGGGAATCTAATAATATCGCACAATACTACTTTCGAGGATATAGAACACATAATTCTGGATTTACAAGTCATGATGGATTTTCCCGATCTACATATCAAATAAATTCAGAATCAAACCAAGGTAGGAATAACTGGAATGATCAAAATGTAGAAATTTATTTTCAAGCTCAGCATAATGGGACGCTTCAGACATATGCCAATTTAGGTTCAGACCAGAACGACGAAAGCTTAGAAGTTCAGGACTTGATTGAAATTTCTTTTCCTACAACAACCTATTCCTCTGGTAGCCGTTCATTAGAATTAATCTCTAGCTCTGGACAATTGGCTTGTGGTACGAAAAACTTTAGTGATATAGCAGCATTAACCTTTAACACTAATAATGATTGGGGATTTGTAGACGGAATTATTTCAGGCACAACGAATGTGACAAAATCAGGATCGGGACGTGTTCGTTTTTCGGGAAGAAATACGTATTCTGGCACCACTACAGTGAGTGCAGGAACCTATCGATTTGAACCTTGGTTTACGAATTCTGTAAATCTTACCGGAAATTTCACAAACAATGGGATTGTAACTTACGAAGCAGGGAACGTAAACAATAGAGCAGTTATCTATTTAGATGGGGGGGTCTCTGGTAATGGAACTTGGAATATTTCAAGCGATGTGGCACCTGCTAACATTTGGAGTAATAGACTTTCATTTAGAAGTACTACAACCACCTCTGGTCAAATCAATATATCTTCACATGGTAATTTGTGGCTAGAGGGTTCAAACATAAATTCAACTTCTCCTATTAATTTGAATGGTTCAAATACGCGTTTACGACTATATGGTCCTGCTAATGCGACACAAAAAACAGGAGCAATTACGGGTACAGGGACAGTAGACTTTCCCGATGGTGGAGGGGGCAAGGATTTAACTTTAGAAATCAATACAGGTAGCAATAATGCGCAGTTTGATGGAATCATTTCAAATTCGGGAACCGATAATGGCCCTACGTTGCTCAGAATAGCTAAGATAGGTGCAGGAACCTTTACTATGACCCAAAACACTACCTATTCTGGCACTACTTCTGTCAATGCAGGAACACTGCAAATCGGTAATGGCGCTGCCACGGGTAGATTGGGCAGTGGAGCAGTTACTGTTGCAACCAATAGCACATTAAATTTCAACCTAAACACAGCAACTTCTTTCAGCAATGGTTTTACTTTCACTGCTGCGGGTGCAACGATTGCAAATACGAGTGCTACTTCAGGAGCTATGATGACGCTTTCTGGAGGTATCAATGCAGGGACTTTCGGAAGTTCCATATTAGACGGAGGAACAGCAGGTATTACGGTATCTGGAGCCGCAACGCCTCCTGCACCAGGAGCTGGAGTTTGGACTAAGGGCGATGTTACATTTACAGGTAATAACTTAAATTCTTTAGTGATATTAAGTGTAGGAAGTGGAAGTACTATGCGATTTAAAACCACGGCAACTCTTTGGTTTTTTGGTTCTACTTCTGCGGCTAATGCACCAAATATTGTTGTAGATCCAAGTATTACCGTTTCTCAAAATACGGGTCAAGCAGCTGGAAATTTATTTTACAACAATTTGAGTGGATCAGGAACCATTAGCTTAGCTGGAAGTGGCGCGACCCACTCTATTTTAGGCGAAAGTAATGTTTCCAATCTAAATGCTACATCTAATATTGGACTGGATGTAGGGCAAGGTGGGGCATCGGGCTCTATTACATCTGGAAATATTACGGCTAATAATGGCATCACATTGAATTCGACATCTTCATACATTTTTAGCGGAGTATTGGCAGGAACAAATCTAACCAAGCAAAATACAAATACGGTAACATTAACCGGGGCAAATACATACACCGGTACGACTACGATTAGTGGAGGTACACTTCAAATAGGAAATAACGGAACTACAGGTAGTATCGGTTCAGGCAGTATTGTAAACAATGGCACTTTAAGTATCAATCGTTCAGATAATTTGACTTTAGCCAATGTAATCAGCGGAACGGGTATCGTAAATAAATTGAATAATACGACAGCAACGTTTACCAATAACAACTCGTATTCAGGTGCAACAAATATCACAGGCACTTTAGTTCTTCAAAACAATGCACCAACTTCAAGCAGCACAACCTATCAAGGTTCAGGTGTACTTAGAATAGAGCCATCCTCTACAAGTTTCTCATCTACTTTTTCAACAGCTGGTTGGACGTTTAATTCAACATTAAGTGGATTGACCCTAGGGAAAAACAATAATAATACAGATGTAACTGTCGGTAGCACGGCGACCATAGCTGGACCAATTATGATTTATGGAGGGAACTTGAATATTAATGAAAATTTAATTTCTACTGCTCAAAATGCTAACATTTTAATGAAAGCATCAAATATAATTTCATTAGCAAATGCCAAAAATATACGAAGTAATAATGGAGATATTCTTTTTTGGAGTAGTTCAAATACATCCAATCTGAATTCAGGGGGAATCATAGTAGGAGAAAATGCTATAATTAATTCAGCAAACGGAAATACATCCCAAGCAACCGGAGGTGGAAAAATAATTCTTGCTGGAGGTGCCGACAATGGAGCAAACAATGGAGTATCGAATGATGGAATACCCGATAATTATATCCAATCTTCAAGTTCTCATGCAATTGAACTGGGTTCCTCAAACTTAGGGTCAAATGTTTCATTTTATTCAGGAGGTGGACGTATTTTGATTTTTGGTAATTCTTCAGCAGGAAATGGTATACTATGGCGTCGCAATGCTATTATTAGCTCAGGTCAAGGCATTATTAATATAAACGGCGAATCTAGCTTTGGTAATGGCGTAGATTTGGGAGATATAAATACCGGTGGAGCATCAATCAATATAGTATCTAGTGGTGGAAATTCTGAAACACCAGCTATATCAATTATTGGCTCAACTACAAGTTCGGGCTCAAACAATATGGGACTTGTAACAGTATCTGGCTCAATACAATCAACAGGAACTGGAAGTATTTATTTAAAAGGAAAAACGACCAATAGTCCTTTTTCATACTATGATTTAGGTACCGACGCTTTAGCTTCAAGTGGTGATATTACTATAGAAGCAGAAGGCGGAAGTTTTGGACTTTTATACAGAGGGTGGTTAGGAGGACGACCGAGTACTGGCGTAACATCAAGCTCCAGTAATATTAAACTTACTGCAGATCATGTACATACAAATTCTATAATAACTGTTTCCTCTTCGGGCAAGCTGACTATCGAACCTTTTTCTAGTAGTTTTACAAATGCTCAAATGTGGCCTTCCACTTCAACTATCTCAGGACGATTTACCTCTATAGGCATTTCTTCCAATGTTTCAGGGCTTACCATTGGGAAACCAAGCAATGCCGCAAATTTGACATTTAGGTCTTCAACTTCTATTGCAGGGCCAATTACCGTTTATAGTGGCGCGATTAACCTTGACGAAAATCTTGCTTCAAGTAACGGAAGCACCATCTCTTTATTTGGCAATGTTTTGACTATAGCTTCGGGTAAAACAATCGCGTCGTCGGGTTCACTAATCATTGCACCACAAAGTGCATCAAATACTATCGGTCTAGGCGGTGCCACAGGAACCCTTTCCTTACCAGCTTCTTATTTTAGCACGAATTTTGCAGATGGATTTTCTAATATTCAAATAGGAAGCAATACCCAAACAGGGAATATCTCAACAAATGCATTCACATTAAGAGATAATATAACACTTTTAACGACGGGATCTTTAACCTTAGGAGGAAAACCCATTTTGGGAAATAACAATGTAACTCTAGGAACAGGTATTACAACAATCAATGTTGGCTCTCCAGTAAATTACTTCCAAACCAATGGTAATGGAACCGTAATTAGAAGCATAGCCAATAATACTAATTTATTATTCCCCGTTGGAAGGATCGCTTACAATCCAATAAGTATCAATAATAAAACGGGAAATACAGATACCTTTTCTGTAAATGTATTAGACACGGCCTATTTGAACGGTTCTTCGGGAGGGGCAATAAGTAGTAACTACGTAAAACGCACATGGAATATTTCCAAAAATACGGCTTCTGCTAATGCAGGATCTGGAGTTGATCTTGGTTTCACTTGGAATGCGGATGAAGTTGTAGGTTCACTGGCTAATCCTACATTAAATCATCATAATGGAAGTAGTTGGGAAATACCAACTACAGGCACCGCTTCTGTATCAGGTACTACCTTGTCTTATACTGGCTACAAAGGAACTTTTTCGCCCTTTGCAATTGGAGGGTCCTCTATGTTCGCCCTTCCTGTAGAGTTAAAAGAATTTAATGCCGAGTGTCAAAGTGATTATGTTCAAGTAAATTGGACGACGGCTTCTGAAATTCGCAATCAAACTTTTGAACTTTATAAAAGTGAAAATGCCATCGATTGGAATTTAATTCATACCACAGAAGGACAAGGTGATAAAGCGACGGAAACCAATTATTCATTTAAGGATATGGATAAAAATTCCACTTATTATCGCTTGAAAGATATTGATGAAGATGGTATTGAAAATTGGTCACAAATCATATTTGCAGATTGTAAAAACGAAATTTCTGGAATTCAAATTTATCCTAATCCAGCGAGTGAATTCATTAAAGTTATAATTCCTTTTGAAGAAAATACAACTTTAAACATTTTGAGTATTGAAGGTAAAATTTTAAAATCTTTACCTTTGGTTTCTAAAAACAACTTGATCCATATTAAAGATTTATCTGTTGGAGTATATATTATTGAAATTAAAAATCAAAAACAAATTAAAAAGATTACGTTTTTGAAAAATTAAAAATAAATCGTTTTTTTGAATCTTCATAAAGTGCTCTATATTATAGAGCACTTTTTTATTTATTATACCGTTTATACAATCAATATAGTCCAATCTTCGCTTCTCTTGATTGTACTATTTGCATGTTATAACGGCATTAATCGCTCTAAACTGACAAAATAGTTTAGACTATTTTGTCAGTAAGTTTGGTATTACTATATAGTAAATAAGAAAAGGCTTGTTTTATTTAGAATAAGGCTAAATACCATAATCTATTTTGTTCAATACAAATACTATTTAATAAAAAAATGTATGGGCAACATATCTAATTTTACATCGTAATTTAATATTAAATATGTTATATCATTTTATAAAAGATAAATTTATAATGTCTCAATTTACACTACAAGTATATGATTTTCATTTTTTTAACAAAAAAACATTAGAAAAACATGAACGATTTAATGTTAAAATTATCTATAATTTAACCATAACCTCGCAAATATTAACATATCTTTGCAAAAATATATTAGAATTTAAACCTTTCAGATTCAAAATTTAACAAATTAATAATTATATCACATGAAAAAACTATTTCTTTTTATCACAATTGTTGCTGTAAATATAATGTACAGCCAAGAGACAAGCTCCTTAAGCGAGTTAAAACCACCATTAAACATATACCAATGCTCCAAATGTATTAATGAAAATCCAATATTAAACTTCAACAATGTAAAAGATTTACAAAAAAAATGTGAAAATTTATATAAACTAATTGGAGATTCCTACATACCAGTTACCATTTATATTGATAGTAAAGGTATCTTAAAATCAATTGAAGTTTTTTATCAAGTAAGTCCTATTGAAGAAAAGATTATTAATAATCCAAACGTGATACAATTTTTAAACAGTTTAACTAGCTACAAAATTGCAAGTTTCAAATCAAATCCGAAAGGTGATATATTTGGAAAAGTAATATTAAAATTAAACGAAAATCATTTAACTATATTAAATTAATAAAAATGAATAAAATATTATTATCTTTTATTGTATTATTGGGCTTTATTAATATTAATGCTCAATGTACACTTGAAAAAGGAAATTTAGATTTCCCTTTTACAATTAATGGTGTGACAGTAACTGGAACGGGCACTGGAAACTATCAAAATTATGCTTCATCATATAATTCTTGTGGTGTTCCTATGAAAGCAAATAGTGTATGGATAGGTCAAACTTCAGCAGCAACTTATGTTAATACGTTTTCTTCTGGAGTAAACGATATGATTTATTCTATTGGTGGTGCGAATCAAGGAGAAATCATAAATGTAACGAGTAATAGTGGTCCAGTAACGATTACAGTTCTCGCTTCTTCGTGTCCTTCAAACATTATAATTAATGGGAATCAAATTTCTTTTACTGGAAATCCATCCACGGGTGGAGGCATAGGTGCGAAATTCAAAGTAAGTGCGGCATTACCTTATACATCTATAACCTACGCTCATAATGGTGGAGCTGGAGGTTCTATTTTAACAATGTGTTTTGATGGTGTAGCTGCTATACTTTCGAATCCTCAAATCAACAATTTGTCAACTACAAATATTACTGGAAGTACTGCAACAATTAATGCAAATGTAGCATCTGATGGAGGTTCTGCAATTACAACTAGAGGATTTTATTATGGAACTTCTTCAAATCCTACAACAAATCTAACAACTCTTACTGGCACAACAGGTTCGATGTCAACATCTATAACCGGTTTAACTCCTGGCACTTTATACTATTATCGTGCTTTTGCTACCAATGCTAATGGGACAACTAGCGTTGAGGATACATTTAGAACTTTAGCTGGTTTTGTAAATACAATACCAACTATTTCAGCAATTTCAAATCAAAATAACTGTGAAGGGGGATTAAAAGGAAGTATAAATTTTACGGTTAATGATGTAGAGACTCCCGATTCTTTGCTTTTAATTGCTGTTACTTCAAGTAATACTCAACTTTTACCATTAGATTCAATTAATATTTCAGGCAATGGAAGTACTAGAGTATTTAATTATAGCACAAAAAATGGAGTTTATGATTCCTCAATTATTACAATAACAGTAACAGATACATCAGGTAGTTCAAATTCAACTATTTTTACTATAAATATCAAAGAGGATAAAATAAATACTTCTTTAGATACTGTTCAAATTTCTTCAGGAGGTACTTTTGTAGTAATTGATTCATTAATAACTATTAATGAAACGAATACAATAAACGGATCAAAAGTTTTAATCAGTGAAGGTTTTTCCTTAGGGGATGTTTTAGAGTTTAATGGAATTCTACCTTCAGGTATTAATCAAAATTACAACGCTTCAACTGGAGTATTAAGTTTTAATGGAAATATAACCCCTGCAGATCTTCAAAATATTTTTAGAAATGTGCAAATTAAAACAACATCTTCAAATGGACAAAATCGTAGAGTTACATTTATGATAGGTTCTGCAATTCCATATGGTCAAAACAATCATTATTATGAATTTGTTACAAATCAAGGAATTTCCTTTACAGATGCAAAAACAGCTGCTGAAAATCTAACATTCTATGGTTTAAAAGGTTACTTAGCAACGATAACAAGTCAAGCTGAAAATCAGTTTGTGGTATCAAAACTTCAAGGTCAAGGATGGTTTGGCGCAAGTGATGCGGCTTCTGAAGGTGTATGGAAATGGGTAAGTGGCCCAGAAGCAGGAACACAGTTTTGGCAAGGAGGAATCAATGGTTCCATTGTAGGAGGGCTTTATAATAATTGGCAATCGGGAGAACCAAATAATTGTTGTGGAGGAGAAAATTATATACATTTTTTAACGAATGGAAAATGGAATGATTATCCATTATCTTTAAGTTCAATTCAAGGATATGTAGTAGAATATGGTGGTATGCCTGGAGACGGTTGTGTAAAATTAACTGCTAATAAAATGGTAAAAGTCACGCTTAACATAGCGCCAACTATTACCTCAATCTCTAATCAAGAAGTTTGTTTTAATGATACATTAAACAATATAAATTTCACAGTAAATGATCTAAATAACGATGTCAATACATTAATCATTTCTGCAACTTCTTCTAATACAAATATAATTGATGCCTCAAACATTAATATAACGGGTTCGGGAGGAAATAAATCTTTAAGATTATTTAGCAATAATGGTTCTACAGGAACATCTACGATAACAATAACTGTAGAAGACTCTTATGGTGCATCTAGTAGTACTTCTTTTGATGTTACGGTTCAAGATATTATTAATCCAGTTGCTATAACTAAAAATATTACCATTGAGCTAGATAATATTGGAAATGCTTCTATAACTCCAAGCATGATTAACGATGGATCAAACGATAATTGTAAATTGGATTCTTTATCGGTAAGTCAAACAGAATTTAATTGTAGTCATTTAGGTACCAATCAAGTTATATTAACTGCATATGATTTATTTGGAAATACCGATACGGCATTTGCTATTATTACTGTAATTTCTAATGATATCGACACGGATAACGATGGAATGAAAGACAATTGTGATGATGATGATGACAATGATGGGTTGACCGATTTAGAGGAAATTTCAAAAGGTTCTGATTCAAAAAAAGCAGATTCTGATGGTGATGGATTAACTGATGGGCAAGAAGTTAAATTTGGAACGGATCCAATGAAAAAAGATACCGATGGCGATGGCGTCAATGACGGGCAAGAAGTTAAAGATAATACGGACCCGTTAGACCCATGTGCTTCTCTTTATAATAATAAAACAGAAGATTATACCGAAGACTTCTTGAATGGAGATTGTGATAAGGACGGAATCCGTAATGGTGATGAGATTGGCCCTAACCGCAATATTCCATTTGATGCCAACAATAATGGTATTCCTGATTATTTAGAATTTAATAATTTTGTAGAAGGAACAGCTGCAGATTCTCTTGAAATTTATAATGCGCTTTCTACAAACGGCGATGGATTAAATGATGTTTTAGTAATCCGAAATGTAAACTTATATCCAGATAATAATATTGTAATTTACAATAAATGGGGAGTGGTTATTTACCAAGCTATAGGTTATGGTCAAAATAATAAATTCTTCAGAGGGAAAGTAAATACAAATGGAAAGGATGAAGAAACCGTTTCTACAGGAACCTATTATTATGTCTTTAAATATAAAGATAAGAATAATGTAGAAAAAACAGTTGTTGGATATTTATATATTAGTAATTAAAAAATTAAATCATGAATAATATTAAAAAAATAATTTTTGTCATTTTAATGTTAAATACGCTTGGAGCGGATGCGCAACAAGAATCTATTTACACTCAATATATGTATAATACTAATGCTTTTAACCCTGCCTATGCAGGGTCTAGAGGCGCCACAAGTATGTTTGCATTATATCGAAATCAATGGTTGAATCAAATCGGTTCTCCAAAAATTGGATTATTATCCATTCATTCTCCAATAAATGAAAGAATTGGACTTGGAGCTACATTTCAAAATGAAAAAGAAGGACCAACGTCTCAAAATTCATTTAATGCTCAGTTTTCATACAATATTCCTATTAATGATCAATTTAAATTATATTTTGGAGTCAATGCTGGATTTTCATCATTTAACTTAGATTTATCTAAATTAAATATATATAATATCAATGATCCTTCTTTAATGGGAAATACGAATAGCTTTATTCCTAAGTTTGGAGGCGGTTTATTCTTAGCATCTGAAAATGAATATTTTGGAATTTCTATTCCAAATTTATTACAATCTAAAGTATTTGAAAAAGATAATATTGTCTTTGAAAATCAAATTCACACTTATGCAATAGCTGGAAAAGTTTTTAAAATAAGTGATGATCTTCAATTTAAGCCAAGCGTTTTAGGTAAATTTTCAAGTGGAACCTCCCCACAGTTTGACTTTTCTGCAAACTTTTTGTATAAAGAAAAACTAAACTTAGGTGCCATTTATCGTTGGGACAATGCATACGGATTCCTACTTGGATATCAATTGAATAATCAATTCTTTTTTGGATATTCTATCGATATCTTAACCAGTCGTTTAAATCAATACAATTCAGGTTCACATGAGGTTTTTGTTCGTTATGAAATGTTTAAAAACTTTACTAAAATTCAATCTCCTCGTTTCTTCTAAATTTATAAATCATGAAAAGTAATATAATCATTTTATCATTAATTTTTTCATCACATATCTTATTTGGACAAAATAAAACATTAAAAAGTTTACATGACGTCCAATCATATAATAAGATTATGGAGATGAGTAATCAATTTGAAAACAGTTCAAATCTTGACGCCTACTTTATAGGAAATGCATTTTACAACAATGCCAAGTATAAAGAAGCGGGATTATGGTATTCAAAAATAAAAGATACCATTTTCTATTCGGATATTGATCTTTATGCTCGAATTATAAACTCGTGCAAAGCGATTAATAATTATAAATGCATTCAACAGAACGAAAAAGCGTATTCTGTTTTATCTAAAAACAAGTTAAGCAAAGTTTCTAGTCAAAACAACTTTATTTATAATTCTATTAAGATTGATTTATTAAACTCTGAGTTTTCAGAATATGCGCCAAGACTTTTTGAAAATACGCTTTATTTTTCTTCTACTAGAAATAAAAGAAAAAGTTCGGAGAAAAAAGATAATTGGACCAATCAAAATTATTCAAATTTATATACCGCTCAAGTTGGTAAATTTATGAATGTCGAAGATGTTAATGAATTTAAAGGCATGGGAGATGTTACGTATAATGAATCTAGTCCAACATTTACAAAAGATGGAAAGATCGTATATTTTACTAGAAATAACATTAACAAAGGTAAAGTAGGAACCGATCAAAACAAAAATGTATTATTGAAAATTTATCGAGCAAAAGTTATTGATAATAAATGGACGGAGATCGAAGATTTATCCATTAATGACGATAACTTTAACTGTGCGCATCCATTTCTTAGTAAAGACGATAAAACACTTTATTTTTCATCGGATCGACCAGGCGGTTTTGGACAATCGGATTTATATGAAGTAAAAATTAATGAAAATGGTACTTTAGGAGATGTTGTTAACCTTGGTCCAAACGTTAACTCTGGATCTAGAGAAACACAACCTTTTATTGATTCAAAAAATAATTTATATTTCTCTTCGGATCGAGTTCAAGGTTTTGGGGGAATGGATATTTATGTTTCTGAGTATAATAACAAATTCTTTACAACTCCAAAAAACTTAGGAGAAAGCATCAATACCAGTATGGATGAAATTGGTTATGTAGAAAGTGCTAATGGTAAATTTGGATTTTATGCATCTAATCGAAATTCAAACAGCGGTGACGATATTTTTATATTCAATAAAATTGAAACAAACACTCTTACTATTGAAAACAGTGAAAATGATCTTAAATCGATTCAAATTACAGCTTTGGATATTAATCAAAAGAAACTAGATCCGAATAGCTTCACGATTGAAAATACAACACTTTATTTATCTAAACAAATTAAGTTTGTTCGATTTTTTAAAGAAGGTATTTTTGATACTACAATAAATGTGATGGCAGCCAATGGGCAAATTAGTTTAAATAAAACTTCTGAAGCAAAAGAAAAAACATTGATAAAAACCATTATTTTCCCATCTAAAAATCAATTATTAACTGAGAAAATAAAAAAAGAACTTACCGAAATCACAAGTACTTTAATTAAAGACGATACAAAAAATATTTTAATTCAATCTCATTCGGATTCAAGAGGTGATGCCGCAAGTAACCTTAAATTAACAGAAGATCGTGCTAATATAATCAGAAAATATTTCATTGAAAATGGTATTGAATCCAAACGAATAGAAGTTCAAGCTTTAGGTGACACTAAATTAACTAATAATTGTAAAAAAGGCGTAAACTGCACCGAAAAGCAACATCAAAGAAATTCAAGAGTGGAGTTTCTCGTTTTTTAAATTTATATTTTTTGAATCCAATTTTAAAAGGACTGTTTATGCAGTCCTTTTTTTTTGCGTTTTATTGAACTCAAAACTATACGAATACCGTTTATACATTCAAAATAATCCAATCTTCGTTTCTCTTGATTGTATTATTTTAATCATTTATATTATTTTGCAATGGTTTTCATACTTGCTTCGAAGAACATGTTATACTATTTATATATTAAAAAAAGGCCAATTTCTTTCGCGTATAATGCCGTGATAGAAGTAGTTTCGGTCAATTTCATTGACCTATTACTAATTCTTATACGTTATTATAACGGCATTTACCGCATCAAATAAACTTCTCCTTTTAAACGCTCGGTTTTTCCATTATTAAAAGTAACGTCACAAGTCCAGATATAGAGATTATTCATACATGGTTCGTCTTTGTATCTGCCATCCCACCAATTCCATTCGGACTCACTTGAAAATACGATTTGTCCCCAACGATTAAAAATATTCCAATAAATTTGTTTTACATTTTTTGCAATTGGCCCAAACTTTTCATTTCTAAAATCTCCGTTTGGCGAAAATGCATTTGGGAAGGAAACAAAACCCGATAAAGAATCCAATCTTAATATCTGAATTGAATCATAGACTTTACATTTTAAATCATTTTCTATTTCAAAATAAAGCCATGCAGTATCTTCATTTTTCAATTTAATTTCTTGATAAAAACAAGTCTGACAAGAAACCAAATTCGATATTTCCCAAAAGATTTGATTTAAAAAGGTATCCGTCTCAATCAAAATTTGATACCTATCCTCTACTGCATCAAATTTAATGTTTTTTTCATATTTTGGAATTTCAAGGAAATTCACTTGCATCGTATCATATCCAATACAGCCATTTTCATTCATCACCTTTAAATAATACAAACCCGGATTTAAAACGTTTATGAACGGCGTTGTTTCTCCGGTATTCCAAGTATAAAATTTGAATATACGATCCGTTCCAATTCGAATTGGAAAATTGAAGTCATCCTTACATATTGATGTATCCGACAAATTTATTTCTATTTTAGGTTCTTTCACAATTTCTAAAACATCATAAAACGGGCAACCATTTCGAGCAATTTGTGTGTCTCTAATAATTCGAGAATCTCTAATACCAAGATAAGAATCGCCATCACATAAGTCAATTCGTTTGTATCTAAAACCGGTATCTAAAACCGTCAAATATAACTCAACAAAACGATTACAACCTTCTTGATCAACAATGGTATCTAAATGAGGAATCTTGACCCCCAAAAGCGTATCTATTTTATTGTTCGAATAAAAACCTCGATATTTTTCACCTTGACAAATAACAGATGAGTCCACAATTTTACGTTCAATGACTTCAAGTTCAATAGTACGAATTTGATAACATCTATCAACTGCATTTGCGGGCAAGGTATCGACATACGTATTAGGTAAAAAATATCCCTCAAAAGAATCTCCTTCACAAATTCTTCTTTTTAAATAAAAAGAATTTACATTTTCTACTACTAAATTTAAAATACGAACACTATCACATCCAAAAATATTTCCATTAGCAAAACGATCTCTATAAATTCCAGTTTTATTATATCCATCCGAAAATTCATATTCACAGATCGTATCAAAAAAAGTAAATTCTAAAGGGACTGATGTAAAATTCAAATAAATAAAACTATCACAGCCTTTCGAATTCATAATTGTATCTTTATAAATACCACTTTTTGTCAACCAATTATTATTAAAGAAAATAGAATCATTATTACAAATTAAAATAGAAGTGTCATATTTCGTCGTGTCATTTACGGTTAAATGTAAATAGACAAAACTATCACAACCTTTCGAATTCAAAAGCGTGTCTCTGTAAATTCCGCTTATATTTCGGCTGATGCCATTAAAAAGAATTGGCTGATTTTTACATATCGTAAGAAAAGAATCTTTTTTAGTCGTGTCTTTCACAAATAAATGTAACGTAACGAAGCTATCACAACCCGATGTGCGTTTTAACGTATCTAAATAGGTTCCTGAGATATTGATTGATTTAAAACCAAAAACTTTAGTTTGATTCTGACAAATGGTATCAAATAAAATCGTTCGAATGGTATCGTTAACCGTTAGATTTAAATAGACAAAACTGTCACAATTTTGGGAATTGACAAGCGTGTCTTTATAAATTCCGCTTACATTTCGGCTGATGCCATTAAAGATTATGGGCTGATTTTTACATATCGTTAGAAAAGAGTCCTTTTTGGTCGTGTCTTTTACCGTTAAATGTAAATATATAAAACTGTCACAATTTTGGGAATTGGCAAATGTATCTTTATAAATTCCGCTTACATTTCGGCTGATTCCATTAAATACAATGGGTTGGTTTTTACAAGTTGTTAGAAAAGAGTCTTTTTTAGTCGTATCTTTTACTGTTAAATGTAAATAGACAAAACTATCACAGCCTTTCGAATTCAAAAGTGTATCTCTATAAATTCCAGAGGTGTTTCTGCTGATGCCATTAAATACAATGGGTTGGTTTTTACATATCGTTAGAAAAGAATCTTTTTTAGTCGTGTCTTTCACAAATAAATGTAACGTGACGAAGCTATCACAACCCGATGTACGTTTTAATGTATCTAAAAATACTCCAGTGGTATTAATTGTTTTCAAACCAAAAACTTTTGTTTGATTCTGACAAATGGTATCAAATAAAATCGTTCGAATGGTGTCGTTAACGGTTAGATGTAAATATAAAAAACTGTCACAATTTTGGGAATTGATTAACGTATCTTTGTAAATACCCGAAATATTTCGACTCATTCCATTAAAGATTATTGGCTGATTTTTACATATCGTTAAGAAAGAATCCTTTTTGGTCGTGTCTTTTACGGTTAAATGTAAATAGACAAAACTGTCACAGCCTACTGAATTGACAAATGTATCTTTATAAATTCCACTTATATTTCGGCTAATGCCATTAAATACAATGGGTTGGTTTTTACATATCGTAAGAAAGGAATCTTTTTTCGTGGTGTCTTTTACTGTTAAATGTAAATAGACAAAACTATCACAGCCTTTCGAATTCAAAAGTGTATCTCTATAAATTCCAGAGGTGTTTCTGCTGATGCCATTAAATACAATGGGTTGGTTTTTACAAGTTGTTAGAAAAGAGTCTTTTGTAGTCGTGTCTTTCACAAATAAATGTAACGTAACGAAGCTGTCACAACCTGATGTGCGTTTTAATGTATCTAAAAATGTTCCTGAGATATTTATTGTTTTCAAACCAAAAATTTTAGTTTGATTCTGACAAATGGTATCAAATAAAATCGTTCGAATGGTGTCGTTAACCGTTAGATGTAAATATAAAAAACTGTCACAATTTTGGGAATTGACAAGCGTATCTTTATAAATTCCACTTACATTTCGGCTGATTCCATTAAATACAATGGGCTGATTTTTACATATTGTAAGAAAAGAATCTTTTTTGGTTGTGTCTTTTACCGTTAAATGCAGATAAACAAAACTATCACAATTTTGGGAATTGACAAATGTATCTTTATAAATTCCGCTTACATTTCGGCTGATGCCATTAAAAATTATGGGTCGGTTCTTACATATCGTTAAAAAAGAGTCTTTTTTCGTGGTGTCTTTTACTGTTAAATGTAAATAGACAAAACTATCACAGCCTTTCGAATTCAAAAGTGTATCTCTA